>CAZYQC010000151.1:0-1166 GCA_964649815.1 uncultured Rhodobacterales bacterium | reverse complement strand
TTGATCTTGCCACCGGCTTCGACCAGGTCCTTGGCTTCTTTCAGGCCCAGGCCCGTGATGCCGCGAACTTCTTTGATGACGTTGATTTTCGATGCGCCTGCGTTCTTCAAGACGACGTCGAATTCGGACTTTTCTTCTTCGGCTGCGCCACCGGCGTCGCCGCCTGCAGGACCCGCCATCATAACAGCGCCGCCAGCAGCAGGCTCGATGCCGTATTCGTCCTTCAGGATTGTTTTCAGTTCTTGTGCTTCGAGCAGGGTCAGACCCACGATTTGCTCTGCAAGTGCTTTCAGATCAGCCATAATCAGCTCTTTTCCGTTATCTCATGTGTGTTCTAACGCGCGAGGTGTTCCACGCGCCGATGTGACTTTGTTGCGGTTCAGGCCGCTTCCGCTTTCTCTTCGATTGTGGAAAGGATGGAAGCGATGTTGCTTGCAGGTGCGCCAATGGCTCCGGCGATGTTGGAGGCAGGTGCGCCGATGCAGCCCACGATCGAAGCAATAAGCTCCTCGCGCGAAGGCATTTTCGACACGGCCGTGACCCCGGCCCGGTCCAGTGCATTTTCACCCATTGCACCGCCGAGGATGACGAACTTGTCATTCTCTTTGGCAAAGTCCTCTGCAACCTTGGCGGCGGCAACAGGATCTTCGGAATAGGTAAGCACGGTCATACCCGTCAGATACGCGCCGATGCTTTCGCAGGGGCGATCGTTCAGGGCGATCTTGGCGAGCCTGTTTTTGGCAACCCGGACACCAGCCTCTGCTTCACGTGCTTTCGCACGCAGAGACTGCATCTCCGCAACTGTCAGACCGGCGTAATGGGCAACCACGACGACGCCAGAGCTTTCGAAGATTTGGCCGAGTTCCTCGACCACTTTCTCTTTCTGGGCTCTATCCACAGTTTTCTCCAGTTTTGGGCAAGTCTCCCTGCCCGGCTCAAGTTGACACCGGATTGCTCCGGCAGTTTTGGTCCTCGAAAATAACGGGCCAGAACCGCCAGAAGCTCAAGGTGGAGCGTCTGGAGTGAATCTCTGTTCCCGTCTCAGGCAGGATTTACCGGGATGCTCCCAACCCACCGTCTCGGACGAAAGTGCAAGCCCACGACGAATCGCAACGGCTTGCAGTAGCGGCGTGTAATACGCCTGACGCTTTTTGCCAAGGGGTCTC
>CAZYQC010000150.1:0-1228 GCA_964649815.1 uncultured Rhodobacterales bacterium | reverse complement strand
TAGGGCAATCGCATTAAACTGCTTGGTTTAAGATTTTAATCAAATATTGATTATCCCAGGCAGCTCTCATTCTCTTGTTCTGAATGCCGACTTTAAGAGATTTGTCCTGTTTGAGTAAATTGAGTGCCATTCTTCGGATGACCGATAGGTTCTGATCCGCATATCCAGTTCGCACTCTGGAAGCATCCTCTTTAAAAACTACATCCAGGGTCCAATGCAATTGGTTTTCGATGGCCCAATGCGTTCTAATAATGTGGTTAAATGCCTGAGCATCTTTACTTTGAGCAGATAGGCTGCTGATATAGTATCGATTTTGAGTCTGCTGCTGATCCCCTTGCCAGCGAGTGGCCTGTATCATAACTAAGCTCGCAATATCCTTCCATTGCTCTAAGTCCTGAGACAGAATCCAATCAAAATCAGGGGCCTGTAAGTCTAATACATAGCATTTGCGTGACTCTATCCGACCATGCCCTTTATCCCATTGCTGATCTTGTTGGCAAAATCGAGTGTTGATTAAATGCTCAAAAGTAGCTTTGACCTCTTCATACAGTTCGCCTTGATTGGATTTAAGGGCTAACACATAATCCGCTTGATGGGCACGAATCTGTTGGGCGATCTCCTTTTGAGTGCCCATCGCATCAATGGTAATGATACATCCGGCTATTTCTAACATACGTAGCAATTCCGGTATCGCGGTGATTTCATTAGATTTATCATCCACCTTTAACTGTCCAAGGCTAATCTGATTCACTGTAGCCCAGGCGCTTACCATGTGGATGGCGGCCTTATTGCTACCTTTATCATATGACCCTCGTAAACGCTTACCATCAATGGCAACTACTTGTCCTTGAGTAGCTTGGCTAATACTACTGATCCAACTAGCAAAACCCTTCTCCAACTCTTCGGCTGATAAAATCGAAAACACTCGCCCCAAGGTGTCATGGGAGGGTATACCATTAGGCAATAGCAGTAAACCTTGCAAAAAATCCGCCTTGGCTTTGCCAAACTCTTCTATCGCCACCCAATTATCAGCCCCGCTCAGCGTACCTATTATCGTTAAACCTATGATATCAAGCAAGGAATGCTCTTTGTGCCGATCCAAACGCGGATCTTCTATAAACCCAAAGTGGTCCTCCAATAACCGTAGACCACGTTCCGATCCTGACATATCTTTTTATCACAAGATCTTATTATTTTTCATTTGACGCAGTTTAATGCGATTGCCCTA
>CAZYQC010000149.1:0-1257 GCA_964649815.1 uncultured Rhodobacterales bacterium | reverse complement strand
AAAAGTAGGAACAAGTGCGACCGAACTTCGTTCCGGCAACGAAAATGCGTGCGATACCAGCATAAGTGCTTTGTTTGACACAGTGAAGAAGGGTATGTATGGTATGGTACGTATTTGGTGACTAGGCACGGGAATGATAAACAAAAATGTCCGAGGCGCACTCGTCAGCGATTTTTACATTGAAGTCCGATAGTAACAAAGCGAACCCAAAAGAGCGGAGAAGTATGGTACCGAGTGAAGTCGTCGTCGTCCGTCTTCACTTTTCGATGCGTGCGGTGTTTTACATCGTGTCGGGCTGTTGATTGCCTTACTGTTACCACCAAAGCCATCACTTCCCTCAATACGTAGTAGCAACACGGCAACACCATTCTGTTTCACCACGGATCCGCATGCTCTCCCATTGACCATGTTCCCAATCCAGTTGCCTCACCTGATGGACGACATTGGAGCCTTGTCGTCTCCCAGCAACAAGGGCAAAATCCCCTCCGAAGTGGTCTGTTCCAGTTCCCCTCCGGCACGGCCCGTGTCCCCATTGCCCATGGATCCTGCGCTCGAACGACTCCCTCCTTTGCGATACCTCAATGCCCAACAGAGTTTCCTACTAAAGGTCAAAGTGTGCATGCTGTTCCTGGCGAAACTCGAGGAAAACGACAAACGACTTCGATCCCAAGTCAAGTTTCTGGTCAATTACTGCACAGCCCAGAACCGGCAAGGCAACCCGGCCTATCGACCTCTCCAACCCGTTCTGAGCCGTAAACTACAAGACTTGCTCGGTCCCCTCCATTGGCACAAGATTCATCTCCTATTGCTCACGTATTGTGAGAAACGGCGGTTGGTCTTGCCGGACGAGGCCTGCGTGTGATGTATATTCTGAGTGAATGCCTACAATGATTCATGGTTTCAGCGCTACACCGTAGCGGCCTTGAACCATCTCCATTTCATATACCTACCTTGCAACGGGTTGCGTTGCGGGTACCAGACCGTCACAGACGCATTAGTGAACTGATATACAGTAGTTTGCCCCGTTTTTCCTCGCTTTTGTTCCCTGCTCGCCAGCGATGGCGTATTAGCGCGAAGTCTTCCCATCTGTGCCCTAGCTGGTGGTTCCGTAGCACCTAGAGTAGTGATGTCTGTGATCTGTCGGCAAAATGTCGTCCCCCCACCCAAAGAGTGAATACGGCTCTTTCGCCATCATTCCAGATGTTCGCATTGGTGCCATACGCTACTGGTACCATACCATATCAACTATCAACGCCC
>CAZYQC010000148.1:0-1383 GCA_964649815.1 uncultured Rhodobacterales bacterium | reverse complement strand
GAAGATGTAGTCCAGGATCGACGTCGCATTCTTGATGCTGTCATTGCCCTGCACCATGCCCGCCGGTTCGAACTTGGTGAACGTGAAGGCGTCAACAAACTCTTCCAGCGGCACGCCATATTGCAGACCAACCGACACCGCGATGGCAAAGTTGTTCATCATCGCCCGAAAGCCAGCGCCCTCTTTGTGCATATCGATAAAGATCTCGCCCAGCGAACCATCGGAATATTCGCCTGTGCGCAGATAGACCTTGTGGCCGCCCACGATGGCCTTTTGCGTATAGCCCTTGCGGCGCTCTGGCATCTTTTCGCGATGTGACTTGATGATCTCTTTGACCACAACTTTTTCGATCACCTTTTCCGCCAGAACTGCGGCTTTTTCGGTGGTCGAACCGCTTTCCAGGATCTCGGCTGCCTCGTCATCATCTTCGACAAGCGCCGCGGCCAGAGGCTGTGACAACTTCGAACCGTCACGGTAAAGCGCGTTCGCCTTGACGCCCAGCGACCAGCTAAGCTCGTACGCCTTTTGACAATCTTCGATTGTCGCGTCGTTGGGCATATTGATCGTCTTGGAAATCGCGCCCGAGATAAAGGATTGTGCTGCTGCCATCATGGTGATGTGGCTATCCACAGACAGGAACCGCTCGCCCTTTTTGCCGCATGGATTTGCGCAATCGAAGATGTGGTAATGCTCTTCCTTCAGGTGCGGCGCCCCTTCAAGGGTCATCGTCCCGCAAACATGATCGTTTGCCGCGTCGATATCAGCCTTGGAAAAACCCAGATGCTTCAGCAGGTCAAACGTCGGGTCGTTCAGCTTTTCAGCAGGGATGCCAAGCGTTCCGGTGCAGAATTCCTCGCCCAGCGTCCACTGGTTAAAGACAAACCGGATGTCAAAGGCGCTTTCCAGGGCCGCGTCGACCTTGGCCAGCTCATTCGCGCCGAACCCGTGACCCGCAAGGGTCGTGTGGTTGATGGCCGGCGCATTTCCGATCGATCCATGACCAACGGCATAGCTGACGATCTCTTCGATCTGCGCGGATCCGTACCCCAGCGTCTCGAGAGCGGACGGAACCGAACGGTTGATGATCTTAAAGTAACCGCCACCGGCCAGCTTTTTGAACTTTACCAGCGCAAAGTCAGGCTCGATCCCGGTTGTGTCGCAATCCATCACCAGACCGATCGTGCCCGTGGGCGCGATCACTGTGGCTTGGGCATTGCGATAGCCATGCATTTCACCCAACCGGAGCGCTTCGTCCCACGACGACATCGCGACATCGATCAGTTTCGGATCTGGGCAATTCGCGTGGTCCAATGGCACAGGGCGCACAGCGAGCTTTTCATAGCCATCGGTTGCACCATAAGCCGCTGTGCGGTGGTTGCGCAT
>CAZYQC010000147.1:0-1601 GCA_964649815.1 uncultured Rhodobacterales bacterium | reverse complement strand
CGCTGGTCGTTCATAACGTCGTCGAACTTCAAAAGCTGCTTGCGGATGTCAAAGTTCCGGCCTTCGACTTTCGCCTGCGCCCGTTCAAGTGACTTGTTGACCCACGGGTGAATGATCGCTTCGCCTTCTTTCATGCCAAGTGTGGTCAACACTTTGTCCAAACGCTCGGAGCCGAAGATACGCATTAGGTCATCTTCCAGGCTGAGGTAAAACGCAGTCCGCCCAGGGTCGCCTTGACGGCCAGAGCGCCCCCGCAGCTGGTTGTCGATGCGGCGGCTTTCGTGACGTTCACTGGCAAGAACAAACAGACCGCCTGCCGCCAGAACCTTTTGCTTTTCTTCCTCGTGCTGCGCTTCGATGTCTTTGCGAATTGCGTCCGGGTCAGCTTCGGGGTCGGCGGTGATCGCCTCAAGCACTTTCATCTCGACATTGCCGCCAAGCTGAATGTCCGTTCCCCGGCCAGCCATGTTTGTCGCGATTGTCACGGCACCCAGTTTACCCGCTTCGGCAATAATCTGAGCTTCCTGCTCGTGCTGACGTGCGTTCAGAACGTTGTGCGGGATATTGTCCGCAGCTAGCATTTGGCTAAACGTTTCGGATTTGTCGATGGATGTCGTACCCACCAGAACCGGCTGGCCTTTTTCGTGGGCTGTTTTGATCTCGTCGATGATCGCTTTGTATTTCTCTGGCGTGGTTCGATAGACTTTGTCGTCTTCGTCGACACGCGCAATGGGCCGGTGGGTTGGAATCTCGACAACACCCAGGCCGTAGATCTGACCGAACTCTTCCGCTTCGGTTGCCGCGGTCCCGGTCATACCGGCCAGCTTGTCGTAAAGGCGGAAGTAGTTTTGCAACGTCACGGATGCAAGCGTCGTGTTCTCAGGCTCGATTTTGACATGCTCTTTCGCTTCGAGCGCTTGGTGCAAACCGTCCGACAAACGCCGGCCCGGCATCATCCGACCGGTAAATTCATCGATCAAGACAACCTCGCCGTTGCGCACGATATAGTCTTTGTCCTTCAAAAACAGCTTGTGCGCCCGAAGGCCCTGATTGACGTGGTGAACGATGGTTGTGCTTTCTGGATCGTAAAGCGACGCGTCCGCCTCCAACAACCCATTCTCGCGCAGCAACCCTTCTAGGAACTCGTTTCCTTCGTCAGTGAAGGTCACCGATCTGGTTTTTTCGTCCAGCTCAAAGTGATCGGCTTCGACGTTTGGGATCAACGCATCAATCGTCTGATAAAGGTCGGAACGGTCCTGAGACGGACCAGAGATGATCAACGGCGTTCGCGCTTCGTCGATCAAAATACTGTCGACTTCGTCCACGATGGCAAAGTGGTGATCGCGCTGCATCATCTCCGACAACTCTGGTTTCATGTTGTCGCGCAGGTAATCAAAGCCCAGCTCATTGTTCGTGGCGTAGGTTACATCGCATGCATAGGCTGTGCGCCGCTCATCCTCTGGCATGCCACTCCAGATCACGCCGCAGGTCAGGCCGAGCATGGAATACACCTTGCCCATCCATTCTGCGTCACGCTTGGCGAGGTATTCGTTGACGGTGACGATATGAACGCCCTTGCCACTCAACGCATTGAGGTAGGA
>CAZYQC010000146.1:0-1755 GCA_964649815.1 uncultured Rhodobacterales bacterium | reverse complement strand
GACATGTACGCGACGCGCTTCAAAACGATGTACCCGTATGAAGAACGTCCTGCCGGGCGCCCGGTGCTCACAACGCCTGCTTATGAGTTCTACAAGGAACAAGGCGCCGTGTTCGGCAGCTCCGACGGGGTCGAATTCCCGCTTTGGTTTGCTCCGGATGGGGTCGATGCAACCGACAGCCTGACCTATCACCGCCCCAATTGGTTTGAGCATGTCGGTAACGAATGCCGTGCATTGCATAACGGCGTGGGCATTATCGATATCTCGACTTACGGCAAGCACGCGGTGCGTGGGGCGGGGGCCTATGACTGGCTCAATCACGTTCTTGCCGGGCGTATCCCGACCGAGGACGGCCGTTTGGCTCTGAGCGCCATGCTCAACGAGTCTGGCAAGGTCGAAGCGGAGTTCTCGGTCTTGCGCCTGGCAACCGAGGACTATTTGCTGATAGGATCGGGTACTGCTGACCGATACATCCATCGCTATTGGCAGCAGTTTCTGCCCTCACAGGACGTCACCGTGGAAAGCCTCACGCAGAAACTTTGCGGCTTGTCGGTCTCCGGTCCCAACGCACGCGCTTTGCTGCAAAAGCTGACTGAAACGGACCTGTCGTCTAATGCATGGAAATACGCGCGCGCCAAGCGTGTCGATCTTGGTCCAGCGAAGAATGCACTCGTTATCCGGGTGGCCTACACGGGCGAGCAGGGGTTCGAGATATGGATCCCGCGAGAAGATCATCTTGGATTGGTTCAGGCTTTGTTCGAAGGTGGGCAAGACCTTGGCGTGACCCTTGCCGGCATTCGTGCGTTGAATGCGCTGCGGATCGAAAAGGGCTTCGGGGCCTGGGGGTTGGAGTATTCCCCTGATTACACGCCCTGGGAAAGCGGTATGGACCGGTTGGTCCGCTTGGACAAAGGCGATTTCGTCGGACGCGCCGCCGCGGTGGCAAGTCAGGGTGCCGAAAAAACCTACGCCATCCGCTGCTTTACAATCGACAGTTCAGGCCCTGATCCGTGGGGCAGCGAGCCAATCGAAAAAGACCGCAAGGTCGTTGGCTACCTTAGTTCAGTTGCGTTTGGGTTTCGCACCAACAAGACCTGCGCGATCGGCTATCTGTACGGTGCCCATCAAGCCGAGACGTCCGGCCTGACCGTCGACATCCTGGGCACGCCACATCCCATAACTGTCCTATCAGATGCGCCTTTTGATCCCGAAGGAACGCGTATGCGTTCGTGACTTACAACACTCAACAGAGAGGAACACTGCCATGAGCTATCTTTCAAAAACACTCGGAGCCATCGCGGGCGTCGCAATAGGATTAAGCGCGTCCATCGTCGCCGCCCAAGAGGTATTGCGCGTCGGCGTATCGTCTGGTTACCCGCCCTTTGATGTGCTCGAACCCGACGGGACCTTGTCCGGGTTCGATATCGACATTGCCAATCTGCTCTGCGCCGAAATGAATATGACGTGCGAGTTTGTGGATATCGACTGGGACGGCATCATACCCGGCCTTCAGGCGCGCAAGTTCGATGCGATTATCTCGTCTATGGGCATCACGGAAGACCGCATGAAACAGGTCGATTTCACCGACCGGTATTACTATTCTGCCTCTGCTTTGATCGCACCAAAAGACACAGACATTGCAACCGCCGATGCAGCGGGAACAGCCGGGAAATCCATCGGAGTGCAGCGCGCGACATCGCATGAATGCTACATCCAAAAACTTTTCCCAGATGCGGACATGCGCCAGTATCAGAC
>CAZYQC010000145.1:0-1766 GCA_964649815.1 uncultured Rhodobacterales bacterium | reverse complement strand
TCAAGCTCCAACGCTTTTTCATTGAAGACATGGGCAACCAACAACAATTCGCGCCGATGCGTTTCTGTGAAATGCGCCCAGTCGTCGTCATCGCAGGTGTCATTGACGGTAAACAGGGCGAACTGGCCGTTTGGCCCTCGAATAGGAATGGAAAATCCCTGGTTGCCCACCCCATATGCGCGGGCCTCTTCCAAGAACATGCGAGACGCCTTGCTGGACCAATCCAAACGTTTCCAATCCACCGGATGAAAGCGTTGGAAGCATCCCGCAATCACCGGGTCCACGCGGAGGTATTCCTGCTCAAGATACCTGTGGCGCCATTCATCAGAATAGGTGCCGCATCCGTATTGATCCCCGGCGCTGTCGACCCAGTGATACACCACATGTTCGACGCCGTAGTAATCCCGCAGGGCCTCTGATCCGGCCTGCAGAGAGTCTAATCCTTCAGCCTCTTCAACCCATTCTAAGATCTGATCCAACGGCCGTTGGGAGGGGTTCTGAACACTGACCATCGCTGGCGCCTTTAGTCGCTGCAATCTCGGCCATGGCGGCGATCACCAGGTCATCAAGCTGTTCTGCCAAACAAGGCAGGCCATTAGACCGCGCAAAAGACTTGAGATCGACGAGAACGGCCAAGATCCAATCATTGTTCATACTTATACGCCCTTAGATGGTTATGAAACGGTTAAATAACCTTTAGGTTGTTTTTGCGTGATTTGAAATTCGCTGATTTCCACTCCCCAAAAATGGTGAGGCGTGCGGGTGTAAGCCTATGATTTTCATAGCTTCAAAAGAAAGACCCGCGAAGTTGTGTTTCACTTCGCGGGCCACAGATTTATTGCTGTAACGCAAGTCGCTGGTTAGGAACGCGCGTCCAAAACATCCTCGAGCGTGCGCAAACCGGTTTTGGGTGATTGAACCAGAACGGACATGTTGCCTGGCTTGTGCTCATTGCGCATCATTTTCATATGCGCGGCAGGCAAGTCGTTCCATTCAAAGACCTCGGACATGCACGGATCCAAACGCCGCTCGACCATCAATTGGTTCGCCGCTGCGGCTTGCTTGAGGTGGGCAAAGTGCGACCCCTGCAAGCGCTTCTGATGCATCCACATGTAGCGCACGTCGAAGGTGCAGTTAAAGCCGGTCGTTCCAGCGCAGATGACAACCATGCCGCCTTTCTTGACGACAAAGGTGGAGATTGGGAACGTGCTTTCGCCGGGGTGCTCAAACACCATGTCGACGTTCACACCTTTGCCGGTGATGTCCCAAATGGCTTTGCCGAATTTCCGCGCCTCCGAGAACCACTCGCCATATTCCGGCGTGTTCACTGTTGGCAACTGACCCCAGCAATTAAAGTCTTTGCGGTTCAGCACGCCCTTGGCGCCTAGATCCATCACAAAGTCGCGCTTGCTTTCGTCCGAGATCACGCCGATCGCGTTGGCACCTGCCGTATTGATCAGCTGAATCGCATAAGACCCCAAACCGCCAGACGCGCCCCAAACCAGAACGTTTTGACCAGGCTTCAGATCATGCGGCTCGTGGCCGAACAACATGCGATATGCGGTGGCCAATGTGAGCGTGTAACAGGCGCTTTCTTCCCAAGTCAGATGCTTGGGGCGCGGCATCAACTGCTGAGCCTGCACGCGGGTAAACTGGCTGAACGATCCGTCTGGTGTCTCATAACCCCAGATGCGCTGTGACGGCGAATACATCGGGTCGCCACCGTTACAATGTTCGTCATCGCCGTCATCCTGGTTGCAGTGGAT
>CAZYQC010000144.1:0-1850 GCA_964649815.1 uncultured Rhodobacterales bacterium | reverse complement strand
ATACGCGCATCATCTCATCTAATCAATTCGAGACGACATAAGCGTCGGCAAAGCCTTGGTCTTTGACTTGTTTGAGCAGGATGTCGCGTTCGCGGGCCGAGGTGGCCGGTCCAACGACGACGCGCCAGAAAGGCTTGCCCGACCGCTCACCCGGTTTGATCGTGGGCAACAGGCCGGCCCCGCGCATCTGCTGTGCGGTGCGGTCTGCGTTTGCCTTAACCGAAAAAATCCCGATCTGGATGAATGGCTTGGCCAAACCGCTTGCCGAGGGGGCGGTCGCTGTCGCAGCAGCCGGGGGCGTGGCCGGGGCCTCGGCCAGAACGCTGGCAGCGCTCTCGATAGGATCAAGTGCGGCTGTTTCGATCTCGGTCGGCGCATCAAGCGCGGTGGCCTCTTCCGGTGCCTCCGGTTCAACGGCAACGATTTCTTTACGAAGTGCGACCACACTCAGCGGGGCAGGGGCTCCGGCGAGGATGCCCAAAGCTTCTGCCGCATCAGAGGAGATTTGCAGCCGCGGACCTGGAATTTCACGCTCTCGCCGGAACAGCGCGCCGACGACGAATTTGTCGTTGCTGGTGTTGCGGATCAGCACCCGCTCGGGCTCTTGCACGTCTGGATGCGCCACCCAAACCCCGCCCAGCGATGGGCGCCCGTCCCAGAGGCCCGGCTCGGTGGCTTCGAACACGTCTGGCGCTTCGACATCCCGTTCGATGGTCTCAACTGTCGCACCGGCCGAGGCCGGGTCAGAAGGCTTTGGCGCAAAGGCCGCACCCAGATCAAAGCCGCCCGTCTCAGAACAGGCCCCAAGCCAGAGCACCATAAGGGGAGGGAAATAGATCGACCGGAAAGCCCTGCGCATGACGGCGCCCTTTGCCTGTGAATGTTGCCCAAGCCCCAGCTCTGCCGGCCAGGTTCTTGCGCACAACCCTAAACGATACGGGCATCCCTATAAAGTAGTTTGATCAACCGCGCGGATTGGCGGCAAACCCATTTGCAGAATCGCGCAGCTCTGCCTATCGATGCAGAACCGGAGGTTTGGCAGAGTGGTCGAATGCGGCGGTCTTGAAAACCGTTGGGCGTGAGAGCGTCCCCAGGGTTCGAATCCCTGAGCCTCCGCCACCTACCGCAGAAAACCCGTTGCATAACAAGGTTTTGCGGATTTGCTGGAGAATGCTTCCCCCTAAAATTCCCCCGGGACGCGCAAAATGCTGCACGGTTCTGGCATTTGGGCATTTTGAGGAATTCAACGCTTTGTGTGCGACGGTGCTAGCAATACGTTAACCATATGCCCGGCAAAACCATCATCACCTGTCTTTCGCTCATCGCTGTTGATGGCGACATGGCCAAATGTGACGGGGTGCTGCTTAGACCAATGGGTGATGGTGCGCCTCACGTGTCGGGCTTCGATGCACCTGAAAAGGGTGGGCGAGCCAAATGCGCCCACGAAAGACAACTAGCCGAACAAGCAACGCAACGCTTTGCGGAGTTGATCGCAACACCGGGTATGGCGATTGAATCCTCTGGCGTATCGGATCGCTATGACAGGCCGCTTGTGGCCATGAGGTTGCCGGACGGTTCAACGGTTGGGCGGCACATGATTGCAGAAGGGCTGGCGGAAGTCTGGAAGCCGGGGCGGCGCATTGATTGGTGTCAATGAATGCCCAGCACTCTTTCCATCATTGTGGAAAGCTCAATGGCTGAACCTCAGGTTTCTACCTGGCCCTGTTCCTTGATAATGGAAAGCCAGCTTGAAACCGGCAGCTTCTGCCGTTCCGCTTAGGCGTACGCCTGTCTGCTGTCGTGGCCCCGTAAAACTGTGCCAAAGTTGTCTTAGTTTTGGAGACATGATT
>CAZYQC010000143.1:0-1923 GCA_964649815.1 uncultured Rhodobacterales bacterium | reverse complement strand
GTTCCACATCATCTGTGGCTTTGAAGCTGCGGGTGCCTTTCGGGCCCTTCACTTCAATCATCTGGCCGGAAATGTTGGCTGTTACGCCGCTCGGCAGATCAACCGCTTTCTTACCAATTCGAGACATCTCAGCGCCTCCTTAGAATACGGTGCAAAGCACTTCGCCGCCAACATTGGCTGCGCGTGCATTTGCATCCGACATCACGCCCTTGGAGGTGGAGACGATGGACACGCCCAAGCCCTGACGGACCTGAGGGATGTCACCCACGCTCATGTACACGCGACGACCTGGCTTGGATACGCGCTTGAGTTCGCGGATCACAGGCTCGCCTTCATAGTACTTCAGGCTGATTTCAATTGCTGGGTGGCCGGCTTTGTCCGTCGTTTTTTCGTAACCACGGATGTAACCTTCGTCGGCCAACACATCGAGAACCCAACCACGCAGCTTGGACGCTGGTGTCAGGACTGTGGACTTTCCGCGCATCTGGCTGTTGCGGATGCGGGTCAGCATATCACCGATAGGATCGTTCATATCGTTCTCTCCTTACCAGCTTGATTTCACCATGCCGGGGATCTCGCCCTTAGAGCCGAGTTCCCGCAGCGCGATCCGGCTGATCTTCAGCTTACGATAGTAAGCGTGCGGACGACCGGTCAGCTGGCAGCGATTGTGCAAACGCACAGCAGAGCTGTTGCGTGGCAGTTTCGCCAGTTTGAGAGACGCCCGGAAGCGTTCTTCCATCGGCTTGCTCTCGTCGTTGATGATTTCTTTCAAGGCTGCACGCTTTTCTGCGTACTTCTTGACCAAACGCTCACGCTTCACTTCGCGCGCGACCATGGATTTCTTTGCCATATCTCTCTCTCCCGCGCTTACGAATTGAACGGCATGTTGAAGCCCTTCAGCAGAGCTTTCGCTTCTGCGTCTGTCTTCGCTGTGGTTCCGATGATCACATCGATGCCCCAGACTTCGTCAACTTTGTCAAAGTTGATTTCAGGGAAAACGATGTGCTCCTTGATGCCGAACGCATAATTGCCGCGGCCATCAAAGGATTTGCCGGATACGCCGCGGAAGTCACGAACGCGCGGCAGCGCGATGGTCACCAGGCGGTCCAGGAATTCGTACATGCGGTCACCGCGCAGCGTCACCTTGGTGCCCAAAGGCATGTCTTCACGAACCCGGAAACCCGCGATGGATTTCTTGGCCTTGGTGATGACGGCCTTTTGACCGGCGATCGCTGTCAGATCTTCCTGAGCAGATTTGACCTTTTTGCTGTCTTTGACGGCTTCGGCACCCGCGCCAATGTTCAGGACAATCTTGTCCAGGCGTGGGATCTGCATGTCGTTCTTGTAAGAAAACTCTTCCTTAAGCGCCGCGCGAATGGTGTCCGCATAGGCCACTTTCAGGCGGGGTGTGTAGTTCGCAGTATCAAGCATCGATCGCGTCCCCTGTTGTCTTGGCGAAACGCACTTTCTTGTCACCTTCCATGCGGAAGCCAACGCGCGTTGGTTTGCCGTTTGCATCGACGTAGGCCAGGTTCGACAAGTCGATCGGCATCGCCTTTGGGATGCGACCGCCTTGCGACGTTTGGCTCTGGCGGGTTGCGCGGATTGCGATGTTCACACCGTCAACCACAGCTTTGCCGGCCTTTGGATCAACAGAAGCAATCGTGCCTTCCTTGCCCTTATCCTTGCCAGCCAAAACGACGACCTTGTCGCCCTTTTTCAATTTCGCAGCCATATCACAGCACCTCCGGCGCGAGCGAGATGATCTTCATAAAGTTCTTCGCGCGCAGCTCACGAACCACTGGCCCGAAGATACGGGTGCCGACAGGCTCGTTGTTGTTGTTGAGGATAACAGCCGCGTTGCGGTCAAACCGGATTGCGGTGCCGTCTTCGCGACGGACTTCTTTGGCGGTGCGAACGACG
>CAZYQC010000142.1:0-2059 GCA_964649815.1 uncultured Rhodobacterales bacterium | reverse complement strand
AAAGCGCGGCTGACCCTCTCGGGTCAGGCCCCATTCATTTGAGTATCTCAACACCAAAAAAAATGCGCGAAATCAATGGCTTGATCCCTGCCACGAAGTCTGGTTGACTTTGCAAAGGGATCAAGGCGTTGGGATTGTACATTTCTCGGTGCCCTTCGGGTTCGCCGGATTTTGCGCCTGACGGCTAATTAAAGCCTTGAAATAGATCCACTATTCCTACGGCTTAGATCTTAGTCAGACGCAAAATCTGGCGCATTGAGGTGCTCAAATGAATGGATCCTGACCCTAGGCGCCCGCCAGCGATCCCGCTAAGCTAACGCATCCGCTCCCCTCAGAGGCCCATGCGCTATGGCCTTTCGCGACCGTTGGAACCACGTGCCCCACAGCTTGCCCTTGCAGGTCAATCCCCTGTGGCGGTGGCCGCTTGACCCCTCTGCCGCATTCGCCTGGTGGCTCAAAAGCTGGTCACCGCAATCCATCAATCTCGCCATCGTCGCCTTGGCCTTCACCTGCTGGCATTGGGCCAGCCCCACGCTCGCAACGGCTGCCACGCCTGGCTGGTGGATCCTCGGCCTGTGGCTGCGCAACCTGATACTGATCACCCTGCTCGCGCAAAGCCTGCACTTGGTCTTTCACCGCTGGGCTCTGCAAGGCAAACAGCACAAATACGACCCCCGCCCCTATCCGCGCCAAGGCCGCCAGTTCACCTTTGCCGACCAATATTGGGACAACGTCTTTTGGGCCTGCGCCTCCGGCGTCACCATCTGGAGCGGCTTCGAAGCGATCATCCTCTGGGCAATGGCCAACGGCTATGCGCCGCTCTGGTCCTGGCAAGACGGCCCGATCTGGTTCGTCGCCCTCTTTCTGCTCATCCCCTTATGGGAAAGCCTCTACTTCTACGTCATCCATCGCCTGCTGCACAGCCGCGCCCTCTACCGGTTTCACGCGCTGCACCACCGCAACACCGATGTCGGCCCCTGGTCCGGCCTCGCGATGCACCCGGTCGAACATCTGCTCTACTTCGGAACCGCCGCCATCCACCTCATCATCCCCAGCAGCCCCGTCCACCTGATCTGCCACCTGATGTTCTTCGCCCTCTATGCCGTCACCACCCACACCGGCTTCGAAGGCCTCTTCTTCAAAGGCAAAGAACGCCTGCATCTGGGCAATTTCCACCACCAAATGCACCACCGGTTTTTCGAGGTGAACTACGGCACGCTCGACATCCCCCTCGACAAGGCCTTTGGCACCTTTCACGACGGCACCGATGCCGCAGACCAATCCATGAAGGCCCGGTTGCGCGCCCGCGCAGACATGCGCTCACCCGACTAGCCTTTCTTTTGGCTGCAAATATCCAAATCCACCGCCAATCACCCGCGCCACCACCGCCGCCCTCAGGATCACACCCAGCACAAAGCCCCCGCGCGCGGCACCGCCGCGCGCCCGTCGGATCGCGCCAGCGATCCGAAACCAAAGAAACACGTCGTTTTGCTAACCGGCTTATTCCGCCGCTTGAACCTCGGTCGCGGCCGCGGCATCAAGTTCGGCGGCCTTTTTCTCCACCTGTTCGACGATGTGCTCCACCATCTGATCGTTGGACATTTTGTGGCTGGCCGCGCCGGCAAGATAGACCATCCCCGATCCCGCGCCCCCGCCGGTAAAGCCCACATCCGTCATCAACGCCTCGCCCGGCCCATTCACAACGCAGCCGATGATCGACAGCGACATGGGCGTTTTGATATGCGCCAGCCGGTCTTCCAGGATCTCGACCGTTTTGATCACGTCAAAGCCTTGGCGCGCGCAAGACGGGCAAGAGATGATGTTGACACCCCGGTGTCGCAAGCCGAGCGATTTGAGGATCTCGTACCCGACCTTGACCTCTTCGACCGGATCCGCAGACAGCGAGACGCGGATCGTGTCGCCGATCCCCATCCACAAGAGGTTGCCCAGGCCAATCGCCGATTTGATTGTGCCCGACACCAAGCCGCCGGCCTCGGTCACCCCCAAATGCAGCGGACAATCCGTAGCCTCCGCCAACGCTTGATACGCCGCAGCAGTG
>CAZYQC010000141.1:0-2116 GCA_964649815.1 uncultured Rhodobacterales bacterium | reverse complement strand
ACACGAGGATTTTCAATCCACTGCTCTACCCCTGAGCTACCCGGGCACGGGTGAATGACAGGCATTCGGGTGAGCGGGTTCTAGGGCAGGTGTCTAAGGGTGTCCAGAGGCTTTTTCGCTTTTGGATCAATGGGGCTTTGGCGGCGTGGCTTGTGGCGCGGCAAAGGTGTCTTCCAAAGCTTCGACCAGGTCGTCTTGGTTCTCGGCCGGCACGGCGTATGATCCCGACATCCATTTGGCCAGATCGATATCCGCGCATCTGCGCGAGCAAAAGGGGCGGTACTTTTGGACTGTTTCCGCGGAACAAATGGGGCAGCTCATGACAGGATCTCTTGGAGCGGTTGGCGGGACCGTTTGCGTTGCAACTCATAATGGCCAAGCGGGGTCCAACCGGCCAGCACTGTTTCCACGTCATCGTGTCGAAAAGCAGCGCGCAGTGCATTTTCAAAGCCGCGCCGCTCTTTTTTGGGCATCGGCGCCAGATCAAGAACGATTTGCCCGCCCAAACCGCGCACGCGCAAAATGCGCGGCAGCATACGCGCAAGCGACAGGTTGGCTTTTAGTCCAGACGCAAAAGATCCGTCCGCGCCTGTGTTCACGTCGATCGCGACCAAGGCTCTTGTCGGCTCGACAAAAGCCGAGGCTTCGGCGCTCAGAGCAACCTCGGCGGCCAGGGCATCTTCGATCAAGGACGTGATATCAAGATCGTCAAAGCTGGTCTCGTCCGACACGATATCGGCGGGTGCGGTCCATTCGCGCCAGGCAAGGTCATGCGGGCCGTCGCCTTCAAGCAAAAGCGCAGGGTCGTCAGTCGGGTCGGCCATAATTTGTTCGGCTATGCTGCGCATGGCGGCGATGTCCTCGGAAACGGCCTCTAGATCCGCTGTTTCCGCCGACGAACGCAGGATGAGGCCCATTTCGCTGCCTTGCATCGCGTCATGCGCGCATTCCAGCAAAGCATCGCGCGTGTCCTCGTCCTTAATGCGGCGCGAGACGTTCAGACCGGGGGCCTCTGGAGTGACGATGGCGTAGCGGCTCTTGAACAGAACCTTTTGCTGCATGGGGATCGCTTTACCCGGTTCAGCATACCCAGCGACCTGTACCAAAATGCTTTGACCAGGCGCGATATTCTTAACGCCACGCAGGTACCCAGAGCCATCGGGCGTTTTGACAAATAGGCCACCTTGCCCTTTGACAGGCCGATCTGCGCGCGCGCGATAAATCGTGCCGGGCGGTGGTGCGTCGCTGGCGATCAGCAGATCTTCCAAATGGCCGTCGACCAACAAAGCCGCAGCCTCGCGCCCCTTGTAGGCCCCCAGAACGATTTGGCGCCCCTTCATTGCCAGACCTCCAGACCTGCGGCTTGCAAAAGACCGGATGTTTCCGCCAGAGGAAGACCGACAATTCCGGTGAAGCTGCCCGAAATCCAGGGGATCAGCGCCCCGGCAGGGCCCTGAATTCCATAGCCACCCGCCTTGCCTTGCCAATCCCCCGTGGCCAGATAGCCGTCAATTTCAACCTTGCTCAGGGTTTTCATCCGCACCGTTGACACGACATCCTTTTCCCACAGCGCCTTTCCCTTTTTGACCGCAACGCCTGTGATCACTCGGTGACGGCGGCCGGACAAGAGCTCTAGGAAACGGGCTGCTTCGGCTTGATCTTCGGGCTTGCCCAAAATGCGGCGGCCCAACGCAACCGTGGTGTCAGCACAGAGGACAATATCCGTGTCGGCAGCCGATACCGCTTGCGCCTTTTCCCGCGCCATCCGCGCGCAATATGGGCGCGGCAACTCTCCGGGCCGTGGCGTTTCATCGATGTCAGCGGGGCGGATGTCGTCCGGTTTCAGACCCATTTGCGCCAGCAACTCTGACCGTCTGGGCGACGCGGATCCCAAAATGAACGCCATTTCATCTCCTAAAACGCAACCGCGCCAGACAATGCCGGCGCGGTTGTAAACGTGCAAAGCTGTGACGCGTTACTTAAAGCGATAATTGATGCGCCCTTTGGTGAGGTCATAGGGCGTCATTTCCACTTGAACCTTATCGCCAGCCAGAACCCGGATACGGTTCTTGCGCATCTTGCCTGCCGTATGTGCGATGATCTCATGGCCGTTCTC
>CAZYQC010000140.1:0-2124 GCA_964649815.1 uncultured Rhodobacterales bacterium | reverse complement strand
GTACAGAACGCAAAATGGCGCCGCACATGTCATCATCGATCACCATCGCCTCGGGGCTGGCCACCATGATCGAGCCCAGCATACCGACCGAGAGATTGATCATATCCGCGCCTGCATGCCCGGCCAAAGCGATGGTATAGCCTTTCTCAAATCCGGCTTGGGCATCCATGACCTTGGCGTCGGTCATGCCCGCAGACACGGTCGAAGGCAGGCCCACATGCGCCAAAAGCTGGGCGGCGGCTGCGTTGGCGATGGCGGCCTCTCCGCCACCACCGCTCATTGCGCCGGTTCTGAGGTCAGAGATAAAGGGCATAAGCGCGTAGATGCAGGGCGCGCCGCGCGACACACCATCAACGACCACAAGCCCAGCGAGGCATTCAGCAAGGCCTTGCGCCAAGGCGCCGGCAAGGGTCACGGGGCTGGTGGCGCCCGCCTGCCCTGCCGAGCAAATCTGTGGGATCATGCCTGCATCAACGGCCTGTTCTAGCGTCAGCACACCTTCCTCGGCGAAGGTCAGGGGCGGAACCACGTGGACCACGACCGCCATGCAAAACGGCCGCTCGCGGAACGCGCCCCTTTTGCCAAGGGCTAAGTCGAACATGTCGATGACCGGCGCGACGTGGCTCGGATCACAAAAGCTGACGCCGATCGGTTTGGACGTAGCTTTCATACAAGTGAACGCGGTGTTGATGTCCAACGCGAACGGGTCCGCGACATCGCGGGCCACCACAGGGCGCACCCCATAGTGAATGTTATCGCAGGCATCGAGGATACGCATCATATCCGACAGGTCAGAGAGCTGGCTGTCCCGGAAATCGCCGCTTGCAGCATCAAGGATTTGAACCGCCGCTCCGCCTGTGCCGATATGCACGAACTGCCCCCCGATCCTGAGATCGCGGTTCGGCAGAAAACCTGGCAGATCGACAATTCGTGGCGCCCGTTCCAACGCGCGTTCGATCATCGCCCTTGGGAAACAAATACGCCCGTCATCGCGGTGCCAAGCGCCGTCCGCCACGGCGCGTTGCGTAGCTGCTGGCGGCAGCCCAGACATGCCTATGGTCGAGAGGATATCGTAAGCATGATCAACGATCCGCGTGACATCCGCCTCCGACAAAGGCCGCAGATCACCACCGCTGACATGGGTTGGCGGTTTGATCCGCGTAACATCTGCAAGTCTCTTCCGTCTCGCCATCCCATCGCTCACTTTCGCGTCCATGCAAAACGTTACGCGCCAAAAAGCAATAGAATTGTGCGGGTAGGATGATTTGCGAGGGGGTTGGTGCGGGCGGTGGGACTCGAACCCACACGGGCGTACGCCCTTCGGATTTTAAGTCCGATATGTCTACCATTCCATCACGCCCGCGATGGGATGATGCCTTCTAGGTCACGCGCGGCTGGGGCTCAAGAGTGTGTTCACAGATCTTGGTCTTTTGGGCCCAGGGGCTGACCAAACTCCAAAAGCGCCCGTTCCGAGAGCCACGGGTTAAACTCGACGGCTTCGAGCATCTGAATGCGCGCTTCTTCCAAACGGCCCATCTGCATCAACGTCAACGCGCGCCCCGACAAGGCCCCCACATGGGTGGGCGACAGAGAAATTGCTCGGTCCAAATCGCCAAGCGCGTCGTCGTAACGCCCTGCGAGGTAGTTGGTGAATGCGCGTTGGTTGTAGCCTTCGGCATAGTCCGGGCAGTAATTGACCAAGGTGTCAAAATCCGATTTGGCGCCAGCCAAGTCAAACGAACGCTGGCGTAATATCCCGCGATCAAGAACCGATTGGGCAACGTCGTCAGGGGCCCTGAGGTAAACGTCCCACATCATCGCCGTAAAGGGGCGCGCTTCGGTCTCAGAGGTGGCCATCTGCAGACCATCAAGCAGAGGCTTGAGTTCCGCCGTGTAATCGGGCGGCTCGGGGCAAGCTTGAGCAAAAGCGGGGGCCGCAGAGACGGCCAATGCGAGCATCCATTTCATACGAGGAAAGTCTGGACCATCGGTGCAAAAAATCAAGTCGCGCCGGGCAACATCATCTCTTTGACAGCCTCCATCGCCACGTAGGTGGACGTTCCCGCGACATGCGGCAGAGACGAGATCACTTCGCCCATGAAGCGACGGTAATCTGCCATGTTT
>CAZYQC010000139.1:0-2175 GCA_964649815.1 uncultured Rhodobacterales bacterium | reverse complement strand
CCATCACCGACGGCCAAATCTTCCTGGAAACGGAACTCTTCTATCAGGGCATCCGCCCAGCCGTGAACACTGGTCTGTCTGTTTCGCGCGTTGGATCCTCCGCTCAGACGGATGCGATGTCTTCGGTTGCTGGCCCGGTCAAACTGTCCTTGGCTCAGTATCGCGAGATGGCGGCCTTTGCTCAGTTCGGCTCTGACCTCGACGCGGCAACGCAGCAGCTGTTGGCACGCGGCGCGCGTTTGACCGAGCTGATGAAGCAGGCTCAGTACTCACCGCTGACAAACGCCGAAATCGTCTGCGCGATCTTTGCAGGGACGAACGGCTATCTGGACGGCATCGAAGTTTCCGAGGTCGGCAAGTTCGAAGCGGGTCTGATGAACTTCCTGCGCACGCAGAAAGCAGACTTCCTCCAGTGGATTGCGGACGAAGATCCAAAGTTCAAAGGCGGTGAGAACGTCGACAAAATGAAGGCGGTCCTCGACGAGTTCGCGTCGACCTACGCGTAAGGGGCAACAGCATGCCTTCTCTCAAGGACCTCAAAACCAGGATCGAGTCGGTCAAATCGACCCGCAAGATCACAAAGGCGATGCAGATGGTCGCCGCCGCCAAACTGCGCCGCGCGCAAGAGGCGGCGGAGATGTCGCGTCCCTATGCTGAGCGGTTCAACGCCGTTATGGCCGGCCTTGCTGCGTCTGTCGGCGGGTCTGACAGCGCGCCCAAACTGCTGAGCGGTACAGGCAGCGACCAGACGCATTTGCTGGTTGTCATGACGGCGGAACGCGGTCTGTGCGGTGGCTTCAACTCGAACATCGCCAAGCTTGCGCGCACCAAAGCGCAAGAGCTGATCGCAGCGGGTAAAACCGTCAAGATCGTGACCGTCGGCAAAAAGGGCCGCGACGCGATCAAGCGCGATTTGGGCGACTATTTCGTCGACCACGTTGACCTGACCAACGTAAAGCGCTTGGGCTATGCGGACGCGCAGGGTATCGCAAAGGACATCTTGGCGCGCTTTGATGCCGGCGAATTCGATGTTGCAACGCTGTTCTTTTCCAAGTTCCAGAACGTTGTGACGCAGATCCCGACAGCACAGCAGATCATCCCGTTCGAAGTGCCCGCAGACTACGAGGCCAGCGACACGCTGTATGACTACGAACCTGACGAAGAGGCGATCCTCGCGGATTTGCTGCCACGCGGCATCGCGACGGCGATCTTCTCGGGATTGCTTGAAAACGGAGCGTCCGAACAGGGCGCCCGCATGAGCGCGATGGACAACGCGACCCGCAATGCGGGCGATATGATCGATAGGCTGACAATTGAGTTCAACCGCTCACGTCAGGCCGTGATCACCAACGAGCTGATTGAAATTATTTCCGGCGCGGAAGCGCTGTAGAGACAAACCGGAGACGCAAAATGGCAAACGCAAAAGGCAAAGTCACTCAGGTGATCGGCGCCGTGGTCGACGTTCAGTTCGACGATCACCTGCCCGAAATTCTGAACGCGCTGGAAACAGACAACAACGGCAACCGCCTCATTTTGGAAGTTGCGCAGCACTTGGGTGAAAACACCGTGCGCTGCATCGCGATGGACAGCTCCGAAGGTCTTGTCCGCGGTCAGGAAGTCATCGACCAGGACGGTCCAATTCAGGTACCTGTTGGTAACGCCACGCTGGGACGCATCCTGAACGTTGTGGGCGAGCCTGTGGACGAAGGCGGACCGGTTGAAGCGGACGAAAAGCGCCCGATTCACCAGCCAGCGCCTGAGTTCGCGGAACAGTCGACAGAGTCCGAGATCCTGGTGACAGGCATCAAGGTTGTGGACCTTCTCGCGCCATATGCCAAGGGCGGTAAGATCGGCCTCTTTGGTGGTGCGGGCGTTGGTAAGACCGTTCTCATCATGGAATTGATCAACAACATCGCCAAAGTGCACTCTGGCTATTCGGTGTTCGCGGGCGTGGGCGAGCGCACACGTGAAGGCAACGACCTGTACCACGAAATGATCGAATCCAACGTGATCAAGCCAGACAACCTCGAAGACAGCCAGGTTGCGCTGGTTTACGGCCAGATGAACGAACCTCCCGGTGCGCGTGCGCGTGTTGCTCTGACAGGTCTGACATTGGCCGAGCAGTTCCGCGACCAGTCCGGTACAGACGTTCTGTTCTTCGTCGACAACATCTTC
>CAZYQC010000138.1:0-2349 GCA_964649815.1 uncultured Rhodobacterales bacterium | reverse complement strand
GGGTCATAACCCTAGAAGCCGATCAGCGCATGTATCCCCACCGCTGCTGACGCCATAATCAGCAACACCACGCCAAGGCCCAGTTTTGCACGCAAGAGCAGATAGCCCGCGGCCAGAGTGAAGCCCAAGGTCGTGACATCCAGGCTGGCCATGTCTGGGCGCGGCAGGGCCAGTGGCCCATCCGGGTCTACGGTTCGAAACAGCACATGGACGGCGAACCAGATCGACAAATTGGCAATCACGCCAACCACCGCGGCGGTGATGCCTTGCAAAGCCGCAGAAATGCGCGGGCGCGCTGCGATCTGTTCGAGGTAGGGGCCTGCAAGGAAGATCCACAGAAAACAGGGCACAAACGTGACCCAAAGGCTGGTGACACCGGCCAAAACCGCCAGTGGAAGACCGCCTTGGGCCGCGCCTGCCAGGATGGCCACGAATTCCGTCACCAGGATCAGCGGCCCCGGTGTCGTTTCGGCAAGACCCAGCGCGTCGATCATTTCGCCGGTGCTGACCCAGCCGAGGTTTTGCACGACCTCTTGGGTCATATAGGCGAGCACAGCATAAGCCCCGCCAAAGGTGACGATCGCAAGTTTGGAAAAGAAAACAGCCACTTGCAGCAAGAAGCTTGCCTCGACCGCGGCCAAGAGCGCAATCGGCAAGAGCCACAGCCCACCCCAGACAAGCAAGGTGCGCATCGGCGCACCTGGGGCGTCGCGCGTGGCTGTGGCCGGATGTTCGGGGGCTTTGGCAAAGCGCAGCGCGCCATAGGCCGCTGCGACCGCGATAATCGCTGGGAAGGGCGCGCCAAAGACAAAGAGCGCGACAAAGGCGGCGATGGCCAAACAAATCTGTTCCGCGCCGATCAAAGCCTTTCCCGAGAGGCGCAGCAGAGCCTGAAGAACGATGATGATCACCGTGGCTTTGACGCCCAAAAAGGCCGCTTGTACCACAGGTGCGGCGCCAAATGAGAGATACACCCAAGCCAGGCCGGCAATGACGACAGCGCCGGGGCCCACAAAGAGCAAGCCCGCCATGAGACCGCCCCACACCCCTTTGAGGCGCCAGCCTGCATAGGTGGCAAGCTGCATGGCTTCGGGTCCGGGCAACAGCATGCACAGCGACAGGGCGCGCAGATACGTGGCCTCGTCCAGCCACTTTTTGCGATCGACCAACGTGTCATGCATCAACGCGATTTGCGCGGCTGGCCCGCCAAAGGACAGCACACCAATACGCCCAAATGCGCGAAACATCTCTGTCCAGCTTGGGTCGCTCATTGATCGTACTCCTGACGGGTGGGCGGGCGGTTGGTGTGGCTGTCCAGTGTCCATCGATAAAGCGCATCGAAGACACCGAATCCAGCCTCCATCAGTTTGGTATCATTGCGAAACTGACATGACAGCCCGCCAAAAATCGCAGCAATCCCGGCGGATTGCGGTGTTTTTGAGCTCTTGCCGGTGTGCGCGCCCTTGACGAGCTTGGCAATGTGCAAAAGCGGCGGTGTCGTCAGGTGATAATCGCCAAGCATATCGGCGAACGGACCTTGCCGCTTTGCGGGCGGCTTGCGGACCTGGGGATTGATCAAAGGGAGGGCGCCAAAGCGGTCTGCAACACCGGGCATTGCCTGCGGCGCGACAAAGAGGATGCGGGCCGAGCGGTCGATGAAACGCCGAACAAGCCAGGCCGAGGCCAGTTCGGTCAGCGTTGGCCGATGCTGGGCGACCCAGAGGCTTGCACCATTGGAGCGACAGGGCAGGGAATGGCTGGGGATGCGCAATGCGCCGGGAAGGGTGCGCCAGCCCTGGTTGCCCCCCTCAAGGTAGCAGGCGCGCTCTCCGGCGCTGTGCAGCCAGGCCGTCATACCCTGGCTGAGCTTGAGCCCCTTTTGGCAAACGACAACGCAAGGCTGGCCACGGATCTGGGCCACCAGCCCGTCAGGATCCTGGTGGCTATGGCGGTTGGCCGTTGGGATCAGGTGAGGGTCCTCGGCAAAATCCTCATCAATCGTGACATCGATGATCAAAGGGCATTCGGGCGTGCCGATCAAAGCGAGAAGGTCAATTGGGGTGATTGCGGCGTCATTGGGCATGCGCATGTCTCCTGCAACAGGCAAACATGCGAACTTTGGGCCAGCGCCTAACGGGGCGTTCGCGGTATCCCCGTACGCCAAGGTGAACAGGTCTGAGGCAGGTTTGTCAACCGAGGCAGAGCGCGGATGAAAGCGCAGGCTTCTGTTGCCAGGTGCCTGCAAACCCCGCCTTAGGCAGCTCGGCCCAAGGGCTTAAAGTTCGGTCTTTCGGACTGCTTACGCAGCCAGAGCAACCGGAGCACGATTGTCGTTTGCAATTGTACTGT
>CAZYQC010000137.1:0-2410 GCA_964649815.1 uncultured Rhodobacterales bacterium | reverse complement strand
GACGGGGTCGTCACGGTGGTTGACGCAGCAAACGGTCCGGCCACGCTTGACGCACAGTTCGAAGCGGTTTCGCAAGTTGCCATGGCCGACCTGCTGATACTGAGCAAAACAGACCTTGTTGATGACGCAGCGGTTCTGGCGCTGAAAAGGCGTCTGCGCAGCCTGAACGAGACCGCGCGCATGGTCGCTTATGGTGACGACGACTTTTCCTTAGCAGCGATCTGGGGGCTGAGCGCATTGCGCGCGGTTGCGACACCGCAACACGCAATCGCCTGGACCAGCGTGCCGCCTGCACCTGACCCGTTGGCCAATTTGTCAGGGCTTTCCGCTGGCCAGCCCCAAACCCAAACGCAGGCCGCCGCATCCTTTCACGACACGCGCATCACGTCTGTGTCCTTTGTGGCAGATCATCCGCTTGATGATGCGGCTTTCGACCGATGGTTGGATACGCTGATCGCGATGAACGGGCGCAATATCCTGCGCGTCAAAGGGATTGTGTTCCTCAAAGGGATCGAGACCCCGTTCGTCTTTCACGGCGTGCAGCACATCTTTGATCCGCCGGTTCTATTAAAGTCCTGGAACAGCGATGATCGCCGGTCCCGCATCGTGGTGATCGGCCGCGATGTATCGCGCCCCGAAATGCAGCTTGGCTTTGAAATGCTGCGCGCCCCGAATTCTAACGTTCAGCCCAATCAGATGGAGACCATAGGTCATGACTGATACACGCCTTCCCGTTACCGTCCTGTCCGGATTTCTTGGCGCAGGTAAAACGACGCTTCTCAACCGTGTTCTCAACAACCGCGAAGGGCGTCGTGTTGCGGTCATTGTGAATGACATGTCCGAGGTGAACATCGACGCCGACTTGATCCGCGCCGATACCGAATTGTCGCGCACCGATGAGACGCTTGTAGAGATGTCGAACGGCTGTATCTGCTGCACGTTGCGCGACGACCTGCTGCAAGAGGTGCGCAAGCTCGCCGAAGAAGACCGCTTTGACTATCTGTTGATCGAGTCCACGGGTATCTCGGAGCCTTTGCCGGTCGCGGCGACCTTTGATTTCCGCGATGAAGAGGGCGAGAGCCTCTCGGACGTGTCGCGTCTGGATACGATGGTGACTGTGGTTGATGCGGTGAACCTGCTCAAAGATTACTCTAGCCACGATTTCCTGCGGGATCGGGGGGAGACGCTGGGCGAAGAGGATGACCGCACGCTGGTCAACCTGCTGGTCGAACAGATTGAATTCGCAGATGTCGTCATTTTGAACAAAGTCGATGACGCTGGCCCCGAGCGGACAGACGCCGCGCGCAAGATCATCCGCAGCCTGAACGCGGACGCCAAGATCGTTGAAACCAACCATTCCGATGTTGCCGCCGAGGTCATTCTGGACACGGGCCTGTTCGATTTCGAAAAGGCGCATGAACATCCGATGTGGGCCAAGGAACTTTATGGTTTTGCAGACCACGTCCCCGAAACAGAGGAATATGGCGTCACAAGTTACGTCTATCGCGCCCGCGCCCCGTTTGAGCCTGAAAAGGTCTTGAAGGTTCTGAACGGTGATTTGCCAGGTGTGATCCGGGCCAAGGGGCATTTTTGGTTGGCAACCCGGCCAAATTGGGTTGCGGAATTCTCGATGGCCGGTGCTTTGTCTTCGGTCAGCCCGCTGGGCACGTGGTGGGCTTCGGTCCCGCAAGAGCGCTGGCCAGATCACGAAGGCGCGCGCGCCTATACGGCCGCGCATTGGTCAGAACCTTGGGGCGATCGCCGTCAGGAAATCGTCTTTATCGGCTCTGAAATCGACTGGCCTGCGTTGAAGGCGAAACTGGACGATTGTCTGGTGCCAGAGCATGTCGCAGCGGGTCCAGAGGCGCTGCCGCTTGACCTGCCGGACCCATTCCCAGGTTGGCGCCGCGTTGAGGACGCCGCATGAGTTTTGCGCGCACCGAGTTGAAAGACGCGGCCATCGGCGTTGGTGTCGCCGATGAGCCACAGGATCTTTCCGTGATCCGCAAACCAGGCTGCGCCGCTGCTATTTGGCGGCGCCAAACCCCGCCGGGGTTTCAAGAATGGCTCGCAGCTTTGCCCGAAGAGAACCTGCCAACAACGCGCACCGTGATGCGGCCAGAGGCCGTGGCCGACGCGATGCAGCACCTATGTGATATCGCGGGATTGCCCGAAGGCGCGGAACGCTTTTGGCTCGAAGCTGACGTCGCTGATCTTGCGGTTCGCTTTGCTGCGTTGATGAAGGCGCCTTATCTGCGCCTGCGTCTGGATGCGGTCAAAACCAATGCCTGTCGCAAGTTCCACATCGATGCCATTGTGGCGCGTTTGATCTGCACATATCGCGGCACCGGCACGCAATACGGCATTTCCACCGATGGCGAAGATCCGGCGCGGGTGTTCACGCTGGCGA
>CAZYQC010000136.1:0-2446 GCA_964649815.1 uncultured Rhodobacterales bacterium | reverse complement strand
CCGAGGTCTGGATGGCATGCATTTCGACCTCGGCCAGGGCGTCAAGCATGTCGGGCACGTCTTGGAGCTTTGGCCAGTTGAACTGGATGTTCTGGCGCGTGGTGAAGTGGCCATAACCTTTGTCCCAGCGCTCGGCGATATAGGCCAGCTGGCGCGTGCGGGCGCTGTCGAGCGTGCCATACGGAATGGCGACGCGCAGCATATAGGCGTGCAATTGCAGGTACAGCCCGTTCATCAGGCGCAGCGGCTTGAATTCATCTTCGGTCAGCGCGCCGTCGATCCGCCGTTGGACCTGGGCGCGAAACTGGCGGTTGCGTTCTTTGAGAAAGGCTGTGTCGAATTCTGAGTAACGGTACATGGGGCAACTCTCTTGGAGGCGCGCGCGGGGGCGCGGCGGCGTTAGACGCGGGTCAGGCTTTGTTCTTTGGCGTTAAGCGGGCCAGGAGTGGCGCCTGCTTGTTTGCCGTGAAAGTAATTGGACGGGCCGGTTGTGCGGAACGTCTCGCGAAAGTGGTTGGGTGCAGCTTTGCCCCCAACATCATCCATATCCGCGAGATAGGCGCCGACGACGATCTCGGTTTGTTGGCTTGCCTCGATCAGGCGCAGCTCGGCATGGGCCTCATCGGTGAGCAATTCAGCCTCTGTGACGTCGCGGCTCCAACCGGTTTCGGTTTGATAGATCGCGTCGCCATCCAGAAGATGATTGGCCGTGACAACTTTGGGAGAGAATGGCTTGGGCATCAGATGGCCTCCAGTTCCGGGATATCTGTGGTATCGAGCACGTGCTGTGCGCTGCGGGGCGCGAGGCCCAAAAAGGTAAGCGCCGGTCCGCTGAGATGTGCGTTGGTGATCGTGGGTTCCATCTCGCTCAGCGTGGTGCTGATCACCCTTTGATCGGGGCGGGACGCGTTTTCGATGACGGTGACGGGGGTTGCGGGGTCCGCGCCGTGCATGATCAGGCGGCCTTGAATAAAGCGCGCGGCGCGTTTGCCCATGTAAATGGCGGCAACCTGACCGGGCTGGGCCAGGGTTTTCCAATCGTGATCAGCATAGCCGCGGGTGTCGTGGCCGGTGATAAAGCGGACCGAGGCGTTGCGCCCGCGTTTGGTCAGGCTTTGACCAATGCTGGCAACCGCGGCCGAGGCGGAGGTGATTCCTGGCACGATGTCATAGCTGAGATCTGCGGCCGCCACGGCGTCGATCTCTTCGTCCAGGCGGCCAAAAACAGTGCTGTCGCCTGATTTCAGGCGCACGACCTGGGCGCCTGCGGCGGCATGGGCGACAATCAATTGATTGATGTCGTCTTGCGCCATTTGCGGCCCAAAGCCTTCTTTGCCCGCGTCAATGAGCGTGGCTTCGCGCCGCGCCAGTTCGAGGATGGCGCCGGTGATGAGGCGGTCGTGGATGACGACATCGGCCTCATCCAGCGCTTTGCGTGCTTTGAGTGTGAGGAGGTCCGGGTCGCCAGGGCCTGCGCCGACGAACGCCACATGACCGGCGCGTGTCTCTTGGCGGAGGTGCGTTTTCAACAGCTTGTCCAAACCGGTTGCGACCGCTTGGGGGCCATCGACCAGATCGCGTGGCCCTGTGTCGAAGTAATAGTCGCGCCAGAAATCCCGGCGCGCGCGACCGAAAGGCAACGCCTCGGCCATTTTGCGAAAGCCTTTGCCAATGCGCGCCAACGTGCCAAGGCCAGCAGGCAGGCGTTCTTCCAAATCGGCCTTGATGGCGCGGGCCAGAACCGGGGCCGCGCCTTCGGTGCCGATCGCCACGGTTACAGGATCGCGGTCGACGATGGCGGGCGTGATAAAGGCGCTGTCTGCGAGGTTGTCGACGATATTGACAAGCGCGCCATCCGCGCGGGCCCATGCGGCCGTCTGCGCGTCGACCGCATCTTCTTCGTCGGCGGCATAAAACAAGGCGGCGCACATGGCGTCGCCGGGTGCAAAGGCCCTGCGGCGCAGCGCCAATCGCCCCTCAGCAGCCCAGCCTTCGATTTCGGCGGCGGGGTCTTTTGCAAACACCGTGATGCGGGCCTGGGTCTTGAGCAACAGGCGCAGTTTGGCCAAGGCCGCCGCACCACCGCCAGAGACGACGACGCGGCGTCCGGCGAGATCAAGGAAGATCGGGAAGTGTTGCATGTTGCTAATCCAAATCGGGCTGCTTCTGATGTCCAATATAGGAAAATGTTCCGCATCAGCGCTAGGTATTGCCAAATATAAGGACGTGTGTTCCAAATGAATTCACGATTGGAAAAAACGTTATTCAGATACGAGGAGAAGCGGATGAGCGTTCGTATAGACGAGACAGATCGCAAAATTCTGACCGAGCTGCAGCGCGACGCCAGCCAATCTCTTGATGAAATTGCAAAGGCGGTTGGCTCTTCTAAGACGCCGGTTTGGAATCGCATTCGCAAGCTCAAGGACGGCGGTGTCATTGGCCAACA
>CAZYQC010000135.1:0-2490 GCA_964649815.1 uncultured Rhodobacterales bacterium | reverse complement strand
GCAACATGAACGACCTGATGAACCAGCTCGACCAGATGATGAACATGGGCGGCATGGGCGGCATCATGAACATGCTGCCGGGCATGGGCAAAATGCAAAAACAGATGGAAGCCGCCGGCTTCGACGACACCGTTTTGCGCCGTCAAAAAGCGCTCATCCAATCCATGACCAAGCGCGAACGCGCCAACCCATCGCTCCTGCAAGCCTCGCGCAAGAAACGCATCGCCGCCGGGGCTGGCCTTGAGGTCAGCGAGCTCAACCGCCTCATCAAGATGCACCGCCAGATGTCGGACATGATGAAAAAGATGGGGCGCATGGGCAAAAAGGGCATGATGAAGCAGATGGGCGGCCTCCTCGGCGGCAAAGGCATGCCGAGCAAAGCCGAAATCGAAGCCGCACAAGCCCAAATGGGTGCTGGCGGCGGCCTTCCCCCCGGTCTGGGCGGCCTCGGCGGCCCCGGTCAACTGCCCCCCGGCCTCTCGGGCTTTGGCAAGAAAAAGTAATGGCTCGCACCGAAATCCCCACGCTTGAGACAGACCGTCTCCGCCTCCGCGCCCCGGAGATGCGGGATTTCGAGGCGTACGCCGCCTTCCGCGGCTCGGACCGCGCCAAAACCGTGGGCGGCCCCTACTCGCGCGCCCAATCGCTCGACGATTTCGCCGCGCTCCTTGGGTATTGGGACCTGCGCGGGTTCGGCCGCTGGATCATCGCGGAAAAGGCCTCCGACGAGGCCGTCGGCGTCACCGGCCTCTTCTTCCCCGACAGCTGGCCCGAGCCCGAAATCGCCTGGTCGCTGTTCGAACACGGCACCGGCCAGGGCTTCGCCACCGAAGCCGCCATAGCGGCCCGCGACTACGCCTATGACACGCTGGGCTGGACCACCGTCGTTTCGATGATCGATGCGATCAACACCAGCTCGATCCGCGTCGCCGAGCGCATGGGCGCCACCAAAGAAGACACTTACGACACCCGCTACGGCATGCTCGACATGTGGCGGCACGTCTCTCCCGAGGCGCGCCCATGACCGTGCTGACGACCGAGCGCCTCACCTTGCGCAAACCCATCGAGGCCGACTATCCCGGCTACGCCGCCCTCATGGCGTCCGAGCGCGCCGCCTATATCGGCGGGCAGGTGACAGGCGCGCGCGGCTGGCTCGTCTTTGCTGGCGAAATCGGCCATTGGGACATGCGCGGCTACGGAATGTTCTCAGTCGTCCTGCGCGACACGAACGAAACCGTCGGCCTCATCGGCCCGTTCTTCCCGCCTCAATGGCCCGAGCGTGAGGTGGGCTGGCTCCTCTGGCCCGAAGCCGAAGGTAAAGGCATCGCCCAAGAAGCGGCCTCTGCCGTCTTGTCCCATGTCATCAACGACCTCGGCTGGGACACCGTGGTGAGCTACATCGACCCGGCCAACAGCCGTTCCATCTCGCTCGCCGAACGGCTCGGCGCCACCCGCGACGACGCGTGCGAGCGCCCGGACAAGGACTGCCTCGTCTATCGCCACGACGCCGCAACATGGAGGGCCGCCGCATGACACCGCGTCCCCACGAACGCGCCGCGCGCCCCAACGAGGCCGCCGTCGCCACCCCGATCCGCGCCACGATCCCGACGCTCATGACCGAGCGTCTGACCTTGCGCGCGCCCGCCCCCGAGGATTTCCCGGTCCTTCTGGCCATCTCGACCGGCCCCCAATCACCGGGCATTGGCGGCCCGATGAGCCGCGACGAAGCCTGGTTCGGACTGGCCCAGATGACCGCCACATGGGTCCTGCGCGGCCACGGCTGGTGGGCCGTCACTAAGGATGACGAGACCATCGGCTTTGTGGGCATCGGTCTGGAACCCGGAGACCTCGAACACGAGCTTGGCTACATGTTCGCCGACACCGCCCAAGGCCAAGGCTACGCCACCGAAGCCGTTCTGGCCGCGCGCGACTGGGCGTTTGGACCTCTCGGGCTTGCCACCTGTGTCAGCTACATCAACGCCGACAACGCCCGCTCCATCGCAATGGCCGAACGCGTCGGCGCCGTACGCGAGACGCCTGCCGACTGGCCCCATGCCGATACCTTCGTCTACCGCCACCGGAGGCCGACATGACAGCGTTCACATGCAACACCACCGTACGGGCGCACCGACGTAGTACCGACGTGATACCGACGCGATACCGATCCGCCTTTTGGAGCCTCAAATGACCGACGCCGTCACCCGCGCCGCAGAGGTTCTCAAGAACCACCGCGACAGCATCGATCGCCTCGACGCGGTCCTGATTTACACGCTGGGCGAACGCTTTGCCCACACCCAGGCCGTGGGGAAACTCAAGGCCGAACACGACCTTCCCCCGTCCGATCCGGTACGGGAAGAGACGCAGATTGCGCGGCTCGAAGATTTGGCGCGCCGCGCCGATCTCGACCCGGAATTCGCTAAGAAATTCCTGAATTTTATCATTCAGGAAGTCATCCATCATCATAAACAACACGCTGAAAATACTGGAGAA
>CAZYQC010000134.1:0-2649 GCA_964649815.1 uncultured Rhodobacterales bacterium | reverse complement strand
ATCTTCATAAAGTTCTTCGCACGCAGCTCACGCACCACGGGCCCAAAGATACGGGTGCCGATGGGTTCGTTGTTGTTGTTGAGGATCACGGCCGCGTTGCGGTCAAAGCGGATCGCGGTGCCGTCTTCACGGCGGACTTCTTTGGCGGTGCGCACGACGACGGCTTTGCGCACATCGCCTTTCTTCACGCGGCCGCGTGGGATGGCTTCCTTCACGGAGACGACGATGATGTCGCCCACGGACGCGTATTTGCGCTTGGAACCACCCAGGACCTTGATGCACTGAACTTTTCGGGCGCCCGAATTGTCAGCAACATCCAGATTGGTCTGCATCTGGATCATTTGGTTTCTCCCGACTTCCGGGACCGCCGCATGTGGTCATTGGCCCCGGGGTTTCGATCAAACCGAAAGGTCTGTCAGCTTACGCTTCCAGCACCTCCCAGCGTTTTGTTTTGGACTTTGGCGCGCATTCTTGAATGCGGACCGTGTCGCCCACCTTAAAGGTGTTCTTCTCATCGTGCGCCCGGTACTTCTTGGACTTACGAATGGTCTTTTTCAGAACCGGATGCGTGAAACGGCGTTCAACGGATACGGTCACTGTTTGTGCGTTTGCGTCGGAGGTCACGACGCCTTGCAGGATACGCTTTGGCATATGTCGCTCTCCTTATTCCGCCGCAGCAGCAGCTTTTTCGTTCAAAATCGTCTTCACCCGCGCCACGTCACGCTTCACAGTGCGCAAACGTGCAGGGTTTTCCAGCTGGCCAGTGGCCGCCTGAAAACGCAGGTTGAAGGCTTCTTTCTTGAGGCTGGTCAGCTCATCACGAAGCTGATCCGGCGTTTTGTCACGCAGTTCTTGGGCGTTCATGCGCCTTTTTCCTTTCAACATCACCGGCAGGCCCGCAACAACGGTCACCCTGATTCCAGTGGAGTGGATGAATGAGGGGGCCGTATAGGCGGGTTGCCCAGACTTGGCAAGGGTGAATTGGCGCCCGTGCGTTTGGCCCCTTTACCCGCCATCCGACCTGGCATGTGCCGGCGGCGCGTTCAGCCGCTGACGGCCAATAGGCGCCCTTGGAACCAAATCAAAGACGGATAGGCGCACAGCCAGATCCAGAAGAACCGGTGCAGGCCAAAACTGATGGCGTTGCCAAGGTGAAAGACGGCCATTGCGCCCAGCGCGCACACAAGGCCGATTGGGTGGAACAACGACAGGGGAAAGGCCACTTCCAGCACGATCACAGACCAACTCGCCAGCCAGAGCACGTTGGGCCGGTCAGCCCACCGGCGCGCGGCCGTGCTGACGGGGTATGCGGACAAGGCAAAGACGTCGACCAAAGCCGACCCGCTGCGCCAAGCAGGGTTGCGCAGCTTGACCCAGCCCGAAACGAAGTAAGACAGCACAAGCTGCAGCGCGAGATAACTAAACGCCATTTCTTGCCAAAACCGGTCCGGGGCGAGGTGCACGAGCGAAAGGATAGACAAGATCAAAAGGGTCATCTTATCACTGCCACCGTTATAGGGGCCTTGGTAGCGATGCAGCAGCCACAACTGCGCCCCCAGCAGCCCCCAGATCGCAGGGCCGGACACCCAGCCGCTGAGCAACAGAGCGGCAAGCGCCAGCCGCGCCACATGGGGCCAGGGTTCCGCGCGCACATGTTCCGCCGCCTGCTGCAACAGAGCCAGGCCCAGCATCACCTCGGTCAGACGCACCGCCAGTTCAAAGGTCATCCGGTCTCCAAGGCGCGCTTTCAAAGGCCACGTGGGTCACAACGGCCCCATCTTGCCGGGTCAGGAACTTAAGCCGGAACTGCAGGGTTTCCTCCCCCGTCACGTCCGCCAAGCGCGTCAGGCGGCGCATCATCTCATGCAAGACAGGGTTGCTCGGCCGCGCAACCAGCTTCTCGGCGCAACTCACCAGAAACAGGTGCTCGGTCCATTCTGGGTTCCAAATCAGGCGACAGAGGGTTTGCTCAACCGTCAGACGGGCGGGCGGATCCTGATAGGGGCGCCATGCCCCCTCGCCCACGCGAATTTCGATCCGGGGCGAGGGCCCGACCTCTTCGAAAAAGCGCCAAGAGGGAATAAGCGCGGGCAGATATAGCTGCAAAAGGTTGGGCATTGCGGTCATGCTCATGCGCGGGTGTGTCTTGCACGAAAGCCTAGCGTGCTTGCTGCGAAACATCTATCGCGCATCACGCTTTCTCTCAGCCCCATTGCATCTGTCGCGCAGAGCATGCTTGTTAGCGCCGCACGACCACCACCACCGCCCCTCGGGAGCCTTGCCACATGTCCAATGTCCGCTCACTCTTTGTTACGCGCCTTTATCAGGCCCAGCTGTCGCCCGAGATCAGCGCGGACGAGCTTGCGGCGTCGTGCTATGCAATTGCCGAAGATGATGAGGCCGGACAAGACTGGTGCGAGGAAAACGGTTTTCCTGGATACACCTCCTATGCCTCGCTCACCGACCTGCCCTGGCGCTTTCCGATTTTCGCGGATGTGGTCAAGGCGCTTGACGCCCATGTCGCCGCCTTTGCCAAAGATCTCGCCTTTGACCTCGACGGCCGGGAGCTAAAGCTTGAGGACATCTGGATCAACATCCTGCCCGAAGGCGGCATTCATACATCGCATATCCATCCGCATTCCGTGATTT
>CAZYQC010000133.1:0-2709 GCA_964649815.1 uncultured Rhodobacterales bacterium | reverse complement strand
GTCGCGCGCGGCTTGGATGACCTCTTTGACCCGTGCTTCGCTGCCGATGTTGCCTGGGTTGATCCGCAGACAGGCGGCGCCCGCCTGCGCTGCTTCGATGCCGCGCCGGTAGTGAAAATGGATGTCCGCGACGATAGGAACCGGGCTTTCGCGCACGATCTCTTTCAGCGCGGCACTGCTGGCCTCATCGGGAACACTCACCCGCACGATATCCGCGCCCGCCTCGGCCGCGGCCTGCACCTGCGCGATCGTCGCCTTTGCATCGGTGGTCAGCGTGTTGGTCATCGTCTGCACCGAAATCGGCGCGTCGCCCCCAACAGGCACCGATCCGACCATGATCTGACGGCTCTTACGGCGATAGATATTCCGCCACGGGCGAATATGGTTGAGCGACATAAGGCGCGCGCCTCCTCACTGCATAAGTGTCAACTACACTAGACACTTGTCGTTTTCGCAACAAGTCTTCTGTTTCAGATAAGGAAAGCTGGCCTGGGGTGCAGCCCCCGGCGGCCCAAATCTGCGCGCGCTATTCCGCCGCAGCAGCGTCGGTTTGGCAGGGCAGTGCCGAATAACGCACCGGATCAGAGGTTTGCAGATCGGCAAACATGCGGTTGAGCGCACTGTTTTGGTCGGTGGGCTCTACCAGTGGCAAGGCCTGTGCAACCACGGCGCCATCAAGCGAAAAGTTGGATGTGACCGTGCCACTGCTGCCAACGGGGCCAAAACACTCGCCCGCCATTGCAAAGTAGATCGCCCCGCTTTGCCCCGTGCGCAGCGTTGGCGGCTCCTCTGTCAGGGGCGCGTCCCATGTGTCGCCCGCCTGCATCGTGCCTTCAAAGATCACCGCACCATCCGCCGCACGCACGCGCACCCAAGAGGCGCTGACCGCCATCATCTGCAACTGCGTGCCTGCGTCTTCAACGACCTGTGGCACCGGCAATGCAGGTTCTGACAGCGCCTCAGCCAAGGCCAGATCGATCCCCGTTCCTGCATCCGGCAGTGCCACGGGTGTATCCGCAAAATTGCCAATGCTGCGCGGATCCAGCGTTGCAATCGGCGCGTCGCGCGCCACCAAAACTGGCACATCCAACGCCTGCGGCCGATAGAGACGGTCCAAACGGTCCGCCCGCGTCTCACCCGCCGCATCCGGTAAAACGTCAATGCCGCCCGCAGCCACGGGCACATTGTCCAGCGGATCGAGGTTCGACAAAACGACCGGCGTCTGATCAACCGGCGCCACCTGCACGCGCTGCACCTCTTGCAAGACAGTCCAGCCGCCAAATCCGATGGCCCCAATCAGCGCCATCAACACCAGAGACGATCCAATCGCCCCTGGTTCCACCCGGCTCCAGATCGAGGTGCCAGCAGGGACAAAGGGCGTTGAAGGCTCTGCAAAGATGTCGGCGCCTGCGGGCCGCGTCGCTTTGTCTTCCTTGCCGGATTTCTTCAGGCTCGACGCTTCGGCAGACATGCCATGCGCCACGGCAAAACCACTTTCCGAACAAAACGCCCGGAACGTGTCATCTGGATCAAGGTTCAGATAGCGCGCATAAGAGCGGACGTAACCGGCAATAAATCCAGGCGTATCAAAGGCATGCGGGTCGCAATTCTCAATCGCGGCGATATAGCTCGCTTTGATCCGCAGCTCTCGCTGAACATCCAGCAGCGACTTGCCAAGCGTCGCACGCTCGCCCCGCAGCACATCGCCCAAGCGAAGTTCGTAATCGTCAAACCCTTTGGGCGCGACAACCGCTTCCTCTTCGACAATAGTGTTGGCTTTGCGCCCAATCATTTCGCTGCCCTGTGGTCCCGCACAGTAATCAAACCGTTCCCCACGATTCGATTCCGGAGTTTTGTTACTGACACAGTAACATAACTCAATGATTAATGCACATTAGCGTTACGCTAGCCTGCCAGCTCGGCACGATTCAGCGCACAATGCGACCACAGCGCGTCCATCGCGCTTACCAATGCATCGATCTCTTTCGGGCCATGCACCGGCGACGGGGTGAACCGCAAACGCTCGGTCCCCCGTGGCACGGTTGGAAAGTTGATCGGCTGCACGTAGATGCCGTGCTCTTCCAACAGCATGTCCGACAACAGCTTGGTATGAACCGGATTGCCCACCATCACCGGTACGATATGGCTGCCGTGATCGATGATCGGCAACCCAAGCCCCTTGAGGCGAAGCTTCAGGATTTTCGCCTGTGTCTGGTGCTGTTCGCGCACGTCCTGCGCCGTTTTGAGATAGGCAACCGACGCCGCAGCCCCCGCCGCAACCGCCGGAGGCAGCGAGGTCGTAAAGATGAACCCCGGCGCGTAAGACCTTATTGCGTCACACATTTTCGCCGATGCAGCAATATAACCGCCCATCACGCCGAACGCTTTTGCCAAGGTGCCGTTGATGATGTCGATGCGATGGCTCAGGCGATCACGCTCGGCCACACCACCACCGCGGGGCCCATACATGCCAACGGCGTGTACCTCATCGATATAGGTCAAGGCACCAAACTCATCCGCAAGATCGCAAATCGCTTCGATCGGGGCGAAATCGCCATCCATCGAATAGACGGATTCGAACGCGATCAGCTTTGGCGCCGCCGGGTCGTCCGCCGCCATCAGCGCGCGCAGATGCGCCACGTCGTTATGCCGAAAGATCCGTTTCGCCCCGCCATTGCGCCGCACACCTTCGATCATCGACGCATGGTT
>CAZYQC010000132.1:0-2730 GCA_964649815.1 uncultured Rhodobacterales bacterium | reverse complement strand
AACTGCCGCAGGGCTCGTGTGTCTATGGTTCCCCTCTTTGCTGGGGTGGGGTAACAGCGGTGTTGGTTAGCGAAAGGGGCGTGACATGTCAGGCGTGCCGACGTTGCATATGATTTGCGGGAAGATCGCGGCGGGGAAGTCGACATTGGCCGCACAGTTGAGCACGCGGCCGAAGCACCTTTTGGTGTCTGAGGATGCGTGGCTAAGCGCTTTGTTTGCGGATGAGATGTCAACCGGGGGCGACTATTTGCGGTGTTCTGGCAAGTTGCAAAAGGCGATCGGGCCGATGGTTGTGGATGTGCTCGGGGCCGGCGTTTCGGTTGTGATGGACTACCCCGGCAACACCATTGCACAGCGGGCTTGGATGCGAGGTCTAGCTAAGCAGGCGGGCGCGTTGCATCAGTGTCATGTTTTGAACCCACCGGATGCGGTCTGTTTGGAGCGGTTGCAGGCGCGAAATGCATCTGGGGCGCATGCGTTCTCCGCCACGGAAGAGCAGTTCAAACGTTTTGCAAAGCACTTTGTCTTGCCGACGCCAGCAGAGGATTTGGCCTGTGTCTATTACGGTCAAGCACAGTGATGCGTTGATCTAAATGTCGAAGAAAATCGTTTCTTGCGGTCCCTGGAGATGAATGTCAAAAGCGTAGTCCCCGTCGCCATTGGGCTGCGCCAGCAGAGTTGGCACACGGTTCTGATGCTCGATCCGCGACAAAATTGGATCTTGGGCATTCGCATCAGCTTCGTCAGCGAAATAGGCGCGCGTGTGAAGCCCAAGGTTGATGCCTCTGGCGACTATCCAAACGGTGATGTGGGGCGCTTGTAGGCGGCCATCGCGAAAAGGGACGGGCCCAGGCTTGATAGTTTCAAAGCGAAATTGACCTGTCTCCATATCCGTGGCTTGCCGACCCCAACCCGTGAAATTGGGATCAGCACCGGGTCGGCCTGGATAAACGCCGTGCGCATCGGCCTGCCAAATTTCGAGCAGACCGTCTTTCAAAGGCGTTCCTGTGCCGTCGTAAACGTGGCCCGATATGGTTATGGTGTTCGCCGGACGATCACCGCGAAAAAGCGATGTTCCCAGGTCGTCATCATAGACACCTGAGATGCCCGAAAAATTCGGCGTCAGGCCGATATGCACATATGGCCCTGCAGTTTGGCTAGGCGTTTCGAGCAGATCCTCCAATACACGCATCAAAGCCCCTCCATCCGGTTTTCGAACATGGTTTGCCGTGTCCCGCGCAGCACGATGTCAAAGCGATAGGCACGTGCGTCCATTGGAACCGTTCGGTTCATATCCAGAGGCGCGATTAGCCTCTCAATCGCCATATGGCTTGGTATGGAGGCGACAATGGGGCAGTTCCAAATCATCGGGTCGCCTTCGAAATACATCTGTGTGATCAACCGCTGCCCAAAGGCGGCGCCAAAGATCGAAAAGTGGATATGCGCGGGGCGCCAATCGTTCGGGCCGTTGGGCCAGGGGTAGGGGCCTGGCTGTACCGTTCGGAATTCATAACAGCCGTCGGCGTCTGTCATGGTTCGACCACAGCCGCCAAAGTTCGGATCCAGGGGCGCCAGATAGCCTTCTTTTTTGTGCCTGTACCGCCCGCCCGCATTCGCTTGCCAAACTTCGATCAAAGCGTTTGGCACTGGCCGTCCGGTTTCATCGCGAAGGGTTCCATAGACGATGATCCGGGGGCCGATGGCAGAGGCCCCGTCGCTTGCGAAATTGTGGATCAGGTCGTTGTCCAGTGCTCCCAAGCTGTCCGCTGAAAAAACGGGTCCTGTCTCTTCGCTCAGGCCGGATGGGAACGACAGAGGCGCCGCTTGCGGAGAGCGTTTGACGCTGGTTTTGTATGGCGGGTAGAGGGCCGGTGGGTGCTGATCCAACTTGCGGGAAAAGAGGCTCTTGGTCATGAGGTCTCGTCCATTTCTGCATAGGTCGTTTTGGCCAGTTTGATCGCATGATTGGCCCGAGGCACGCCGGCATAGATGGCCACATGCTGAAACGCCTCCATCACATCCTGACGGCTGGCGCCGGTGTTGGCAGTTGCGCGAATGTGCATTGGAATTTCAGCAAAATTCCCCGTCGCCGCCAAAAGCGCCAGGGTCAGCATTGAGCGTTCGCGCAGGGTGATCCGGTCGTTTGACCAGACATGCCCCCAAGCGGCGTCGGTGATCAGGTCTTGGAAGGGGCGGTCAAATTCGGACTTGGCCGCTTCGGCTTGATCCACATGCGCGGCGCCCAAAACGCGACGGCGCGTCGCCATGCCAGTGTCTCGCAAATCGGTCATGTGCCGTCCTTTTCTCAGTAGGGCAAACCCACATAATTCTGCGCCATAGCGGCTTGGGCGGCCTTGCTCTCGCGCAAGAAGGCCAGTTCCGCCAGTTGCATGCTTTTATCAAACTCGGTTTGCCCAGGATAATGGTGCATGAGCGAGGAAAACCACCAGGAAAAGCGCTGTGTTTTCCAAACCCGCGCAAGCGCTTTTTCAGAATAACCGGCGATACCTGTCGGGTCATTCTTAGTGTAAAAGGCAGTGAGCGCTTCGAAGAGGTAATGCACATCTGAGGCTGCAGTGTTGAGGCCTTTTGCGCCCGTTGGAGGGACTATGTGTGCAGCATCCCCGCACAAAAATAAGCGCCCCCATTGCATCGGTTCGCAGACAAAGCTGCGCAGCGGTGCAATCGATTTTTCAATAGAAGGTCCGGTGACCAATGCCTCGGCCGCCT
>CAZYQC010000131.1:0-3049 GCA_964649815.1 uncultured Rhodobacterales bacterium | reverse complement strand
CCCCCGCACGGAGAACCGCAAAGAGACCCGCGCTCAGAACCATGAGGGCTTTGCAGCACGCCACCTTGTGAGGATCGCATGTACGCCACAGCCGCCCATCTGCTCAGCCGTCAACCCGCTCGGGCTACGCCTTCGGTCTTTTTGCTGCCTGGCGCCACGCGCATGCCCTTGGCCAAAGGCCGCGTGCACGAGGCCTGCGGCGCGGCGCGGCATATGTTGGCACTTTGGCTGGCCGCTCAGATAGAGGGGCCAATCCTCTGGATTACGCCGGAATGGTCACACGACCACCTGAACCCTTGTGGCGTTCTGCCCATGCTTGATCCGGCGCGGTTTCTCTTTGTCACACCGCGCCGACCAGAGGATGTGCTGTGGACAATGGAAGAAACCTTGCGCGCAGGCGCGGTTGCCTATGCCGTTGCGGATCTGCCCGGCCTGCCCAGCCTGACTGCCGTGCGCCGTATGCATCTTGCCGCCGAAACCGGTGGGGCCGAGGGCGATCATTTGCCTTTGGGGCTGCTGTTGACGCCTGGCTATGGGGGCGCACAGGGGGTCGAAACCCGTTGGCATCTGTCCCCCGATCACCAAGGCACAGCCGGCCAATGGCGCCTGTCCCGATTGCGTGCACGCACAGCCCCTCAGCATGCCTGGCGCATCCAGCGCCGCAAAGGTCAGGCCTTGCCCGTGGTCGAGGGCCCGCTTGCCCTGCCCGCAGACCCCACTCTGGCCCGCAAAAAATAGCGCTCGGGCAAAATACGACGCCTCCAACGTCGAAAACGGGCATGCAGGGGCCGTCGCATAGGCAGACCAAACAAGTGTCATGCGCCTTCTGATTTCATTCGCCGCCCTCTTTTTATCCGTCATCCTGTTGCAATTGTCCTCTGGCGCATTGGGACCGCTTGATGCGCTTTCTGGCGTGGCCTTGGGGTTTTCGACCCAAGACATCGGTGTTCTCGGCTCGGCGCACTTTTTGGGCTTTTTCATCGGCTGCTGGTGGGCGCCGCGTCTGATGGGCAGTGTGGGCCATTCCCGGGCCTTTGCGGTCTTCACCGCGATGGGGGCCATCGGGATTTTGGCACATATGCTGGTCCTGGATCCGACCGCCTGGGCGATTATGCGTGTGGCCTCCGGCGTCTGCGTTGCTGGCTGCTACACGGTGGTCGAGGCCTGGTTGCAGGCCAAGGTGACCAATCAGAACCGTGGCCGCGCGATGGGCATCTACCGGGTTGTTGACACGGCCGGATCGCTTGCGGCCCAAACCGTGATCGCGTTTCTCGATCCGGCCACCTACGTCAGCTACAACATCCTCGCGATCCTGTGCTGTGCCGCGATCCTGCCGCTTACCCTGACCACGGTCAAACCGCCCGAGACCCCCTCGGCCCCGCGCCTGCGACCTTGGCTGGCGGTCGAACGATCCCCCTTGGCGGCGGCGGGCGTGATTGTAGCGGCGCTCTCTAGTGCCGCGTTCCGCATGGTCGGGCCTGTCTATGGCCAAGAGGTCGGCTTGGTTGCCGCCCAAATCGCCTGGTTTCTCGGTGCGTTCGTTTTGGGAGGCGCTTTGGCGCAATATCCCGTTGGCTGGCTCGCGGATCGTTATGACCGGCGCTGGGTGCTGATTTGGCTCTCGATCGCTGCGACCTTGTGCTGCGCGCTCACGATCGTCTCGAGCGGCACAGGCACAACCGGCATTCTGCTGACCGCTGGCCTCTTTGGGTTCACGGCCTTTCCGATCTATTCGGTGGCCGCCGCGCATGCCCATGACTTTGCCTCATCCGACGAACGGGTCGAACTTTCGGCCGCCTTGATGTTCTTTTTCGCCCTGGGCGCCATTGCCGCCCCCTTGCTGGCCTCCACCTTGATGGATGCCTACGGCCCCGAGGCCATGTTCCTGATGATCGCTGTGGGCCACATCGCACTTGTTGTCTTTGGCTTGGTCCGCATGCGCGCCCGCCCCGGCGCCACAGAACGCACCCGCTATATCTATGCGCCGCGGACCTCTTTCCTGATCGGACGCCTCATGGGACGCAGCCGCGACCGAGAGTGACCCTTTTCCCCGGCGCAGCACACTGTTAAGTCGGGCTAACTCTGACAGCGGAACACATTATGGCGCGCCATCTGATCACATCAGCCATCCCTTACATCAACGGGATCAAACACCTGGGCAATCTTGTGGGATCACAATTGCCTGCTGACCTTTATGCGCGCTACCTGCGTGCCCGGGGCCACGAAGTTCTGTTTCTCTGCGCAACAGACGAACACGGCACCCCCGCCGAACTGGCCGCCGCCAAGGCAGGCCAGCCGGTCGACGAATATTGCGCCGAAATGCACGCCGTACAATCCGAGATGGCCAAGGGCTTTCGCCTGTCTTTTGACCACTTTGGACGCTCGTCTTCGCCACAAAACCACGCGCTGACCCAGCATTTTGCCGGGCGCCTGGCGGAGGCCGGCTTGATCCGCGAAGTGGAAGAGGAACAGGTCTATTCCAATGCCGACGGACGGTTTCTGCCGGATCGCTATATCGAAGGCACCTGCCCGAATTGCGGCTATGAGCGCGCCCGCGGTGACCAATGCGAAAACTGCACCAAACAGCTTGATCCCACAGACCTCATCAACCCACGCAGCGCCATCTCAGGCTCAACCGATCTGGAGGTGCGCAAAACCAAGCACCTGTTCTTGCGCCAATCCGCAATGCGCGATCAGCTCGACGCCTGGATCGACAGCAAGACAGATTGGCCCATACTCACGACCTCCATCGCCAAGAAATGGCTTCACGATGGGGACGGCTTGCAAGATCGCGGCATCACCCGCGACCTGCATTGGGGCATTCCGGTCAAAAAAGGGAACGAAGACTGGCCCGGCATGGAGGGCAAGGTCTTTTACGTCTGGTTCGATGCCCCCATCGAATACATCGCCTGCGCCGTTGAATGGTCCGAAGCCGAAGGCGGCAAAGATTGGGCCCGGTGGTGGCGCACTGACAAAGGCGCCGATGACGTGCGCTATACGCACTTCATGGGCAAGGACAACGTGCCGTTCCACCCGCTCAGCTTTCCTG
>CAZYQC010000130.1:0-3237 GCA_964649815.1 uncultured Rhodobacterales bacterium | reverse complement strand
CGAACCGGTGTACACGGATTTGCAATCCGCTGCGTCACCACTCCGCCAACTCGCCATCCGTGGTGTGTGCGTTGCCTCTACCGGCTCGTAGAGGCGTTCGCAAGAGGGGTGGTGTTGGCCTAAGGCGTCTTTCTTGGGGCGTGACGGGACGCGCGGCGGTGGGGTGGGCCTTGGCTGGAAACAGGTAAACGAAACCGAATTGCGGGTAACTCGCCTTGCGGTTTGCTCTGCATGCAGCGGTTCTCGGCGCGCTTGGAGAAAAACTTCCGCGACACGACCACAGCAGACCGCCCTTGAAACCCAGCCAAAATGATCTGAGCCCGCGAAACCCGCCGCCTTGCCGCACCCGCACCAAAGACCGCTGTTCATCCCGCAACGCGCATGCCTTTGCGGCCAAGCGATCCACGCGCGCGCACCAAGTTACCGCCCGCGGCACAAGCGGCGCTGCAACAATCACATCTTATCGCGGTTTCGCGACATCAGAGCCGTTGCTGCGCGCAAAGGGTTATGGCAGACCTGACATACGGAATCTGAACAAAAGAGTTTAGTGAATGACTGACTACGCTGCGCGCCGTACCATGATGGTCGACACCCAAGTGCGCCCCTCGGACGTGACCAAGTTCCCGATCATCGACGCTATGCTGCGCGTGCCGCGCGAGGATTTTGTGCCAAGCAGCAAAAAAGAAGCGGCCTACGTCGGCGAAAATCTCGATTTGGGTGGCGGTCGCGTCATTCTTGAGCCGCGCACGCTTGCGAAACTCTTGGACGGTCTCGACATCGCACCAGATGAGCTGGTTCTCGATATCGGCGCCTCTTATGGCTATTCCTCTGCTGTGGTTGCTCAGATGGCACAGGCGGTCGTGGCCGTTGAAGAAGACGCCGACATGCTGCGCGAGGCGCAAGACGCCTGGCTTGCGGCTGATGCCGATACGGTCATTCCGCACGAAGGCGCGCTGACCGAAGGGGCAGCAGAACATGGCCCATACGACGTGATCCTGATCCAGGGTGGCGTGGCGCATGTGCCTGAGACCATCCTCGATCAACTCAAAGACGGCGGTCGCATTGGATGCCTCTTTGTCGACGGCGCTTTGGGCGAAGTTCGGATCGGTTACAAACTGGATGGCCAAATGACGTGGCGCCGGCTCTTCAATGCTGGGGCGCCAACACTATCTGGTTTTGAACGACATTCGCAGTTTACACTGTAATAAGATATTTGCGCTTAATTGCGCGGGAGGCGGGCACAGATGAAACCAAAGACACTCTCTTTCGGGCGCGGTATGCTGCGCACAATGGCCCTGACCGGCGCGATGGCGCTGTCGGTTGTTGCGCCCGCCAAGGCGGAAACCTTGGCCGATGCGCTTGTCGGTGCCTATAATCACAGCGGCTTGCTTGATCAGAACCGCGCCTTGCTGCGCGCCGCTGACGAAGATGTTGCCTCTGCGCTGTCTGCGCTTCGCCCCGTCATCTCCTGGCAGGCGGACCTGACGCGCACGATTGGTGAATCTGCAAGTGCGGCGACCGCGGGCCTCACGGTTGATATTGACACCTTCACGCTGGGTGTTGGGCTGGTCATGGATTACCAGCTGTACGATTTCGGCGCTGACGCCGCGCGGGTCGAAGCAGCCAAGGAAACGGTTCTCGCGACACGGGCGGGCCTTTTGTCGGTTGAACAGCAGGTTCTGTTGCGGGCTGTTTCGGCCTTTATGAACACGCGCCGGGCTGCAGAAAACGTGGCGCTGCGCGAAAACAACCTGCGCCTGTTGACCGAGGAATTGCGCGCCGCGCGCGACCGGTTTGAGGTGGGCGAAGTAACCCGCACAGACGTCGCCCTGGCCGAAGCGAGCCTTGCCTCGGCGCGCAGCGGCCTTGCCTCGGCGCGTGGTGATCTGGTTCAGGCGCAAGAGGAATATCGCAACGCCGTTGGCCGCAAACCCGGCCGGCTCGCGCCGCCGCCTCCATTGCCGATCACGGCCAATGACATGGCGCATGCGAAATCCAAGGCGCTGCGTCAGCATCCTGACATTGTCGCCGCACAAAGACAGGTCGCGTCGGCCGATTTGTTGATCGCAGCCTCCGAGCGCGACATGCAACCGACGCTATCGCTGCGCGGCAACATCTTTATGGAAGACACCTTTGGTGAGGATTCGTTCAACGACACTGCATCATTGTCGCTGCGGGTCACTGGGCCGATCTATCAAGGTGGGCGCTTGTCGTCGCTGGCGCGCCGCGCAATGGCGATCCGGGATTCTCAGCGTGCGAACCTGCACAACGTGCGCCACGATGTCGAGGCCAACATCGGCAACGCCTTTGCCGCTCTGACCTCGGCCCGGGCGAGCCTTGAAGCCACGGAACGTCAGATCCTGGCCGCCCGCGTGGCGTTCCGCGGTATCCGCGAAGAAGCAGCCCTTGGCGCGCGAACCACGCTTGATGTACTTGACGCGGAACAACAGCTTTTGGATGCGCAAACCGCCCGAACAGCGGCGCAAGCGGATCAGTATATTGCGGCCTATTCCGTGTTGCAGGCGATGGGTGAATTGACGGCCGAGCGTTTGAAGTTGCCCGTGCGCATTTATGATCCGGCTGGGTATTACAACCTGATCAAAAACGGCCCCGCGGTTAAGTCAAAACAAGGCCGTCAACTCGATCGTGTGCTCCGCTCTCTACAGAAAGACTGACAATTTTATCAGTCTGTTGTGAGAATCTTATGCCCGCGCTACCATGCGGGCTGAGAGAATGAGCGGTAAACCTATGTCTGACCCAATGACAAATGCAGAGGTCGAGGATGTCTTGTCATCGATCCGCCGTTTGGTGTCTGAAAACAAACCTCCCAAATCGGAAGAGGTGGAAGAGACCAAGCCAGATCGCCTTGTCCTGACGCCCGCGCTGCGCGTGGGCGAGGAGGAGCACGCGGAAGAACCGGCAGAAGAGGTGCTATCGCATTCTGCACCCGTGGGAACACCGGACGAACCTCCGCAAGACGCGTTGGAGACGTTGAACACCTTCATCCGAAGCGAAGCCGCCCGCCAAGCGCGCGAAGTGGCGCTTTCAGAAGACCTCCGCTCGACCGATGATACCGACGAGGGCGGTGATGTCGAAGAGGCTGCGCAAACGCCTGCAGATAATGCGATTGAGGCCAGCGGTGAGACCGCCGAAGACGCCAGCCTTTTTGCAGAAACGGACGAAAATACAGCTGCGCCCGAGCCAGAAGGCGGCGTGATCTCAGCCGAAGCCGAAGCC
>CAZYQC010000129.1:0-3241 GCA_964649815.1 uncultured Rhodobacterales bacterium | reverse complement strand
GAAGGCTCGATTTCGCTGCGCGGCGGGCGCATCGACGAACTCCGTCTGCTGGACTATCGCGAAGCCCTTGATGAAGGCTCTAACGTTGTTCAACTCTTGCGCCCCGTCGGCTCGGACGCGGCCTATTACGCGCTGCACGGTTGGGCCCCCGGCACAGGTTTGACCCCCGAAGACGTGCCCGGCCCGAACACCGTCTGGTCCGTCCTGGAGGGCGACAGCCTCACACCATCAAGCCCGATTGTCTTGGGTTGGGACAACGGCAACGGGCTGTCCTTTCGGCGGGCCATCGAAATTGACGAAGATTTCCTCTTCACCATCACCCAAGAGGTGACCAACGCCTCGGCGGCGGCCGTGAACATGGCGCCCTATGGCATCATCGCGCACCACGGCGAGCCTGCTGATCTGCGCAACTTCTTCATCCTGCATGAAGGCCTGGTCGCGATGGCCGACGAAGAACTGAGCGAGACGGATTGGTCGGACATGACCGAGGCCGAGTTTGACGCGCGCCGCGGCGCACGGGCCCAGGTCACGCAAGTCGCGTCAAACGGGTGGATTGGGTTCACCGATCACTACTGGCAAACCATTCTGGCACCAGAGCCCGGCACCGCTTTTCGGCAAGTCGCAAAATACGATGAACGTCGGGACATCTATCAGGCCGAAGCCGTTCTGCCGACGCAGCAGATCCTGGCGGGCGCAAGCACATCTGTTACGACGCAATTGTTCGCAGGCGCAAAGGAATGGGAAACCATCCGCACATACGAACGCGATGGCATTCAAGGTTTTATCGACAGCATCGATTGGGGTTGGTTCTTTTTCCTGACCAAGCCGATTTTCTGGCTGCTGCATGAGATCAATCTTTTGATCGGCAACATGGGCTGGTCCATCATCGGCCTGACCTTGATTATCAAGGCGGTCTTGCTGCCGCTCGCCTATAAATCCTACGTCTCTATGGCCAAGATGAAAGAACTCCAGCCCGAGATGGAAAAGCTCAAAGAGCAGGCGGGCGATGACCGCCAAAAAATGCAACAGGGCATGATGGAGCTTTACAAAAAGGAAAAGGTCAATCCGGCCGCAGGATGTCTGCCCATTCTGCTGCAAATCCCGATCTTTTTCTCGCTTTACAAGGTGATCTTTGTGACCATCGAACTGCGCCATGCGCCGTTCTTTGGACCGTTCCAGGATCTCTCGGCACCTGACCCGACAACGATCCTTAACCTCTTCGGTCTGCTGCCGTTCGACGGACCAGAGCCGACATCGCTGATGGCGCTGATCTTCATCGGCATCCTGCCAATCTTGCTGGGTATTTCGATGTGGCTGCAGCAAAAGCTCAACCCCGCCCCGACAGATCCGACACAGCAAATGATCTTTGCCTGGATGCCGTGGGTTTTCATGTTCATGCTCGGCGGTTTTGCCAGCGGCCTGGTCGTCTACTGGATTGCCAACAACGTGATCACCTTTGCGCAGCAATATCTGATCATGCGCAGCCAAGGCTATACCCCTGACATCATGGGCAACATTCGGTCCGGCTTTAAGCGTAAGTCCTCTGAAGGGGCAAAGAAATGACGGCCACGCTGGCGCATATCTGGCGACACCCGATCAAGGGCATCGGTTCAGAAGCGTTGCAAGAGGTCGGCTTGACCCCCGACGAAGCTGTTGTCGGGGACCGCAAGTTTGCATTGCTGAACGCCGGTGGGGAAAATACCGACGCGTGGCAGCCAAGACGGAACTTTGTCCAAGTCGCATCGGGACCTTCGCTTGCAGCCGTGCGCGCGAACAGCACCAAAGACGGGGTCGTTCTGACGCATCCAGACAGAGACCCGATCGAAATCCGACCTGAAACAGACGCCGGAGAGTTGTCACAATGGGTCGGCGATCTTTGGCCAGACAAAAATCATCCTCCCGTCCGACTGGTTGAAGGGCCGAAACAGGGTATGACGGATGTGCCTTTTGCATCCGTGTCGATTGGCAACCTCGCCTCGCTGCGTGCGCTCAGCCAAAAAGCGGGCATGGACATCGATATGCGCCGGTTCCGCATCAACCTATGGCTGGATGGATTGGCCCCGTGGGAAGAGATCGACCTCTTGTCCCGCGAAACGCTGACTATTGGGAGTGCAACGCTGACGCCGGTTGAGCCGATTGAACGGTGCCGCGCGCCAGACGCCAGCCCGACATCTGGCCTGCGCGATATCGGTATGTTGCAAACGCTGCGCGACGGATGGGAAACGCGGGACTTTGGCATTTACGCAACGGTCAGTGTGGCCGGTCGCGTTCAGGTCGGCGACAGGCTGGAATGACCCTACCTTTCCCTCAAAGCGAACCGCCCGACCCCCAGTTGGCGGAACGTGGTCGGAAACTCTTTGCGGGAACGACCGATTTCCTCAAAGGCGTTGTCGCTATGTCTGGCCTGCCAGATGCCGACCGTATCGAAGTCTGTTTTGCGGGCCGCTCTAACGTGGGCAAATCGACCTTGATCAACGCGCTGACAGGACGAAAGGCGCTTGCGCGGGCATCGAACACGCCCGGTCGCACGCAAGAGATCAACTTTTTCACCGTTGGTGAGGAACATTACCTCGTTGACCTGCCCGGCTATGGATACGCGAACGCCCCGCTTCCGGTGGTCGAGAAATGGCAAAGACTGCTGAAACAATATCTGAGCGGCCGTGTGTCCTTGCGCCGTGCGTTTGTTTTGATCGACATGCGTCACGGGATCAAAGCGGTGGATCAAGAGATCCTGAAATTGCTTGATGCAAGCGCCGTAACCTTTCAATGCGTCCTGACCAAAGCGGACAAGGTTAAGGCAAAAGACAGGGACCGCGTTCTGGCGCAGGTCCGCGATGCGCTGCAAAAGCACCCGGCCGCTTATCCTGAAATCGTGATCACATCCTCGGAAACCGGTGATGGAATTGCGACGCTTCGCAGCATCATCGCACAGCTAGTCTAGCCATTCGCGCTGAAAAGACTTTTCCACAGAAACAGACAGTGGCAAAAGCGCGAGACCAACAGACAAAAGACATCGACTATGAACCGGGATTGGATTGCATCCGCGCGGACCCTGAACCAGGCTCTGCCTTACCTTCAGCGCTATAAAGGCGCGACCGTCGTCATCAAATTGGGTGGCCACGCGATGGGAAGCGACGCGGCGATGGAGAGTTTTGCCAGCGACGTCGTGCTGATGCGGCAAGTCGGCGTGAACCCCATCATCGTTCACGGCGGCGGACCGATGATCAACGATATGCTGCGG
>CAZYQC010000128.1:0-3299 GCA_964649815.1 uncultured Rhodobacterales bacterium | reverse complement strand
TGGGACGGCACCGGGGTGCCGGCTATGGCGGCGGCAATGATGAGCGTGAACAGACGCTGAGCCAATTGCTTGTCGAGATGGACGGGTTTGAGGCCAACGAAGGTGTGATCATCATCGCGGCGACCAACCGGCGCGACGTTCTGGACCCTGCGCTGTTGCGTCCTGGGCGGTTTGACCGTCAGGTGACTGTGCCAAATCCAGACATCAAAGGCCGCGAAAAGATCTTGGGCGTTCACGCGCGCAAGACACCGCTTGGCCCCGATGTTGATCTGCGGATCATCGCACGTGGTACGCCCGGGTTCTCGGGTGCCGACCTTGCCAATTTGGTCAACGAGGCGGCGTTGATGGCCGCGCGCGTTGGCCGGCGCTTTGTGACGATGGTCGATTTCGAAAACGCCAAAGACAAAGTGATGATGGGGCCCGAGCGGCGCTCGATGGTCATGACGCCTGAGCAAAAGGAAATGACCGCCTATCACGAAGCGGGGCATGCCTTGGTCGGTATGAAACTGCCGAAATGCGATCCGGTCTACAAAGCGACGATTATCCCGCGGGGGGGCGCGCTTGGCATGGTGATGAGCCTGCCCGAAATGGATCGCCTGAACATGTTCAAGGATGAGTGCCATCAGCGCTTGGCCATGACGATGGCGGGCAAAGCGGCTGAGATCCACAAATATGGCGCGGAATCGGTTTCGAACGGCCCTGCTGGCGACATTCAGCAGGCCTCGGCCTTGGCCCGGGCGATGGTCCTGCGGTGGGGTATGTCCGACAAGGTCGGCAACATCGACTATTCCGAAGCTGCCGAAGGCTATCAGGGCAACACTGCCGGGTTCTCGGTTTCTGCAAACACCAAGGAATTGGTGGAACAGGAAGTGCAGCGCTTTATCCAGGATGGTTATGAATGGGCGCTGAAGCTGATCCAGGAAAACGAGGAAGAGTTTGAGCGTCTGGCGCAAGGACTTTTGGAATACGAAACGCTGACCGGCGAAGAGATTGAGCGCGTTCTTCGTGGCGAGCCGCCGCATTCCGGCGACGACGCGGATGGCGGGTCTTCGGTCGAAGACAAAAAGCCAAGCCTCACAGCGATCCCGAAGGCCAAAAAAGGCCGCAAGTCGGGCCCGTCCGAAGGCGATGGCGGGATGGAGCCAGAGCCGACAGGCTAAGCGCTGCAGCGACAAAACATGTGAATCGGGGCCCTTTGTGGCCCCGTTCTTTTTGGCAAACACGTCTCGTGATGTGGTCCCGCACGACTATTGATTGGCGCCTGATCCATGTGGCGGGTTACATAGGGCAAAACAGCCCTTGAAAGGACGTCAGATGCCCGCACTGAAACCCACCGCATATACCGCAGAGATTGTTTGGCTGGGGCAGGTGGCGCCGGGTGAAAGTGGCATCCGGTCCACTGCCATGACCGATTGTTTGCTGACGTTTGAGGGCATGGCCGGGGCGGTGCATGCAGGAACGACGCGGCCCTCTTGTGTACGGACCACAGCGCAACATCCCAAAGGCACGGAAATCAGGAATGTGCGGCAATTGTCGGTTCTCTCGGCCGAGGACCTGGCGATGACCGCATCCGAGATGGGGCTCGCGGCGATTGACCCAGCTTGGGTCGGTGCGTCGATGATCCTCAAGGGCATCCCCGACTTTACCCATGTGCCTCCGTCTTCGCGTTTGCAGGCCCCTGGCGGCGCAACCTTGGTCATCGACATGGAGAACCGCCCCTGCGTGCTGCCTGGCCGCGAGATCGAGCAAGAGCACAGCGGTTTTGGTGCCAAATACAAAGCCGCCGCGACGGGCCGGCGGGGCGTGACCGCCTGGGTCGAGCGCGAAGGCGCAATTGCGGTGGGCGAGGTTTTGACCCTGCACATCCCCGATCAACCGGTTTGGAGTGCCTTTCACCAGGCCCGCGAAAGCGCTTAGTCGCCAATTTTAACCCGGCGTTAATAAAAACCTTTGCGCGATTGTGGGGTCTTGGTGCAACGTCGCGCGCAGTGACGTTAAGAGAGGCCCCCGTTGGGCGAAGATTTGGTTTTTAAGGTTGCCGGTTATCTGGGTGTGGCCGCCTATCTGGGCGCATATGCGCTGTTGCAGATGGGGATGATCAAGGGCAACGGATTTGTGTACGCTCAGATGAACCTCGCGGGTGCGACGTTGATCTTGATCTCGCTGATTGCGGAGTGGAATCAGTTTTCCGCCATCGTTCAGATATCTTTTATCGTGCTGTCGGTGGCCGGGATGATCCGGGTTTGGTTCATAAGCCGACGATTGCGGTTCAACGAGGAAGAGCAAGCCTTGCTCGATGCCCGGTTTGCGACGCTCAACAAACTTGATGCGCGCAAGTTGTTGGATCACGGCGAATGGTGGGACGCGGCGGCGGGAGATGCTTTGACGCAAGAAGGCGCGCCGGTCGAGGCGGTGTGTTACCTCATGTCAGGCAGCGTGGATATTGTCATTGGCGGCAAATGCATCGCGCAGGTGGGCGCGGGCAATTTTGTGGGCGAAATGGCTGTTCTGAGCGGGGACGACGCCAGCGCAACCGTGGTCGTGAATCGGCCAACGCGAATTTTTGCGATGCGACGGCATCAGCTGGGGCAGTTGATCAAGCGCAATCAAGAGATCGCGCCGCATATCGAATATGCCTTTGCGCGCGACACCAAGACCAAGCTTGCGGAAACCAATGCGCTGTTGCGCTCGGCGCTTGACACCAAAGGCGCCACAGCGGCCGAGTGACGGGCGCGCAAATTTCCAAAACGAAACCTTTCTAAGCCTGGCCGCCGTTTCGAGCGCTGGAAATGTCGGAATCGCGGCTGCTGTCTCTGAGGTCTCGCCGCTATTGGGGCAACAGTTTACACCTTTTGCCTATCGGGGATGCGCATGGCCTACAAAACTGACATCGAAATCGCGCGCGAAGCCACCAAAAAGCCGATCCAAGAGATTGGCGCCAAGTTGGGAATTTCGTCGGATGATCTGCTGCCCTATGGCCATGACAAGGCAAAGGTCAGCCAAGAGTTCATCAACTCGGTCCAGGACCGCGAAAACGGCAAGCTGATCCTTGTCACAGCGATCAACCCGACGCCTGCGGGCGAAGGCAAAACGACCACAACAGTCGGTCTGGGTGACGGTCTGAACCGCATTGGCAAGAACGCTTGTATCTGCATCCGCGAAGCATCGCTTGGGCCAAACTTTGGCATGAAAGGCGGCGCGGCGGGCGGCGGCATGGCACAGGTTGTGCCGATGGAGGAAATGAACCTCCATTTCACCGGCGACTTTCACGCGATCACCTCTGCGCACAACTTGCTGAG
>CAZYQC010000127.1:0-3462 GCA_964649815.1 uncultured Rhodobacterales bacterium | reverse complement strand
CGGCCTTCAGACACCCGGCCTTCTGTTGATGGGGCTCGCATTGATCGGCGGCGGCGTCGCCACCACCGCGGGCGGCGTCAAACTGTTGCGCGTCTACGCGCTTTACAAACACGGCCTGCGCGAGACCGAACAGCTCGTCCATCCCTCCTCGGTCAGCGGCGCGGGCGGGCTTGGTCGCCGTCTGCAGCGCCAGGGCGCCTTTATCGCCTGGATCTTTTTCATGCTCTTCGCGCTTAGCATTGCTGTTGTGACGCTGGCATTGACCGCGCTTGGCGTCGATTTTGAAACGGCCATTGTGCTAACAATTGCCGGTTTGTCCACAACCGGCCCCCTGATCGAGGTCGCCGCATCCGAGCCCATTCGCCTCATCGAATTGAGCGCCGGCGCCAAAGCCGTTTTTACCGCCGCAATGGTCATTGGCCGGCTCGAAACGTTGGCAATTGTCGCGCTTTTGACGCCTGATTTGTGGCGTAGATAAGCCAATCCTGGCGGTAGGTCCGTAACGGACTGTTTTTTGGGGTGGAATCTTACGCAAGCCCATACCATACTTCCGCCCAAGGGGGGGCTTGATCCGCAAGCTCAAGCAAGAACAAAGGCAATTAAAATGGCGTCGGACCGACAAAATTTGCAGGACGCGTTTCTGAATCACGTCCGTAAAACAAAAGTTCCAGTGACAATTTTCCTGATCAATGGCGTGAAATTACAAGGCGTCATAACGTGGTTTGACAATTTCTGCGTGCTGCTGCGTCGGGATGGGCAATCGCAACTGGTGTATAAACACGCGATTTCGACGATCATGCCAAGCCAGCCGATCAGCCTTTACGAAGGTGAAGAACCCTCTTGAGCGAAACCGCTCCGGCAGTGACCCGCGCCTGGGTGCTGCATCCTGATATCAAATCCGACCCTCATCGGCGCGATGCGGCCTTCGCTCTCGACGAAGCCGTATCGCTTGCGCACGCCTTGCCCGAGCTCGAGGTCGCAGGCCACGAGATCGTCCCACTGCCTCGACCACAACCCGGGCTTCTGTTCGGCTCCGGCAAGGTCGAAGAGCTCGCCCAGCGGCTCAAAGAGGCTCACATAGAGCTGGTTTTGGTTGATGGCCCGGTCACCCCGGTTCAGCAACGCAACCTGGAAAAAGCGTGGAAAGTCAAACTGCTGGATCGCACCGGGTTGATCCTCGAGATCTTCTCAGACAGGGCCGCCACCCGCGAAGGCGTGCTCCAGGTCGAAATGGCGGCGCTCAGCTATCAGCGCACGCGCCTGGTGCGGGCCTGGACCCACCTTGAGCGTCAGCGCGGTGGCCTGGGGTTTGTCGGCGGCCCCGGCGAGACACAGATCGAAGCAGACCGCCGCGCCATCGATACCCAGCTGGTCCGGCTGCGGCGGCAATTGGACAAGGTCGTCAAAACCCGCAGCCTCCACCGCGAAGCCCGCGCCAAAGTGCCGTATCCGATCGTGGCCTTGGTGGGCTACACAAACGCCGGGAAATCCACCCTGTTCAATCGCCTGACAGGCGCGCAAGTGATGGCCAAAGACATGCTTTTCGCCACGCTTGATCCCACAATGCGCCGGGTCCAACTGCCCGATGGCCCCGAGGTCATCCTGTCCGACACCGTGGGTTTCATCAGCGATCTACCAACGGAATTGGTCGCCGCCTTCCGCGCCACGCTGGAAGAGGTCCTGGCCGCTGATGTCATCGTTCACGTCCGTGACATCTCTCACCCAGAGAGCGAGGCACAGGCCAAGGATGTCGAAACGATTCTGTCCGACCTGGGGGTCGAAGACGGCCAAAGCCAGGTCGAGGTCTGGAACAAGCTGGACCGCCTCAACGCCGAAGACGCCAGCGCCGTCACTGCCCGCGCGGCCCGCCGCGACGACCTCTTCGCCGTTTCCGCCTTGGATGGCACCGGCCTCGACCCTTTGCTTGCACATCTCTCCGGCCTGGTTCTGGGGCATTTCACCGAAGATAACATCTCACTCACCTTCGCCGATGGCCGCAAACGCGCCTGGCTCTTTGAAAGAGACCTCGTGCAGCAGGAAACCCAGTCGGAAACGGGCTTTGAGCTCATCGTGCGCTGGTCCCCAAAGGATCGCGCCCGCTTCGAAGCCCTCTGACATTCCCTTTCTTTTGGCCCAAAATATCCCGGGGGTCCGGGGGCAGAGCCCCCGATATCACGACGATCAAATCCCGCAAAATCGCCCGTGCGCTGTCACGCGCGCCGCCACGCCGCAAACCACAGCACCGCCAGGACAAGCGACAAAATCGCATTCCACCCTGCCATGCTGATCCCGGCAAGCGACCACGCGATCTCGTCGCAGCGCACCAAGGGGGCGGCCATGATCTGATCCATCAGATCGCTGGCACTGAGGTTGCCAATCGCGCCGGCCGAGCAAGAGGCCGGCCCCTCCCACCAACCTTGCTCGACGCCCACGTGAAACCCGCCGATGCCCGCAGTGATGAGCGCCGATGCTGCGCCTAACAGAAGGATCGATGCCCAGGGCAACATCAGAAACAACGCGCCCAATCCGGCGGCGCTTGCATGCGGATAGCGTTGCCAGATGCACATTTTGCAGGGCGCATAGCCGAACAGATGCTGAAATGCCCAAGCTCCTGCCAAGAGACCAAGCGAGCCCAAAGCGGCTAGGGCGACAAGCTGGCGGCGCGTCATAGCAAACCCACCACCAAAAAGCCGCCAATCAGCAGGGCAACAAAGAGCGTGAACATCAGACCCAGGTGCCGCTCGATAAAGGTGCGGGCGGGCGGGCCTGCATAGCGCAAAATGGCTGCGACCACGAAAAACCGCAGCCCACGGGCCAGGACGGATGTCGCGAAAAACGTCCAAAGCGGCATCGCCGTCCAGCCCGACATGATCGTGATGACTTTGTATGGGAAAGGGGTCACGCCGGCAGCCAACACGGCCCAGAACCCAAAGTCGTTAAAGCGGGTGTTAAAGGCGCTGATCGCCTCTGCCTTTCCCAGCGCCATCAAAATGGGCTGACCCAAGCTCTCCCATGCCAGCGCGCCAATCGCGTAACCAAGCAATCCGCCAAGCACCGAGGCCGTGGTTGCCACCAACGCAATCAGCCAGGCGCGGTTCGGGCGCGCGACAATCATGGGAATCATCAGCACGTCGGGCGGGATCGGAAAGACCGAGCTTTCGATAAACGCCACACCCGCCAGCACCCAAATTGCATAGGGGCTTTCGGCCTGTGCCATTGTCCAATCGTACAATCTGCGTAGCATGTCACGCACCGACCATGCCATGCGCGCAACGTCAAGCGGAATGCACTGGACGTCGCCGCAGACAGGCTGTAGGAGACGCGAAGAGCCCAAGTGGCGGAATGGTAGACGCAGGGGATTCAAAATCCCCCGCCTTTGCGGGCGTGCCGGTTCGAGTCCGGCCTTGGGTACCAAAGATTTCAGTGGCTTAGTGAGTTTTCCTAAACTTGCTAAGCCACGCC
>CAZYQC010000126.1:0-3494 GCA_964649815.1 uncultured Rhodobacterales bacterium | reverse complement strand
AGAACGACCGCCTCCTAAGCGGTAGATGCAGGTTCGATTCCTGCCGGGGCTACCATTTCTGATTGCACCTCATTGCACCTTCTTAAGAATATCAATGCAAAAACCGTCCTAATTCCGGGTCATAGATCCGGCCATTCATATGAATGATGCCAGTTCTATTTAGGTTCTCGTGCCCAGTAAACCCACGGCCCTGGAATTCGTATTGATCTTCCAGAATCAAATCAAGCTGAAACTGACTGATATCCGCTGAACCGTCTGCTTGCCTCCTGTCTCCGTATGGATCAAAACCCATCTTCCGAATCTTAGCCCCGGTCGCACCCGTCATCGCCACCACACTGCCCAGGTGATCACGATGCGTGTAGTACAAGTGCGTCGAAGTCGATCCGGCACTGTAGTGCGTTCTCCGGTTCACAACAGCGTCTGTGACCTGAATACGTTGTCGAAAGTTTACCGTCGCGTCGTAGACCGGATCAGCACGTTCGTACTTCCCACCCAATAGATAAGCGGTCCATCCCACCTTCAGCGAGCCATCCATCCAGGACTCTTTGCGCACGATGCGCTGTCCTGTCGGCCCATACCAAAACTCGTCTCTCGCAGTTGGGGAACTTGTGGTAGAAGAGTTTCCTCGAGTAATTTTTGTGGCACGATTTGCGGCATCGTAATCCACCCATAAGTCGTCACCCGAGTCAGCGTCATAACGGGTGATGCTGCCATTGGCGTCGTAGGTAAACGTATTTGAGATCCCATCAATGGTCGCTGATGTCAGTTTGTGAGGCTCTGTAGACGTGGCATAAGCGTAGTTCGTGACATCTACATCTCCGGTTTTGCTGCTGGTCTTCGCCGTCAGATTGCCAAAATCGTCATAGCTGTTGGTGAGCGTACGGCTATGCGCCGCCATTGCCGACGTTTTGAGACGATTGATAGCATCGTACGTGAAGACCTCAACGTGATCGTCTGAACTCGTCGCGGTGCCGCGTTGGTCTGTTCGCTTGAGTAATGTCCCGTTCTCACGCCATTCATAAAACAAATCTTGAACGGAACTGGGTAACGAAGACGTACCTGTCTCAATGCTTGTTAGCGCTCCAGTGTCCGCATCGAACGCACGTACGGTCTGCAACCCATTCCCATAAGTTTCCTTGGTGAGCTGGCCAAACGCGTTCATTTCCGCATAAGTATGCAGCACAGTACTGCCCTTCTTGACCTGATGCGGATAGCCCTCGCTGGTATACGTCTGAGTAAATGCTTGAGAGTGAGGATAGGTGGTTACACTCGGTCGCCCTTGAGCATCGTAACTCTGTGCGATGGTGTAAGAACCATTGCCCGGATATCCCGGCACACTGATGTGATTGGTGTTCGAGACAGCGCGAGAAAGAGAATCGTAAACGTAGCTTGAACTTTGGAATGGGTTGGACATCGAAGCCAACAAACCAATACCGTTTGTTGCGGTATCCCAAACCCAGTTGTTGGTTGTTGGACTTGCGCCTAAGTACCCATCAATACGCTGTTCTAATCATCTATTTGGTCACGATTGCCAGCAATGTCGTAGTCAACATTAGCAACCTCTTTACCCTCAACGTGGACTTTGTCTAGTTGGCCCCGGTGCGTGTACGTGTAGGTTGTTTTGACGGCATCAGCACTACCATAACCATCCGTGGTTTCAACGACTTCCCCGAGATGATTGAAGCGCGTACGCTTTTTGTTCCCCACACCAGGCTCTGTGGTCTCAACTTCCTGAAACCCGTAGCCACCAGGATAACTGGTCAAAGACGGACTGCCGTCTGGATGGTCCACTTGGACTACACGAGAGAGATAGTCATACGCCAAAACAGAGTATTTCGTCGTGCCGCCGTTGGAGAAATACGGGAGAGATTGCTTAGCCACGCGGCCCATACTGTCCAGGTGTATTTCACGTCGGATCCACCCGTCGCTGGACGAAAAAGCCTCTGTTTCCTCGAGCACAACGCGCCCTGCCGTGTCGATGTAACTGATACTGTCAGGAGCGATTTGAACACCGTTGTCCACAGAGGTTCAGAACAAGGTGCTTAACGAGCTTTGCAAACAGGTAGATGGGTAAAAACCAGGAATTGTCCGCCATTCTCTGGAGACGGTGGTTAAAAGTAGCTAGTGGATAGGCCGTAACGTATGCTAATCGCTCACATGCCCGCGGGTTATTTAGTATCTAGGCTAATCGCGGATAAGACAGCAGCAACAACCAAGGAAGCTCGTCTCATTCTTGCGTGTGGACTAATCGCAAGCATCCTGCCTGATTTCGATCTTCTTTATTTTTACCTGATCGATAACCGACAAACACTACACCACTCATACTGGCCGCACATTCCGATTTACTGGCTAGTACTTTTTCCTTTTGCTTACATTGCAACAAAAAGGTGGCGCTCCATAAAGCTCGCCACTCTAACTGTATTTGCCAACCTATTTACTCATCTACTGCTTGATTCTGTCGCGGGTGGCATTCACTGGGGATACCCCGTTACAGAAGACCTATACCATCTAATCACAATACCAAGCCAGTATTCACACTGGGTTCTTAACTTTGTTTTTCATTGGTCTTTTTCATTCGAAATACTAATTGTCACCATTGCAGCGGTCAGACTCAAAAAGCAACTAGTTGGCTGTATTCGACCTTCCAGACTGGAAAATGGAAAAAAGAAAAAGAATCCATAGAGAAGCGTAAACAATAAACCAAGCCAACAATATCCAGCCATGCTCTTGAGCAATACTGATTGACAAAGAGGCGACTTCAATCACGACTAAAAATGTAGCTTGAACAGTTAAGATAAGAAAAAGAACGACAAAGTCAGCAGTTCCAACTTTGCGTCTTAAGCGAAGAAAATTGAATACACACAAAATGGCAAACAGAACAGCTCCCGTACCGATTAGCAAATCCTCTCCGCCTCCCTGACTAGCTAAGCTACTGACAGGGACAACCTCAAATGTTTCCTCCATAAAGAAATAGAATCCACCAATTTTATAGAATAAGAAACTCAACAGCATTTCAATCAACGACAAAAATGAACACACATAGCGAAAGTACTTCACATTAAACACCGTCACTTTAACGCATCCGCTATTGCGTTCTGATGCGCCCATGATCGCCTAGAAACTACGCTGCCTCGCTCTATTGGCAGATCTCTAAGCAGAACAGCCAGTCCACTATTATGCCCAAAAGTCGCCTCCTGAAGAGTAACCGGCCTACCAAGTGCCGTTTGAAAACTTCTAACATTCAGCGCGATTAAAGATATCGCCGACTGATCGTTTGCGAGAAGCCCTATTATTTGATTTCTCGTACGTTCACTCATTGTTGCTACATCGACACCTAATACCCTAGCAGCAGTTTTTACGTCCATTTCAGCCAGGCCAACAGTATGCTCATTGCTCCCGGCGACAACCATCACCCAAGCCGGCAAATTCTTGTAGATAGCGTAAGCTTCCCCTAGAAAGAGACATGTTAAAACTGGAGTTTTCTGGCATCTTGA
>CAZYQC010000125.1:0-3787 GCA_964649815.1 uncultured Rhodobacterales bacterium | reverse complement strand
GTGGCGCTGACGCGGATGATCTCGGCGGTGTTCCGTCGAGGCGGGGATGTGTCCTTTGTGGTCGAAGAGCTCAAGGCCGTGTTTGATCCCCGCGGCGGCGCGTGGATGCAGGGGAAATACATCCCGTCCATCCTGGCCGCGATTGGCGGCGTGATCGAACAGCATATGATCACGATCGGGTTCATTGCAGGCGAAGGCCTGGGTCTGAAATCCGACCCCAAAGCTGCCGAAGGCGCGACACCGCCGCGCGGGCAGGCCTGTTCGTCCTGCGGCAGCTATGAGGTGCGCATGATCGAAGGCTGTATGACCTGCGCGAACTGCGGGTTCTCAAAATGCGGCTAGACCAAAACGGCCTGTTCCCGTCAGGGCGGGCCGATCACTGGGACGGCGAGATAAGCTCGAGATCGCCCGGTTCGTAAACATGCCGTCCGGTCTCGGACGGCAGCGCGCGTTTGGCGGCCCAGACTTTGCGCACCAGCGCCATATCCGCATCCGGGTGCGCGGCCAAAAAGTCGCGCGTGTATTTGTTGAACTGGTTGTGGTGGGCGATTTCGGATTGATAACCGGGCTGCGCCGCTTGGGCCGCGAGGCGCTTGTATTCCTGTACCGCATCGGCGAGCGTCTTGCCGGTGTTGGATGTCATCCACGCCATAAAGAGGCGGTTGAACTTGAACGCAGGACCACATTCCGCAAGGAAAAAACGCCGGACGTTTTGGGTGTTTTTGTAGCTGTCGGTAATGGGTGTGTCTGGTGTCAGCGGCTCGGAATGCCAATCAAAGCGCGAGGTGGTTTTCGCGCGGGGCTGGCGCGGCGATTGCTTTTCGCCGGTGTCCAGAAAATGCGCGATCCGGTCGAGGATATCGAACTTTTGCCCCGCATAGGTCAGCCCGTGAAACTGGCAGAGCGTGACAAGTTCGGATTTGAGCCAATACCAGCGCCGCAACTCGGCGCCCGAGGTGATCGTGGTGGGATCAGGTCTGGTTTCGGTTGGTGGCATGAAAAGACCTCGGGTCTGGCGCGCTTTCGGTCCAAGGTAAATTTCATCGCAGGTGCGTAAAGGTCCGTTGCGGCACATTGGCGATTTTGCGCCCCCTGCGCCTGTTTTTCGGCCACCGAAGGCTCTACCTTGATCCCAAGCTTCACGGGGAGAGAGCTATGGCTGAGTTTGACATCATCGTCTACGGTGCGTCTGGGTTCACGGGACGGCTGGTCGCGGAATATATCAACGAGACGCATCCAGACCTGTCTTGGGCGATGGCCGGACGAAACGCGGCCAAATTGGCCGAGGTCCGCGACGAGATGGGCTTGCCTGCTGAGACGGCCCTGGTCGAGGCCGATGCAGCCGACGCGGCCAGTATCGATGCGATGGCCGCGCGGGCCAAGGTCATCATCACGACTGTTGGCCCCTACCAGCTATACGGAGAGCCCTTGGTCGCCGCATGCGCCAAGCACGGGACGGATTACGTGGACCTCTCTGGCGAGCCGCCGTTCATGTGGGAGATGATCGAAAAATACGATGCACAGGCCAAGGAAACCGGCGCGCGTATCGTGCATTCCTGCGGGTTTGACTCTGTGCCATTCGACATGGGTGTCTACTTTTTGCAAGAGGCCGCGAAAGAGCGGTTTGGCGCGCCGTTAAAGGATGTGAAATGCCGGGTGCGCAGCATGGCGGGCACCGCTTCGGGCGGGACGGCCGCCTCGGGCGCAGAGACGATGAAGCGCGCCAAAGCTGATCCGGCCGTGTTTCAGCGGCTGATGTCTTCGTTCGCTTTGACGCCCGGGTTTGAAGGGGCAAAGCAACCGTCGGGTCACAAACCCTACGAAGACCCGGATTTTGGCGTTTGGGTTGCGCCGTTCTTTATGGCGACGATCAACACGAAAAACGTGCACCGTTCGAACCTTCTTTTGGATCACGCCTATGGGGCGGATTTCACGTATGAAGAGATGATGTTCACCGGCAAAGGCGAACAGGGCGCCAAAATCGCAGAGCAAGTCGCCAAAACGGATATCGCGGCGATGTCGGCCAAGCTAAAGCCGGGTGATGGCCCCTCTAAGGAAGAACGCGACAACGGCAGCTATGACCTGATGTTCACGGGCCTGTCCGAAGGCGGTGAGCGGATGATCGTGGGCGTCAAAGGCGACCGGGATCCTGGCTATGGCTCGACGTCCAAGATGATCACCGAATGCGCCATGTGCCTGCTGAACGAAGCAGCCGACGCACCGGGCGGTGTTTTGACACCTGCGCCGGTCTTTGGGGGCCATATCATTGACCGTTTACAGGCGCATGCCGGGCTAAGCTTTGCCGTCGAGATGTGACGCCCCAGCGCCCAGGCCAATGTGAGTTCGGTCAGCGTTTTGCGCTGGCCGTCCGGGCCCATGCCCCGCGTCCGCGCAAAGACGGGCGTGCATTTTACTGCGGCAACGACGCTGGAATGTCTCCGGGATAGACTGGTCTGTTTGCGACATCCTATGTCTGGACACTTGTGTCTAGACACGACGCCCTCCCTCTCATAGCGTTTTGCGGAACGAGATGACTCGCCCGGTGAGCGGGCAGCAGGGAGAGACGAAAATGAACTCACATTACAGAGTTGTTGTCATTGGTGGCGGCGTCGTGGGCGCGTCTGTTTTGTACCACCTGGCCAAGATGGGCTGGACCGATGTGGCGCTGGTCGAGCGGTCGGTGCTGACGGCGGGATCGTCGTGGCATGCGGCGGGCGGTATTCACGCGCTGAATGCCGATCCCAACATCGCCGCCTTGCAGGCCTATACGATCGACCTGTTGCCGCAGATCGAAAAAGAGAGCGGCCAGTCCATCGGTTTGCATATGACGGGCGGATTGACGATGGCCGGGACGCCTGACCGCTGGGAATGGCTGCAATCGGCGTACCGTGTGTTCCAGTCCATCGGCATCGAAGATTGCCGGCTGGTCACACCAGAAGAGGCGCGCGAACTGAACCCGATCATGTCGATCGATGGTCTGTTGGGCGGCATGTGGGCTGACCGGGAAGGATATATCGACACGACCGGCACGGTGCATGCCTATGCGGGTGCGGCCAAGAAAATGGGCGCATCGGTGATCGAGCACAACCGCGTGCTTGAGCTGAACCAGACCCTAGAGGGCTGGGAGGTCGTCACAGAAAAGGGCACGATCTCGTGCGAGCATGTGGTCAACGCGGCGGGCCTTTGGGCCAAGCAGGTGGGGCGCATGGCAGGGATCGAACTGCCGGTGTCGCCGCTGAACCACCATTACCTGATTTCCGACACGATCCCGCAATTGGAAGAGCTGGATTTCGAAGTGCCTATGACCGTGGACCTGGAAGGGTTCACCTATTTGCGGCAGGACCAAAAGGGCGTCTTGTTGGGCATTTACGAGGTCGATCACCAGCATTGGATGATGGACGGCGCGCCTTGGGAATATGGCTTTGAGTTGCAGCAGGAAGATCCAGATCGGATCGAGCACGAGCTGACGCTCGGATTTGAGCGCTATCCCTGTTTGCAAGAGGTCGGTGTAAAGACCTGGGTCAACGGTGCGTTCACCTTCTCGCCTGATGGCAACCCGCTGGTTGGTCCTGTTCCAGGCAAGCGGAACTATTGGTCGGCTTGCGCGGTTATGGCGGGCTTTTTGCAAGGCGGCGGCGTCGGCAAGTCGCTGGCGGAATGGATGATCCACGGCGAACCCGAGGCAGACGTCTATGGTATGGACGTCGCGCGGTACGGTGTGTGGGCCGAGAACAAGCAGTACATCAAGGAAACCACCGGCCAGTTCTATTCGCGCCGTTTCGTGATG
>CAZYQC010000124.1:0-3837 GCA_964649815.1 uncultured Rhodobacterales bacterium | reverse complement strand
CGCAGGCGTCCCCCTTCGAAAGCGGGATCGATGATACGTCGCTGTCGTTCCCAAACCGCGCCATTGGTCAAAAAGACCGAATTGCCGAGCAACGGCCGCAAACCTTCGCCAATCCGGTCTGATTTTGGAAAGGCGCGCGGGCGATCTTTGAGGACGGTCGAGACCAGGTCGGGCTGGTTCAAAAGGTAGCTTCGGAAAAAGGGCGTTTTGAATTCCGCCATCCAGGCGCGATAGAGCCGTTCAGGCTGGGCCGAGAGGATGTCTTGGCGAAACAACCGGGCATACCGCCAAAGCGAAACCTTGTCCGGGCGGCTTGGCGGTTTGGGCGGTGTCATGCAGCCACCGAAGTGTATTTGGAAACAGGCGTTTCCAGGCGCGACTTGGACGGGGCGCGGTCGGCATAGCGTTCTCGCAACGTCAGCGGGCCGGCGGTGATCTGAAAGTAATCATAGTCTTTGGGTCGATCAAACGCGCATAGGTACTGAAAATGCAGCCGGAAGAACTTCCAACGCAGCTCTTTCCAGCGCGCAGGAGACAGGCTTTGGGTAAAGGCCGCCGAGAATACCAGCGGCCACTTTTTGTCTGGCGGCGCCACGCCCGAGACCGCGACCGGGTCACACAAGGCAAAGGCACAGCCATCGCCGGGGGCCGTCACGTCCACCCAAGCCAATTCATCGCGGGCCGAGAGGTATCGCAAATCCGCGCGCAATCGGTCCGCCTTGGGCAAGAAAGAGACCATCGGGACAACCTGGCCCAAAGACAAAAACGCAAGCTCTGGCCCCGTCGCAGGAACGCGGTTTGACCGGATCAAATCCGCCAGGATCGACACCGCCAAATGCGCGCCCGAGGAATGCCCAACGACAAGCACTTCGTCGACCTCCTCTTGACTAAGCGCCTCTGCGATCACGTCTGCGAACTCAGACATCCGCGCCTCAAGCTCGGGCGGGTTCGCACCCTTGGAGGCCGCCGAATAGGCGTAATCGTGCATGAGATAATAGGCAAAAACCTTGCCATCCTTGGCCTTGAACCAACGCAAAAGGCTGATGGCGGCGATCAGCCCGGCACCGCCCCCGATCCAATGCCCGATCCCCGGCATCACAGCAGCGCCAACCGCGTAGATGCCCCAAAACACCAAAATCGCGACCAGCAATTGCGCCAAGAGCATGCCCACAGGATAGAGGGCTGCGATCACCGGGCCTTTGCGCAGCTTCATCAACCGCCTCAGCGCGCCCGATGCCACATAGGTCCAGGTGGTCTGCGCCAATTGCGCATAGGTCGCGGGAATGGTGTTGGCCATGCTGTCGCGCACAATGTCAGACCACACCAGCACATCGATTTGGGCTGTGCTCGCTTGTCCATCGATCTGCGCATCTGCGAACCAGCCATAGCGCTGCGCCTTGCCCGGCTTGGGCCGCAGAGAAATATCGTAGTTCGAAATGCGCGCCTGAGCCGCCCCCTCGCTCCGATAGAGCTCGCGATAGCGCCGGGGGTGAATCGGGTCATAACCGGGGATGTAAAACACCCGCCGCTGACGGACTGTGCTGCGGTTTGGCCTGCTCATTTGTATGCTTCTGCGTCTTATTGGGCACAAGCATACTCTGAAATGATGGCACGGTTAAGGCGAATTAGCCCAAGAGAGCCAGCGCTGGAAATTGCTCAAGCAGCCACCAGCTGAACCAGGTGAAAGCGCCCGTCACCATCGCAAAGCCCACCAATAACAGCAACGCCCCCATCGCGCGTTCGATCAGGCGCATATGACGCTTAAGCCGGTTCATAACGCCAACAGCGCGTGTCATGAACATCGCCGCTAGCAAGAACGGGATACCCAAGCCCGCGGCATAGACGCCCAAAAGAACCGTGCCGCGCGTGACCGATGCCTCGGACGCTGCAAGCGAGAGGATCGCGCCCAATTGCGGACCGATGCAGGGCGTCCAGCCAAAGGCAAAGGCCAGCCCCAGGATGTACGCACCGAAAGAAGACCCGCCACGATCGCCTGCGTCGAACCGCGCTTCGCGATCCAGAAAGCCGATGCGGAAGAGCCCGATAAAGTGCAGGCCGAACACCATCACAACCGCCCCGGAAATCTGCGTAAACAGCAATTGGTTGCGCAGGAAAAAGGCACCAAAAGCCGAGGCCGTAAAGCCAAGGATCAGAAAGACGGTCGAGAGGCCCAGAACGAAGAACAGCGCTGACACGGTGGCCTTTCGGCGGGCCACATCCTGGCTGGTCAACTCGCCCATGCTGACGCCGGACATATAGGCCAGGTACGGTGGCACGATCGGCAAAACACAGGGCGACAGAAACGAGATGAACCCCGCCAGCAACGCCACAAACATCGCAGGCAACAGCCCCGCGTCAATGATATCGATCCCGATCATGATGCCGGTCTAGGCGAATTTTTAAGGAGCGTCACGCGACATGCGGTCACAAAGATGTGGACTTATTGTAACGTGCCACCTATCTGCCAGCGCGCATGACCAATGATCCGAACACTCTTGATGCCCTCGGGCTGCTTTGCCCCCTGCCCGTGCTGAAAGCGCGCAAGCGGCTTATGGCCTTGGCCTCGGGCGATGAACTGACGGTGCATGCCGACGATCCCGCGGCCATCGTGGATATCCCGCATTTCTGTTCAGAGGCTGGGCATACCCTTGTTTCCATCGCGGATAACGGCCCCGAACAGATCTATATCATTCGCAAGAAATGAAAAAACGCGCCGTGATGGCGCGTTTTGTCTTTAGCGTCCCAACGACCACCAACCGCGGCGTTTGGGCTTTTTCTCGGCCTCTGGCGCGGGGTCCTCGGCGGGTTCCGCGGCAACTGGCTCAGGCACCGCCATTTCCGGCTCTGGCGCCGGCTCGACCACCTCGGGCGATGGCGCCGGCTCTTCGGCGGCTGGCGCGGGCTCTTCTGCTGGGGCGGCTTGCGCGTCTTCCGCTGCGGTCTCGGCCGCAGGTTTGCGTTTGCGCGTGCGCGTCTTTTTCTCGGGCGCTGCCTCTTCGGTCTTTTTGGGTCGGCCCCGCTTGCGCTTTGGCTTTTCCTCGACGGCTTCCGTGGCTTCGGCGGCCTCAGCCTCCACTGCCTCGGTCGCTGCTGGGGCGGTGTCCTCTGCCACGGCTTCAGCGGCCTCTGGGGCTTCGGCTGCGGCCTCTTCTACCGGCTCCGGTTCTTTCTTTTTCCGGCTGCGGCTGCGCTTTTTGGGCTTTTCTTCTTCCCCAGCGGCCTCACCCTCGGGCGCAGGCTCGGCATCGGCCACCGGCTCTTCTGATGGTGTCTCGGCCTCTGCGCTGTCGTCCTCGTCAGAGGATTGGCTCGCATCTTTGTCCTGCTGAGAGCCGCGATTGCGCCCACCGCGCCGTCTGCGACGGCGGCGGCGCTTTGGCTTGTCGCCATCGTCCTCTTCGGCCTCAGATTGCTCGATTTGCGCTTCTTCCGCCTCGTCCTCATCGACTTGATCCATGATCGAGGCATCGACCGACACGACAGGAGCGGCCACAGCGGTGATCGACCGGGTGGCGGTTTTGAACTTTTCAAGCGTGAAATCAGGGCTCACCAGCGCTGGATCGCCCTCGACACGCACAGACAGGCCATACCGGGCTTCGATCTGGCTGATGTGTTCGCGCTTTTGGTTCATCAGGTAATTGGCGATCCCAACGGGCGCCCGAACCAGCACCTCGCGAGAGCGGCGGCGCGTGCCTTCTTCTTCGATCTGGCGCAAAATCGTCAGCGCAAGATTGTCGTCAGAGCGGATCAACCCGGTGCCGTGACAATGCGGACACGGCTGTGTTGTCGCCTCCAGCATGCCAGGACGCAGACGCTGGCGGCTCATCTCCATCAGAC
>CAZYQC010000123.1:0-3881 GCA_964649815.1 uncultured Rhodobacterales bacterium | reverse complement strand
AGCGCGCCGTTTCGACACCAAGGTTCGCAAGCGGGCCCAAGGGGACAAAGGCCAAAACGATGGGCACAGCCACAACGCAAGCGACCGCCACAACCCCGACGCAGATCAAGATCAGGGTCAAAAGGATGGCGCGGACAAAATGTGCCAGCCCGCCGCGGTTCGGCACAGAATAGATCGTGTTCAAACCTTTGATCAGCGCCGATACCCCCGCTTGTGCGGTGTAAAGGGCAAAGACAAAAGACAGCACAGAGGCCCATCGCAACGTGAGCCCATCCGCCGTCGACAACGTAGTAAGCTGACCTTCGATCAGGGCGTAGATGTCGTCGGGGATCAGCAGTTTGAATTCATTGGCCTGGGTCAACACCAGGGCGGGGTCGCCAATGATGCCCCAGAGTGCGATCAACGCGGCAAGGGCCGGAAACACGGCCAGAATGCCATAAAACGCAACGCCAGCGGCCACCAGAGACAGGTTTTTTTCGCCCATCATCACGCCCAGCGCGCGCAGGGCGGGCCAGAGCCGAAATGCTGTGGTGACGTCTTGGCTTTGGGTCATATTGTGCATCCTTGGTGTCGTGCAAAGAGTGGCACGGTGTGTTCACGCGGTGCAACAATGCGTTGTATTCCGTGCGCGCGCGGCGTCAAAGCCTCGACAAAGGGCATGTTTTTCCTGCATATTCTGCCCAATCAAACCGAGCAGGACATCGGGACATGGGCTTTTTCTGGCGCTGGCTTTTTGCTTTTGCGCTTTTGGCATTGACGTACAATCCGACCCCTCTGAACTATGTGCGGTGGGTGTTCGACTATGGCGCGGACAATCTGTCTATTGCCGTGTTGGCGGGTCTGCTTTTGTCGATCGGCTATATCATTTACCTGCGCGCGACCCTGCGCTCGATCGGGGGGTTCGGGATGTTTCTGATCCTTGCCGTTGTCGCGGCGGGGCTGTGGGTTCTTTATGACCTCGGCATGCTGGCGCTGGATAATTCGAATGTGAACACATGGATCGGTATTCTGGCGCTAAGCGCGGTTCTGGGCGTGGGGCTGAATTGGAGCCATGTGCGCCGGCGCCTGTCGGGTCAGGCCGATATGGACGACGTGGATGAGTGAGCGGTCGCCGGGCCTCTGATAAGGCGCCGCGTTTTCCTGAAGTTCGTCAAATTTTGACCGGTGCGCCATGTGGCGTGGACAAATACGCCTCGGTCCAAGCCTGTTTGAGGGCCGCCAAAGACCGGGCATCCGCTGCGTCGAGATCAACCAAAAAGGCTTCGAGCGTTTCGAGCCAGGCGTGGAAGTAATCGTCCCCGCCGTTGAGGTCTTTGTGCATGCAGCGGGCCTTGAGCGTGGCGGAGAACCGCGCGGCCCAATCGGCCCAGGCAAAGAGGCCTGTTTCATTAAGGTGAACCGTCAAAGCAAAGACCTGGGCGTGCCAGGGCGCTTCGAAAACGGGGGCTGGTTGGTCGGTCATGCGGCCGGTTGCAAATAGGATTGCCAGAGGTCGAGAACGACCTCGTCTTTGGGATGTTCCGGGTGGAGCCAGAGTTCCGAGGCAGCGAAGGCCACCGCATAGAGCGGCTCGGGCGCTTCGCCGAGCCGATGTGCGTTGCTGTCGGGCAAGACATGCGCCCCGTGGCACATCACGATGCGCCCGGTCGCGCATTCCGCATAGCGAGGCATGCGCGTGTGGCCGCCCGGCACCAAGAGATTGCCGGCCTTGCGGGTGGTCACCTTGTCACCGGCGGCGAAGGTTGGGGCGATGTCGCTGTCGCGGGCGGATGGCCCACCTGCCGAGAGCACCTTGGCCACAGCATCGGCAGGCAGTCGTTTGCCAGAGTGAGGCGACGGGCCATCGGCTCGGAGCGCCGCCAACTCCTCTTCCGCGATTAGGCCGCGGTCGACGAGCATATCAACAAGTCCGCCCATCCACTTTTCGTAATAGCTGAAGCCCGCGTAATCGACTGGATCAAGGCATTCGCGGGCGTGGCGAGAGACGTCGATGTTCCATTGTCCCAAGCTCCCGCAGGCCAGCGTGATGGCAAGTGCGCGTTTGTGCCAGTCTTCGTGGAACCGTTCGTCTTCCGGCTCGGGGTGGACGGGGCCGTCACCAAAGCGGCCACCCATGTCATGTGGCCGGGTCATGGCGCCGACACCAGAGCGGTGCCGATCATCGCATCGCGCGACACCAAAGCGGCAAGCTCGGCCTCCTCTAGCCCCTGCGTGCCAGGCGGGCGTTGGGGGAGCACGAGATAGCGGATCTCGGCCGTGGAATCCCACACGCGCACGGCTGTGTCATCCGGGAGGCTGACGCCGAATTCGGCCAAAACGGCGCGTGGCTCGCGCACGGCGCGCGCGCGATAGGCATCCGATTTGTACCACCCCGGCGGGATCCCCAAGAGCGGCCACGGATAGCAGGAACAGAGCGTACAGACGACCATGTTGTGCACGTCCTCGGTGTTTTCGACGACGACCATATGCTCGCCCTGGCGGCCGTAGTAGCCAAGATCCGAGACGACGGCGGTTGCATCCTCAAGAAGGGCGGCTTTGAACTCCGGGTCTTGCCAAGCCTTTGCAACCACATGCGCGCCGTTGCGCGGGCCGATGCGGTTTTCATACGTGTCGATGATCTCGTCGAGGGCGGCGGGATCAATCAGCCCCTTTTCGGTGAGCAATGTCTCAAGCGCTTTGACGCGCAAGGCCGGGTCAGAGGGCAAGAGCGCGTGTGGGTGATCGTGATCAGAATGGTCATGTGGCATGTTTTGACCATGCGCGGCACATCGCGCGCTGTCCAGCCCTTGCTCATCGCGCAGGTTTTGCATAGATACCGCGCATTCGCAAAAGGACCCGCCGACACATGGAAAATATCGTCCTCATCATTCACTTGCTGCTGGCGCTTGGGCTGGTGGCTGTGGTGCTGCTGCAGCGCTCTGAAGGGGGCGGCCTGGGTATCGGCGGTGGCGGCGGCGCGATGACGGCGGGACGCGCGCAAGCAACGGCGCTGAGCAAAGTGACCTGGATCCTGGCCGTGGCCTTCATCATCACGTCTATCACGCTGACGATCATTGCCGCGCAGAACGCATCGGGCGCCTCTGTTGTGGACCGCCTGGCCGTCACGCCACCCGCCTCGGGTCAAAGCGGCGACGCGGGCGCTGACGCTGATGCGCTGGTGCCACCAGCCAGCAGCCTCGTGCCACCTGCTGAAGGCGACAACGCACCTTTGGTGCCGTTGGCAGATTAATCCGACAGGGCGCTCAAAAGCCCTTTCATCAACGCAAAACCTTGAGGGGCGCGAGCCTTTGGCAACAGCATGTTGCGGTTGCCGCTTGCAGAGTGCCCCCGAATCCGGTTACACTTAAATCCCGTGAGCAGCGTTTTTTGCGCACAGGATTTGGTACCTGATCCAAGTCGAACGAACACGGGGAAGCCACATGGCGCGGTATGTTTTCATCACAGGTGGGGTTGTTTCATCGCTTGGCAAAGGCCTCGCCTCGGCGGCGTTGGGTGCGCTTTTGCAGGCCCGAGGGTATTCGGTGCGGCTGCGCAAACTGGATCCTTATTTGAATGTCGATCCGGGCACGATGTCCCCGTTTGAACATGGCGAAGTCTTTGTCACCGATGATGGCGCCGAGACGGATTTGGACCTAGGCCATTATGAGCGGTTCACGGGCGTGGCCGCGCGGCAGACAGATTCCGTGTCGTCGGGCCGAATTTATTCCACCGTTTTGGAAAAGGAACGGCGCGGGGATTATCTGGGCAAGACGATTCAGGTCATTCCGCATGTGACCAACGAAATCAAAGATTTCATCGGCATTGGCGATGACGAGGTCGACTTTATGCTATGCGAAATCGGCGGGACTGTTGGCGATATCGAAGGTCTGCCGTTCTTTGAG
>CAZYQC010000122.1:0-4042 GCA_964649815.1 uncultured Rhodobacterales bacterium | reverse complement strand
CGCCTGCGTCGACAAAGACGATTGTGCCGTTGCTGCCGTTTCCATTGGCGTCCGGTGTGCGGTCCTGCACCACAAACGGCCCCTGGCCGGTCAGGTCAAGCACGTCGAAATCGGTGTTGAGCGCGGCGTTGGCGTTGAAACCGCCAGAGCCCCCGTCCGCTTCGTCCCCTGCGCCAGCAAAGAGCGTGTCGCGGTCGGCACCACCAAAGAGCAGGTCAGCCTCTGCGCCGCCTCTCAACTGGTCATCGCCAGCTTCGCCATAAAGCGTGTCTTGGCCGTCGCCACCATCCAGCACATCGTTGCCGGGGGTTTCGACAATCGGCAAAGGCGCGTCAAAGTAGATGTCGGTGACGTTTACACCGGAATTGGCGTCGCCGGCCTGTTCATGCAGAACCGTGATTTTGGCGACCGGCCCCGGGATATTCACCAAGAGCGAATGGTCTTCGGAATCATCCGGCTGGAACCCGCCCTGGCTGGCCGCTGTGTCGTTACCGAACGCGCCGCCTGTGTCTGTCAGGTCCAGCTTGTCGCCGCCTTGCAAGCCCACGACCACTTCGTTGCCTTCTGCGTCAAAGGCCGTAACCTTGACGACGCCGCTGCCGTCGATATCGTTGATGCGGAACGAGACATCCGTGACCTCTTGGTCAAAGCTCCAGGCATATTCCGCAGAATTGCCCGAGCCGTTTGCCTTGCTCTCCATCGAAGATGTCTCGTCAACCGCAGCACCATCGGCGGTGATCGCGGTGACGTTTTGATCTTCTGTTTCAAAGAGGGTCGTCGCACCCGTGCTTTCGCTAACGACCTTAAAGGAAACCTCAACGTTGCCAGTGTCTTGCGTAAAGCTGTTCAAGTCACCCTGGTTTGCGGCACCCGCCTCATCCCATTCGAATTTCTCGCGCACGGTCCGGCCTGCGTAATCGCCGGGCAGGTCGCTGTCGCCGTAAATCAGATCGTCGCCGCCGCCACCTTCGATCAGGTCATCGTCAGCGCCACCATAGAGGCGGTCACCCCCACCGAGGCCCTTGATCGTGTCGTCGCCACCGCGACCAGAAAACTCGTTCGTAAAGCGGTCGGCCGCATTCGTGTTGAACTGATCAAAACCGATCAAGGTGTCATTGAAATCCGAGCCGATGATGCCGTCGATCCCACCCTCGATCTTGTCGTTGTCGGCGTCACCGCCCGACAGCGTGCGGTCTTTGAGCTCAACCCTCACCGCCGCGCCGGAGGCCGAGTAATCGACATTATCCTGACCGGTGCCACCTTGGAGCCTGTCCGCACCTTCGCCGCCAATAATCAGGTCATCGCCAGCGCCGCCGTCGAGCGTGTTGTCGCCTGCGCCGCCTTCCAGAACATCGTCGCCAGAGTTGCCATCGATGTCATCGTTTCCGTCGGCACCATTGATTGTGTCGTCGCCGCCATTGCCATCGATGACATCCGCGCCATCGGTGATCCTGTCACCACCATTGTCCGTTGGCGCATTTGCATCGTCGTAGCCAAGGACCATGACCTCGCCAAAATCTTCACCATCCACGATCCCATCCGCAGGCGCGCCCGTGTCTTCGGTTTGGTAAATCGCGACATAGTCGATCGCACCGTCGAAATACTTGTCGTATGACCCGTCGTCTTTTTCACGCGCGCCAAAGGTAAAGTTCTCGTCGTCATCGTCACCGATGTTCAGGTCCAGCCCAAGCGTATCGCTGGATGCGGTAAAGGTTTTGCCGGCGGTCAGATTTTCGACGATCAACTCAACGCCTTTGTCGGCGTCAAAGACGTATTTGACGTTGACCAGATCACCTGGCGAAAAGGTATCCTTGTCCGTGGTCAACGTGACCGAGGCACCACCTGGCGTCTGATGGATAACCTCGACCTGGCCGTCTTTGGTGACCGCGATGTTAAGATAGCCTTCGCTGCTGCGGTCGTCGTATTCGCCGCGGTTGACCAAGGCATCCGGGCTGCCGCCGACATGTTGGTCTTGTGTGAACTGCACTTCAATCGTGCCCGCGCTCAGCGCGGCGAATGGGCCATCTGCGCCATCGACGTCGAAGTAATCACCGTTTCCATCGGTGTGCAGGCGGCCACCCGAGGCATTCGCGTGGCCTTCAAATTCGCCGTTCTGCGCAATGCCGTCATCAAGGCCTGTATCCGCCGCTGTTGCGCCGTTCTCAAAGTCCCACAGGCCAATCAGGTTCGACACATTGCCGGTAAACTTGCTGGTCATTTCATTCGTCTCCACACACCGAACGGAAGTGCCTCGCAACACGTCCAGAAAAACTCTTAAAAAAACCCGACCGAACAGCGATGCGAGGCAGCTGAGACGACCGCTGCCCGAAACCGAGAGGAAAAGAAGGACTGCACAAAGCAGTTGCGATCAGCGTTCCGCCGTCACACGCACACGTCACTTGGCCGCAAAAAGCAGCCTGGCAGTCGCGCACGCCTTCCAGACCAAAAGATCTGGCTTCGCGCGGTCGCCCCCGTAACCTACAGACATCGCCCCCCAGTTGGGCGATCTCTGAATACGGCCTCAAAATCGGCAAAAAAAGAAAAAACTTGTTCGAAAATCAGCGAGACCAAGGCAGCAATGTGTAAAGGCAAGCACTCGGATTAAGGGAATTTTCGGCCTTTTGGGGCAGTTCGTTCACAACCAGACAACAGTGAACCACTTTACACACCCTTAAGGAGAGCTTCATTTACCAAGAAAATATGGGAACCATCAAAAAATAGGTTAATTTTGCCCCTGTTTCCCGAATGGAAACAATCACAGCCTGAATCTCCGCGCAAATTGAGGCGAATTCTCGCCATATTTCCCAGCGGCAATGTTTATGAACTGGAACCAATCGCACCCGCTGTGCGTGTTTGAACATTTTCAGACGCGAATTGTGGCGAAATGCGATTCGGGCACAGCCCCCGACATCCGCCAAATTCGGCCGGTTTGCAGGTGCTGGGCGCACCGCGAGGCACGCGATCAGCCTTGTGGCAGACCCACCTGCTCGCGCCCTTACCCCCTCAGGATGCGATCCGTCAGGTTCAGGCGCCCTGCGATAATGGGTGCGATCGTTGCCGTCAGGTCGGGGTCCTGCTGTTGCAGGTGCGCCAACTCATCCAACTTGTTCGTTGCAATCAGATGCAAAACGTCCAGCCGCACCTGCCCCTCTGCATCCCGAGGAATGGAATGGGCGCATTGGACAAGCTCTGGCTTAGGCTCTGGCACAAGCGATTGCAGGTCGGCATCGCTCAGATCGGTCTCGACAAAGGCGTAGAGGCCCACCCCTTTGGCGGGCAAGGCGTAGGTGCACAACGCGACGTCGCGCACGCCGGGATGCGCCAAAAGAGCTGCGCGCAGGATTGGACCTTCGCGTTCGATCCGATCTTCGGTGCCTTCGCCGTCCGACCAGTTCATCAGCCTTCGCGTGATGAAGTTGTAAAGCGGTTTGGCCGTCGCCATCCAGATCCGGGCTGGCACGGCCTTGCGATTGAGCATCCGATGTTCCGAGGCGGTCAACAATTCGGGCGCGTAGGCGCGCTTTTGTTTGAGCAAATGCCGTAGGTCTTCGCGCGCCATGAGCCGGAAAATCAAACCCCGACGCCGATGCACGGACGCAAGCTGAAAATCGATCACAGCCGCGCGGCCCTCGGGCGTCATCAGCCAATTTTGCGGCTTGGCAATGTCGTTATGGGTCACACCGACCCGGCGCATATCGCGCAAAAGCCGCTTGGCGTCTTTGTACCAGTTTGGATCACCAGGCCGCGCCAGATGCAACGGAGTGCCCTTGGTCCAACTGCGCAAAAGCCCGGATTTGTCAGCGCGGATCAAATGCGGGCATCCCTCCACGCTTTGCAGCGCCTTGAGCGCCCGAACCTCGCGCCGCGCCAAAAGCCAAGCGATGGGGCGGGCATAGCCAGGCACGGCGTCAAGTTTTCTAAGAACCACCGGAAGGTCTGAATACCCCTCCAGCCGGCCTGAAATGGTTTCAGAAAATACGTCCCGCTTGTGCACAGTGTCTTCCAGAAACGGAGCCGTGGCGGTGTCGTGTGGCAGGGTCAT
>CAZYQC010000121.1:0-4112 GCA_964649815.1 uncultured Rhodobacterales bacterium | reverse complement strand
TAAAGGCCCACGCCTTCGTTATCGCCGGTGTTGAAATCCTCGACCCGGCGGTGCTGGAGGCGTGTCGCCGCCTCTACAAACGCCTCGCTGATCGGGCGCGGGCTTTGCTGATTGCTGACCTGCAAGGGGCCGCTGCCGCCGTGGAAGGAATCCCCGCCGCGCTGATTGTTCTCGGCCCTTTTGAAATACGGCAAAACGCGTTCCAATCCCACCCGTCGTTGCCAAGATCTGCCCAACCATCATAGTCGGACTTGTGCCCGCGGATATACAGCATGGCATTGATTGCAGACGAACCACCCAAGGCCTTGCCACGCGGCTGATAGCCCTGTCGTCCGTTCAAACCGGCCTGCGGGACCGTGTTCAACGCCCAATTGTTGATCTTTGGCCGCCCTGGCAGCATCGCAACCACCGCCGCGGGCGCTCGCACAAGAATACTGTCGCCCCTTCCCCCCGCCTCAAGCAAGCAGACTCGCGCATCCGGGTTCTCGCTCAGGCGCGCAGCAAGTGTGGCACCGGCAGAGCCTCCGCCGACGATGACGTAATCGAATTCCATTTTGTCCTCCCTGAGCGCTGGCGACGCGCTTTTTCGGAAAGACAAACAAGAAACAGGTGAGCTGTCCAGATTTTAGTCAGCGCGCAAGCGGGCGCTCGCCAGGTCAGAAGACCACGTTCATCATCGTCATCGAGACCACAATGAAGAGAAGCGTCATAACGCCCCCGCTTTTCATGAAATCGGTGACCTTGTAGCCAGCTGGCCCCATGATCAGCGCGTTCACCTGATGGGTCGGAATAAGGAACGAGTTCGAGGTTGAGATCGCAACCGTCAGCGCGAAAATTGCCGGATCTCCGCCCGCGGCCACTGCGATAGAGACAGCCAACGGCACAAGCAGCACCGTCGCGCCCACATTCGACATGACCAGCGTGAAACCAGTCGCCAAAATGGCCAGCCCAACCTGCAACGCCCAAAGCGGCCAACCATCAAGAAGCGACAAAATCTGACCCGCGATCCAAGCCGCGGTGCCAGTGTCCTGAACCGCCTGACCAAGCGGAATGAGCGAGGCCAAAAGAAACACGGTCGACCAACTGACCGCCTCATACGCCTCGTCAATCGACAAAACCTTTGACAAGACCATCCCCATCGCGCCCGCCAAGAGGCACAAAGACAATCGCACGTCGGAAAACAGGATCAGCCCCAGCGCCAGCGCAAAAAACGCCAAAGCCCACCCAACTTTGTTGGGTCTGAGTTCTTCTTGCGGGAAATCAGAAGTGACAATCACAAAGTCCTTGTTGGACTTTAGCTGGGTCAGCCGATCCCACTGAACATGCACGACCAGCGTATCACCCGCCTGAAACGGCACGACGCCAATATGCGTGGCGATATGGTCATCGGTTTCGACGTGGCTCATGGTCTCTTCGCCGCGATGAATGGCTAGGATCGACAAGCCATGTGTCTGGCGCAGGCGGATATCGATCGGGGCCTTGCCAATCACGCTCGACCCCGGCGGCACCACAACCTCTGCCACACCGGATTGCGTGGCCGCAAAGTCGTCGGCGAAAACATCCAGCGCGGGCAAGATATTCAATCCGTAAGGTTCGGCAAACTCATGTTGGATGACCCGCCGTAGACCAAGCACCGCCAGCCGCGCCGGAGCTTCGATCGTTGTGTCCGCCATCGGTGCGATGACCTTTTTGCCACGATGGGATGTTCCAAGGATATACATGTGATGGGCCACCATCAGGTCTGATAACTTTTGACCAATGATGATCGACCCTTCTGGCACCTGGACCTCAAACAGATCCGCCCTCAGGCCATACATGCTCTCAATATATTGCTGCATCGTCTGGCCCGATCCTGCATCCGTTCCCCGCAGACGCTGTTTCGGCAGCACCCACCGCCCGGCGAGCACAAAGTACAGAATGCCCGTCAGAACCAAGGCCACTCCAATCGGCGTAACAGCAAATAGGCCAAAGGGCTCCATCTGCTGATCCGCTGGCAGGCTCGAATTGGCTGACAGGATCAGGTCGTTCAGCAAAATCAGGGGCGACGACCCGACCATTGTGATCGTGCCCCCCAAAATCGCGCAAAAACCCATCGGCATCAGAAGGCGGCTCATGGGAATGTCGGTTCTGGTCGAGATCCTGGAGATCACGGGCAGAAACAACGCCGCCGCTCCGACGTTTTGCATAAAAGAGCTGATGACCCCGACAACGCCTGACACAATCGGGATTATGCGCGCCTCGGTGGTTCCTCCGCGTTTGATGATCAACGCGGCCACCTTTGACATCAGCCCCGTTTTGTCCAGACCGGCCCCAATGATCATAACGGCGATGATCGACACCACCGCATTTGACGAAAAGCCCGTAAACAGGTTCGAGACGTCGGCCAAATTGCCCAGCCCTGGCAAGTAGCTGAGCGCGCCCAGCAAAACCATGACCAGCACGGCCGCAACGTCGATACGAACAATCTCGGAGACAAACAGGAAGACGGTGAATGCCAAAAGTCCCAAGACCACAGACATTTCCAAAGTTAGACTGACAGGCTCCAAGCATCGCCCTCCCTTTGCAATAGTTACTATCGGGGCGACAAATTTAGCAACAAAATGCGTGCACTAGACGGCGTATTCGCGCGTTGCTTGCAACACTGGGGCCTCCTGCTGGCGGGTCGGGGAACAAATTTCGATTGCCGAAAGGGGTGTTTCCCGCGCCTCACATGTTTCGCAATGGTGGCTTTCGGATGGCGAAAGGCATGGCAGGCCAGGTCTGTCCCGCCCCGCAAAAGAAAACCCCGCCAAGCGGCGGGGTTCGACGTCAATAAAGAAAACGGCGGGCTGTTACGCCAGCGCGATGTTCGTCGCGTTTTCTTTGCCGTTGCGGCCTGTTTCCAGGTCGTAGGTTACTTTTTGGTTGTCCGCGAGGCCTGTCAATCCGGCCCGCTCAACTGCGGAAATGTGTACGAATACGTCCTTACCGCCGCCTTCAGGCGCAATAAAGCCGTAGCCTTTTGTTGTGTTGAACCATTTTACGATGCCAGTGGCCATCCGTCTTCTCCTTTTCAAGTGCTGCCCGCTTCATGCGACAGTGTGGCGGCGTTAGGCTGGAACCGAGTGCCAAACACCTTCTGAAAGGAGTGAGAAGTCGATCGAGAGTAACGTTGCACGGCGGCATATGGGGACAGCACTGCCTTCGGTCAATGCAAATCGCACCCCAAAGCCAAAAAATCTCTCAAAACTGAGACAAAGTTAATTGCGCCTTAAGAAGCTTGCCCCGCAGGAAACACATCACTTGTATCTACAGCGGGGGTGGTAGAAACCGGCAGGCTCACAAACGTACCTGCATTAAAAAAGGCCCGGTGCGTCGCTGCACCGGGCCTTCTTCAAAACACTGACAATCCAATCAGAGACCTGTGGTCACGTCGATTGTGTTGCCTTCTTCCAGTGTCACATAGGCCTTCTTCACGTCTTTCCGCTTGCCCAACTGGCCACGGAAACGCTTGACCTTGCCTTTTGTGATCGTGGTGTTGACCGCTTTGACCTTTACGCCAAACAGCGCCTCGACCGCCTCTTTGATCTGAGGCTTGGAGCTTTCGGGCGCCACTTCAAAGACCACGGCACCGTTTTCGGACGCCATTGTCGCCTTTTCCGTGATGATCGGCTTGCGGATCACGTCGTAATGTTCTGGTTTCGCGCTCATTTCAGGCGTGCCTCCAGTGCTTCGACACCGGCTTTCGTGATCACGAGCGTGTCACGGCGCAGGATGTCATAAACGTTTGCGCCCATTGTCGGCAGGATATCCAGACCGTCGATGTTTGCAGCGGCGCGGGCAAAGCCTTCGTTTACTGCCGCACCATCGATGACCAAGGCGCGCTTCCAACCCAGGTTCTTTACCTGCTTGGCCAGAGCCGCTGTCTTGCCTTCGGACTCAGCTGTGTCGATCACAACCAAGGCACCATCCTTCGCCTTTGCAGACAAAGCATGCTTGAGGCCCAGTTTGCGGAACTTTTTTGGCAAATCGTGGCCGTGGCTGCGCGGGGTCGGACCCTTGTAGATGCCGCCCTTACGGAAGATCGGCGCGTTGCGGTCACCGTGGCGTGCGCCGCCGGTGCCCTTCTGGCG
>CAZYQC010000120.1:0-4395 GCA_964649815.1 uncultured Rhodobacterales bacterium | reverse complement strand
AAGAGGCCGAGCAAAACGTCGCCATTCGGATCACCGATACGCCGGGTGGCGAGGCTTTCGAAGTCGCAGGTCGTGGCGAACTCCAAATGGGCGTTCTGATCGAAAACATGCGGCGCGAGGGCTTTGAGCTGTCGATCTCCCGGCCCCAAGTGATCTTCCAGACCGGCGAAGACGGTCAGGTGATGGAACCGATGGAAGAAGTCACAATCGACGTCGACGACGATTATTCCGGTGCTGTGATCGAAAAAATCACTGGCGCCCGCAAAGGTGAGCTGGTCGAAATGCGCCCTGCTGGCGTCGGAAAGACGCGCATCGTTGCGCATGTGCCGTCCCGCGGCCTGATCGGCTATCACGGTGAATTTTTGACAGACACGCGCGGCACAGGCGTGCTCAACCGCGTGTTCCACAGCTGGACACCGCACAAGGGCAACATTCCCGGACGTCGGGCTGGCGTGCTGATCTCGATGGAAAAAGGCCAATCCGTTGCCTACGCGCTGTGGAACCTCGAAGAGCGGGGCCGCATGTTCATCGGCGCGCAAGCCGACGTTTACCAAGGCATGATCATTGGAGAGCATTCCCGCGACAATGATCTTGAGGTGAACCCGCTTAAGGGCAAAAAATTGACCAACGTGCGCGCGTCAGGCTCTGACGAGGCCGTGCGCCTGACACCGCATATCCAGTTCAGCCTGGAAGAAGCGATTGCCTATATCGATGACGATGAATTGGTCGAGGTCACGCCCAACGCCATTCGTCTGCGCAAGCGTTATCTTGATCCGCACGAGCGTAAACGGATGGCGCGCGCCAGCTAAATCAATGGGTTAAACGGCATTCTTACAGCCCTACATGAGCTGTGAGAATGCCATTTTAGGGTGGTACCGCGTGAACAAACGCGATCCCGCGCCCTGTCACTCGTCGGTTTCGACGATGATGACCTCGCGGTTAGACGCCTGAAGCGCCCAGCCGACCGCTTCTTGATAATCGGGATCGTTGTACGCGCCCAAAGCCGTGTCCACGTCGGGAAACTTGGCCACGACATTGCGCGCACGCGATTGGCCTTCAACCGCTTCGACCCGGCCACCGCGCGCGATGAATTTACCGCCATGCGCAGGAATGACCCGCGACGCGACTTCGATGTATTTCCCGTACAATTCCGCGTCCGTCACATCGACCCGTGCAATCCAAAGTGCTGGCATATCAGCCTCCCATTACTGCTTTTGCCGCGGCAATCGCCGCATCTGATTGGCTCGCGTCCTTGGCGCCACCTTGCGCCATATCAGGGCGGCCACCGCCGCCTTTGCCACCCATTGCCGCAACCGCGGCTTTGACGAGATCGACCGCGCTCAGCACGTCCGTCTTGTCGTCAGTCACCCCTGCGGCCACGGCAACCTTGCCGTCGGCATCCGCAATCAACAAGATCGCGCCCGAGCCCAAGCGCGCTTTGTGTTCGTCGATCAGGGGCGGCAAATCCTTGCCCGTCACGCCGCTGAGAACCTGGGCCAGGAATTGTGTCCCGCCCACGTCTTCGGCTTCTGGCGCCGCTTGGCCCCCACCGCCCGCCATCGCCAGCTCGCGCCGCAACTGGGCAACCTCGTTGCTCAGGGCTTTGCGTTCATCCAAAAGCGCCTTCACCCGGTCTGGCACGTCCTGGGCCTGGGCCTTTAGCTCTGCCGCAGTTGCCGCCAGCAAGCTGTCTTGGCTGCGCAAATGATCAAGCGCTGCCGCGCCAGTCAAAGCTTCGATCCGGCGCACACCCGCGCTGGATGCGCTGTCGCCCAAGGCCACAAAGGCGCCGATATCCCCCGTTTGACGCACATGCGTGCCACCGCACAGTTCGAGCGAATAGGTGTTCCCGTCGCCGCCCTTGCCCGAGCCTGCCTCGTGCCCCATTGAGACGACACGCACCTCATCGCCGTATTTCTCACCAAAGAGCGCCTGCGCGCCCAAAGCGCGCGCATCATCTGGCGTCATGATCCGCGTCTCGACGGTCGAATTCTGGCGGATGTAGTCATTCACCTCGGCCTCGACCCGCGCCAATTCATCGCCGCTCAGCGCTTTGGAATGGCTAAAGTCAAACCGCAACCGATCCGGCGCATTCAGCGATCCGCGCTGCGCCACGTGATCGCCCAACGCGCCGCGCAGAGCCTCGTGCAGGAGATGCGTGGCCGAGTGGTTTGCCCGGATCGAGCTGCGCCGATCACTGTCCACAACCAGTTCAGCCGCCGCGCCCTGGGATATCGTGCCTTCGGTCACTTCGGCCACATGCACAAAAACATCCGCCGTTTTGCGCGTGTCGATGATCTTGGCCTGACCCGCATCGGTTTTCAAAAGCCCCGTGTCGCCGACCTGGCCACCGCTTTCGGCATAAAACGGCGTTTGGTTCAGCGCGATCTGAACCTGTCCGCCCGCCGCAACCGCGTCGACCAAGGCACCGTCCTGCACCAGGGCTGCAATTTGCCCCTCGGCTGATTCGGTGTCATAGCCCAGAAAATCCGTCGCGCCGTGTGCATCGGCGACATCGAACCAGATCGCCGCATCCGCCGCCTCGCCCGTGCCCGACCAGGCCGCGCGCGCTTTGGCCTTTTGCGCGGCCATTGCGGTGTCAAAGCCGTCGGTATCAACCTCGCGGCCCTTTTCCCGCAGCGCATCCTGCGTCAGATCCAGCGGGAATCCATAGGTGTCATAAAGCTTGAACGCCGCCTCACCAGGCAGGTTCGCCCCATCCGGCAGCCCGGCAAGTTCGTCATCCAAGAGCTTTAGGCCACGGTCCAACGTCTGCTTGAAGCGCGTTTCTTCCTGCTCCAACGTCTCTTCGATCAAAGCTTGCGCCTGGCCCAATTCAGGATACGCCAGCCCCATCTGCTGCACCAGCGCGGGCACCAGGCGATGCATCACGGGATCCTTGGCGCCCAAAAGATGCGCGTGGCGCATCGCGCGGCGCATAATCCGGCGGAGCACATAGCCGCGCCCATCATTCGAGGGCAAAACACCGTCGGCAATCAAAAACGACGTCGACCGGAGGTGATCGGCGATGACGCGGTGATGCACATTTTGATCCCCGTAAGGGTCTACGTTTGTGGCATCCGCGCTCGCTTCGATTAACGCTTTGAAAAGGTCGGTGTCGTAATTGTCATGGCTGCCCTGCAACAATGCGCCAATCCGCTCCAGCCCCATGCCGGTGTCAATCGACTGCATCTCCAGATCGATCATCGAGCCATCTTCGAACTGCTCGTTTTGCATGAAAACGATGTTCCAGATCTCGATAAACCGGTCGCCATCTTCTTCGGCGCTGCCGGGTGGTCCGCCCCAGATGTGATCGCCGTGATCATAGAAAATCTCGGTGCACGGCCCGCACGGCCCGGTTGGGCCCATCTGCCAAAAATTGTCCGACGTCGCGATGCGAATGATCCGCTCTTCTGGCACACCCATCTTCTTCCAGATGTCGAACGCTTCGTCATCTGTGTGGTAGACGGTCGTGTATAGCCGATCTTTCGGGATGCCGAATTCCTTCGTGATCAGTTCCCACGCAAAAGGGATCGCTTCGGTTTTGAAGTAATCGCCAAAGCTAAAGTTGCCCAGCATCTCGAAAAACGTGTGATGACGCGCGGTATAGCCGACGTTGTCGAGGTCATTGTGTTTGCCGCCGGCGCGCACGCATTTTTGCGCGGTGGTGGCGCGGGCATAGTCGCGGGTCTCAACGCCGGTAAAGAGGTTCTTAAACTGCACCATACCGGAATTTGCGAACATCAAGGTGGGGTCGTTCCGAGGCACCAGAGGGCTCGAGGCAACGATCTCATGCCCTTGTTTTTCAAAGTAATTCAGAAAAGTGCTTCGGATGTCATTTAAGCTGCGCATTGCTCTGCCACGGACTGCTGGGTTTCAGTGGCTTCACATAGCGGGCGCTCAGCAGAGTGTCCACAAACGAAAACGGGCAGACGCGGTCGCCTGCCCGTTTGAAATGTGTTTGCCCTGCAATCAGGCTTCGAGAACGTCCTCGTCCATGCCGCCTGGCGGCATGTCGAAATCCAGGCCATGCGCCGCGCGGATTTTGTCTTCGATTTCGTAAGCGATGCTTTCATTCTCACGCAAGAAGGTTTTGGCGTTCTCGCGGCCCTGCCCGATACGCTCATCCCCATAGGAAAACCAGGCGCCGGATTTGTCCACGACGCCCGCTTTGACGCCCAGATCCAGCAATTCGCCCATTTTCGAGATGCCTTCGCCATACATGATGTCGAATTCCACCTGCTTGAACGGAGGCGCCACCTTGTTTTTGACGACCTTCACACGGGTCTGGTTGCCCACAACTTCGTCCCGATCCTTGATCGCGCCGATGCGGCGAATGTCCAACCGGACAGAGGAATAAAATTTGAGCGCATTGCCGCCTGTGGTCGTCTCGGG
>CAZYQC010000119.1:0-4471 GCA_964649815.1 uncultured Rhodobacterales bacterium | reverse complement strand
CCATCCAATTAGCGTGCGCGCGTGCGGTTCCCATTCCGCGGGCATCCGGAAACGCGTCATCCTTTGCCGCCTTGCGTGCCGCGCACAATGAGGTCCCGTGTAAAAGACAAGTGCTGTGTCAGTGCCCGCGCCGCGCCTTCAACGTCGCGTGCGACTGCGAGGTCTCGAAGTGCCTTATGTTCGGCACTTACGTCGCGAGGATCAACCTCGAAGGGCATAGACCAACGCCGATAGAGCTCTGCTGACGCGCGTAGACTTTCAGCGTAAGTCTTTAGTCGTTCATTCCGGCCCGCAGCCAATAGAGCGACGTGGAAGGCTTGGTGCGCTGAGGCCCAGGCATCGGTAACTGTGCTTGGGTCGCCGTCTATGTGTTTCTCTGTCCGTTCCATCTTGTGATGCGCGGAGACAACGCTTGTTTCCCAATCCAGATCACCATGTGTGATCGAGTCTTTGAATACTTCTGTTTCGACCAGAATGCGTGAGTCGGTGAGATCGTTTAGGTCTTTGATGGTTAGCTCTACCACCCGAAAGCCGTGTTGCGACTTTTTGATCGCCAGGCCTTCGGCTGTTAATCTGGCAAGAGCTTCTCGTAGGACACCCATGCTGTGTCCGTAGTTTTCGCGCAACTGCGCGAATTGAAGGCTCGATCCTGCGGTCAAAGCTCCAGTCAAAATGTCATTGCGAAGGCTTTGGTATGCTCGATCTGTTTGGGTCTCTCCGCCTGCCATAGAATCCTGCCTGGTGTTGATGGTCCGCCAATATGACGTCGGATTGGTCAAGATTGGAAGTACTATTTTCAACAAACTACAAAATGTCGAAAATATATTGACAACTCGAAAATACCTCTCATGCTCGCAGTGAATGTAACGCAGGGGGATGGCCTACATGCCGCTTACGGCAACACCGAAGGTGTGGATGAACGGAGAGATGGTCGATTGGGATCAGGCCACCGTCCACATTGGTACGCACACTCTTCACTACGGTACTGGGATCTACGAAGGTCTTCGTGCTTACGAAACGGCTGAAGGTCCCGGCGTCTTTCGGCTGACACCGCATATCGAGCGGTTTTATCGCTCCGGAAAAATTCTGGCGATGCCAATGCCCTACTCAGTGGGCGAGATTGTTGAGGCTTGTCTCGAGGTAACCCGCTCCACTGACCTGCAAAGCTGCTATGTTCGGCCATTGGCCTATTATGGTTACGGTCACATGGGGTTGGATACGGGTCCCTGCGATGTCGACATCGCTATCATGGCCTGGCCTTGGGCCAGCGTACGCGGGGATGAAACAAACGACCGGGGCGTCAAAATGATGGTTTCGTCCTGGCGGCGTCATGATCACAACATCATGCCCCCGATGGCAAAAACTGTTGGCAACTACGTCAATTCGTCTTTGGCCAAAGCCGAAGCGCATCGTGCAGACTACGACGACTGCATCATGCTGAATACTGCGGGCATGGTGGCGGAGTGCACGGCTGAGAACATTTTTGTCGTACGCGACGGCGTGATCCACACTCCGCCATTGTCGGCAGGGGGACTTGAAGGAATAACGCAGGATTCGATCAAAACAATCGCTCAAGACCTTGGATATGAGGTCCGGGCATCGCAAATATCACGCTCAGATCTCTATATCGCAGACGAGATATTTGTCTGCGGGACTGCCTCAGAGGTCACATCTGTTCAATCCGTTGACGGGCGCGAGGTCGCTTTCCCAGGTCCTATCGGCACAGAAATCCAAGAGGTCTTCAGCAAGGCGGTTCGGAAGGAAGACCCCCGCTACGACGAATGGGTGGAGGTCGCATGAAACTCTCAGACGCCCAGCACGCCGAAATCGCGCAGAGACTGCATGCGGCTATTCACAGTGGGGAAGGCATAGACCCTCCGTCAGAAACACTCGAGTACGTGTTTGAAGACGCCTACCGCATCCGACGCAAACTCGTGGACCTCTTGATCGCAGAGGGCGGGGTGCCGAAGGGTCACAAAATCGGTTTCACCTCCGAGGCCATGCAAAAGATGTACGGCATGACCGGTCCGGATTTTGGCATCTTGCTCGAACATATGTTTGTCCCCGCGGGCCAACCAGTATCGGTCGGCGGGCTGAGTGATACCCGCGCGGAACCGGAGCTGGCCTTTGAATTGGCCAAACCCCTGAAAGGACCGGATGTGACCATCGCCGACGCGCTTGCCGCGTCATCGCGCGTGATGGCCGCGATTGAGGTGATCGACAGCCGTGTGGGCGCAATGCGGGCTGCGGCCAACGACTCCTTGGCTGACAATGCGGGCGCTGGTTATGTGGTGCTTGGGTCGGTGTCGCTGGCGCCGGATGAGGTGGACCTGGCAAACATCACCGTCACGATGGATGTCGATGGCGACGCACAATCGGCGCCAGCATCCGATGTCTTGGGTCACCCGGCCGCACCGTTGGCTTGGCTCGCAAACAAACTGCCGGAGTTGGACGGCCTGGGCGGCAGCTTGCAACCCGGGGATATTGTGATCACCGGCGCACCGGTGAAATCCGTTGCTGTCAAACCGGGCAGCCGGTTGCACGCCACTTTTGGGCCCTTTGGCAAAATTGACATCGAGTTTGTGCAATGAGTGAAGTTAGGTTTGTCTCATTCGGTGAACCAGGGAAGTGGGTTGGCGGTGTTCTCGTCGATGGTATGGTGATCACCCTAACGCGGTTGGCCAGCAAAATTGGCTGGAAAAACGTAACATCCGTACGAACGGCGTTGGCGCAGGGCCTACCTGAAGGCTTTGAAGAACAGATAGCCGGGGTCTACGACGAACTGCGAGACGCAGGCCATGTTCGAAACCTCAAAGAAGTACAGCTTGGCCCTCCGATACCGGATCCAGAAAAGATCATCTGCATCGGTCTGAATTACCATGACCATGCAGAAGAGGTCGGAGCTGCACCGCCGGACGCGCCAATCTTCTTTGCAAAGTATGCAAATTCTCTCGTTGGGCCATCGGACGACATCGTGCCGCCACGTGATACCAATAAGGTCGACTACGAGGCCGAACTGGCCGTCGTTATCGGCAAGCCTGGACGCTACATCGAAACTCCCGATGCGCTGGATCACGTCGCCGGAGCGATGGTGCTCAACGATGTCAGCGCAAGAGACTTGCAGCTTGCGAACCAGCTTTGGACCGGCGGTAAGGCTGTTGATACATTTGCCCCGTGCGGGCCTTGGCTGACATTGGCCGAAGACGCCGGTGACCTTATGAACTTGCCTGTTACCACCCGTTTGAATGGCGAAACGCTTCAGGACGGCAATACAAAGAACATGATCTTTGGCGTGGCCGAGGTCATTTCGTTCCTATCGCGCATCATGACATTGAAGCCGGGTGATATCATCGCGACCGGAACCCCGTCAGGCGTCGCAGCATCTCATACCCCCGCCAGGTTCATGCAGCCAGGCGACGTGGTCGAGGTTGAAATCGGCGGCTTAGGCGCTTTGCGCAACCCTGTAAGAGAGCCTCTCTGATGAAGACGTCGACCCAGGCAATTGTGATAGGGGGCGGCGTCGTTGGTGCAGCCATCCTGTACCACCTGACCAAAGCCGGCGTTTCGGATAGCATGCTCTTGGAAAGGTCCGAATTGACCGCTGGCTCGACTTGGCATGCCGCAGGCGGTGTTGGAACATTCGGCGGCGGAGCAAATGCCGCATGGCTCCACAAATACGGCTTTGAGATGTACCGCACGCTCGAAGACGAAACGGGCATGTCAACAGGCTTTCACCATGTAGGTGAGGTATCCATTGCCCGGACCGAGGCCAGGGTTGAGGATTTGCGCAGGCACCGGGCGCTGCACCGACGTCATGGCGTCGACACCTATTGGCTCACCCCAGACGATTTGGGCGAACACGTCCCGATCATGGATCCATCTACCATTCTGGGCGCTGTTTTAGAGCCCAGTTACGGACACGTTGACCCTGCAAGCACAACCAATGCCTGGGTGGCCGCCGCGCGCAAGCGTGGAGCCGAAGTTCATCGTCACACGCCTGTGATTGAAACCAACCAGCGCACAGATGGGTCCTGGGACGTAGTCACACCTGCCGGGACCATACATACCCAGCACTTGATCAATGCCGCTGGTCTTTGGGGCCGCGAGGTCGGGGCATTAGCCGGCGTCTACCTGCCTATGATGCCTGTGGAACACCATTATTTTGTAACCGACGGCATTGACGAAGTCGCATCACTTACGTCTGAGTTACCCCTGATCGGTGATGCCGATGCAGAGTATTACTTGCGCCAGGAACGAGACGGGCTGCTTCTGGGCGTCTATGAAGACACATGCACCCATTGGGCCGAGGATGGAACTCCGTCCGATTTTGGCCACGAATTGTTGCCTGATGCGCTAGAGCGGATCGAACGCAATCTGGCACAGGCGGTCGAGGCTGTTCCGTGCCTGGGCACCGCGGGTGTCAAACGGGTTATCAATGGGCCGATCATGTTCTCCCCAGATCTGGCCCCGC
>CAZYQC010000118.1:0-4476 GCA_964649815.1 uncultured Rhodobacterales bacterium | reverse complement strand
AAGCGGACCATTGCTTCCCAGTATGGCGCCCGCTGGGTTGAGTCCAGTACACGCGCACTGGCACCGTACTTAAATCGTCCGGCTTGGACTTCGCAAAGCGGGTTTGCTTCAAGATTCAGAAACCAAGCTGGGTGTGCGTCAGATCCGCCTTTGCTTGCAATGATCACAAAGCCCGTTCCAGTGGGTTGGTAGAGAAGTGGCGTCGGTCGGGGCTCTCCAGATTTTCTACCTATTGTTGTTAGCAGCAGTGTTGGCACAAAGCCAGAGCCACCCACTGGTGAAGAGTCCCAATCGTGGGCTTTTTCAGGATCGCTTAAGTAGTGTGCTGTGTGCGCCTCTAACCACTCTAAGTCCAGAATACTTGTTGTCATGTCCTTGCTCCTAGGTTTTTCCGGCTTCGGGATTACGGTGCGTTGATGACGCGATATTGATTCAGTCCGACTTTTTCGAAGTGCACGTCTTTGTATCGGTAAATGTCACGAGAAACCCGCTTTGCGCGATTAGGGAGTCGGGTCATCTCCACCCCGATGGGTGGCGCAATACTTCGAAAGCCATTGCCTTGGCGGGCGAAGAACTCACCGTCGTGGTGGAACACCGCACTGCCGCGATGGTGCAATTCTTGAGTGCCGCGCGGTAGACGTGCAATTGGACCGGGAATATTTGCAGCAGGATGGTTGGCGTTGGCATGGGGCGACGGTCGGCCGGTTGCAGCTTGCGTAGGAGGGGATGGCAGAACACCGGGCGGAGGTCCAGGTTGTGCATGCGACGCCAGGTTTGCGGTGAGTAGTGACAGTAACAACACGTTAAAAGACAGTTTTGGTGTCATCCTCAGTTCCTCATTGTTGGTCTAAATTGATGGTTTGCGGGTGGTATGGCTGTGTTCCCAATTTGGGTTGGCCATGGGGGACAAATACAGCACCAGCTGAAACAGAGCGGCGGTGCTTGCGCCAAACAGGAGTAATCCGCTCATGGCTTGCCACGACACGACGATCCTCCAATCTCCTTGTAGCGTGATATCGCCGTAACCTAGTGTGGTTGCCGTGACAATGGAGAAGTACAGCGCTTCCTGTAAGGAGGTCGATTGTCCAGCGGTAAAATACAAGATCGCCCAGAGGCAGGACTCCGCGATATGCAACAGAATCATGCCAATCGCGGCGATGCTTAGTACAAGAGCGGGTCTTAGCGTGTGAAAACGATTTCTGGGGGCTGGCATGTTTCGGATGTATCGCGCTGAACCTATGAGGTAGATCATGTGCAAATTCACCGTGACTAGAACTAATGTGACGCCGTAGAAGATGTAAATCAGCTGCGACACAATCGACTCCTTAGCGTCCGTTGTACTCCACCCTGAAGAGAGTGGAGTACAAGACCGGAACCATGAACAAGGTGATTAACGTGGCGAACAGCAGGCCGAAGAGAATTGCGATGGCCATGGATTCAAACATTGGGCCGCCGCCGAGCCAAAGTGGTAGCATGCCGCCAACTGTTGTCGCGGTCGTCAACAGAATTGGCCGTGCGCGTTGTTGGGCAGCTTGCAAAATCGCGTCCTTTTCAGGCAATCCGTTTTCTTCCATTTCAAGCTTGATACGGTCGAGCAAAACGATGGCGTTATTGATCACTATGCCGGCCAAGGAAACGATGCCTAAGAACGTAAAGAATCCAAATGTCGAGCCGAGTACTAAGAGGCCGGCGACAACGCCGACCAAGCCGAGTGGAATGGTCAATAGCACAATGGCAGTGCGGCGTGCTGAATTAAACTGAAGCACTAACAGTAGTACGATAATGATGAGAGCAAAGGGCAGTGCCGCACCAATCGCGGCGTTAGATGCATCTGATTCTTCGCTCTCACCTCCCTCTGTATATGAGTAATTGGGCCCCCAATTGGCTGCGAATTGGTCCAGCCAAGGACGATAGCGCTTGGCGATTTCGTTTGCGGTGACCCCGGGGCGAATCTGCGCTTGGATGGTGATGCTGCGTAGGCGATCGAGTCGTTTGATAAGTGTGGGCTCCCAAACCACGTTGATATCCGCAACCTGACTCAATGGGACTGCTGCACCGCTGGTGCTTGAGAAGACGGTAATGTTCTCTAATCGAGCCAAATCGTGGCTGTCATCGGATCGGGTCCGCATGATCACTGGGATGACATCATCGCCATCTCGAAACTCGGTCAGTTCCAGCCCCGATAGGCTCGTTTCCAGAGACAGGGCAATGTCTTCGCTGGTCACGCCAGCACGAAGTGCACGAGCCTGGTCGATGTTTATGGTGAGCTTCTTCCCTTGAGGTCCCCAATTGTCGCTGACAGCGGTGATCTCAGGGTAGGTCCAAAGCTTGGCCTTAGTTTCTGCCATGATTTCAAACAGCCGATTGTAGTCCGGGCCGGAGATCTTGATCTCAATGGGATAGTCAACCGGCGGGCCATTTGCCAGGCGTTTGATCTGATATTTCATGTCTGGGAAGTTCTGGGCTAAGAAGCGTTCGAAACGAGCCTTTACAGGTTCAATAGCTTCACTTTGGGTAACACTGAGTATCAAAGATGTATTCGCTGCGTTTGGGTTGGGTGGGTTGAACCCCAGAACGAATCGTGGCCCTCCAGATCCGGTATACGTAGTCCATCCGGTCACGCCGATGGCTTCAGGGTCGTCAGTGGTTGGCACCTGGCTTTGCAGATAGGTTTCGATTTCTGAGATTGCTTGTTCAGCGGCCAATATGTCGGTTCCGGTAGGGAGGTCGAGAGAAGCCGACATCACAGGGTCTTCCGAAGGAGGAATAAAGACCTTCGGTATGTAGGCAAATCCGTACATGGCCATAGCGAACAGTCCGACCACTGCGGCGCTGAAGTAGACCGGATGGTGTAGGCAGCCGAGCAAATACGTTCGGTATGTGCTGTAGGCCTTGGAACCAAATTGTTTGCTGGTATCCGCGTTCGGATCTATCTCCACATTGATAAATCGAGTCGCCATGGGTAGGAACGTCATTGCGATAAGCCACGATAAGAGCAGCGCGATAGTGACGACGTAGAAAATGGGTGATGTAAACTCGCTCACTTCTGCTTCAGCTAGTGCTATGGGCGTGAAGGCTGCAGCGGTTGTTAGGGATGAAATCAACAATGGCACCATCATCTCCTTAGCCGCCTGAATGCTGGCTTCGACCGGTGGAACACCTTGTTGCCGGTGCACAATGGTCGCTTCGACCACAACAATTCCATTGTCGACCAGTAGGCCGAGGGCGATGATGAGGGCTGCCAGTGAGATCTGGTCGATGCCAATGTCAAATTGAGCCATGACAAAAAAGGTCGAGATCATGACCACGGGGATGAGTGAACCCACTACCAACCCGGAGCGAAAGCCTAATGAAAGCACCATGACCACGATGACAATCAACACGGCCTGTACAAGGTTTTCAACAAACGCGTCTACGCTCTTGCCAGTCAAAGTCGATTGCAAAAACATGGGTTCGATGCGAACGCCAAGGGGCAGGGTGGCTTCGATTTCTGGGATTCTTGTCCGAAGACGTTCGCCCAGTTCGAGAATATTGCCTCCTTCAACCATAGAGATTGCCAGGGATACGACACGTTGACCGTTCGCGCGAACAATCACCTCAGGTGGGTCGACATATTCGCGCTTGATCTCTGCGATATCTCGCAATCGAATCAGCGTACCGCTACCGGGAATTTCGACTATGGAGTTTTCAATATCTGAGAGTGTTTCGAAATTACCGCTGGGCTCAAGGTCGATGCGTTCTGTACCGATCACTATGTCGCCGCCGCTGGATAAGATGTTCAAAGATTGCAAAATACCTCGAAGCTCTTGTGGCGATAACCCGAGTTCTGTGAGACGTGCGTTGTCGTACTCGATGTAGATGGACTCTTGCTCATCACCGTAGATGTCCACCTTCGCCACGTCCGGGTCGAGCAACAGCGCGTCGCGGATATCGGTTGCATAGTCGGAGAGCTCTTTGGCGCTAAATCCATCTGCGAGTAGCGTATACAGGTGTCCGTAGGTATCGCCGTACTCATCATTCACCTCAGAAGGTAAGGCGCCATCCGGGAGTTCGCTTGCCATACCCTCGACTTTACGGCGGAGGTCATCAAAGATGGGTTGTATGTCGAAGTAAGACTGGTCGAATGTGACAGTGATGATGGATATTCCAGTGCGTGACTCACTGGTCAATTCGTCCAATTCCGGCATCTCCGATATTTTGTCCTCAATCGCATCAGTGATAAGAAGCTCGACGCGTTCTGCGCTGGCACCAGGAAAGGCAGTAGTGACGGTGGCGGTGCGGATCGTGAAACCAGGATCCTGTGCTTTTGGTAGAGCGATATATGAAGACACGCCGCCAAAAAGAAGTGCGATGACCACAAATATCGTGACTCGATTATTCTCTATTGCGGCTGCAGTGATGTTCATCGGTTACTTAACAAATTTTTCGTCAAGTACACGCATACCAGCTCTGGCTGTTGCCCGTCCGGCGATAACA
>CAZYQC010000117.1:0-4709 GCA_964649815.1 uncultured Rhodobacterales bacterium | reverse complement strand
CGTATCACCAGCCAACTGAGCCCAGACATAGGGCTCGCCCTTCATCGGGTCGAGTTGCACGGAATGGCCAAAGATGTTCTTTTTCTGCGCGGCTGCATAAATGCCGTCGCGCTCGCTCATGCGGAAATCGATCTCATAGGATTTTGATTTAAAGCTGCCGTCTGCGCGGCGGGTTCCCGACGTCCAGGCGACCGAAAAGCCGTCTTTGATTTCGCTGATCTGCACGCTCATGTTGCGGGGGCTCGGCGTGCCGTCGGCACCTGTCACCTGCGCCGTGCCTTCGTAATCCCCCACAAACCGCGAAATGTCTGCAAGCGAAGCCGTCGCAAACAAGATCAGCGACGCCAGCGCGGCGACAGCGGTCTTTAGAAATGGAATGGATGTCGAACCCATGAAAATCACCTCGAGAACCTACGCTGTTAATGTAGGGGCTCTGCCCCTCAACTCCAAACTAAACTCGCGTAAAACTGCCGCTGGAACGATTGCGTGTAACCGCCCTGCCCGTTAATCACAGACGCAAACAAACACATGAGGATATCCCATGACCGCAACGCGCACGGAAACTGACAGTTTTGGCCCTTTGGAGGTCCCAGCCGACAAATACTGGGGCGCACAGACGCAGCGTTCGATCATGAATTTCCCGATTGGGTGGGAAAAACAGCCTGTCGCGATTGTCCGCGCTTTGGGTGTGATCAAACAAGCCTGCGCCGAAGCCAATATCGCACAGGGCAAGCTGGACGGCACCATTGGCCCCGCAATCGTTGAAGCCGCAAGCGAGGTTGTTGCGGGCAAGCTGGATGACAACTTTCCGCTTGTGGTTTGGCAGACCGGTTCGGGCACACAGTCGAACATGAACGCCAATGAGGTCATCGCCAATCGCGCCATCGAAATCCTGGGCGGCACGATGGGCACCAAAGACCCCGTTCACCCAAATGATCATTGCAATATGGGTCAGTCCTCGAACGACACGTTTCCGACGGCCATGCACATCGCCACTGCAATGACAGCGCGCGATGTCTTGCTGCCTGGGTTGCGCAAGCTGCACGCGGCCCTCGAAGAAAAGGTCAAGGCCTTTGACGGCATCATCAAAATCGGCCGGACCCACACGCAAGACGCAACGCCGCTGACGCTCTCGCAAGAATTCTCGGGCTATGCACATCAGGTCGCGATGGGGATTTCCCGGGTCGAAGGCGCCTTGGGCCGCATTTACGAGCTGGCGCAGGGCGGCACAGCCGTTGGCACCGGCCTGAACACGTCTGTGGGCTGGGCCGAAACGGTTGCCGCCAACATGGCGCGGATTACCGACCTGCCCTTTGTCACGGCGCCCAACAAGTTCGAAGCGCTTGCCGCGCATGATGCGATGGTCGAGATATCGGGCGCTTTGAAAACGGTGTCCGCGTCTCTGTTTAAGATCGCCAACGACATCCGCCTTTTGGGCTCGGGCCCACGCTGTGGATTGGGCGAGCTTATCCTGCCTGAAAACGAACCCGGCAGCTCGATCATGCCAGGCAAGGTCAACCCGACGCAATGTGAGGCGCTCACCCAAGTGTGCGCGCATGTCATGGGCAACGACGCAGCCGTCGGCTTTGCCGGCAGCCAGGGTCATTTTGAGCTTAACGTCTACAAGCCGATGATGTCGTACAACGTTCTGCAATCCATGCAGCTGCTCGGCGATGCCAGCAGCGCCTTTACCGACAACCTGGTCGACGGGTTGCGCGCCGATGAGACACGCATCGACAAGTTGATGCGCGAATCCCTCATGCTCGTCACGGCTTTGGCGCCCGAAATTGGCTATGACAATGCCACCACAGTTGCCAAAACCGCGCATAAAAACGGCACAACACTGAAGGAAGAGGCGATCAAACTGGGCTTTGTGGACGAAGCGACCTTTGACCGTGTCGTGCGTCCAGAGAACATGATCGGACCCAAGTGAGCACACCGGTAAACCTGAACCGATTCCGCAAGGAAAAGGCCAAGAAAGCCAAAAAGGCCAAGGCGGATGCGAATGCAATCGCCTTTGGCCGCACCAAATCCGAGAAGGAACACGCCAAGCGAGAAACCTCTCGCATGGCGCGACAATTAGACGGAAAAGTCTTCCAAACTCCATCTGGCCAGACCAAAGACGGCCCAAAAAAGACATAAACGCAAACCATATTCAGTGTCAGAGCGAGTGTGGTAGTGAGTGTTCTGATGAGCGAGAAGACGGGCAAGGTGCCTTTAGGTCGCCAAAGGGTGCGCAATCTGCGTCGCTCTAGGCGTTATCTGGCAGCGAACGAAGGCGGCTTGGCCCGTCTTCTCAATACATATTCTAAGCAAGTGAAGGCCAATCCCAAGGCGGCCTTCCTCTCGGAGTCATGAGCACGCGACCGCAGAAACATTCGCTTACTCTGCAAGGGCATCGAACGTCGGTTTCGCTGGAACCTGAGTTCTGGAACGCTTTTCGAAAAATCGCAGAAGAAAAATCAATTCCAATCAATGCCCTAGCGGCTGAAATTGATATAGAACGCCAGTCTGATATCGGGCTGGCGTCTGCCATTCGGGTCTACGTTTTGAAATACATCCAAGACAAGGCGTCTTAGACAGACGCCTCGTAGATCTTGGTGATGTTTGCCCCCAGGGCCGCATCGAATTCCGCATCCGACATAGATTTTTGCAAACCTTCCGTCAGCGCGCGGCTAAAGCTGGCGATCATTTTGGCGTTTTCCGCCAAAAGCGCGCTTGCCTCGTCGGTCGAATACCCCCCCGACAGCGCAACAACGCGCAAAACGGCCGGGTGATCTGCGAGACTGTCATAATGACCGGGCGTCGATGGCAATGAGAGCTTGAGCATAACTTCAGCCCCCTCTGGCAATGCGTTCAGCCGTGCAAGCAACGCGTCGCGCAGCATCTCTTCGGCTTCGGCCTTAGTTTCGGAATGGATGTTCACCTCGGGCTCGATAATGGGAACCATGCCCGCCGCAAGCACTGTGTCGGCAACGTCGAATTGATTGTCGACAATCCGCGCAATCCCGGCGGCATTGGCGTGATGGACCACCGAACGTTCCTTCGTTCCATAGACCCCCAACGATTTGGCCACAGCCAGCGTATTGGGCAGATCTGGGATCTCTTTCATCAGCTGAACGCCGTCAACTTCGTCTTCCAAGCCTTTGTCAATCTTGAGAAAAGGCGTCACGCCCAGATTTTCCCACAGATATGCAGGCACCTGCTGGCCGTCGATGCTTTCGTGCATGGTCCGCTCAAACAAGATCGCGCCGATGACTTTTTCCGAAGAGAATTCAGGTGCCTGGATGATCCGCGCGCGCATAGCCTGCATTTCGGCAAACATTTCCGTATCGTTCGAATAGGCATCCGCCTCGACGCCATAGAGCGCCAAGGCCTTGGGCGTAGAGCCCCCGCTTTGATCGAGCGCTGCGATAAAGCCTTGTCCGTCCTTCATTTGAAGGCGCATCTGATCAAAATTCGGCATCCTGTATCCTTCGATTCTGCTCTTGCTTTGTTCTACCCAATGATCCGCGCAAGACCATGATGTTTGCGTTAACGTCGCTGCAAACGCAGCCAAATGCCGTCTTTTGCGCGCACCGTGAGATGCGCAACAGGCACCGGCGTTTTGCCCTCAACAGCCTCTACCCGAAACTCTTTCAATATCCGCGCCAGGATCAGAGGACCTTCGACCATCGCAAAGCCAGCCCCGGTGCAAACGCGGGCGCCTGCGGAAAACGGAATATACGCATCCCTTGCACAGGAGCGGCCATTTTCGGTCTGCCAGCGGGCGGGATCAAAACCGTCTGGATTGTCCCAAAGCCGGTTGTGCCGGTGCAGATGCCACGGAGAGATGACCAATTGAGATCCCTTTTTCACGTCGCGATCGCGAAAACGCTCTTGCTCGCTCGCCTCGCGCACCATCATTGGCACCGGCGGATAAAGGCGCAATGTCTCGCGAAAAACATCTCTGGTCGCGGGCAGTTTTGACATCAGCTTAAAGTCACAGGCCGTCAGGGCCTGCGCCTCTTGATGCACTTTCTCTTGCCACTCTGGGTGCGTCGCAAGCAGGTACAACGCCCAGGCCAAGGCCGATGCGCTGGTCTCGTGTCCAGCCAGAAAAAAGATCGCCACCTGGTCGACCATCTCTGAGGTCGTGAACAGCTCGCCCGTCTCTGGATCAGGCGTGGTCATGATTTTTGTGGCCAGATCGTCTGGCGCCTCGCCCGCTTGGATCGCGGCACTGCGCATCGTCGTCATTTCTGTGATCAGCGACCGGATCGACGCCGCAGACCGTTTCGTGTCTTTGCGGAACATCCGCGGCAGCCAGTTGGGCAACGGGACAAACGCCGCGATGTTCAAAATTGGCTGGCTGCGTTGATAGATGCGGAATTCCTCGAACACCCGCGCCGCAAGCTTATCTTCGATCGGCACGGAAAAAAGCGTGCGAAAGATCACGTCGGCTGCGGCGTGGCTGGTCTCGGCCTCTATTTCGACCGCCTGCCCCTCTAACCCCGAGAGGCGCGCAACACACATGTCCGCCGCCGCCCACATCGCAGCAAAGGTTTCGCGCAGGCGTCCCCCTTCGAACGCGGGATCGATGATGCGTCGCTGTCGTTCCCAAACCGCGCCATTGGTCAAAAAGACCGAATTGCCCAGCAACGGTCGCAAACCTTCACCAATCCGGTCTGATTTTGGAAAGGCGCGCGGACGATCTTTGAGGACGGTCG
>CAZYQC010000116.1:0-4794 GCA_964649815.1 uncultured Rhodobacterales bacterium | reverse complement strand
AAGGTTGCACACCTCGCCCTAAAGAAACCGTCCGCCCATGAGCGCCAATACCAAAGACAAACCCTGCTGCGTCCCGGCGCGCGATGATGCGCCAGCGGCGGACGCGCACACTTTGGCTGCGGTTGCAGGAACTGACCTGTCAGAGCGCGTTCTTATTCCCGGCGGTCGGGGACTGATCGGAACCGACCGCCCCGAGTTGCACCTGGACGGTGAAGGCCCATTGCGCCAAAAGCGCATCGCGGCCTTCGAAATGGACACATCGGTCGTTACAAACGAAAGGTTCCGCCGCTTTGTCGAGGCGACGGGCTATGTCACGGACGCAGAGCGGCTGGGCGATTCTTTTGTGTTTGTCCACCTCTTGCCAATGGACGCGCCGCCCTCTCCTGCTGTGGCCGAAGTTCCGTGGTGGCGCGTGATCCAAGGCGCGTCATGGAACGCGCCAATCGGCCCAGGCTCGGAAGGGCAAGCTCTGCCCGATCATCCGGTGGTTCATGTCAGCTGGAACGATGCGCAAGCCTTCGCGAAATGGGCCGGAGGCCGCTTGCCAACGGAAGCCGAGTGGGAACACGCGGCGCGCGGTGGCCTTGGCGATGTGCGGTTTCCTTGGGGTGACGACGAGCCCAACGATCAGGACTTTTTTCCCTGTAACATCTGGCAAGGCGCCTTTCCTGACAACAATCTGCGCTTGGACGGCTACCTTGCAACCGCGCCCGCCCAATCGTTTCAGCCGAACGGCTATGGCCTCTACAATATGATGGGCAACGTTTGGGAATATACATCACAGCCCTTTCGGGTCCGTTCGCTCAAACAGGCCGCCAAAAAGGCCCATGCAGGAAAAGCCGGATTTAAGCTATCCAAAGGTGGATCTTTCCTGTGCCACGCCAGCTATTGCTATCGCTACCGCATTGCGGCGCGGACCGGCACGTCGCCGGACAGCACAACGTCCCACCAGGGGTTTCGCCTGGTTTACGATGTGTCGCTTTGACCGCTGAGGCAGGCACCTGCAAAGGTGCCTGCTTGCCCCTCTCATAAATTTTAGAGTGAACCCACCCCAACTGCCCCGTCGGTTTCGATTTGAGAAAAATCTTGACTGAACGATCAGTCAGGCCAAATGTATCCAGATGGAAACGGCCAAACAGCAAGACAGCCAGACCTCTGGCAGGGACCGCATTTTGGATGCGGCAGAGTTCGTTTTTGCGGAAGACGGCTTTTCTGGTGCAAGCATGAAGGCGATCGCTGTCCGGGCGACGGTGGCTCAGGGCCTGTTGCACTACCACTTTACCAACAAAGAAGGGCTTTATGCCGCTGTTATTGAACGGCGCTCTGGCATCATCAACGCCGAGCGGATCGAGATGCTGGACAAGGTTGATCTAGCGGGCCCTGACGCCGTGGCGCAAATCTTGCGGGCGCTGATGCAGCCGCCGCTTGGGCCAAAAGGCGGTGGCCGCGCCTATGCCCGTATCCTCGCGGGGTTGACGGTCGGCGATGCGCGCGACGCGCACTTGGTGCAACTGCACTATGACGCAACCGCGACCCGGTTCATCGATGCGCTGCAAACCGCGCTGCCAGGCGCCCAGCGCGTTGCGATCAGCTGGGGCTACAATCTGGCCATTGGAACATTGGTCGCCGCGATTTCAGACTCGGGCCGGCCAGAACGACTGGGCGGGGCAAACCCGGGCGCAACACGCAAAGAAGACATCCTATCGACGCTCACCACCTATGTTGAAGGCGGCATTCGCGCGCTCTTGGCGCAAGCGCCGCCAGACTGATCAGGCCTTTGGGCCACAAACTTTTTTGGGAGGAAAAGGACATGAAATTCAAACATATGGCACTCGCCGCGGCTTTGGTGGCCACACCGCTTTCGGCGGCGGCGCAGGACTATAACGTGACGGTTGCCACAGGGCATCCGCCTGTTTTTCGCTGGGTTAAGATGATTTCTGATGTCTTCATCCCGACCGTCACCGAACAGGTCGAGGCAGCAGGTCGTTCGATCTCGTTTTCAGAACAATATGGCGGATCACTTGCCAAAGTCGGAGAAGAGCTTGAGGCTGTCGAGGCAGGACTTGCCGAGATCGGCACGTGTCAGGCGCTCTTTGATCCGGCCAAGCTCGCTGTTCAGAACGTCACGTACTACACCCCGTTCACAACATCCGACCTGGGCAAAGTCTCTGCCATCATTGACGACATGCACGCAAACTTGCCCGCTATGACCGAAGCTTATGGCGAAAACGGGGTGGTCTATCTGGGTGCGCCAATCGTTATCGACGATTACCTGATCATGACCAATTTCCCGGTTAACTCTTTGGCTGATCTGGACGGACGCAAGATTGCAGCGCCGGGGGCAGCGATCAACTGGCTGTCTGGCACTGGCGCGGTTGGTGTGTCGGGCAATCTGACCACATATTACAATGAGCTGAAGACCGGCGTTTACGACGGCGTTATTGTCTTTGCGTCTGCCGCTCTTCCCGGCAAGCTGTTCGAAGTTGCGCCTTACATCACAAAGGTCGGATTGGGCGCGCAATACGCGGGATCGCTTTGCGCCAATGCAGATTGGTACGACAGCCTTCCTGAGCCTGCAAAAACTGCATTGAAGGCGGGCGCGGACGCTGCGCAAAGCTGGTACGTGGATCAACTGGAGGCCGCAGTTGCCGGATCGCTTGAAGCAATGGCAAACGCAGGCGCAACAGTTCAAGACGCACCAGCGGGCATGAAAGAGGCTTGGGCCGCAGGCATGGACAATGCCGCGCGCACCTGGGCCGACAATCTTGACGAACAAGGCAAGCCAGCTTCCGAAGTGCTGTCGAGCTACATGACTGCGATGCGCGAAGCCGGTGCGACGCCGCTGCGCAACTGGGACACAGAGTAACCCAACCGATGCCCGTGGAAACGAACGCGCAGCAGGAGCCCATCCTGCTGCGTCTGCTAGATGGTCTAACGCAAGGCCTGAACGTTGCAGGGTCGAGCCTGATCCTGGTCTTGATGGTTTTGGTGGGCCTTGATGTTGCGGGCCGCAACCTTGCCGGTGCCCCAATTAGCGGCGTGCCGGAACTAGTTACGCTGTCGATTGTGGCAATCGTTTTTCTGCAAATCCCGGCGGCCTTGCGCCAGGGCCGCATGACCCAGTCTGATGCCTTGATCGGATGGCTTATCCGAACCTACCCCGGTTTGGGAAACGCCTTGGCCACTGCCTTTGATCTTGTTGCGATGGCGATCATGTGGGTGATTGTCCAGACCACATGGCCAATCTTCACCCGCGCTTGGGAACGAGGGGAATTCGTCGGCGCCGTTGGCGATTTCACAGCACCTGTGTGGCCTGTGAAGCTGATCTTGATCATAGGCGGTGTGGTTCTCATCCTTCAATTCGCCGCTCGAATTTACCGACGCTACGCGGGATGAGTGTTCTATTCCCACCCCACGCAGCACCTGTTGCATTGACAAGCGGCCCAAAGGTTTAGCGCGCATGGCACCCTTTGATATTGGCCTTATATCTCTTGTCTTAATGGGCCTTGCGGTCATGGCAGGGATGTTTGTGCCTGTCGCCTTGATGGTCTGTTCATTCGTTGGCGTTTGGGCCATCAAAGGCTCGCCAGTTCTGGCCTCCAAACTGCTTGCCCTGGCCGCAAATGATGCGATCTCCAGTTACTTCTTTGGGGTTGTGCCGCTTTTTGTGCTTATGGGGTTCGTCGTCTCAGAGGCCGGCTTTGGGCGAGACGCGTTTGATGTTGCGAACGCGGCCTTTCGAAAACTGAAAGGCGGGCTTGGCGTCGGAACTGTCGGCGCAAACGCCATCTTCGCAGCCATCACTGGTATCTCAATAGCCTCGGCGGCCGTTTTCACGAAAATCGCCGTGCCTCAGATGGTCAGGCATGGATATACGGCACGCTTTGCCACCGGGGTGGTCGCTGGGTCGTCGGTTCTGGGGATGATGATCCCTCCATCCCTCTTGTTGATCCTCTTTGGCATCTTGGCAGAACAATCCATTGGCGATCTCTTTATCGCCGGTATTGTGCCTGGCCTATTGCTCGCCCTGTTCTTTTCGCTGGGCATCGTCGCGATGGCCGTTTTTTCGCCAGGCTTTGTCGGTACTGCGCAGACGGCGACATCTGACGCTCTCTCAAAAGGCGAGGTACTCAAAAAGGGTCTGCCGATTGCGGGCCTGATCATTCTGGTTTTGGGCGGCATTTACGCGGGCATCTTTACCCCGGTCGAAGCAGGGGCAATGGGGGCAATTGGCGCTTTGGGCCTGGGCTTTGCCATGCGTCGGCTGACACTTCGGTCGCTTTGGACGGTTCTGGTCGAAACGGGGCTCGTGACCGCGACAGTGTGTTTTCTGATCATCGCCGCGCAAATGTATTCGCGGATGTTGGCACTGTCTGGCGTGCCTGCTGGCTTGGGGTCTTTGGCGACAGATGCCGAATTGGGATATTGGGGCATCATCCTGATCTATTGCGCCATCGTTATTGCGATGGGCATGATATTGGACAGCTCGTCCATCATGCTCATTCTCGTGCCACTAATGCTGCCTGTGGTGATCCCCATGAATGTGGATCTGATCTGGTTCGGCATCATCACAGTGCTGGCGGTGGAAATCGGCCTGCTTACCCCGCCTTTTGGGATATCGGTCTATGTCATCAAAGCCACACTAGACGATCCCGACATCACACTTGGCGACATATTCAAAGGGGCCGCTCCCTTTGCCGCGATCATGCTTGTCGTGCTCGCGCTTGTGCTTGCGTTTCCAGCTCTTGCGACGGGGTTGTTATGACGACCTGTCCGCAACGCCATTCGCTCTTC
>CAZYQC010000115.1:0-4981 GCA_964649815.1 uncultured Rhodobacterales bacterium | reverse complement strand
GGTAGAAATTCTTGTCCTCGGCCGAGATAAAGGCCTGTTTTACCAGATCAGGGATCGTATCAGCGGGCGCAAAAAGCCGCCGCTCTTGTGCGAATTCATCGATGATACGGCCTTCGCCCGAATAGATCCGGCTGATGGTCGGGGGCGTGTATTGCGCAAGGCTTTCGTGGCTCGGAAGATCGCGGCCATACATGTAGAACACAGCGCCAATCGACAGAGCGACCATCGCCATACCCATTGTCACAAGCGTGAAAATGCTGCCGAAAAAGGAAAGAACGAAGCGGGTCATGTGCTCAAACTACCTCGGATTGGTTACACATCATAATACCGCTGCGCAGCATCGTCAAAATGCGTTCGGCGAAAATCGGCAGAGGCCAGTGGACCTCGGAAAGGTGCGGCCAGACCAGCCTCACTTGCGCAAAAAGGCCGCGCGCGTTTCGTCTTCCATTTTCCAGCCGACAATCCCGTCGGCAATGGCAGACACCATGCCAGCGCGCCACACCGGGTCCCTTAGGTTGGCCAAATCGCGTTTGTCGGACAAAAAGCCGACCTCGATCAAAACCGAAGGAATATCAGCACTTTTGAGAACCGAAAATGCCGCCTGACGGCGTGGTCTTTTGTTGATGGGCCCGCCCGCTGCATCCATCGCGGCCACCAGCCAATCGGCCAGCGCATCGGTGCGCGGGGCGGTTTCCTGGCGGGCCAGATCAAGCAGAATTCCTGTGATCTGATCATCCGCGCCGGCCAAATCAACGCCCGCAATAATGTCCGAGCGGTTGTGCTGCGCAGCAAGCTGCGCCGAGGCCGCGTCGGATGCATCTTCGGACAGGGTATAGACCGTGGCGCCGCGCGCTTGCCCTTGGCTAAGCGCATCCGCGTGCAACGAGACAAACGCATCGGCATTGACCTCATGCGCCGTCGAAATGCGCCCCGGCAAAGACACAAAGACATCGCGATCCCGGGTCAAAAACACCTCGATGCCGCCCCGCCTGCGCAGATCGTCCCGCAGTTCAAGCGCGATTTCCAGCATCAGGTTTTTCTCGGAAATCCCGTCGCGGATCGCACCCGGATCGATCCCGCCGTGGCCTGGATCGATCACCACAACAAAGGCCTCATCAGGCTGGGGCTGCGGCGGCTTGCGCGCGGCGGGCGTAAAGAGATCGAGATCAGGCGGCAGGACCAAAGCGGCGAATGCCTCGGCGTCGGTCGGCGCAAGCACGACGCGCAGCTGCGCCGCACCGCTTGAGGTGTCGATGGGCATCGAAACTTCGGCAGCTTTCATCGGTGCGCCAAGGTCGAGGATCATGCGCGACCAGCCCGGTTTGAACGCGCCAAATCGCACAGCCGTCACCTGCCCCGCCTCGGGCAGAACATCCGCGGGCGTCAGGGTTCCAAAGCGCGCTTCGTTAAAGTCGATGACAACACGGTAAGGATCGGCCAGGTGAAAGACGCGAAACGGCACACCTTGGCTGAGCGAGACGGTCAACGTCGCACCCCGCCCCCAGCTTTCGGTGATCGCGGTGCCGTTGGCCTCGACACGCGCCAAAGCCGACAAATCCTGTGCCCAAGTGCCTATCGCGGCCGTCACCCAAAGGGCGACCGCCATCATCAGATGTTTCATGAGACTGCTCTGTCTTCTCGTTTGCGAACAGTCTAACCGAAAAGCTTCGGGCGCGATACCTGCGATCAGCCCCGATCGGCCATGAATCGCCGCAACCGTGCAAGACCCTCTTCGATGTCTTGGGTGCTGCGGGCATAGGAAAAGCGCAGGGTGCTGTGGCCCCGGCCCTTGTCGAAATCAAGACCGGGCGTGACCGCGACCCCGGCCTTTTCCAAAATCTCTGCCGCAAAAGCGTGGCTGTCATCGGTGTATTCGGACACATCCGCATAGACGTAAAACGCCCCATCAGGCGGAGCGATATTGGTAAAGCCCGCCTGTGGCAGCCCCTCTAACATCAACTTTCGGTTTGCCTTGTAAACCTCTAGATTCGCTTGCAATTCCTCAGTGGCATCCATCGCCGCAAGGGCCGCCACCTGGCTTGCATGCGGGGCGCAGATGAACATGTTTTGCGCGATCCGCTCGACCTTGCGCACGTGATCTTCGGGCACAACCATCCACCCGATGCGCCAACCGGTCATCGAGAAATACTTGGAAAACGAGTTGATGACATAGACATCATCGCTGATCTCAAGCGCCGTGACGGCCTTGGCCTCATATTCGATGCCGTGATAAATTTCGTCGCTGATAAATGCCGCGTCCTGCCCCTGGGCCGCCTCGATCAATCCGGTCAGCGCCGATTTGTCCAGCATCGTCCCCGTCGGATTGGCCGGAGAGGCCACCATAAGCCCCTGCAAATCCAATCCGCTGAGATCAGCGGGAACCGGCTGGAGCCGCGCATCAAAAGACGTTTCGATATCCACCGGGGTCAGGCCCAGTGCTTTGAGGATCTGGCGATAGCTGGGATAGCCCGGCGCACCGATGCCAACCCGATCACCGCTGTCAAAAAGCGCGGTAAAAGCCAGAATAAAGCCACCCGACGAGCCCGAGGTCACGACAACCCGATTTGGGTCGAGATCCAGATCATACCATTCGCCATAAAGCGCCGCGATCCGCTGTCGCAAGGCTGGCACGCCAAGTGCCACGGTATAGCCCAATGCATCGCGCGACATCGCCGCGGCCAAAGCCTCGGTCGCAGCCTTGGGCGCGCCGGTTCCGGGCTGCCCGACCTCCATATGGATAATGTCGCGCCCCGCCTCTTCCGCCTGGCGGGCCGCTTCCATGACGTCCATCACAATGAAGGGATCAATCTGAGATCGGCTTGAGCTTCGCATGGTGTCTCCTATGATCAGGTCATGGCCTTTCACCCTGTCTTTCAGCGCGCGTCAATGGCGTTCCTGTGCCTCTGTCTGGCCTGGCCGGCCTGGGCGGTCACGTTGCTGCGGGATGCGGATCTGGAATACGGCCTGAAACAGATCGCGGCTCCGGTTTTGAAGGCGGCTGGCCTGTCTTCTGCCCGGGTTAAGATCCTTGTTGTCGATGATGGCAGCTTGAATGCCTTTGTCGTCTCTAACGATGCCATCTTCATTCATTCCGGCCTGCTGTCGCGCATGAACAATGCCGCGATGCTGCAAGGCGTGATCGCGCATGAGGCCGCCCATATCGTCAACGGGCATATCACACGCCGGCTGACCAACCTTGGCTCGGCCCGCACGGCCGCTGGCTTGGGCGTGGCCCTTGCCGCCATCGCCGCCGCTGCTGGCGCGGGCGAAGGCGCCGTGGGGCTCGCGATTGGCGCACAAAGCGCGGCACAGCGCCGTTTTCTCAGCCACACCCGCGCCGAAGAAAGCAGCGCAGATCAATCCGCCCTGCGATATTTGCGCAGCGCAAACATACCGACATCTGGCCTGTTGGACGTGATGCGCCTTTTCCGCGGGCAAGAGGCGCTCTCGACCCGGCGGCAAGACCCCTACGTGCGCTCGCACCCGCTGACCCGAGACCGCGTGCGCGTCATCGAGGGGTTCAACGCAGCCTACGGCGACGCAGGCCAGCCCAATCCCGCCACGGATTACTGGTTTCAACGGGTCAAAGGCAAACTCACCGCCCACCAAAGAGCACCCGGCTGGACCATGAAACGCCTGGGCGAGAGCGGGTATGCCGATGTCCGCCTGATCCGCGAAGCCGTCGCGCACAACCGCAATTCGAACGCCAAAAAGGCGCTCAGAGCCGTTGACAGCGCATTGGCCCAACGCCCCAACGATCCCTTTTTGCACGATCTCAGAGGCGAAATTCTGATGGATGCGCGCCAGTTCAACGCCGCCGTGGCCGCCTATGGCCGCGCGGTCAAGCTGGCACCGCGCGACGGGCTGATCCAATCGGGCTATGGGCGCGCGCTGTTGGCCGCTGGCAACGTCAGCGCCGCGCGATCCGCGCTCGAACGCGCCCGCGCGATCGACTTTCGCGACACCTCGATGCTGCGGGACCTGTCGGTTGCCTATGCCCGCTCGGGCCAAAACGGGATGGCCTCGCTCATCACCGCCGAACGCTACGCGCTGCGCGGTCGGTTGAAAGATGCCGGAATTCACGCCAAACGCGCCGAAGGCTTGCTTGCCGAAGGGTCTGGTCCTTGGCAAAGGGCCAATGATGTGCTGATTGCGTCTGAACGCGCTGCCAAGAAACGGAGATAACGCGATGATCCTGCCCCGCCTCACCGCCGCCGCCTGCGCGCTGGCCATGACCGCCGCCCCGTTGACCGCACTCGACCTGTCGCAAATGAGCGCCGAGGAACGCGCGCTCTTTCGGGCCGAGGTGCGCGCCTATCTGTTGGAAAACCCCCAGGTTATCATGGAGGCGGTTCAGGCGCTCGAAGATCAACAAGCCCAAGCCCAAGCCGCCGCTGACGTCTCTCTTGTTGCCGACAATGCCGCCGATCTCTTTGATGACGGCTTTTCCTGGGTCGGCGGCAACCCCGACGGCGACATCACCCTGGTCGAATTCATGGATTACCGCTGTGGCTATTGCCGTCGCGCCCATTCCGAAGTGGCCAAATTGCTCGCCGCTGACGGCAATATTCGCTGGATTGTCAAAGAGTTCCCCATTCTGGGCGAAGACTCCGTGTTGGCCTCGCGCTTTGCCATCGCCACACGCCAGATCGCGGGCAACGACGCCTATGAGGCCGTACACGATGCGCTGATGACCATGAACAGCGGCGTCAGCGAGCGTGGGTTACGCCGCCTTGGATCATCGCTGGGCCTCGACGCAGACGAGATCATCGCGCACATGAATGCGCCCGAGGTCTCCGATGAAATCCGGCGCACCCGCGCGCTTGCCCAACGTCTGCAAATCTCGGGGACACCGACATTCGTGTTGCAAGACGAATTGCTGCGCGGCTACCTCCCGATGGATCAGATGCTGGCCCTTGTGGCGGAAAAGCGCGGCTGACCCTCTCGGGTCAGGCCCCATTCATTTGAGTATCTCAACACC
>CAZYQC010000114.1:0-5021 GCA_964649815.1 uncultured Rhodobacterales bacterium | reverse complement strand
CGGTCTGCCAGTTGGTCAGCGTGCCGCCCAGCCAGCGGTGGTTCATGTAATACTGAGCGCAGCGTTCTGCGGCATCCGCAACAGGGCCAGACGCCTGACGCTTGGTGCCGACAAAGAGGATGCGGCCACCCTTGGCAACAGTTTCACGGATCACATTCAACGCCGCGTCCAACATCGGAACGGTCTGTGTCAGGTCCATGATGTGAATGCCGTTGCGGTCACCGTAGATGAACGGTGCCATGCGTGGGTTCCAACGCTGTGTTTGGTGTCCAAAGTGAACGCCCGCTTCCAAAAGCTGACGCATAGAGAACTCAGGAAGAGCCATCTGTTCGTTTCCTTTCCGGTTTCATACCTGGCCGAGGTGTTCATTCCGACAGTGTTCGGAACAACCGGTGGACACGATGAGGATGTCTCCCCCAAACGGCCCGACCCCGACTGTGAAGTGAGCGCGCTATAAGACGGCGCGCAAAGATTGGCAAGAGCCCTTGATCAAGAACGCGCCGCCGCGTGCCCGGCGCGCACGGCTTGCTCGGCCAAAGCGGCCAGATGCTTGCGGCTTTGGGTGTCTTTGACGGCGATGGGCGGGTGGTAGATCACCTCGACATAACCGTGGCGCACAGCCGCCAACGTGCTGAGCAAATGTTCCCCAAAACCCATGTCGCCCCACCAGCCGTAAAACCGTGCATCCGCCCCTGTGGGCGCGTGATAGACAACGCTCACCGGCTGGATCTGGGTCTCGTTTATCAAATCGGGCTCGTAAAACGCCGCGAAAAGGGTCGGCTTGAAGGCCAAGACCTGTTGGCCATCCGTGCTGGTTCCCTCAGGGAAAAACAGCAATCGATGCGGCGCTTGCAGCCGATGGATGAACATATTGGCGTGGTCTTTGGCATGGCTGCGATCGCGGGTGATAAAGAGCGTCCCCGTCGCCTTGGCCAGCCACCCTATGCCTGGCCAGCGCTCCACTTCGGCTTTGGAGACAAAATACACCCTGTCCGAGGCGTTCAAGACCAAGATATCCAACCAACTGGTGTGATTGGCAACGATTGCCCCCTGCCCCTTCATCGGACGCCCCTGCGTGACCAGCCGCAGACCCAGGATCCACAGGCTGACGCGACACACGATCTGCGTCACAAAAGGCGAAACAGGCCTGTGCATGCCAAAGACAGGACGCTCAATCAGCCGCAAGCTCAGCAGAACCAGCATGCCCAGCACCATACAGAAAATGATCAACAGCGCCCGCACCGCAATCAGCACCCATCCCAAGGCGCCCGGCGCCTTATGCTGTGGCAGCTCATCACTGTTCCAGGTCGGAGAGCTCATCGGCTGGCCTGATAAAGCTTGGCCTGACGGGCGTTTATTGTGGCCGTGTCCATAACCAAACAAACGTCCGTTGTGTTGAAGGCCTGGTCGACAAATGCGCCCTCTCCAACTTTGCCGCCAAGGCGCAAATAGGCTTTGATCAGTGCGGGAACCGCCAACATCGCCCTGCGCCGGTCGACCGCATCGCGTGGCAGGATATTCATCCCGATCGCATGCGGCGCACGCGCGATGGGGCGGACATCCGGCTGTGCCAGATGCTCATAATGCAAAAGCGACAGCGGCTGTGCCAAGGCCATCGTGTCCGTTCCGTGAAACGATGCGACCCCGAACAGCAGATCAATCCTCTGTTCTGCGATATAGTCTGCCAAGCCATTCCACAGGTGGTACATAGCCGTGCCACCGCGATACTCTGCGTGCAGACAAGACCGGCCAAGTTCCAACAACCGCTTACCGCTCTGGCGCAGCGGTGTCAGGTTATACTCATCATCCGAGTAATACCGGCCCATCGCCGCCTCTTGCTCTGGTCGCATCATCCGATAGACGCCAACCACGCGCCCGTTTGCGTCGTCATGCAGCAACATGTGATCGACAAAAGGGTCAAAGGCATCTTCTTCGATCCGCAGGTCGTGATCCACACCGCTCCCGCCGGCGCCCAGTTCTGTGACAAAGACATCGTAGCGCAGGCGTTGCGCTGCGGCGATGTCGTGCTCTGACTGCGCCATCGCTATGCGAAACTTGGGCTCCAGCATATCAGGCAACACTCTTTCCAGATGAGAAACAGTCTGTCCAGTACCGCATAGGTTGCGCTTTGTTTTGAAATCGGAAACTATGAAGCCGCATCGAAGACCGGAATAAGACACACGTGACGTGAATCAATAATCGCCTTTCCCAGATCGGGGAACATAACCGTAACTTTTCCGCCCACATTGCTCTGAACCTGCCCCACGCCCCAATCTGACTGACTGGGGTGCCGAACAAACATACCGGGAGCCAACATGGCATTCAAATCTTCCAAATCGTATTCTCCAATGAGGCGCATGTCATGAATGCGCTCGCCCGCGAAGATCTGGCCAGTTTGATCGGCAGCCGGATCTGCCATGATTTGATATCTCCCATTGGCGCTATCAACAATGGGCTCGAGCTTTTGTCGATGTCGGGCCAGAAAATCGGGCCAGAGCTGTCCTTGATCGAAGCCAGCGCGCGCAATGCCAGCGCCCGCATCCGCTTTTTCCGCATCGCCTTTGGTGCGCCCGTGGGACAGAACGTGTCAGAACATGAAACCACCTCGATCCTACGAGAGATCAGCGAAAGCTCTCGCATCGATATCGCCTACCTCGCCGATGGTCCTCAAAGTCGCGCGGATATTCGGATGGTCTATCTGGCGGTCATGTGCCTGGAAACGGCCCTGGCCTATGGCGGCACCATCAAAATCAGCCAGGCCCAGGGCGATTGGTCACTCCTGGGCACCGGCACCCGCACCATTCGCGATGACGACCTATGGACCGATCCCAACGATCCGCCCGCATTGCACTCGGTCGCGCCGTCGCATGTGCAATTCGTGCTGCTGCCGCTGGTGGTCGAGGAAACAGGTCGCGTGCTGCGCATCTCTCACGCGGCCAACGAAATGCGCATCACAATGAGCCACGGCTAAGCGCCCCACCCGCCCGGGGTGCCTTAGCCCCGCACGGTTCCCTCCCCACGCACAAGATATTTGAAACTGGTCAATTGCGTCGCTCCAACCGGGCCGCGGGCATGCATTTTGCCAGTGGCAATGCCAATTTCAGCCCCCATGCCAAACTCACCCCCATCTGCAAACTGGGTGGATGCGTTGTGCATCAAGATCGCGCTGTCGAGGCGGGAAAAGAAATGCGCCGCGGCGCTCTCATCCTCGGTCATGATGCAATCCGTATGGTCCGAGCCAAACCGCCGGATATGCGCAATCGCCTCGTCAATACTGTCGACCTGCCGCGCGGCAATCTCCATATCCAGATATTCGTGGCCCCAATCGGCCTCTGTCGCCGGCACAGTGCCTTCAATCGCCTGCAACGCGGCATCGGCATGCACGGTCACGCCCGCATCCATCAGCGCCCGAACCACGCCCTGACCAATGGTCCCGGCCACATCGCGATGCACCAACAGACATTCCGCAGCCCCGCAAATCCCCGTGCGCCGCGTCTTTGCATTCAAAACAACCTTCAGCGTCTTTTCCGGATCCGCCTCTTTGTCGATGTAGATATGCACAATGCCCTCAAGATGCGCAAAAACCGGCACACGCGCCTCGCTTTGCACCAAACCCACCAGGCCCTTGCCCCCGCGCGGCACGATCACGTCCACGTAATCCGTCATCGTCAACATCTCGCTCACCGCAGCTCGGTCGCGCGTTGGCACCAACTGAATGGCCGCCTCTGGCAAATTGGCATCCGCCAATCCCCGCACCATACAGCCGTGGATCGCCGACGACGAATGAAAGCTCTCAGACCCACCGCGCAAGATCACCGCATTGCCCGCCTTCAGGCACAACGCCCCGGCATCTGCCGTCACATTCGGACGGCTTTCATAAATCACGCCCACCACGCCCAACGGCGTCCGCACCCGTTCAATGCGCAACCCTGACGGCTGTTGCCAGGCCTCCATCACCGCGCCAATGGGATCGGCCTGCTCTGCCACCGCGCGCAACCCATCCACAATCCCGCGCACCCGCTCTTCATTCAGCATCAGGCGGTCCATCATCGCCGGCGACAAGCCCTTCGCCTGCCCAAACTCCAAATCCTTGGCATTCTCGGCAATGATCACATCGCGCTGCGCCCAAACATGCTCGGCGCTGGAAATGAGGGCCGCATGTTTGCGCTCTGCCGAGGCAAAGGCCAAGTCCGCCGCAGCCGCCTTTGCCTGCGCCCCAATGCGCTCCATCAACGCAGGAATGTCTTGCATATCTTTCATCGCGATTGTCCTTCTCCCTGTCGGCAGTGCTGCACCACGTCACAGCCAGCGCCGCACCCATCCCCTATACCACCTGCCCCGCAGGTTTCACACGGATGCGCGCCCCATCCTTCTTTTGGACCAAAATACTCTCGCCGAAGGCATCCCTCGGCGACGCTTGGTGCCACGCTCATCATGCCAGCGCCATATCATCACGATGGATCAGCGCCGCCCGCCCGGGATAGCCCAAAATCCCCTCGATCTCGTGGCTCTGATGCCCCGCAATCGCTGCCGCCTCTTTGGCCGTGTAGCGTGTCAATCCGATGCCGACCGACCGCCCATCCGGCCCTTTGATTGCCACCGGATCGCCCCGCTCAAAATCACCCTCAACGGCCAAAACACCGGCGGGCAGCAGGCTTTTGCCCCGCCCCATCGCCGCCGCTGCCCCTGCATCAAGCGTCACACCCCCTGCGGGCTTCATCGCCGCGATCCACCGTTTGCGCGCAGACGCCGGGTCCAGCGTGGCGGTGAACCAGGTTGATGCCGCGCCTTGATGCAAGGCTTGCAGCGGGCGCAGCGTCGATCCTTCGCAAATCGCCATCCGGCACCCGGCTTGCGTTGCCGTTTTGGCCGCCATCAGCTTGGTCTTCATACCACCTTTCGACAGCCCCGACCCTGCGTCGCCTGCCATCGCTTCGATGTCGGGCGTGATCTGTTCAATCACGTCAAAACGTCTGGCGCTTGGATCGTCGCTTGGGTTCGCCGAATAGAACCCATCCACA
>CAZYQC010000113.1:0-5757 GCA_964649815.1 uncultured Rhodobacterales bacterium | reverse complement strand
GGTCTCTTCGCCGGTCAGCCACAGTGTCTGGCGCGTATCGCCGCCGGTGAACTCGAACGGGATCACGCCCATACCAACCAGGTTCGAGCGGTGAATGCGCTCAAAGCTTTCGGCGATCACGGCTTTGACGCCCAAGAGCGCCGTGCCCTTGGCCGCCCAGTCGCGCGACGAGCCCGCACCATATTGCTCGCCCCCAAAGATCACCAAAGGCGTGCCTGCCTCCTGATAGGCCATCGCGGCATCAAAGATCGAGGTCTGCGCACCATCGGGGCCTTTGGTATAGCCACCTTCGACACCATCCAGCATCTCGTTCTTGATGCGGATATTGGCGAATGTGCCGCGCATCATGATCTCGTGGTTGCCCCGGCGCGATCCATAAGAGTTGAATTCGCGTGGGCTCACCTGGCGATCGGTCAGATATTGGCCCGCAGGCGTCGTGTCCTTAAAGGACCCGGCCGGAGAGATATGGTCGGTCGTGATCATATCCCCCAAGAGCGCAAGAACCCGCGCGCCTTCGATGTTTGTGATAACACCCGGCTCCGAGGACATGCCCTGGAAGTATGGCGGATTTTGCACATAGGTCGAGGTGGGCGGCCAATCATAGGTTTTCTGATCGGTCGTCTCGACGCCCTGCCACTTTTCATCGCCTTTAAAGACATCTGCGTATTTCGTCTGGAAGGCTTCGCGCGTGACCGTCTGTTCCACCAGCTCTGCAACTTCCTGGCTGGTTGGCCAGATGTCTTTCAGGAAGACGTCATTGCCGTCCTTGTCCTGACCCAGCGGGTCGGTTGCGATGTTGATGTCCATCGTGCCAGCCAACGCATAGGCCACCACCAGCGGAGGCGACGCGAGATAATTGGCGCGCACATCCGGCGAAATCCGGCCTTCAAAGTTGCGGTTGCCCGACAGAACCGATGTCGCGACCAGATCGCCCTGGGCAATCGCATCCGACAGCTCTTTTTGAATTGGGCCGGAATTGCCGATGCAGGTGGTGCAGCCATAGCCCACAAGGTTAAAGCCGATCTTATCAAGATCCTCTTGCAGCCCAGCCGCTTCGAGATAGGCCGACACAACTTGCGACCCGGGGGCCAAAGACGTTTTGACCCAAGGTTTGCGATCCAGGCCCAAAGCTGCTGCTTTGCGCGCCACAAGGCCCGCGCCAATCATCACATAGGGGTTCGATGTGTTCGTGCAGGACGTGATCGAGGCGATCACCACCTTACCGGATTCCATCGTATAGTCTTCGCCTTCAACAGGCACTTCTTTGCCCATTGGACGCTTGAACGTCTCTTCCATCTCTTTGGCAAAGGCGGATTTGGCGTCTGTCAGCGCCACGTAATCCTGCGGACGCTTTGGGCCCGAGATCGCAGGCACGATGGTGCCCATGTCCAGATGCAGCGTGTCGGTGTAGATCGGCGCATAATCGGCATCGCGCCAGAAACCGTTGTCCTTTGCATAGGCTTCGACAAGCGCGATGCGGTCTTCGTCGCGCCCGGTGTTGCGCAGGTATCTCAGCGTTTCGTCGTCAATCGGGAAAAAGCCGCATGTCGCGCCATATTCTGGCGCCATGTTTGCGATTGTCGCGCGATCCGCCAGCGGCAGGTTGTCCAGGCCTGCGCCAAAGAATTCCACGAATTTGCCCACGACGCCCTTGGCCCGCAGCATCTCGACCACCTTCAGCACCAGGTCCGTGCCTGTGGTGCCTTCGACCATTTCGCCCGTCAGCTCAAAGCCGATGACCTCGGGGATCAGCATCGAAATCGGCTGGCCCAACATTGCGGCTTCGGCCTCGATGCCACCAACGCCCCAGCCCAGAACCGCGGCCCCGTTGACCATTGTCGTGTGGCTGTCGGTGCCAACCAACGTGTCAGGATAGGCGACCATCTCGCCGTCTTGGTCCGTATCGGTTCAGACAGTCTGAGCAAGATATTCCAGGTTCAGCTGGTGGCAGATGCCCGTGCCCGGAGGCAGAACGCGCAAGTTGTTGAACGCGGACTGACCCCATTTCAGAAAGGTGTAACGCTCCATGTTGCGTTCATATTCGCGGTCCACATTCATCTGGAACGCGCGCGGATTGCCGAATTCGTCGATCATGACCGAATGGTCAATCACCAGATCAACGGGGTTCAGCGGATTGATCTTTTCCGGATCACCTCCCAAGGCAACCAGACCATCGCGCATGGCCGCCAGATCGACAACCGCCGGAACGCCGGTGAAATCCTGCATCAAAACGCGCGCTGGGCGATAGGCAATCTCGCGCGGGTTTTTGCCCCCCAACGTGGCCCATTCAGCAAAAGCTTTGATGTCGTCCACCGAAACGGTCTTGCCGTCTTCAAAGCGCAGCATGTTCTCCAGAACGACCTTCAATGCGGCAGGCAGCTTTGAAAAGTCGCCCAAACCGGCTTCGGTTGCGGCTGGGATGGAATAATACGCGATCGACTGATCGCCAACGGTCAAGGTCTTGCGGGCCTTTGCGCTGTCGTGACCAACGGTAATGGGCATAGGGTCGCCTCCGATGTAAGGGTAACGGGATTGCTCGCGGTTTGCCCCAACGCTGGGTGATCATCAAGGGTGATTTCGCCCTCTGCGTCATTTTGTATACCATTGTGTACCGAAAAGAGGCGCCAAAGGGCGGCGTTGACATTCTTCTCAACAAAGCTTGATTGGCCTCGCGGACGTGGTGTGCTTAGGTACGTCCTACCGCTTAGCCAGCCATGAACGCCCGATGCTCCGAATTTTTGCCCTTGCTTTGACCATCCTGACCGCCTTGTCGGCACCCAGCCGCGCGGACAACCCTGTCGTGGTCGAGCTCTTTACGTCACAGGGGTGTTCTTATTGCCCGCCTGCGGATGCTTTGCTTCACGACCTTGCAGGGCGCGAGAACGTCATCGCCTTGGCGTTGCACGTCGATTACTGGGATTACATCGGCTGGAAAGACGCTTTTGCCGATCCGGCGCATACCAATCGCCAACGGGAATACGCGCTCGAAGGAAACCGGCGCTCGATCTATACCCCGCAGATGATCGTGAACGGCAAGACCGTCATTGTCGGCACCAAGCCGATGGAGCTTTTGGACACGATCTCCAAATATATGTCGATGCCGTCGCCTGTTGATCTGACGGTCAAGCGTGATGGCCAATCCATTGCCATCAACGCCAGCGCCGAAAACACCGAAGGCAGTTTGATCGTCCACATGGTCCACTATGTGCCCGAGCAATCGGTCAAGATCACGCGCGGCGAAAACGCTGGGCGCACATTGACCTATGCCAATATCGCCCAGGATTGGAACGTGCTGGCCGAATGGAATGGCGCCACACCGCTTAACTTGACCGCCACCGCAAAAGCGCCGCTGCCGGTTGTCATTTTGGTTCAGCAAGGTGTGGCTGGCCCGATCTTGGCCGCCGCCGAAGTCAAGTAAGCCGCTACTCGTCCGGCCTCCAGCGCCGGGGTACCCAAAACCACTGTTCGGGATGCGCTTTGATCCGCGCCTCTAACGAGGCATTCATCGCCTCAGTCATTGTTGTGGCATCACTATGCGGGATCGGATCTTCGAAGACGGCCTCGAATGTCACGCCATCGGCTTGCCGGATGGAATAATAGGGGACCAGCAGGGCATTGTATTTGAGCGCCAGCTGCGCCGCCGAAATGGCCGTCTTTGCCGGATGGCCCAAAAAGTCCAGAACCGGTGCGCCTTTGACGTGTTGATCAAACAGCAAAACCAGCTTGCCACCATCCTTGAGATGGCGCACGGCGGCGCCCGTGCCGCGCTTGCCCTGCGGAAAGCCTGGCCCGCCAAAGGCATGCAGCGCTTTGACGTAGTATTCGTTGAAATAGGGGTTCGCCATGTACCGATAGATGGCGCCGATCGTATAGCCCTTGTGCACCATCGCGGCGCGCGCCGCTTCGTAATTTCCGAAATGCCCAGACACCAGGATGACCGCCTGGTTGTCCTTTGTGGCGTCTTCGAGAACTTTGACCCCAGGCCCGCTCATGCGGGTTGAGGTCATGCGCTCAAAGAACTCCATCGTCGAGAAACTCTCGATTAGACAGCGCCCCATATTGTCCAGGCATGCAGCGGCCAGCGCGCGATGCTCTTGTGGCGTTTTGTCGGGGTAAATCTTGGCGATGTGGCGAATGGCCCGCCGCCGATAGCCCGCAAGCGGCCCCACAAAATGCGTCACCACCTTGCCAAAGAAAGGCACCCGCCGGTCATAGGGCAGCATCAGCGCCAAACCCAAAAGGCCACGCGCCGCAACATTGACGATCCAATGAACGGCTTTCTCGGGGCGGCTTTGTTTGTCGTGATGGGTTGGCATCTTGGCGGGTCAGTTTCTTTCTCGCGCCGCACAGATGCGCGATGCGCGACCAGACATAAAGTCGAGAACCGGCGATCACAAGCATGCCAATCGCGTCTCGCCCTCAGAACAGAAAAAGGCCGCCCAAACCAGAGCGGCCTTTCAAGCGCGAAAACGCTTTATCAGTAATTGTAGGTCGTGCCGTCCTCGATGGCGCGGCGCAAAGATGTCTCGGCCCAGGTGCCGGTGCCGCCACGCGCCTGGATCTCGCGCAACTGCTGCATTGCGGCCACTTTGTCACCCGCTGCGACAAAGCCCTGCGCCATATAAGACCGGGCGAGGATGTTGTTGGGATTGGCGGCAATCGCTTGCTGATAGAACATGTTGGCCAGTTCCAGCTTGCCCTGCTTGCGCGCATTGAACCCGCGATACGTCAGCACCCGGTCATCCAATTGGTTGCTCATCGCGTCCAGAACCCCTTCGGAATCCTGATACCGTCCGGCATAGGCCAGTTCGCGAACCGCCTCATAAAGCCCGTCATCATCCAGGCTGGATTTTTTCGGACGCACGCAGCGCTGTTTGGTTTCATCCCAAACGCGCACGCCAAAACAATCCTTTGTCGTCTTTGTCGGTTTCGGCGCTGTATCGTTGCCACCACCAGCGGCCATCACAGGGGACGTGAAAGCAAGTGGAACAACAAGGGCCGCAATCAGTGAATAGACACGCATGTCAAAAAACTCCGTCGAATAACATGAGGCCAAACATAGGCCAGCATGCCGCCAAATCGAACCCAAAATAGCGTTTCAAACGGTCAGAATAAGTTGATGAACGCGCCGCGTTTGTGACCGAATAAACCGGCCGCTTGGCGTGTTTGCTTTACAAAAGCGTCTGCTATGCGCCGAAAACCCGCTTGAAAATCGTGTCGACATGCTTGGTGTGGTAGCCAAGATCGAACTTTTCTTCGATCTCGTCTACGCTCAGCGCGGCTGTCACATCAGCGTCGCCCAAAAGCTCGGTCTTAAAGTCCTTGCCGTCTTCCCAGACCTTCATCGCGTTGCGTTGCACCAGCTTGTAGGCATCCTCGCGGCTGACGCCCGCCTGTGTCAGCGCCAGCAACACACGTTGTGACATCACCAGGCCCCGGAACTTGTTCATATTGGCCAGCATATTGTCGGGATAGACCACAAGCTTGTCGATGACACCGGTCAGCCGCGCCAATGCAAAATCCAGCGTCACAGTCGCGTCGGGGCCGATCATCCGCTCGACCGAGGAATGCGAGATGTCGCGCTCGTGCCAAAGGGCCACGTTTTCCAGCGCCGGAGTGACCGCCGAGCGCACCAGCCGTGCCAAACCGGTCAGGTTTTCAGTCAGAACCGGGTTCCGCTTGTGCGGCATCGCGGACGAGCCCTTTTGCCCGGCACTAAAGAACTCTTCTGCTTCCAGAACCTCGGTGCGCTGCATG
>CAZYQC010000112.1:0-5804 GCA_964649815.1 uncultured Rhodobacterales bacterium | reverse complement strand
TCTTGCTTGAGGAAATCAACCGCACGATCCGCGATCCAAGTCGAATTATGCCACGCCACCGGCAGTTTGGATGACCAGGTTTGTGGCGCGCCTTTGTGATCGCGCGCACTTTCCCACAACAGCTTGTTCTTCAGATCTCCGCGCCCGTCGCCATAGTACCATTCCTCATAGGCCAAACCGCCGGGTGGTTTTTCGGGCAGCCACCAATTGTGGCCAATGTGAACAAGTTCGGCGTGATCAAACCCCATGTAAGGTCCGCGCCAGCCTTTCGGAACGCGTTTAGAGCCCGGGATGGACTCGACCGTGTCGCTGTCGCCAAACACATGGTAGGTCGCAAAATGGGCCTTGCCGATCGTGGCAGTGTGATAGCCAGAGGCCGAAAGCGAGCCTGCAAACCCTTTTTCACCAAGCTCTTTGTCCAGATCGATCCCGTTGTCGTGAACCCCGTGGGTGCGCGGCAACAGGCCGGTCAAAATGGACGCGCGTGCGGGTTGGCACACGACGCACGGCGTTATGACCGTCTCAAGGCTGGTGCCTTCGCTGGCCAGCATGTCAAGATGCGGTGTCTGCACATTGCGCCCCCGAAACCCGTAACAGTCACCGCGCTGTTGGTCCGACGTGATGAAAAGAATGTTCGGACGGGTCATGTAAGATCTGCCTTTGGTCTGCGGAACGAGAAATAAACGACGGCGACTGCGCCAAGGATGAACACGGCTGCGATCGGGCTTTTCAAAAGGAAGAACGGATCGCCGCCGGTTGCGGAAAAGGCTTGGCGCGCGGTGTCTTCAAGCCGACCGCCCAGAACAAAGCCGATCACGAAGGGCAGGGGCGAGATGCCGAACCGCTTCATAAAGTAACCGAGGATGCCAAAGCCAAAACCAAACCAAACCGCGCTCATGGAGGTTTCCTGGACATAAAGAGACGCAAGCGTGAGCAGGAGAACAACAGGCAACAGGTGCTGTTTTGGAATACGAACCAAAATACCCAGCCAGCGCATCAGCGCACCACCCACCGTCCAGTTGAGCAAATTGGCGATAATCATCGTGGTGAAAAGACCAAAGGCGATGACAAGCTCTGGGTTTAGATCTGCCGAGAATTTAAAGACTGCGGGGCCTGGGTTGAAACCACCGATGCTCTCAGCGGCGAGGATCAAAAAGACCGCGGCCGTGTTTCCTGGAATGCCCAGCGACAAGACAGGTATCAGGTTGGCGCCCGAAACCGACGAGTTTGCGGCCTCTGTCGCGGCGATGCCCTCGGGCGCGCCCTCGCCGAAAGCGGGGTCTTCTGCCTGTTTTCGTTGCGCGTGACGGCGCTTGCCAGTGGCGTAGCCGATCGTCGCGGCCAAGGTCGAGCCGATGCCAGGCAACGCACCGATTGCGGTGCCGATCACGGCAGAGCGTCCGATGTAGGGTAAAATCCGTCGAATGTCGGACCAATGCAGACGCTGATCGCCTTCGTCGCGCGCAATCTCAATGCCACCGGATTTCCGCGTCTGGTGCCACAATTCTTCCAACTCGCTGAAAATCGCGCCAATCACGAGAACGCCAATGACTGCGGCGGTGATAGGGATGCCATCGGACAATGCAGGAAGCCCCATGCTGAGGCGGGGATAAAAGTCTTCGCCCGTGCCGATGTAGACGGCCAACAATCCCAGGCCGCAGCTCAACAGACCTTTGGCCGGAGAGCCCCCTACAACCGCCGCAATGAAACTCAGCGACAAGATCAAAAGCGCCGTCTTTTCCGGGAGGTCAAGGTAAGCCTCGACCAGAATGGCCAAAAACGGCGCGCAGACAATCAAGACAATGTCCGAGAATGTGTCGCCCGTCACCGAAGAAAAATGCGAAATCTTCAGCGCCTTTCGCGCCTTGCCCGCGCGCGCCATCGGATACCCGTCTAGCGTGGTCATATAGGCGTCGGGTGTTCCTGGCGTGTTGAACAAGATCGCTGGCACGGCCCCGCCTACGGTTGAGCCTTTCATGACGCCGATCAGAAAACCCAGCACCGGCAAAAGCGCATCAGAGTTGAACCCAAAAGCGGAAATCAGGATCGGCAGTGAGATGGCCATTGCGATCACGCTGCCAAGACCGGGCGTTGCGCCAACAACAACGCCCAAGACCAACCCAAAGGACACCATCACAACGGTGATGGAAATCGGCAGGCCAAGGATGGAAAAGGCTTCGGGACCTTGAAAAACCGCAAGCACGCCAAGCCAAATGTAGTCGAGTGTGCCGAGATCAGTCATCAGACGTCACCATTCGGCGGCAGCAGGATGTCGTCAAAAGGCAAGTCGTAAAGGGCGATAATGCCCGCGACCGCGATCAGCGCGATAACCAGTGCGCGCCAACTGGGTCGTTCTTCGATGAATGCGATCATCGAGAAAATCAGCACTGTCCCGCCAAGGACAAAACCGATGTATTTCCAAGGCGCTGTATCGCGCAGCAGACGGTAATCCTGACCGCTTAGCGCTTCGGTGACAATCGGGCCGGTCCAGCGCATGAGCATCAGCCCAACAAGCCCAATCCCAATCATTGCCGCGATAAAGCGCAGGTTATCTCTGTTGGGTTTTTCGTTTTGGCCACGCTGTTCAAACAGAAGCAGCAGGCCAGCAACCACAATGAAGACCGCAGCCAGTGTTGGCGCGAGGCTGTCGCCAACCGTGTATCGACCGCGCTTGCGCTCGACGAGCCAGGTCTCGGCGTCCAGAGGGATCCAGATAAAGGCGACCAGCAATGCGAAAGCAATGCATGTCAGACCCAGTGCCTGGTTGGCAGAGAGTTTCCGCATATCGGTCTCGCATGTTTAAGGGGTTGAGCGGGTGGCACGTATGCCACCCCGCAGGACTTGGTCGGGTTACTCAGCCGCCGCCGAGATCAAGGCGCCAGATGCCTCGAAGTCCCCTTGAACAGCCGCATCCAGCTCAGCGCCCGCCATTACGGATGGGCCGCCAAATGCGCGGGTGATAAAGGCGTTGGCCTTACCACCTTCGGTTTGAACAACGCTGGCGATGGCCGCTGCGATGGCGTCGCGTGCTTTTGGGTCCATATTCGGCGGGCCTGCGAACATGAACGCAGTTTCGTTGCTGAACGGCACACCGTATTCCGACAGCAAAGGCGCGTCGGGCGAATTGATCAATGCGTCACTGCGTGCCGAGGCCAGCTCGACCATATCGCCTGCCGCTACGGCCTTTGCCTGGATGCCTGCGCCAAAGCCAACGTCCATGTCACCTGCGTTGAGGCCGTTCATGACGGCTTTACCGCCACGAACCGAGATGATGTTAAAGTCGACGCCGTTTTCTTTGCCGATGATATAGGCCAGGTCGCCCAGCATTCCTGTCATGACGCCAAAGCGGATTTGCTCGCCGCCTTTGGCCGCTTCGATCACGTCGCCCAATGTGTTCCAGCCCTTAGAGGCCAGTGCGACAACCGCCATTTGCGTGCCCGCGGTTGTTGTGATGGACGTCACATCCGTTGGCTGGCCTGCCTTGGCCGCGGCCATGTTGTAGCCCAGCGTCTCGGTTACGATCATTGCGATCGCTGTGCCGTCGGCAGGCGCATCTTTGATGGCGTTTACAGCGTTCAAACCGCCCTTGCCTGTGACTTGCTCTGGAATGATTTTCCAACCGTTGCGCGCCTCCAGCTCCTCTGCGATCAGGCGCGCTTGTGTGTCCGCTCCGCCACCCGCGGCAAAAGCAATCATCATCTGGATGGGGCCTGGCGGCGTCCAGTCCTCTGCAAAGGCTGCTGTGGATATACACGCGCTGGCCAGTGCCGCGACCGCGACTTTTATCACTTTCTTCATGCTTTCCTCCCTGAAGCATTTTGATTGTTAATCCCGGTTGTCACTTTAAAAGGTGGAAAAGTCAACAATCAAGTTGACTTTTCCACGAGATTTGCCGAGGCTCAAGGCCGAGGAAAGGACGGCAATCGATGGCCAAATCAGATGAAAGTGCGATTGACCTCGGTCTTCACTTGCCCTTTCAAATCGCCCAACTTCATTCCGCGCTAAGCGCACAAGCCAAGGTCATTATCTCGCGATATGGCGATTTGAACCTGGCGCAATGGCGGATCATTCGTGTGGTTGCGTTGGATATTGCGCATACGTCCACTGCCGTTCGCAAAGCTGCGGGTATCGACAAAAGCCAATTCAGCAAGATGCTCTCCACGTTAGAGACGAAAGGCTATGTTGTTCTGCGTGAATGTCACGAAGACAAGCGCCAGCACATTATCGAACTGACTGAAATGGCCTGCAAAGCTCATGATCGGTTGGGGCCGATGTTGGATGCGCGTCAAAAACATCTGGTCGCAACGCTCAGCAAAGAAGAACAGGCCGTCGTTCGCAAAGCAATCAAAGCCATCGCGGCCGCCTCGACGAAAACAGATTTTGAACTTCCAACACATGACGCAGAAGCTGAATAACAGATGAAGAAACCCTCGAACCTGCTTGTTATCTTGTCTGATCAACATCAGGCCGGTGCATTGTCCTGCGCGGGTCATCCGGTTGTTCAGACGCCGCATCTGGATGCCTTGGCAGCCCGCGGAACCCGGTTCACGAACGCCTACACCCCGTCGCCGATATGCGTACCGGCACGCGCCGCCTTTGCAACAGGGCAATATTGTCACCGCATCCGGCGTTGGGACAACGCCATGCCCTATACCGGAACGCCCAAAGGGTGGGGGCATGCGCTGCAGGAAAAAGGTGTCCGGGTCGAGTCGATCGGCAAGCTGCATTATCGAGACACGCAAGACGACAGCGGGTTTGATGTTCAGCACATCCCAATGCACGTCCATGATGGTGTCGGAATGGTCTGGGCATCGATCCGACGCGAGGAAGAGCGGGTTTACAACAAAAACACACGCATGATGGGCGATTACGTGGGGCCGGGGGAAAGCAGCTATACCAAGTATGACCGCGCCGTAACCGACAGGACGTGCGAATGGCTGTCCGACGCCTCTGACGCATCCGAACCCTGGTGCCTCTACGTGGGCCTGGTCGCGCCGCATCATCCGTTGGTCGCACCGCAAGACTTTTACGATAAGTATCCGTTGGATGCTTTGCCGCCCGACAAGCTCCATCCACGAGACGGATACCGCCAGCACCCGTGGCTTGAGAAAATGGCCTATGCGATGGTGGGTGAGGACGGCTGGAAAGACGCGCACGAAAGGCGACAAGCCATCGCGGCCTATTATGGCCTGACCAGCTATATGGACCACAACGTTGGCCGCATCGTTCAGGCGTTGCAGGCCAATGGTCAGTTCGACGACACGACGATCATCTACAGCAGTGATCACGGTGAAAATCTTGGCGTGCGCGGGCTTTGGGGCAAGATGAACATGTACGAGGAATCGGCGGCAATCCCGTTAATCGTTGCCCCTGCGCCGCGTGCAAAGAAAACCGTTCCAGCCACCCGTTCGACCACAGCCAGCCTATTGGACGTATCGGCGACCATTCTTGATCATTTTGACGCCGATCTGCCGGGAGAGCGGCCTGGCCGGTCGCTTTATGCGCTGGCGGATGAGGACGACAACAAAGAGCGGGCCGTATTCAGCGAATATCACGCAGTGGGCGCTGTTTCGGGGGCCTTTATGTTGCGCAAAGGGCGTTGGAAGCTCATTGAATACATTGGTTTTGAGCCCGAGCTCTTTGACCTCGATGCCGATCCAGAAGAAGCCAATGATCTGGCGCAGGATCCAAACTGTGCCGATGTGCTCGCCGCGCTGAAGGCCGAGATGCGCGCGATTTGTGACCCGAACAAAGAGGACGCCCGCGCCTTTGCAGATCAAGATGCCATGATCGCGGGCTACGGC
>CAZYQC010000111.1:0-5822 GCA_964649815.1 uncultured Rhodobacterales bacterium | reverse complement strand
AGGAAGAACGCCAGCAAGAAAAAGCTGAGCCCCATGTTCAGGTTCGACAGCCACTTGATGCCTTTGCCGACACCGGACAAGGCGGACAGGGTCGAGGCGCCCATGATGACCACAAGTGCGACGATGATCGCAGCCGTCGAAACGCTGCGTGTGCCTTCTGCGTCCGTGGTATAGAGCCATTCGCCAAATCCGATCCGGTAGAGGCCGGATACGAACTGGTCGACGCCGAAGCCAAGGGTCTGTGCCATACCAAGGATGGTTGCGACCACCGCAACCACGTCAACGACGTGGCCAGTGGTGCCGGACAGAGCTTTGCCAAAGAGCGGGGTCAAGCCGGACCGGACCGTCAGCGGAAGGCCACGGCGATAGGAGAAATAGCCCAAAGACAGGCCAACAACCGCGTATGAGGCCCAAGCCGCAACGCCCCAGTGCGTGAACGACCAGATGTAGGCATCACGGACATTCCCGAGCGTCTCACCCTCGGTCAGGCCCATGATTGTCGATGGGTTTGATTTGAAGTGGTAGATTGGCTCGGCGGTTGCAAAGGTCAGCATCCCGATCCCGATCCCCGCACCAAACATCATGGAGAACCATGAAAAGTTGGAGAATTCGGGTTTGTCATCATCCAGGCCAAGCTTGAGGCGGCCCGATGCGGGCCAAAGCGCGAGGGCAAGGCAGGTCAATACGTAGAACGCCATCGCGTAGACGTACCAATAGTTGAACGTCGACAGGATGAACGAATTGATGCTGCCCAAAAGCGACGCAGCACTTTCCGGGAAGGCGACCGCCCATACGATAATGATGCCAACGATGATTTTGGCGGAGATGGTAACGTTTTTGGTAAACCCTTTGTAAAAGCCGCCATCGGCGACGTTAATGGGCAAATCCATTAGTGGTGGTTTCATTGGTCCCTCCCGTTAGGGTTGTTTGGTTGGTTATGACGCTCTTATGAGGTACCGGCGCCTTTGAAGAATGAGTGTTTGTTCGTGGTCGCGCGACTTAGGTCGCGTCTAACGCTTCGGCGAGCTTGTCAGCCTCGCCCTCGCGCATTTGAATGGACTGTTTGGAATAAGGGAATTTTCTGTCTTTGACGTCGGCTTGAAACTCTTTCAACGCTTCGACCCGCTCGGTGTACATTTGGCGGTGCAACCGTCCGAGATCGCGGAAGGCATGGGCATGGCGCGGTGGGTTTTCAGCCTCGCCACAGATATCCGCCATAAAGAGGAAGATCACGTCGCCCGCGTTGCCAGAGCCCAGCGAGATTGTAACAATAGACGTCTTGTCATTAAGCATGTTGAGTGCGTCCTCTGCGACGCATTCAATTTCGCAGGCGATGGCGCCTGCGTTCTCATATTGCTTGAAGGTCTCGTAAATCCGCAGCGCCTCGTCGGATGTGCGCCCAAACGCGCGCAAGCCACCCGCCCAATGAGACAGCGACGGCACCAGTCCCATATGCACTTGAACCGGAATGCCCTCTTTGGCGAGCATTTCCACAACCTCGAATGATCGGTTGGTAAAGTACATGTCCGCGCCACCTTCCATGCATTCGATGGCGTGGCGCAGGATCTCGTCTTTGGTTGCGAATTGCCCCCAGTTCATCGCGGTACCTGCGAAATGCGTTGGCGCAATCTCGCGGCACATATCGAGGTGCACGTCCCAAACCGTGAGCAGATCAATACCCGCATCAACGCACGCCCGGAACTCGGTTTCGGTGGCTGGATTAACCATCGTCAACCGCTGACCCGAGCCTTTGAGCGCCAACAGATCCGCGACCGTGTAGTTCCGTTGCGCAGGCCTGCGCCCGAAGGTGTAGATGTTCTTGAGTTTCTGGCTCATGTCGTCTGCCAAATCTTGCGACGGCGTTCCTTGATCAGTTCGTTGCCTTCGGGTGTGCCGTCATGGAAGGTGTTGAACCATTCGTCCCAAGGTGTCTCAGCCGTGCCATAGTTGCAGTCAAAAAACTTATGGTGCAGCTGGTGATGAAAGTCGCCCATCTCGAGGTCCAAAACACCGGTTTTGACCTTGTCAAAACCCACGTGCGAGGTCGGCGCGCCGATCCCGTGGTGGAACATGAGAAACAGCATGTGCAGCGGATTGGACGGAAGCAGCAGGAAAATGACGAGGTCCGTCATGAGAACAAAGCTCTCGACCGGGTGCATGGCCAGCCCGGACCAGGGGCCGGTGTTCATGTTTTTGTGGTGCCAGGAATGCACGTGCTTGTACATAAAGCCCATGTGCAGCACGCGGTGGTGCATATAGAAATAAAGGCCCGCCCAGATCGGCACAAAGACGATCAAGAGGACAAACCAAACCGGGTTGCTTTCAAAGGTGATGAGCGTCAGCCAGCCGTTTGCGTAGCCCCACCACATCAGACATTCGAAGAACACCCAGAACTGCAGCGCCACAAAAGACCACAGCATGTTGTCCAACACCTGATCTTTGAACCAGAATGTCCGGGCATTTTTCATCATGGGCCGCATGTCATAGCGATAGTCATCGCCCTGCGCGCGGAACTTGTTCAGCAACAGATGCAAACCACCCGCGATGACCACCAGTATAACGAAATTGCGCAGCCAAACTTCTGCGATCCAATCAAGCGAGAAGGTTTGCGCCCGCTCTAGATCGATAGAGAAAAATTGCCAAACCAGAAGGGCCGCCAACAAAATGAAAAACCGCATTCCCAACGGCTTCCAGCTTTTGAGCAGGAACAGGATCGAGTTCAGAGGCTTGATTGGCCAGTCCCAGTAAGGCGCTGTTTCCAGAGGCAACTGTGGGGTGTGGTTCCATATTTTCCGCGGCGCACGCGCCTGCGGCTTCGATGTTTCAGTCATCGCAAAGGTTCCTTACGCCGCGCGCTCGGCAGCGACGGTTGCGTCTTGCAAAGGCAGTCTAACACCTGCTTGCGTTACTTCGGGATCATGCGCTTTGCGCGCAAAGACCTCGCGCACCATTGGCGCAAAGAAGTCGATCGGAAGCATGTCATAGTCGGGGTCAAAGCTGGATTGATCCCAGCGTTCGCAAAATTCGGCGCAATCGTCGAAATAGGGGCTGTCGCGGTATGCGTCACGTTTCTTTGGGTCTGCACCAACATGCTCGGCATAATAGACCAACTGGAAATCGCCGTGCTTTTCGACGGCCCAGGCGCATTGTTCGCGCACGAATGGCCTCAGAACGGCGGCTGCGTATTCGTCGTGGTTGTAGGGCGCGTAAATGTCACCAATGTCATGCAACAATGCCGATACGACCCAGTCGATGTCAGCACCATCCCGCCAGGCGCGCGTTGCCGATTGCAAAGAGTGACCCAGGCGGGTGACTTGATAGCCAGACAGGCTTTCATCCAACTCGGTCATCGCTTTCAACAAGCGATCGGCCGTGTGCGACGCATATTCGGTTTCATGCTCCGTAAGGAATTCGTATTCCTCTTTGGTGCCGTCTTTCATTTGCGTGAAACTGACCTGTTCCATGATCACCCCTTCGATTCCCGCCGCAATAATGAAAGAAAACTGTGCTTGCACAAATGCCGAAAAAAGCAATGATGCTATAACAAAAAGGCATAATCTATGCGCAGAAAGCTACCTCCTCTCAATGCGTTGCTGGCGTTTGACGCTGCTGCAAGAAGCGAGAATTTTACCGCTGCGGCCCGCGAATTGAACGTCGCGCAACCGGCAATCAGCCGGCACATCGCCAACCTAGAGCGTTGGTTGGACCTGGACCTTTTCGACCGATCAGGCAGTGTTCCGCGACTGACGGATGCGGGGATTTATCTGGCTGACGTGACATCGGGCGTCTTTGACCGGATCGAATTGGCTGTCGAGACGGTTCCGCGCCGACGGTCGGACGAAGTCGTGATCGGCGCATCGTTTGGCATCATGCATATGTGGCTTATGCCGCGGCTCACCAAAATGCGTGCGGCCACCACGGGCATTCTGAACTTTGTAACGGCAGATGACTACGCCGAGCTTGCCCGCGCGCAAATTGATGGCTTCATTCGATTCACAACGGGCGAGGAAACCAGCGGCCTGTCGGATTTTCTGTTTCCAGAACAATGTTATGTCTTGGCCTCCCCTGAGTTTCTAGAGGCGCACCCCGAACTGGATGCCGAGGACCTTGCAGGCACATTGAGGCCAGAATGGCTGTTGGATCACGGTGATCCATATGATGCTGGCTGGATGACTTGGACCATTTGGTACGCCTTGCACGGCCGGCAAGCGCCCGATCCCCATTTGTGGCGCGAAGTGCGCAGCTATCCGGCGATGCTGGATATGGTCACGCACGGCGAAGGGGTCGCTATCGGGTCTGTGGGGCTGGACGACGAATATATTAAAAAAGGGCAGTTGCGCCGGTTGGGGCCGGTCTTTGGGCGCCCCAAGCACGGATATCAGCTCTCGTATTCTAAAGAGGCATTAGAGCGACCGGCATTTGCCAATATTCGAAAGGCGTTGCTCGACAGCGTGGCCTAGGGTCAGGACCCTAAGGCCGCGCGGGCGCGTTTGATGCCATCACAAGCTCAGGCTTGCGGACCAATTGGCGAACGCATCTGCCACGATGATTTTGTCCGAGCCGATGACAAAGTTGGTGACGCTCTGATCTTTCCACTTTGCAACAAGCTCGGCGCATTCCGCGACGCTGGGTGCGAAAACAGGCATAATCGTAGGAACCCCGTACCGGGCGCCAGCGCTCAGAATATCGTGGACGGCGCATACCACCGATGGATGCCGCCAATCCCCGTTGAACCCCATTGAGACAGACAGATCGAAAGGCCCGACCATCAATGCGGCAAGACCCGGTGTCGACGCGATGCCATCGATGTTTCGATGCCCAAGCTCCGTTTCGACGAGCGCGATTGCCCCGGTCCGGCTTTCCTCGGCCTCGACGTATGCTTCCCAATTGCGGATAAAATGGCCACCCGATCTGCAACATGGGCATGCCCCGCGCAGGCCGTGGGGGCCAAATTTGGTCGCGGCGACGGCCTGAGCCGTCTCTTCGGGTGTTTCCACATTGGGCACAACGACATGCCGGATGCCCGCGTCCAAGGCCTTCATGATCTCGACCGGGTCATTGCGTGTTACGCGCAACGCCACTGCAATGTCATTGGCGTCAGCGGCGCGTGCCAGGTTTTCTGCGGTCTCAATGCCGATAGAGGCGTGCTGGCAATCGATGATCGTAAAGTGAAAGCCATTTAGCCCGATCAGATCGATCATCTCTGGCGCTGCAATTTGCGTCCACGTGCCAAGCGTGTTGGATTGCGAAGCCAGCAGCGCTTTGAGATCGCGGGTCATGCAGAATCCAAGCCCAAAATGGCCTTGCATTTGATTTCGACCAATATGCCCGGCATAGAGAACCCTTTCACAGCAAATCCCGTCCACGTGGGGTATCTGTTGGTGAAAAAGCGATCCTTTACGGCCATAAAGGTTTTCAAATCCGCCATTGAATCGGTGAACCAGGTCTCCATTTCGACCACATCGTCAAAGCTTGATCCGGCAGCGGTCAGAACTTTGCCGACGTTTTCGAACGCTTGTGTGAACTGGGCTTCGACACCTTCGACCACGTTCAGCTTTTCGTCCCGGCCGACCTGGCCCGAAATATAGAGCGTGTCACCGACCAGGATGCCAGGGGCATAGTGGTAGGTATCGTAGATGTTTTCCATTCCTTCGGGAATGATGACTTTGCGCGTGGCCATTGCGTCAACTCCTGTAGGTTACTGATTTTACGGCTGAAATGATCCTTGATGCATCGGGCATGTACTGCCGCTCAAGGCGGTCATTGTACGGCACGGGGCTTTCTGGGGCACCGATCCGTGCAACTGGCGCGTCAAGCCAATC
>CAZYQC010000110.1:0-5865 GCA_964649815.1 uncultured Rhodobacterales bacterium | reverse complement strand
CGTGAACCCCATCATCGTTCACGGCGGCGGACCGATGATCAACGATATGCTGCGGCAACTCGACATCCAATCCGAATTTGTCGATGGCAAGCGCGTCACAGACGACGCGACCATTAAGGTCGTGGAAATGGTTCTGTCGGGTCTGGTCAACAAACGCATTGTCCAAGCCATTGGGCGCGCAGGCGGGCGCGCTGTTGGGCTTTCTGGCAAAGACGCCAATCTGATCACCTGCACGCAAACGCACGCCAATCTGGGCCTTGTGGGCACACCCTCGACCATCGACCCAAGCCTTTTGCGATCGCTCGACCGAGACGAGATCATCCCTGTTATCGCGCCCTTGGGACAGGGCAAGAACGGTGAAACCTACAATATCAACGGCGACACGGCGGCTGGCGCAATTGCGGGTGCGCTCGCAGCAGATCGACTGTTGCTGTTGACCGATGTCGAGGGCGTAAAAGACCAGAGCGGCGAAGTTGTTGTGGAAATCAACGCGGAACAAATTCGGCAGATGACCGAGGATGGCATCATCGCCGGCGGGATGATCCCAAAGACCGAAACCGCACTGGACGCGATTGCAAGCGGCGTGCGGGCGGTTGTTATCCTGGATGGTCGGGCGCCCAACGCTTGCTTGCTCGAGCTCTTTACGGAACACGGCGCAGGCACAATCATTCGGCCAAGGTGATGGATTACACGACGCTCTGCCGGGATGCCTTGGACCGACAACTTTTCGTCGTCGGCGGTTTTCACCCCGATACGGATGACGCCACCCTCGGCGGCTATGAGACCCTTCTTTTGTTGGGGCCAAAAGAGCCTGAATTTTGGCCCGCCCTGCAGCAAGAGCCAGAGTGGCTGGATGGCCACCCTGACCCGATTGACCGTTGGTCGACGCGGGCCATTGAAACATGGGCTGCAGCGATCGGCGCGACGGCCTTTGTTCCCTTTGGCGACGCGCCCTACCATCCGTTTTTCACATGGGCCACGCGCACGGCACGGGTGCACGCATCGCCCATCATGTTGTTGGTTAACGACCAATCCGGCCTCTTTACCTCTTTCCGTGGGGCGCTTGCGTTGCCCTTCCGGCTCGAGCTGCCTGAACCGCCGCCCTCTCCGTGCCTGACATGCGCTGACAAGCCTTGCCTGACCGCCTGCCCGGTTGGCGCATTTGCCAACGGGGCCTACGATGTCCCGGCATGTCGCGCGCACATCAAATCCCCCGCGGGAAAGAGCTGTTTGACCGAAGGCTGTTTGGCCCGGCGCGCCTGCCCCGTTTCGGCGGCTTGGGGCCGCCTGCCCGAGCAATCTGGCTATCACATGAAACAGTTTTTGGGGGGCTGATGATGTTGCGGCTGGTTTTGATGCGCCACGCAAAGTCCAGTTGGGACAGCCCAGCCTTAAGCGACTTTGACCGGCCTCTGAATGCTCGTGGTCAGACATCAGCGCAAGCGCTGGGAGATTGGATACGTCAGAACGGCTATGTGCCACAGGCGGCCTTGGTATCCTCGGCTCAGCGCACCATCGAAACCTTTGAAGGCCTGGATCTGGGCATCACCGCCGCTTTTTCGCGATCTCTCTATCTGGCAAGCGCTGAGGTCATACGACGTGCTTTGGCAAATCAAACGTCCCGGTCGGTGCTGTTGATTGCGCATAACCCAGGCATCGCAGATAGCGCGTCTCGCCTCGTGGCAGAAATGCCTGATCATGAGCGTTTTTTGGATTACCCAACTGGTGCGACGCTTGTTGTCGATTTTCCAGCCGACACTTGGGAGGACGTCACCTGGCACAGCGGTCAGGTCGTTGACTTTGTGGTGCCGCGCACCTTGGTGGGCTAACGGCACGAAAAAAGCGGCGATCGAAAGACCGCCGCTTTTGGGATGTCGGTTGCTTTAGTGGCCGAGGATCTGGCTAAGGAACAGCTGCGTCCGCGGAGATTGCGGGTTGTTAAAGAACTCTTCTGGTTCATTTTGCTCTACAATCTGCCCCTCATCCATAAAGATGACGCGGTTCGCGACCTGGCGGGCAAAGCCCATTTCGTGCGTAACGCAGAGCATGGTCATGCCTTCTTCGGCAAGCTCCACCATCGTGTCCAAAACCTCTTTGATCATCTCAGGATCAAGCGCAGAGGTCGGTTCATCAAAAAGCATGATGCGCGGGCGCATACAGAGCGAACGGGCAATTGCCACGCGCTGCTGCTGACCACCTGACAACTGGCCTGGATATTTGTTGGCCTGGTCCGGGATTTTTACCTTGGTGAGGAAATGCATCGCTGTTTCCTCGGCCTCTTTCTTGGGCGTTTTGCGCACCCAAATCGGGGCGAGCGTGCAGTTCTCGAGGATCGTCAGATGCGGGAAGAGGTTGAAGTGCTGAAACACCATGCCAACCTCGGACCGGATCTTGTCGATGTTTTTGACGTCAGATGACAGCACAGTGCCATCGACTTCGATCCGCCCTTTTTGATGTTCCTCCAATGCGTTGATGCAACGGATGAGCGTTGATTTCCCGGACCCGGACGGCCCCGCGATAACGATCCGTTCGCCGCGGTAGACACTCAGATCAATGTCGCGCAGCACATGGAAAGAGCCATACCACTTGTTCATTTTCTCGATCGAGATCGCAAGCTCGTCCGAGACCTGCATTTGAGTAGCTGTATCGTTCATTGTGTCACCCTTTCTTTAGCGGTGATCGGTCGCAAGCTGACGTTCCAGCCATTGCGAATATTGAGAGATGCCGTAGCAGACGACGAAGAAGAGAAGCGCGGCAAAGCCCCACAATTCCCAATACACGCCGTTCCATTCCGTCGACGCGAGGATCGGGCCGCGGATCATGCCAACGAGGTCAAACATCGAGATCACGGAGACGAGCGTTGTGTCTTTGAACAGACCAACAGCCACGTTCACGATCCCAGGGATGGAGATCTTCAAAGCCTGCGGCAGGATGATCAGACGCATCGCCTGTGGATAATCCAGACCCAGCGAGTCCGCAGCCTCGTACTGGCCGCGCGGCAAAGCCGCCAAGCCGCCTCTGATCACCTCGGCAATATACGCAGCCGAGAACATCGTAATCATGATGATCACGCGCAAGATCAGATCGAGGTTCGAACCGGGCGGGAAGAAATAGGCCAACACCACATTCGCCACGAACAGCAGTGTGATGAGCGGAACGCCACGGACAAATTCGATGAAGATCACACAGATCCACTTGATAATCGGCATGTCCGATTGGCGACCAAGCGCCAACACGATGCCAATCGGCAAGGACAGCGAAACGCAGACGGTGCCCAAGATCATGTTGAGCATAAAGCCACCCATGTCCCGCGAAGGAACGGCTTCGAGCAGGGTGTTCTCGGGCGCGATGGCTCCGACGATGATCCCGCCCAGCCACCAGGTCACAGCTGCACCGATGATTGCGCCGAAGAAGCCATAGGCAAACGACTGCTTCGACAGGCGATCAAAGACGACATAGCCCACGATGAAGCCAAGCAGCGCCACAAGCGGGCTCAGGATCGTGCCACCCCAAATCAACCAATAGGCCAGGAAGGGGTACACAGCCGTAAAGTACAGCATCTGGCGCGGCAGCGTCGCAAACAAGACGGGCGACGCCGCAACAAAGAGCAGCACAAACGCCAGCGTCGGGCGCCAATAACCTTCTGGTGGATAAGCGATGCCAAACAGCAGCTGGTTCCAACGCTCGGACAGCACTGCAAAACAGCCACCGGTCGCGCCTTCTAGGATTTCACGACATTCGCGGATGCTAGACGCGCTCCAGATGCCGTTAAACAACCAAGGCAGCACAAAGGCCAGAACCTGCCAAATCACGAAAACCGAAATCAGGGTCAGGATGGTCCCGGTGACGCCATTGAAGAGGTTTTCGCGCATCCATTTGACTGCTCCGGTTTGCGCCGCAGGCGGCGGCAGCTGGGGCAGTTGTTCGGTGCGGACGAATGCAACAGATTGATCGCTCATATCACCGCTCCTTCAGCGCAACTGAATTGTTGTAGACGTTCATCACGGCTGAAATCAGCAGAGAGATCGTCAGATAGAACAGCATGAGCAGCAAGATCGCCTCGATCGCGCGGCCGGTTTGGTTCAGCGTGATACCGCCCAGCGTGCCGGTGATATCCATGTATCCGACCGCAATCGCCAGAGAGCTGTTTTTGGTGATATTCAGATACTGGGAAATCAGCGGCGGAATGATCACGCGCAATGCTTGCGGCAAAATAACCAGGTTCATGATCCGGCCAGGTCTGAGGCCAAGCGACCCGGCGGCCTCTGTTTGGCCTTTGGAAATCGCCTGGATACCTGCGCGGACGTTCTCCGCGATGAAGGCGCCTGTGTAGATTGCCAAGGCAAACCAAAGCGCGATCAGCGATCCACGCACCGTGATGCCACCTTGGAAGTTAAACCCTTTCAACGCAGGAATTTCCCACGACAGGCCCAGGATCACGAAAAGGATCAGAACAGGAAGAACCCAAATGCCCAAGGTGAAATACCAGGTGGTCGGGCGGTTGCCTGTCTCTTCCTGAACCCGCGAGGCCCAGCCGCCTAGGGCGCGCGCTCCGAAGAAGGATCCAACAAGTGCAGCAAGCACCAGTACCCAGTCCAGAACGGCAGTGCCCAAAATGGTGTTAGAAAACACAGGCCCAGGCACATAGACGCCCCGGTTCGTAAAGGCGAAAAGCCCCATCAGCATAGAGGCCTCTGGCTCGTCCCCGCGAAACGCGCGAGGTGCAGGCAGGACGGCCGTCATGACGGTAAAGATGATGATGATCCACAACAGAACGGGGACGTTTCTGAAGGCTTCAACGTAGATCGACATCAGCTTGGAGATGAGCCAGTTGTTTGACAGGCGCAAAACACCAGCGATAACGCCCAGGACTGTTGCGCTGACGCAGGCCAGAAAGGCCACCAGCAACGTGTTTAGAACGCCAACAACCGTCGCGCGCCAATGCGTTGACTGGGACGTATATTCAACCAGTCTTTGGTTGATGTCGTAGCCGGCCGGCTCGCCCAGGAATTCCCAGCTGAGGTTAAGGCCAGCCGCCGCCAAGTTCGCAAACAAGTTGCTGAGCAAGTAGGCGATCGCACCAATAAGCAGGATCAGGGCAATGAATTGGAAAGTGTATGATCGATACCGCGTGTCATTGAGAAGCATAGACACACGGAACGCCTGTTGCGGCGCATCCGTCGTGGTTGACATATTTTTGGTCCCCGCGGGTCGGCTTTTGTGAAGGTGCTTTGGACCGCACTAAGCCGATCTCTTTTGTAGCTGAGTGATGTACCCGTTTGGCACATCCAAAGTGCGAGGGGCGCAGGTTTTACCCTGCGCCCCTGCTTGTCGTTCTTAGCGGAACGGTGGGGAGTAGATCAGGCCACCGTCGGTCCACTGCGCGTTCAGACCGCGCGCGAGGCCGATTGGTGTCGACTCACCAATGTTCTTTTCAAAGATCTCGCCGTAGTTGCCTTGCGTCGCGATTGCGCGCTTTGCCCACTCAGCGTCCAGGCCGATCATTTCGCCCAGAGTGCCTTCGGAGCCCAGCAGACGGTTGATCTCTGGGTTGTTTGTGCCAGCGGACAGCTCTTCTACGTTTGTAGAAGTCACGCCCAGCTCTTCTGCTGTGATCAGAGCGTTCAGAGTCCAGCGAACGATGTCGCCCCACTCTGCGTCGCCGTGACGTACCAGTGGGCCCAGAGGTTCTTTGGATACGATTTCAGGCAGAACAACGTGTGCGCTTGGATCTTCGAACGTCGCACGTGTCGCCGCCAGGCCGGAGGCGTCAGTTGTGTAAACGTCACAAGCGCCGGACAGGTACTGCTGCTGCGCTTCTGCGTTTGTTTCAATTGGCACTGGCTCGTAGCTGATGTTGTTGGA
>CAZYQC010000109.1:3113-5898 GCA_964649815.1 uncultured Rhodobacterales bacterium | reverse complement strand
TATTAAAAGTATTATTTTGGATATATTTTTTATATATTACCCTCTTATATGAAAAATACCTGAACAGGAGCTGGAACCTCCTGCCAGGCATTAACCGTAACTCGCTGTAAATCAGCTTGTTACAAAAAGCGAATCTACGTAATTCGCCATTCTTTTCCAATATCGTTAACCGTAATTCATCATTAATCAACTTGTTATGTGGAACAAACTTTCCGTTATCTGGCATGGCATGAGCGGTCATTTCAGAGGCTATCATGCTGTTGAAAGCCGTTATTGGCTTTTTGTAATCGGCTCCATCGTGAGTTTGACGATCCTGTGGGTGAACTCTGCTGTGAGTTTCAACTTTTACCGTTTTAATGTATTGAGCAAAGCCGTTGGATTAGGGGGGCAGATCAGTTTTCTTGGAGCTGTCCTGCTTACCTTTATCCTGGCCTTTGCTGCATGGGTCTTATTGTCTTTCCTTGCTTATATGCTTTCGGCAAAGCTGAATAAACGCCGCTCGGCTCTCGTGGGAATCTCCAAGAGCGATATCTTCTTTTCATTATTAGGAGTGGTGTTTCTGGCCGGTCTCGATGTTTATGCGAATCTGAATGGGGTTGAAGAGATTGTTGTGAATTCGACGGTTCAGCATATGGAGGATCCAACCATCTCTATTGATACTACTTTTGAAAGTCAGCGAAGTAGCTTGCTTTCCCGGCTAGATGAACGGCGTAATACCATTCGCAAAGAGATTGAACAGATTAACCGTTGGACAGGAAAGGCTCATAGCTGCACCAAGACCGGCTGCCCAACAAAACGGCAAGGCCAGGGGACGATAGGGGCACACTGGAAGGGAACCCTGACTGCTTTTGGCACCCAACAACTCAATACGCTCAAGGAGAAACTGGAAACGATAGATGCTCAGGAGATGGCAGAGACAGAACGGATTGAAGAACGAAAATCTTCCGTTGAAGCATCCCTGCTGAACGCTTACACGCAGGATGTTCAACGTTACCATACGGAACTGGGAGAGAAGAACCGTACCCTAAAAGGGTTTGTTCTGATTGCTTATCCGTTTTCCTTCGTAATTGAGTTCCTGTTGGCTGGAATTACGTTTCTGGCGTTGGAATATCTGTACGAAACTGGCAGGCTTGAACGTCCTGCTATAACGGTTTATCAGAACGGTGAATTTGACTCCAGTACGGAAGTCAAGAACGGACACCGTAATAACGGAACTGCCAACGGAAAAAAAAAGAAGCGTAAGGGGTATGAAATAGAGTGTGAGAACTGTGGAACCGTAGCAACGAAACATCATCCCCGTGCCCGGTTCTGTTCGGATTCTTGCCGTATTGAATGGAACGAAAACAAAAAAGGCTATTCCGTTGCCAGTATTCGCAAACATCATAATGGCCGACAGAAATGATCATGGGGTAGGGGAGTGGAAAGCACTCCCTTATTTCAAGTAATCCATTTAATATCTAAAGTATTACTTCAGATATTAAAAATAATACAAAATATATTCTCTACATTCTTTCATAAAACTATTGCAACAACTATCACTTTTTTGTAAATAGGGTGATATTTATGTAAAAAGGCAAAGCAAAGTGATGAGTAAAACCAGTTTACAAAAACGAGATGATATCAGGGTTACTGCTGCTAACGCTTTGATAGAGGCAAATTATTCCGAAAATCTCACCGCACGGGCACACAAGGTGGCACGTTTAATCATTGCTCTTGTTCGCCCGGATGATACCGAGCTTGGGCCATTTTACAAGGTTAGTATAGATAGCCTTAAACACTATTTAGGGTATCATGAGGGTAAAAAGTGGGGGAGGTTCCTGAAAGATCTGGAGGACATCGCAGATCGACTGAATAGTGAGGCTATCGACATTCCGACAGGTGATAAGAAGAAATACACCAAGGCCTACTTTATCGCCTCCTGGACGGTGGATTTGAATAAACGAACCGTTGAGTTTGAAATCTCCCAAAAGCTGAAGCCTTATCTGATCCAACTAAAGACAGAATTCACCAGCTACCTGCTTGGAAACATCCCAAAACTCAAGAGTGCTTATTCCATCCGGATGTATGAATTGCTTAGCCAATATCGTCGGATAGGGAAGAGAACTTTTGAAGTGGAAGACCTCAAGAAAAAATTGGGATGCAATTATGATCTGTATGGTCATTTCAAAAGCAAAGCTCTTAAGAAAGCTCAGGAAGACATGGAAACCCATACTGACCTACGCTTTGAGATGGAGGAACATAAGGCCGGTCGGAAGGTAGTGGAACTAACCTTTTACATTTATTCCAATACACCCGAAGAACCTGTTCAGGATTCCCCTCAGCTTAATATTTTTGAAAGGCTGCCGACTAATCACGAAATCCCCGAAGTTGTGGGCCGGATCATTGCGCTGGGAATACCGGAAACTACAGCCCATCAGTTCTTTCAGAAGGGGTTTCAACTTATCGAAGATAGTAAGCAACGTGAAGAGGCCGAAAAGAGGGTAGGAACGGTCTCTCAGTATTTTGAGGAGAAACTGCTACTGCTGGAGAAGAAGCGCAATAAAGGCAATGTATCCAGCCCGACAGGGTTTTTCATTCGTGCTTTGAAAGAGGATTGGGTAGATAAAGCGATAAGCTTGCGGATGAAGAAAAAATCAACAGTGGATAAAACCCGGCAGGAAGAACAGGAACGCGATCAACGCAATCGGAAAGTAGCTCAGGCTCGAACCGAAATATGCAGCGAAATTATTGAGGAAAATCCGGAAATACTGGAAGTTGCCTATAAAGGCGCCATGAGCAAAATGGG
>CAZYQC010000109.1:0-3013 GCA_964649815.1 uncultured Rhodobacterales bacterium | reverse complement strand
AGGAAAATCCGGAAATACTGGAAGTTGCCTATAAAGGCGCCATGAGCAAAATGGGTGATATTGGGCCAGGGTTGGCCAAAGGAAAAACTCCTAAGCAGCTCTTCGACGAAGGAGGTTTCATTGCTGCCTTCATCGAAAGTGAGTTACAAGCTCTTTATCCAGAGCGATTCCAAAATATGAATCCTCAACCCTCAAAAGGTGATAATTAATTCATGCCATGAAGCCACTAACTCAAAAAGTGATAGTTAAAAGAACCTCCATTTCCCTCTATCGGCATAAAAAGGGGGCATATTCACTGAGAGAAAGCCGTCAGGCAGCAAACTCAAAAGGTGATTTTTCGCCCTCAAAAAGTGATAACAAATGGACTATTAACCCTCTTTTCGTGATAGTTCCCCCTCAAAAGGTGATAATAGATCTCGTAATTAACTGTTTAACAACAGTTTACCAGACCAGAAAACAGATTAAAATATGTTATAAAAGAATTAAAACAACAACAGGGGATCTATCACCCTCAAAAGGTGATAATAAGCAAATAAACTACCTTAAATATCACTTTTTGAGTATAAAAAGGCGTTCGCTACGCGAACAAATCTTATCTCCCTGCGGGGCTTTGCTGTTGAAAAGAAAAAATAGGGTTGGGTACTCAAAAGGTGACAGTTTGTTTAAGTGCTGGATTCCATTAAGAGTCAATCCATGAATTCCATTCAGGCTAAACAGTTAAATCTTCCAGATCTCCTACGGCGGTTAGGGCATGAACCTACGGAGGTTAAGAAAAACGGCCAGGAATACTGGTATCGCTCTCCTTTTCGGGAAGAAACTGATGCCTCATTCCATACTTCCTACCTCGGAGGAAAGTGGATATGGAATGACTTTGGAGATATAGGCGGCACGGTAATAGACTTTGTTATGCGGCATGAAAATCTCTCACGAGTGAAGGATGCCCTCCAATTCCTCGACAAATTATATCATCATAATCCTGATCAAACCCACCTGTTCAGGGAAAAGGGTGGGGGAAAAAGACCAGTAAAGCAAACATCTCCAACGCTCTTTTCTTTTCAACAGCAGGGCCGTCAGGCCCCTGATACTGACAGCGAACTTGAAATGTTAAAGGTACAGCCTCTTCAGAATCCCTTGATTTTTTCGTATCTGACTCAAACCCGAAGAATTCCCCGAAGCTTGGCTAGTAAACACTTAAAACAGGTTCACTACCGTCATAAACCGACAGGTAAGAATTTCTTTGCTATGGGAATTGAAAATCGTAGTGGGGGCTATGAGATCCGGATTGCCAGTGATGACTATGGCTTTACCAAATCTTCTCTGAGAGGAAAGGATATTACCGTTATTCCTGGGATTGAGCCGGGAAAAGGTAATGCCAATGTATTTGAGGGGATGATCGACTGCCTGAGCCTTATGGCCATGTATAACGTTCAGCAGCTTAAAGGCGACTGTATTATCCTCAATACCACCAAACATGCTTCCAAGGCTGCTGATTTTATACAATCCCAGGGGTATAAAGGAATCAACACTTTTCTTGATAATGACAGGGCAGGGGAGGAGTGCCTGGCACAACTTCAGGAGAGTCTTGAAGCTAATTTTGTTCATCGACAAAATCAGCTCTATGACGGATTTAGGGATGTTAACGAGGCACTTGTCAGTCAGTATCCCAAACTGGCCATCGGAAAATAATCCACTATTCATATATCTTTAGTATTTCTAAGGATATACAAAGTATTACTTAATGATTCTATTCGGGGCTTTGCCCCCGTTTCTGCAAGGCATCCAAACGTATCCCAACGGGAACCCTCGTTCGGAGCCTCCTTGCAGTCTCACCCCCATTCTCGCCGAAGGGCAGAAGGGTAAAGCGCAATTACACTTTACCCCTTTAACCCTAACGAAAGAGGATGAACGATGTCCCACCTTCTTCACGAACTCCGCCAATTTAGCGGCAGTGAACAGTTTTATAAAAATCCCCTGTTTAAAGGATTTATCTATACCGAAGGCATTAAGTATCTGGCCGAAGAGGCCGGTGCTTACTGGTTAATCGACCATGTCTTTGCCAATCAGATGCTTGATGTTTTGAAAGATCAACCGTTTCAAGTGTGGAAGATTGAAGTGCATGAGAATGAGAGCGCAACGATTCATGTAGAAGATGGTGATGATAATAGATTAACCTTCTTTTCACTGGGTTATGCTGATTTCCCCCTCAAGGAATTTGCTCTGTGGCTCGTGGATAAAACCCTGTTACTTCCCAGCGAGTACTGAGATGGGCAATATCTACGAAGAGTATTTGATGGAGTGGGAGGGAATCCCTCTTACTCTTCATCTAAAGCGTCATTTCAGTTCCGCTATTGAGCAGCTCTATGGCTACGAGCTGGTGCATGTCAAGGTCAGGGCAGGGGAGAGGTTACCTACCACCGAAACCGGATTCAGAAGCCTGTTTCTTTCCATGCAACGATTAACGGAGGCGGGAGGATTAGTCGCCTTTGTTCAGGCGTGGCTCGATGATTCTGCACAGCTAACCCAGTGGCAGGAATATCTCCAGACCCAACAACAACTTAACCTGTTTTAATTGAAAGGAATCCTTTATGACATCCCAACAACAGACCGCGCTTATTGAAGTCCTGAACTACCTTGCTGATGAAGAACAGCATTACGAAAGCTGTAACGAGGACGAAAAACTAAACCATATCTGGAGACATTGTGAAGTCCTTCGAGCTATCATAGAACTTTAGGAGAGATGCCAGCAAATCTTTATGCCGGTGGTCAGATAGAGCAGAATAGAACTTCCCAGACACATTTATCTGGCTTCCCATCCTGCTGATTCTGGTAAGACGCTTAAGTTGACCAGATGCTTATTCCCTTGCAGGGGTGAAAATCAACCTTTTGTACCTGGCAGGATTCTGCACCCTGGTCAATGACGCAGTCCTTCGGATTAACAGGATTGAATTTTTCTCAGGCGAAAAATTCTAATCCCTGCTTTTGACAAAGGGCTGGTCTCCTGCTTAACCGGCAC
>CAZYQC010000108.1:0-6000 GCA_964649815.1 uncultured Rhodobacterales bacterium | reverse complement strand
CCGCCTACTCCCTTAGCAGGGGAGCGCCTTCGACCACTCGGCCACGTCTCCGCCGTTCGGACTATCGGCTCTGACCAAGTGATACAAGTGGAATTTCTGCGGGCGCGGTGAGTTTCCGGGCGGGCCCGCAAAACGCCTGCCCTGCCCGTGCGGAGATTTACGTATTGAACAAAAAGTGCATCACGTCGCCGTCTTTGACGACATAGCCTTTGCCTTCCGCGCGCATTTTGCCGGCTTCTTTGGCGCCCGCCTCTCCGCCAAGGGCGACGTAGTCGTCGTAGGCGATCGTTTCGGCGCGGATAAAGCCTTTTTCAAAGTCACCGTGAATGACGCCTGCGGCTTGCGGGGCGGCGGTTCCGGTCTTGATGGTCCAGGCGCGGGCCTCTTTGGGGCCGACCGTAAAATACGTCTCGAGTTTCAACAGATCATAGCCCGCCCGGATCAATCGATCGAGACCTGCTTCGGCCAGGCCCATTTCCTCGAGGAACATGGCCGCTTCGTCGTCTTCAAGCTGGCTGATCTCTTCCTCGATCTTGGCCGAGATGACGACATGCGCATTGCCCTGGGCCGTGGCCATTTCTCCGACGCGGGCGGACAAATCATTGCCGTCTGCGGCCTCATCCTCGCCGACATTACACACGTAAAGAACAGGCTTGGTCGTCAAAAGCTGGAGCATTTTCCAGGCCTTTGCGTCTTCGGCGTCCACCTCGACCAGACGCGCGGGCTTGCCGTCTTCGAGCATCGCCAGGGCCTGTTTCATCAAACGCTCTTGTTGCACCGCCTCTTTGTCGCCGCCGCGCACTTTGCGCACGATGTTTTGCAAGCGCTTGTCGATGCTTTCGATGTCAGCCAGCATGAGCTCGGTCTCGATCGTTTCGGCATCTGCGACCGGGTCAACGCGGCCTTCTACATGGGTTACGTCGCCGTCTTCGAAACAGCGCAAGACATGGGCAATCGCGTCAACTTCGCGAATATTGGCCAAAAACTGGTTGCCCAAGCCTTCGCCTTTGGATGCGCCTTTGACCAGACCTGCGATGTCAACAAAAGTCATCCGCGTCGGGATGATTTGGCGCGACTGGGCTATTGCGGCCAACTTGTCCAAACGGTCATCGGGAACGCCAACCTCGCCAACATTTGGTTCGATCGTACAAAACGGGAAATTCGCCGCCTGCGCCGCAGCCGTTTTGGTCAGCGCATTGAACAAGGTGGATTTGCCGACGTTCGGCAAACCAACGATACCCATCTTAAATCCCATACCGCATTCTCCCGCAGCGCGTTTTGCGGTGCTTCTAACAGCAATGCGCGTCGGCGCAAGATCACCCCCGTTTGCGGCAATTCGTATTGATCTTCCGCTGCATTTTTTGCACATGCTGCCCTGCAATGAGCGAGGAAGCCTCCATGACACGGATCGATGCCAAATTCGAAGACCTGCGTGCGCGCGGAAAAAAGGCCTTTGTGTCTTACATTATGGCCGGAGATCCGGATTTTGAGACCTCTTTGGACGTGGTGAAGGGCTTGCCTGCTGCCGGGGTGGACATCATCGAACTGGGTTTGCCCTTTACGGACCCAATGGCCGATGGCCCAACGATCCAATTGGCTGGTCAGCGCGCCTTGGATGGTGGGATGACGTTGCAGCGCACACTGGACCTGGCACGCGCCTTTCGCGAAGACGACCAAACAACGCCGATTGTGTTGATGGGGTATTACAACCCAATCTACAGCCACGGTGTCGATGACTTCCTGAGCGCAGCAAAGGACGCGGGCATCGACGGCTTGATTGTCGTGGACCTGCCACCAGAGGAAGACAGCGAATTGTGCATCCCCGCTCAGCAGGCGGGCTTGAACTTTATCCGTTTGGCAACGCCAACAACGGATGATGCGCGCCTTCCAGCTGTGCTGCAAAACACATCCGGATTTGTTTACTACGTGTCGATCACCGGGATCACGGGCGCCGCCGAAGCCAGCGCAGACGACGTGGCCCCCGATGTTGCGCGTATCCAGGCTGCAAGCGATTTGCCGGTTGTGGTTGGGTTCGGGATCAATACGCCAGAAAAAGCTGCGGCGATTGGTGCGGTTGCGGATGGCGTCGTGGTCGGCTCGGCCATTGTGTCAAAGATTAGCGCGGGCGAAAGCGTGGCGGATGTTCTGGCCTTCGTCGCAAGTTTGGCAGACGGCGCTCACAGCGCCTGAGGTGTCAGATGCGTTTGTGCGCCGTGCCGGTCACGTCGCGATTTTCGTCGAGAAATATGCGCAGCGCTCTGAGATCCGGCAACATGGCGAGCATGGGGCCCACGTCAAATCGCTCTGCCAAATGCTCAAAATCCTTCGACAGCTGAGCGATCACATCATTTCGCAGTGCGGACCCTTGCGGCGTCAACCAAACCCGTTTTGAGCGGCCATCTTCAGGATTTGGGCGCAGCTCGACCAGGTCACGGTCTGCCAAGCCCTTCAATGTGTGGGTAATCGACGTCTTGGGGATCTGAAAGGCGCGGGCCAATTCAACCGGTGTTCGGCCGTCGCCCACACGGGTCAAATGGTTCAGAACGGTGAAATGCGGCGCGATCAACCCGTGCGGAAGCCGCGCCTCTAGAATGGCGCGGCTAAGCTGTTCGATGATCCCAATTTCGTTGAACACTTGAAACAGGGAGGGGGACGTATCGTCAGGCATTCATGATCTTTGCGTCAAGCGGCCATCGCGGGCTGGGTGGTACCGGAGCACAATAGCCCAACCGCGCCCACATTTGAACGGTTTCGCCCGGCGCGGCCAGGTCTTTGTGGATTTTCGCATAAAGCTCTGACATCTCGGGATATTCCTGCAAAGCCTGGCTAAGCGGTTGGATTCCAAGTCCGGCCCGCGTTGTCGCGAGGTTCAGCCGCATCCAATCGCGCCCGACGTTGATTTGATCCACGCGGCTGTTGCCTTCGGTCACCAGCCAGACATGCCCCATCGCTGTTCTGGTGTTTTCCATCACCGCATCAAGCCCCGCTTGATACGCCATCGATGATTGATCCAAAGCGATTTCACGGCTGAATTGACCGGTTAGATGAAGTGTTTCGAACATGGGGCCGGTGAAATCGATGCCATCGGGGTTTGCATCCACCTCTGCCCGTCCGATCCTGAACAAATCAACGGATTCCTTATAGGTGTGAGGCGTTTCTATCTCGATGCGCAGCGCCTCACCGCTTAGCGCGCGCATCTGCTGAACCCGGTCCATGTCGTTGGTCGTCCCGATGCGGCTGCCATATTTGACCGAGCTTTCGAGATCACGCAGCGCGGCATCACTGACTGTGCGTTGCAGGTCATAGGGCTCTTTCTGTGTGCGCCGTTCCGGTAGCAATGCGAAATCCGGGTCCGGGTTCGCCTGCGCAGCCAGGAACGCGATCTGCGCAACTGGGCGGTCATCCAAAGCCACCGGGTCAAACCCCTGCGGAAACAAGTCGATATCCAGATCGTAGCCATCTTCTGCCGCCGCGATTTTCAGCGTCTCAAGAAAACAGCCCAACCCAATCACGATTTGTCGGCTGAAAGGGTCCGTATGTGGCAAAAGACGGTCCGTATCGACAAAGAGCTGCACCTGGTCGGGTTCTGAGAGGTCCACTTTCCAAGGCTGTCTGTTGTGTGGGTTTGGCGAAAGGATGGCCCAGCTCAGCGCACGCATCCTTGGGTCTTGGTAAGACCCTGCCATGTCCCACGGCTTGAGCGCGCCCTTGGGCGTGCGGGTTACGGCATAAGCCCCCGAGCCAGCGGCCACGATCAGGCCCCCACCAATCAAGGCCAGTGTTTTGCGACGAGAAATCATGTAAATCTCCAATAAAGTGCGATTTCGCATCACTTAGTGCGATATCGCACCTTATGCAAGAATTTTCGTACGACTTCGTATTATTTTCACTGGATTGATTGAACCGCTTCGAATTGGTAACCAAAGCTGACCAATTAAGAGGCTCGCCATGACCGTCATCACAGAAATCGAAGATCTGCGCCGCATCTATGAACGCCGCGTGCCTCGCATGTTCTACGATTACGCAGAGTCAGGGTCTTGGACGGAACAGACATTTCGCGAGAACAGCTCAGACTTTGATGACATCCGCTTGCGTCAGCGCGTGGCGGTGGACATGTCGGGACGCACCACCGCGTCGCAGATGATCGGAGAGGACGTCGCCATGCCCGTGGCGCTGGCCCCGGTTGGTTTGACGGGCATGCAACATGCGGATGGTGAGATGAAGGCGGCCCGCGCGGCCGAGCTGTTCAATGTACCGTTTACTTTGTCGACCATGTCGATCAACTCGATCGAAGACATCGCCGGACACACCTCGAAACCCTTTTGGTTCCAGCTTTATACTATGCGGGACGAAGACTATGTGAACCGCCTTATCCAGCGCGCCAAAGATGCGAAATGTTCTGCCTTGGTAATCACGCTGGATCTTCAGATCCTTGGTCAGCGCCACAAAGATCTGAAAAATGGTTTGTCGGCCCCGCCGAAACTGACCCTCAAAACGCTCGCCAACCTGGCGACCAAATGGTCGTGGGGGATTGAAATGCTGTCTGCAAAGCGGCGCGAGTTCGGGAATATCGTTGGGCATGTCGAAGGCATTTCCGATGCGTCTTCGCTAGGCGCCTGGACCGCAGAGCAATTCGACCCGACGTTGGATTGGTCCAAGGTGGCAAAGTTGATGGAAAAGTGGGGCGGCAAGGTGATCCTCAAGGGCATCCTGGACGTTGAAGACGCCAAAAAGGCAGCTGAGCTGGAGCCGGACGCCATAATCGTGTCGAACCACGGCGGGCGGCAACTTGACGGAGCATTGAGCTCGATCAAGATGTTACCGTCCATTCTTGATGCGGTTGGTGACAAGGTCGATGTCCACATCGACGGCGGCATCCGTTCTGGGCAAGACGTGCTCAAGGCGATGGCGATGGGGGCCAAAGGCACCTATATTGGCCGCGCTTTCATTTACGGTTTGGGCGCGATGGGCCAAAAAGGCGTCACCACCGCGCTGGAGGTCATCCAAAAGGAATTGGAAACCTCTATGGCGTTGTGTGGCGAGACGGATGTATCCAACCTTGGCCGCCACAACCTTTTGATACCAGAAGATTTCGAAGGCCGCTGGCAATCGTAACCGACTGATAATGCTTATTTTCACGGACAAGCGCCTGGCGTTCCTCGCCGTTCCCAAAACGGGCACCACGGCTGTCGAAATGGCGCTGCGCCGCAAGGCCGACATCGTGTTTTCCAAGCGGAGAAAACACATCACAGCGACGCGCTTTCGCAACAAGATTGCCCCGTTTCTCAAGGACACGTTTGACCTAAGGGTCGAAACTGTGGCTGTTATGCGCGACCCTGTGGATCAAATTCGCAGTTGGTACAAATATCGCAAGTCAGAGCGGCAGAAGGGCAAAGAAAACTCTACAGACGGTATGGATTTTGATGCCTTTGTGGAGGCTGTGATTGAGAAAAACCCACCGCCATTCGCGGATATTGGGTCTCAGCACAGCTTTTTGTGCAACAAACGCGGGCAATTGCTGGTCCATCACCTCTTTGCCTATGAACAACAAGATGCGTTTTTGGAATTCTTGTCGGGCCGCCTGGGCAGCGGGATAGAGTTAGAACAAAAGAATGTCTCGCCAGATGCCGAGGCGGTTTTGTCCACATCCGTCTTAGACCGCCTGCGCGATGCCCGCGCGGCGGAATTTGAACTTTATGACAAGCTGTTGGCGCGCGAAGGTTACCTTGAAGGTGAAGCGACTTAACCAGTCTTTCGCCGACTTATCCACCGCGCCCCGAACGGGTCTTACCAGCGCGCCAGGACGCGGACCAACATTTCGCCCCGGTCCGCCCAGTTTCAGCTTGTCACCAAAGCAAATCCGGTCTAATCCGCGACCTTCACTTGGGGTGACAGCCTTGGAGGCACCCCACTCAAAATTTGGAGAAATATCATGGCTGGTGAGATTCCTGATCTCGTAGCCCTGGAACGGACGGGGACAGGCAAGGGCGCCGCTCGTCA
>CAZYQC010000107.1:0-6261 GCA_964649815.1 uncultured Rhodobacterales bacterium | reverse complement strand
AAACTGTAACCTATGTGTTCGGTATAAAGTGTTACCCATGTTTCCGGTAAGCACCAATTATAGGTTGGTCGGGACGGCAGGATTTGAACCTGCGACCACTTGACCCCCAGCATCCAGACCCGATTACTAGATCCGCATGAACTGCGGGCTACAGCGCGGAGTCCTACACTTCCAATTCGTCTCGGATTCCAACCCCACAGAACCTGCACCGTTGTAAGCCATCCTTCGCCTACCAATATCCGACCAGTTTGGATGAGAAAGATCCGATGAACCCAGACCGTCTCCTACTTCGCCGGAAACGGGTTCGAGATCACCGTCTTGAGCGCGAAAATGAGGTGCTTCTCGGTACCATTCTCGCGGTGCACGTTGGCGGCCAGGTACTCTTCACTCGTCACCATCTTCATGAACGTATCGCGACTGGGGTAGTAGACGAGTTGCACCACATCCCAATCGACATCGAGATCTTCCCCCTGATTAAGCGCGAGGTGTTCGACGGATCCCATCCAGATGACCACGGCACCCAGGGATTCGAGCAGCGGCTGCACAACTGCCCCGTATCGGTAGTACGCATCACGGCCTGACCCATTCCCATCCAGCGACTTCTCTCGGTACTTTATAAGATTGACCATGTACACCGGGCCCTTTGTATCAGGGTGGTTCTTCAGGGCTTCGAGTTCGAATGGGTTCATAGTTTCACTCCTGTTTTTGAGTTGTATTTATATCAGCAATAGTTCGAGTCCTATTTGCCGTCAAAAAGTCCGGAACTAGAGACCAGCAGCACAATGGTAGCCGGTCCAATTCACATCACCCTGCCGGCTTAAGGCATCATCAGAAAGGCGACATTCTGTGCCATCAACGCGAGCATAAACAAAACCATGAACACTGAGACCGGCGGCCGCAGCGACATACTAAGCATCGTCTGTGTTGGATAAGAGATTGTCCGGTCTATGGCGGCCAGTTTGTATAAATGAGAATCTGCAAAGGCAGGGTCTATCAGGAGCTCAACCAAGTCTCGGCGGCTTCTGTAGCGCATCATGCTCGTCACCGAAAAACCTACATTGTTGTCTGCATTCCAACTATCGATATTGCCTCCTACAGTGCGTGCCTGAAGAACCGCGTGACCACCCCGCTTCATCGAGGCAAATAAAAACGATTCGAAATAGCTGCCGAGCAATTCTCGAGGTTTACGTTGCTCACCCGTCACAGGATCGGACACCTTACCCTCATGGAGCTGAATCAGGTTGAGCATCACAAACTCTTTGCCATCATCCTCTTCCAGAAAACTTCTAATCACATTCGGTTCCGTATGCTTGTTGGTCTCAAGCTCAGCAAACTTGTCCACAAATTCGTCAATTTCGTCCTGGGAAACGGGCCCTTTCCAGTTGAAGTACCAGAGACAAAATAAGCCATAGACAATTGGCACCAGCATCCAGATTAGCCAACTCATCTAACGCTTCCCCTTAGTTGGTCCAGATAATCTTCTCATCATGCTCATCTCGCTCGTCGAGAAGCGTGAGATCCACCGAAATTTCCGATTGAATCAGTGGCGGCCACAGGGGCGCCACCATCTGCTTATCCATGGCATATAAGACTTCTTTTAGCTGTGCCAACTTCTCTGGCATCGCTTCAGTAAGCTCCGACTGCTCCGTCGGATCTTCATTCAGGTTATACAACCAGGTCTTACCGTTTTGTTCCAACAACTGAAGCTTCCACCCTTTTTGCTGCACCACTTTGTACCCTCCGGTGCGCCAGAACAAAGGCCTGTCCAATGGTATTTGCGGATGCGCCAGCGCGTGACTCAATATATCAACGCCATCGATCACTCTATCGTCGGGCTTTTTGGCGCCCGCCGCCGCGAGCACGGTTGGGAAAACGTCGATATGAGCCACCGCTGCGTCATACTGAGAACCAGCAGGGATTTTGTTTTTCCAACGAATAAAGTATGGGGTATGAATGCCGCCTTCAAAGAAGGTCATTTTCCAACCACGATAAGGCTTGTTTAAATCAGGTAAGCCTACGTAATGCGCCCCACCATTGTCGCTCGTAAATATCACAATAGTGTTACCTGCAATGTCATGGTCTTCGAGCGCTTGCAGCACCTGACCGATACCGCGATCAAGTCCGCGAATCATGCCTGCATAGGTACGTTCGATATGATTGTCGATATGTGACAAGGCCTCATAGTCACCTTTCTCCGACTGCAATGGCGTATGCGGTGCGTTGTATGCCAGGTACATAAAGAACGGACGATGCTTGTTCGCCTCAATCGCTTTTACCGCTTCGCGGCTAAAATAATCCGTCATATGCGAATCCGGCTTAAACCGGGGGCCGTTGTTGTAGCGAACTGCAAAATCCATATTGGCCCAGAGAAACTTATCGATTGGGTCGAAGTCCTGCTTTGAGTTCACCACATTGGGGTCGTCTTCACCCATGAACAGTGCTGCACCAGGCAAAAACCCCAGGAATTCATTAAAACCCTGATCTATCGGTGAGAATCCCTCAGATCCACCCAGGTGCCACTTGCCAAGCACCACGGAGTGATAGCCTTCTGGCTTTAAGAGTTCTGCAATGGTCAACTCGCTGGTTGGCAAACCCAGATCATTAGGGCTGGGATAACCCTCCGCATTCTCTTCAATAAACCTATCGCCGCCGACAAATTTCATGAGCTGTGGGTTGGCGGGGGTAAACTCAAAGCCAGTTCGAGTCGCAAAGCGGCCAGTTAACAAAGCAGCTCGTGAAGGTGCACAGGTTCCGTTGCCAGCATATCCATTAGTGAAATGCATACCATCCGCTGCAATGGAATCTATATTGGGGGTAGGCACACTACCACCAGCAATACCACCACCGTAGAAAGTCAAATCATTAAAACCGAAATCGTCTACTACAATCAGCAGCACATTCGGTTTGTCGCTTTCCCTGGTTACTGGTCCTTGCTCCCAGGTCACTTCTTGAAATTCGCCAATGGGATCCAAAAACCCCTGGATAACTCCCGGCAAAAAGTACCAATACTGGGAAAACGACCAACCACCCACCGCAGCGATGACAACAACCAGGACCAATATTTTTTTCAATTCTGCGCCTTTATTGGTTAGTTTTTGTTTTGGTTACAGGTCAGTAGGAATCGGATTCGTGTTGGAACTGGCGATGAATCTCTATCAAACCTGGCGTCAGCACTACAAGCCACGCCAACACGGCAATGCCAATCCATTTAATCGGCAGGATAAGAAGCAGAACCAACCACAGTGCGACGAAGCCATAGATACGGCGCATCATGCTTGCCGGGGATGCTGATTCCTTATCCCCTTCTCGCGCCAATGGAAAAGCCTTCGGTCTTATGAACCAGCCATGGGCTGTCAATATCAGCATGAAGCGGAACCAACCGACTTCTTTCGAACCCATCACCGGGTTGATATCAAGAGCCGCGTCCTCGGTATCGGTAAGCGATGCCTTAATCTTCTCCCAGGTGTACGCCGCCTCCGGTCTTGCACCTGCGCCATTCATGTTGCTGAACTTAGGTACACATCGCCAGCGATACAATATCCGCCCGGTCTTATGTACGGCGACAACAGCTGGTTGGTAGTAACCTTTGGGATGGGATGCCCATTTGCGCTCGCGCAGATGTCCGGCATCCTCATTGTAGAAAACATCCAGCCAGCCTCGCTCGCTGCTTGCTTCACGAATCTCATGGTGCGGGTCGCCGACAATTGGAAACTGAGTCTCCCACTCCACTTCGGCCTCGGTCGCTAGCGTTTGGGGTTCACTGGTAACACCGAACACCTCTCCACCCGCCTGATGAATTTCATCAAGTACCCCGGATTTCACGTAGCTTCGTAACTCGAAGCGACAGGGAGGTCACCACAGGCCACGATAATAAAGCAGCACGACAAATTCGTATTTCCCTAGCTGCTTATCTAACCATTCCCGGCGAACACCCACTGGCGGATCGAGCAGCGGCGGAATGTCCGGTTCTGCCTCGTCAGCAAAGTTAAATTGGTAGGCATCCCCATCTGGAATGACGTGTATTTGTTCCCGTGCGCAAATCTCCCCATCGCAGAGAACGAGACCAAACTCAAAAGGCTCATCCGCGCTCTCAAGGTCATCCACGCCGATCATGCCCGTAAGGGAATAATTCGATGCGCGCTCCTGGTTAATCCATGACAGCGCAGCTTGCGTTGCGGGTGCAAGGTGTTCCGGTATGTCTTCAGGCGCCAGCATAGTGCTCCTTGACTGCACGTCATTGAACAGTGATCTAATGAATGCCATTATGCGAGCGATCGCTCAGCTTTTGTACTCGGATATCACCAACATGCAAAGCAAAGAAACCAAGTCTTTGTATTTATTAAGAAAAAACCCAATACAAACGCGCTCTAAGGCAACCGTGGACGCTGTTCTTGACGCTGGTGCTCAGCTCTTGTTAACCATCGGATACGACAAGGCAAGCACCAACAAGATCGCAGAAAAAGCTGGCGTTAGCATTGGTTCGCTCTATGAGTACTTCCCTGGTAAGGAAGCTATCTTTGCAGAGATACGTCGTCGGCAAGATCACCGTTACGCTCGCCTGATCCTGGCTGGGCCCATCCCCCCTACATTTAGAGAAGCATTGCGACGGCAAATAACAACCTATATCAAATTAGTGTTGGCAAATATTGAGCTGCACGCGGCTTTAGTAAGAGACGTGCCCAAATTCGCCACTAGCGAAGCAGAATCAAGCCTTGTCGCTGACTCTCTTGAGCAGTCGAATAGGATTGTCAATTCAAAGGCCATTAAACTTAGGCCGCAGTGCGACACAGCCATCGCATTAGAGCTCACCACGCGGGTTCTGAGATCTACGATAGATGACTACGCTCTACATGCACCAGAGAATTTGAAGCAATCAGCCGTCACCGATCAATTGCTAGAGATGTTGGAGCGGTACTTATTGCCTTAGTCAGCCTCTCGAACTGAAAATCCCCGTGCCCGCCGAATTGTTAATCCAGTCGATAATTCTTTTTTCAGTATAGAACTGCCCATTGCCCTGATAAAAACCTACATAGCCGCCAAAGTTGGATAACTCCAGCGTTACCGAAGGCGCCAGCTCGCCGGATTCCGGAATAACCGCTTCACTCATAAAAGGGTCGTCCAATGATTGTAAAATATAGGTCGGCGTGTCGATGTTATTCAAAAGAAATCGGCTGCTGCATTTCTGGTAATAGTCGTCAGCGGAATCAAACCCATGTTATGGGGCAATGATCGCATCATCGTACTCACGAAAGGAGCGGTGGCGCTTGTCGAAGCCCGTCGTTTCCAGAATATTTGCCTGCTCGGGATGGTGCTCGCCCAGAAACTGGTGTTTGCGCAATTGGTAATCTCTGAGCTGTCGAAGTAAATGACTGCGATAAATTTTACTAAAGCCCTTGTCTAATCGGTCTGCACAAATGTCGAGTCTTAGCGGAACCGAAACGGCGAATGCGCCTTCAAGCGGGTTGCCTCGATTCTCCCCCAGGTATTTCAGCAAGACATTCCCGCCAAGAGAGAACCCAATGGTAAGCCAACGAATATGCGGGTATTGCTCCGTCAAGAATTGAACAACCTGTTTGAGGTCTCCGCTTGCTCCGGAGTGGTAGCCGCGTGCCAATTTGTTTGGTGATTTTGCTCCACGGAAGTTTATCGCTACGCTAAAGATGTTCGCAGCGTTGAACATGTTCTGCAGCCCAACGATGTACTGGGAGTCGGCGCTGCCGGACAATCCATGCATCAGAAGTATGCCCAGTGATTTGGTGCTTGTTCTCGCATCGTCACAGAATTCCAGAAGGATTTCGTCACCATCATCGGTAGGCATCAACAACGGTGTTCGCTGCGGAATCGCCGGGTTGCGAAATCGGGAGGGCCAGATAGTTTGCAGCTGCGTATTGCGCCATTGCCATGGTGGCGTGAATTGACTTTTAACTATCGGCATGGTGATAAAAATCGAGCATGTACCCAAAGCCTTGCGGGAAGGCAACGGTTTCCTCAATCAGCCGGATCTGAGACCGTTTGAGCTGGACCATTAAACGTAAATCTTCTCCTACCTCTTTAGGATCACCACCGAGAGACCGCAGTATGCCTGGTATCCGAACGACCGGATTCCAAACTGGTAGGATTCCGACAAAATCAAAGTCTACCTATATCCTACCAGTCGACTAGGAACAGGAATAAGCTAGGCACCCAGGTGCCGTTAACTGACTGATCTAAAAAGGGATTTTTGGTCGGGACGGCAGGATTTGAACCTGCGACCACTTGACC
>CAZYQC010000106.1:0-6465 GCA_964649815.1 uncultured Rhodobacterales bacterium | reverse complement strand
GACAGATACACCGTCTTTTGTGATGCGTGGCGCGCCGAAAGATTTGTCGAGGACCACGTTGCGGCCTTTCGGGCCTAGGGTCACTTTAACCGCGTTGGCGAGCGTGTTGACGCCTTTCAGCATACGGTCGCGGGCATCGGTGTCGAATTTGACGTCTTTTGCAGACATATTCGTCTCTCCGTTTAATGCGTTTTACTTTGAATCGGACAGAGGCAGATCGCTTACGCGATGATGCCCATGATGTCGGATTCTTTCATGATCAGCAGTTCTTCGCCGTCCAGCGTGATCTCTGTGCCGGACCATTTGCCGAACAGGATCTTGTCGCCTTCTTTGACGTCCAACGCGATGCGGTCGCCATCATCGTCACGTGCGCCAGCGCCAACCGCGACAACAACGCCTTCGGCAGGCTTTTCTTTCGCGCTGTCAGGAATGATCAACCCGCCAGCAGTTTTCTCGTCGCTTTCAACGCGACGCACAAGCACACGGTCATGAAGTGGTGTGAATGCCATCTTTGCAGCTCCTCAGCTCAAAGTTACTCCCTCAGAGGCCTGATTGACCTCTTAGCACTCCCCTCGGGTGAGTGCTAACGACCGCCAGATAGGGGAGCGAAAGACGCGAGTCAACGGGCCGGGGCAGGTTTTTCCAAAGCAAGGGCCAAAGGATCTGCAGCGGAATTAATCACCGGCGGCGGGATTGGTAAGGTCGGCCCGTTAAATTCTCTGCATCTGGCTTAGATTGAGTGGACAGGACCCCTCTGCCCGCATAGGTCGGTCGGGCTTAGCCAAAATCATGCGAGGACATGCGATGGACTGGAACCTGGTTGTTGTCATGGTCGGGATACATGCGTTGATGTTTCTCACGCCCGGACCTGACAGTTTGGTCGTCGTGTCGCGCGCGACCTCTCAGGGAATGCTTCACGCGCTCGCAGCGATTTTGGGGATCGTTTCCGCAGGTTTCTTTTTCATTCCCGCCATTGCCTTTGGGATGGACTTTATCAACACGCTCTCTCCGGCGGTTTGGATGGGCGTGCGGGCGGCGGGCGCGCTTTATTTGATCTACATCGGATTTTCGATGTTACGTGCCACCTTTGCCCAGAAAGCCGACGACGACACGGCATCTTCGGCCAGGCCGCTGAACACGAAAGAGCCGCTGTTCGGGGCCTATATCCAAGGGCTTTTGACCAATTTGGGCAACCCAAAGATGATCGTTTTGCTGACATCGTTCCTGCCGCAGTTTGTGGCCGTCGAGCTTGGCAATGTCAGCACGCAGATCCTGGTGCTTGGCTTTTTCCTTTATTTGAACGCGACCATTTGCTTTTGCCTGATTGCAGTGGGGGCTGTGACGCTCAAACAGCAGATCGTAAAGCGATTTGGATCGCGTAGATTGTCGTTTTGGGGCGGCAACCTTGCCGGCGCCATGATGATGAGTGTCGGGGCCTGGACACTTATCGCGCCGCTCGAATACGCGATAGGCAGGCGCGCAGCCTAAGGCAAAGACATCCGGTCCAGCCAATCCCGCAAGAGAGCTTGGAACAGGTCGGGGCGCTCCCACCCCAGGCCGTGTCCGGCGGTATCCAGAACGGCGCATGTCGACCGGGTGTAGCGATGCATCAGATCAATGCCGTCGAGATAGCCACTCAGACCGTCTTGGCGGCCAGCAACGATCAGGCTGGGTACGTCAACCTGCGTCGTGGCTTCAGCGGCTGCGAAACTGAAATCGAAGGCTTGGCTGACGCGGTCTTCTTGGTCTTGGTCAAAAAGGGCGCGGGCGGGCGCGATGATCTGGCGCCGTTTTTCGACGATGTCCCAGCGCTGAATGACCGAGATATTGTCATGCGCCCAAAGCTCGCCCTGCCCCAGGTGGGGCCGAATGGACGGATCGGGCGCAAGAACCTGCGGTTCGGGCAGGCGCGCAGGGTCCGATGACGGGTTTCCGCCGGGGACAATCAGGGCAGCGCCGGTGATCCGCTGGGGCATACGATGAACGATCCCACGGGCGAGGTAGCTGCCACGCGAGAGACCAGCGATGGCAAATGGGCCTTGCGGCAAGAGGGTGTTGAGAAAATCCAACACTGCCTCCAGCAGATCGTCCTGAGAGCGGATGTCAGCGCGGCCAGGGCTTTGACCGTGCCCCGGTAGGTCCACATAGATGCGCTGCCAGTTGCTGTTCGCGTGAAAGCCCGGCTCCATCACGTCCATCATGTGACGATGGTCGAGCGCGAGCCCATGCAAAAGGACGATAGGTTTGCCAGTTCCGATGATCCGGTGGTGCAACATAAGTTTTGGCCTCACGCTCTGAGCGCTTTAGCCTAGCCAAATTCGGGTTTGTTCGAAAGGTAGACGCAGTGCAGGCATAGCTCGCCTTGTGCCAAAGGCCCGCGCGTTCGGGTCGGGGCGGACAGGTACAGAGTCAAAAGCGGGCCTGTTTGAGGCTGCTGGGTCATTCAAGCGCGTCGGCCCAATCCGCCAGACCTTTGCGCCCCTCTTGCGTCAAATCGTATATGCCGGTTTCAACCTTTTCGAACCAGCCGTAGTGATTGTCGCGCATGAGCGTCGTGGCTTTTTCCACTCCGGTCGCGCGGGCCACGATAGAGCCTTTTTCAGCACCGCTATGCGCGAGGTAGGTCGCACATTTCAGCGCGTCCTGGCGGTAAGCGGTCACAAGGCCGTAACGGGTTTGCCCCCCATCGTTGGGATCGCCCTGGCGGCGGGCAAACTCTCGGAGCAACCGTGTGGTACGTTTGGGGGATTTTCGCGGGGCATAGGGAGCGGGGTCGCAATGGACCTCGAGGTGGTTGTCGGACAATCGCACCGTGATCAGGCCCAGCCCCAAACGACGCGCCAAGGTGGTCATGTCTTTGAGGGCCTTTTGAAACGGTTTGCCCGATTTCCGCTCGACGGCCATGTAGACGCTATCGCTGAGCTTTAGCCGTGCCACGCATTGATGCAAAAGCGCCAAAGAGAAGCCCAGCTTGAGCTCGACAATCACAGGTGCCTCTTCTCCACGAATGGCGACGACATCGGCGGCACCGACCTCCGCCTTGACCACATAGCCCTGCGACTGAAGGAACGCTTTGACGGCGGGATAGAGATCGGTTTCGCGGGTTTTCGTCATGGAACAGAGCATTCCATAGCGCTGCGGCGAAAGGCAACGGCTGCGCCCCCGTGACATGGGCAAAACCGCTGCTATAAGGACGCGCAAATCGCTTTCCGACAGGACATAGACCATGACCACCCTCGTATTCGGCCACAAATCCCCCGACACAGATTCGACAGGCTCTCCGATCATCTGGGCCTGGTATCTCAATGAGATCAAAGGCACCGATGCAGAGGCCGTTTTGCTGGCTGAGCCCAACACCGAAGCGGCATTTGTTTTGCAGAAATGGAACCTCCCCAAACCGCGCATCATCGATGATGTTGCAGCAGAACAGCCGATTGTCATCGTGGACACAAACAACCCTGCGGAACTGCCGGAGAGCGTGAACGAAGCCGACATCCGCACCATCATCGACCATCACGCCTTGGTCGGTGGTTTGAAGACCAAAGGCCCGATCGAAATCCGCATCGAGGCTTTGGCCTGCACGGCGACCATCATGAACAAGATGATCAGCGCCGATATGGCGCAGGCGCCTGACGGCATCAAAGGTGCGATGCTGAGCTGTATTCTGTCTGACACACTTGCCTTCCGGTCGCCTACGACAACCGAGGAAGACAAGGCCCTGGCCCATGCTCTGGCCAAAGAGCTGGGCGTGGATTTGGATGCCTATGCCTCTGAGATGTTCGAAGCGAAGTCCGATGTTTCGGCTTTTTCGGATGCGGAGCTTTTGCGGATGGATTCGAAGGAATACGAAGTCGACGGCAAGCAATTCCGCGTCTCGGTCCTGGAGACGACAGCGCCGAAACTGTTGCTGGACCGCAAAGAGAGCCTGATGGCGTCGATGAGCAGCGTCGCCGAAGAAGACGGGGCGGATCAGGTGTTGTTGTTTGTCATCGACATTCTGAACGAAGAAGCAACTCTGATGGTGCCCAATGATTTGGTCAAGACAGTTGCTGAAAAGAGCTTTGACGCAACGGTTGAAGGGGACACGGTTGTGTTGCCAGGCGTGATGAGCCGCAAAAAGCAGATCATTCCAAATTTGAAGGTCTGATCGAGGCAGGTTTCGGATGGCTTAACGCCATCCGACAGATGCGAGGGGTTTCACCCCTCGCGCTCCCCGAGAGTATTTAGGTCCAAAAGAAGGGGCCTTTGGCGGGTCCCTTTTGCTTTGATACACTTCCTGTGGATGAGGAGGTGTGAATGAGCAGTGTTATCTATGAAAAGACAGGGCGGATCGGGCGGATTACGCTGAACCGGCCGGGGCGTTTGAACGCAATTGATGATGATTTGCCGCGCGATCTGCAGGCGGCTGTCGAGGCTTTGGATCGTGACGACGATGTTCATGTGATGGTTTTGTCCGGGGCGGGCGATGCGTTTTGTGCGGGCTATGACCTGGCGCATTACGCGCAGGATCCGGACAATCCTTTGACGCAGGACATGCCTTGGGATCCGATGCAGGATTATCGGTTCATGTGGGCCAACACGCAGTGCTTTATGTCTCTGTTTCGAGCGATGAAGCCGGTCATTTGCAAAGTGCATGGCTATGCGGTTGCGGGTGGGTCTGACATCGCGCTGTGCTGTGATTTCGTGATCATGGAAGAGACGGCAGAGATTGGTTACATGCCTGCGCGGGTCTGGGGCTGTCCGACAACGGCGATGTGGACCTTTCGGGTGGGGCCGGAAAAGGCAAAACGAATGCTTTTGACTGGCGACAAGATTTCCGGGCGCGAGGCGGCGGAGATGGGGTTGGTGCTGAAGGCCGTACCTATGGAAGCGTTGGATGCAGAGGTTGAGGCCCTTGCCGAGCGTATGGCGACGGTGCCGATCAACCAGCTGGCGATGAACAAGATGGTCATCAATCAGGTGGCTGAGGCAAAGATTTTGCAAGCACAGCGTTTGGCCACGGTGTTTGACGGCATAACGCGGCATTCACCGGAAGGGATGCATTTCAAGCGCAGATCCGAAGAGGTGGGTTGGAAGCAAGCGGTGCGCGAGCGGGACACAGGTCTTTATGATTGGACATTGAATAGGCCGATAAACCGGCCATAGGCTTGCAAAATCCTTACATCTCGATGTTAAGGGCGGCGCAAAGCTGCCGTCTCGTTTGGGCGGCGGCCATGACCAAACAGCGGGATCACGAAATGACACGCATCATCGAAGGTTTATCCGAGATCGCCTCTCTCTATGACGCTATGTTCGTCGATCTTTGGGGATGTGTGCACAATGGCGTGCGCGCTTTGCCCGAGGCGGTGGCGGCGTTGCAAATGTACCGGCAAACCACAGGCGGCAAGGTCGTTTTGCTGACCAATGCGCCGCGCCCGCGGCAATCGGTTGCCGACCAGATCAGAGATTTGGGTGTGCCCGACGATGCGTGGGACACGATCACAACCTCGGGCGATAGCGCGCGGTCGGCGATGTTTCAGGGCGCCGTCGGCTCTAAGGTCTGGTTTATGGGCGACACCGCGCGCGACATGCATTTCTTTGAACCGCTCAAAGCCATCGACAACCCGATTACGATAGAGCGGGTCGCTTTGGAGGACGCGGAGGGCATTGTCTGCACGGGACCGTTTGACCCAATGGCGGACCCGCAGGTGTTGCGACCGCAATTGCTGTTGGCCAAACAGATGGGGCTGAAGCTGATGTGCGCCAATCCTGACATTGTGGTGGATCGTGGCGAGGTGCGCGAATGGTGCGCCGGCGCGGTTGCCAAACTGTATACGGAAATGGGGGGAGAGAGCCTCTATTTCGGCAAGCCGCACCCGCCGATTTACGATTTGGCGCGGCGGCGGCTCGAGGCGGCGGGCGGCGTCGGCATTCCCGACAGCCGCATTCTATGCATTGGTGACGGGGTTCTGACCGACATTCGCGGCGCCTTAGGCGAAGATATCGATTCGCTTTTCATCTCGGGCGGATTGGCCGCGCGGGAGACGAAAACCACCCGCCAACCGGACCCAGACGCCCTGCGGGCCTATTTGGATAAGGAGATGGTGGCGGCGACTTATACAATTGGGCACCTGAGACCGTCGCTTTCTGCTTGATTTTCTGCGCGCGCAAAGTAATTAAGTTGCTCACGACGCACCTCGTGCGGCAGAAAATTACTCGGAGCCTGAAATGTTGGACAACCTCCCGCGCGGCACAATTTGCATTGAAGACATCGAAATGGGCATGTCCCGGCATCTGCGCAAAGTTGTCACGGATGCCGACATTGAGATGTTTGCAGAAGTTTCGACAGACCGTAACCCGGTGCATCTGGACGACGACTATGCCCGGGACACGATTTTCGAAGGCCGCATCGCGCATGGCATGCTGACTGCGGGTTTGATTTCGGCTGTGATCGGAGAACAATTGCCGGGACACGGCACGGTCTAT
>CAZYQC010000105.1:0-6565 GCA_964649815.1 uncultured Rhodobacterales bacterium | reverse complement strand
CGGGTCGTCATTGCGGCTGACCGGCGGAATGGTTTTGGGCGCCATCGCCAGCATGGCGCGCAGCCGCGCATCCGGGATCAGCGGCGCAAAGGGCTTGGCGATCTTGGCGCCCAGCATCGCCACGCGGAACCGCGTGGGATAGGGCAGGATCCGCGCCAATAGCCAACGCAGCGCCTTGTCATGCCACGGCCGGTCATAGTGCTTTTCGATGTATTCGCGCGCATGGACGACCAGGTGCATGTAATGCCCGCCGGATGGGCAGGTGCTCATGCAGGCCAGGCAGCTTAGGCAGCGATCGATATGCTTGACGGTCTTTGCGTCGGGCTTGCGCTCGTTTTCAAGCATGTCCTTCATCAGGTAGATGCGGCCACGCGGGCTATCCAACTCGTCGCCAAGCACCTGGTAGGTCGGGCAGGTGGCCGTGCAAAATCCGCAATGCACACAAGACCGCAGGATCTCATTCGCGCGCGCGGTGCCTGGGTCTTTCAGCTGCTCTTCGGTAAAGGACGTTTGCATGTGTGTCTCGTTATTGCTGGCGCCTAGGCGCTCATCAGCCCGGGGTTGAGGATGCCGCGGGGGTTCAGCCGGTCACGAATGCCTTGCGACAAGATCGCCAGGGGCTTTGGTTCGGGGTGGAACATGGGCGTCACCGCACGTGTGGAGGCCGCGCCGCGCACCAGCGTTGCATGGCCGTCAAATGCCCCAAGCGCCTGCCGCAGGTCGTGGCCCTCGGGCATCAAGGCCCAGACAAGCCCCCCGGCCCAATCGCATTGATAGGCCGTGGCACCCATCCGACCGATCAGCGCCGGTGCATCCGATGGCTTGCAGGACACGCGCCACATGTCGCCTGCCTGCCCTTGCAAGGCGGCGACATCGCGCAAACCGGCCCAACGTTCGGCAACCTTTGCGCCATCGCGTTCAACCGAAAGGTCCTGGTCTTTGAACAGGGCCGCGATCTCGGACGCGCGATACGCCACAGAGGCATCAAACCCTTCGATCCGCAAAAGCGTTTCAGATGGCGTGTCGGCATTGCCGGGCAGGTAGGCGGCGCCCGTGATCTCGTAGGGCGATCCCACTGCGCGAGCCATTGCGGCGACGGCCGCCTCGATGGAAAGGCCGCTCAATGTCAGCGTCGCCGCGGCCTCGGGCTTGGGCAAAACCTTCAGGCTGACCTCGGTCAAAACCCCCAAGGTCCCCCAGGACCCGGTCATCAGCTTGACCAGGTCGTAGCCCGTGACGTTCTTCATGACGCGGCCGCCATTCTTGATCACGGTGCCCGCCCCATCGACAAAGCGCACGCCCAGCATGTGATCTCGGCATGCACCGGCCTGGATGCGGCGCGGCCCCGATACATTGGCTGCGACCGCGCCGCCGATGGTCGGCGTCCCGGTCGTGCCCAGTATCCCGCGATGATCCATCGGCTCGAACGCCAGCCGTTGGCCTTCCTTGTCCAGGGCGGCCTCGATATCCGCCAGCGCCGTGCCCGCCTGGGCAACGAGTGTCAGCGCCCCGGGCTCATAGAGCGTGATGCCCTGCAGGCCTGCGGTCTCCAACACCGTGCCCTCTCCGGGCAGGTCCGTCAGCCGCGTGCCACCGCCGCGAATGCGCAGCGGGCCTGTGGCCGCCTTGATCATGTCGGCCAGTGCGGCCTCTGTTTCCGGTCTCATGCCAGACCTCTTCATTCTGGTCCAAATACCTCCGGGGGAGTCGCCTCTGGCGACGGGGGCAGCGCCCCCTTACTCCGCCGCCAAGGCCACCGCGCGCCGGGTCTCGGACGCGCCAAGCGGAAAGACCTTGGCCGGGTTCAAAAGCCACGCCGGGTCAAAGACGTCCTTCAAGGCCATCTGCGCCTCCAGGTCCTCGGGCGCGTATTGATGGGTCATCAGATCCCGCTTTTCGATGCCCACGCCATGTTCGCCCGTCAGGCATCCGCCAACCTCGACACACAGTTTCAGGATTTCGGCACCGAAAGCCTCGCACAGCTCCAGGTCTCCGGGCTTGTTGGCATCAAACAGGATCAGCGGATGCATATTGCCGTCGCCTGCGTGAAACACATTCCCGACCTTCAGCCCGAATTCTTCGGACATCTCGCCGATCCGGCGCAGAACGTAGGGCAATTCCGAAACCGGGATTGTTCCATCAAGGCACATGTAATCGTTGATCTGCCCCATCGCGCCAAAGGCAGATTTGCGACCCAGCCAGATCTTCGCACTTTCCTCCGCGCTCCGGCTTTCGCGAATTTCAACCGGATTGTGCCGTTTGGCGATCTCGATGATCCGGGCCAGCTGATCATCAATCTCGGCCTCTGACCCCTCGACCTCCACGATCAGCAACGCGGGACAATCCGGGTAGCCCGCCTTTGCAAAGTTCTCGCAGGTCTGAATACACAGCTCATCCATGAACTCGATCGCAACCGGCAGCACGCCCGCTTTGATGATGTCGCTCACACACGCACCCGCCACTTCCGAGCTGTCAAAGCCCATCAAAACGGGCCGCGCGCCCTCGGGCTTGTGCAAAATGCGCAGCGTGGCCTCGGTCACGACCCCCAATTGCCCTTCGCTTCCGCAAATGAGGCCCAACAGGTCGTAGCCACCCGCGTCCAGATGCGACCCGCCAATCTCGACAATTGATCCATCCATCTGGACCATCGTCACGCCCATCAGGTTGTTGGTCGTCACACCGTATTTCAGACAATGCGCCCCACCAGAGTTCATCGCGATATTGCCCGCAATCGCACAGGCCAGCTGGGATGACGGATCGGGCGCATAGAAGAACCCGTCCTCTTCCACGGCGCCTGTGACGCTCAGGTTCGTCCGGCCGGTTTGCACCCGCACAAATCTGTCGTCGTAATTTGTCTCCAGAACATCGTTCATCCGTGCAACGCCCAGAATGACGCAATCGGCCGTGGGCAATGCACCACCCGCCAGCGACGTCCCCGAGCCGCGCGGCACAACGGGTACGTTTTCCGCATGGCAAATCCGCAAAACGTCCGACACCTGCTGGGTGGTCGACGGCAAAACCGCCAGCATAGGCGGGCATTTATAGGCGGTCAGCGCGTCACATTCATAAGCGCGGGTTTCCATCGGATCGTGGATCAGCGCATCAGACGGCAAGACGTCAGACAACAGCGCAACCAGCCGCGACTTGCGGGCCAGAACAGCCGGGTTTGGGGCAGGCATTTCCATAGCAAATCTCCAAATTGGTAAGATTATATTACCAATTTCTTCGGGATGCAATCGACAAACGGGTTGTGTAAGAGGCCCCATGACCATTCTAGACCGCGCCGCTCACTTCTCGACGTTGGATTACGTCGCCGTTGCCACCCTTATTGTGACCTGGCTCGCGATTGGGTGGCGGATCGAACATCCTTCGGCCAAGGCTCCCTCCACCTCGCGTTTGATGGTCCAATACCGGCGTCACTGGATGGCTGAAATGATCCACCGCGACCCCCGCATCTTTGACGCTCAGATCGTCGCCAGCCTGCGCCAGGGCACAGCCTTTTTTGCCTCGACGGCGATCATTGCTTTGGGGGGTGTTTTGGCGGTTTTGGGCAATACCGAGCGTCTGACCATGATCGCCAGCGACTTTGTCGTGGCGGATGCCCCCGCTTTTGTGTGGGAAATCAAAATTGTCCTGATCGTGTTGTTTCTCACCAATGCCTTTTTGAAATTCGTATGGGCCAATCGCCTCTTTGCCTACACATCCATCTTGATGGGTGCGGTTCCCACCGATCCAAACGACCCGCTCTGCGAAACCCGGTCCGGCCAAGCAGCGGAAATCAGCAATCTCGCGGCGCAATCTTTTAACCGAGGCCTTCGCGCGGTGTATTTTTCCCTGGCCGGGATCGCTTGGCTTGCGGGGCCGATTGCTCTTCTCTTGGCAACGGCATTCACCGTCGCCGTGATTTGGCGGCGCGAGTTTGCGTCGAAATCCCGCAAGGTGCTTCTAAGCACAGCCATGTGATTCAACTTACCCGGCGAAAGGCGGTAGCGTGTCAGCATGTTCAGATCATTGCTCACCGCCGTCTTCCTGCTCCCCGCCGCCGTCACAGCGGGCGAGCCGGTTATCGAAAACGTCACAACCACCCAAGCCAGCGATGGCACTTGGCGCTTTGACGTGACCATTCGGCATCCTGACACCGGCTGGGACCATTATGCAGACGGATGGCGCGTTCTGACGATGTCAGGAGAAGAGCTTGGCATGCGGGTCCTGTATCACCCTCACGTCAATGAACAGCCGTTCACCCGCTCTTTGTCGGGTGTCGTGATACCCCAAGGCACAACGCAGGTGCGCGTCCAAGCGCGCGACCTTCCCGAAGGTTGGAACACAGACAGCATAATCGTCGACCTTGGCAACTGACTGCGCGGCGCCCAAAGCAGATCACGTTCGGTGGTAGGGCGCCCCCGCCAGGATGCTCGCGGCGCGATAAAGCTGCTCGGCCAGCATCACACGCACAAGCATATGGGGCCAGACCATCTTGCCAAAGCTCAGCAGATGGTCTGCTTCTTGCCGCAACGACGGATCGACGCCATCCGCGCCGCCGATAACAAAGGCCACGGCTTGCTGCCCATCATCGCGCCAGCCTGCCAGGCGCCGCGCAAAGTCAGGAGAGCTTTGGACGGTCCCGCGTTCATCCAGCACACACAGCCGAGCGCCGCTGGGAAGAGATCGGCGCAGCAGGACCGCTTCGGCAGCCATGCCGCCATTTTTGCGGTCTTCGACTTCGATCACCGTCGCAGGGCCTAGGCCAAGGGCCCGCCCCGTTCGGTCAAACCGCGTCAGATAATCAGAGATCAAATCCGCCTCTGGGCCGCCACGCAGGCGGCCAACAGCGCATACAGACAGGCGCATCAAAGCTGGCTCAGTTGGTGGTCTTGGCCGCTTGCCCCGCAGGCAGCCACATCTTTTCCAACTGATAGAATTCGCGCACTTCTGGGCGGAACACATGCACAACGACATCGCCTGTGTCGATAAGCACCCAATCTCCGGTGTCTTTCCCTTCGACGCGCGCGGTCCGGCCGAATTGTGCCTTCAGGCGTTCAACCAACTTTTCCGAAATCGCAGCCACCTGGCGCGACGATCGCCCAGACGCCACGACCATATAGTCGCCAAAAGCTGTTTTGCCGCGAAGATCAATCTCCACAACATCCTCAGCTTTGTCGTCGGAAAGAGAAGTCAGGATAGCCGCAAGTTGTGCCTCACTTGTGGCCTCGGTTGCGGCGGCACCCATCAGGCCCGACCGCTCATCCGCAGCTGTAGCTGCTTCAGCAATAATTGACAGGACAATGTCCTCCTCAGTTACGGCGCCGCATGCCCGACGCTGGATGCATAAAGGGTAGCAGTCACACGATGACAATTCAATGAAGCACCGAATTTCCACGCGCAACGGCCAAAACTTGCCTCCTTTTTGCACCAGACCTACAGTAAAGGCCGCAACATCCGCGAGGACCAAGCCCGCATGAGCGCGCAGACGACACGCATTTCCGTTTGGGCCAGCTGCGCCATTTGGCTGCTGGCCACGTTTGCCCAGGCCGCCGACGGCGCCTGGTCGGTTTTGAAACCCGATCACCAACTTTGGACCCAAGGGTTAGAAGGTGCGGTTCTGGTCATGCCCGACCAAAGCCATGCCATGCTGCTTTTGCGTCCTGACGGCAAAGACGCCCTGGTCAGCGTGGCCTACCCAGGCACGCCTGCGCAAACCAAAGTCATGTCGGCCATCGAAATGCCCGACGGTGGCGTGCGTCGGCTAGAGATCACGGGCGAGCAGCTCGTTGCTTTGCCGCCGCCGCGCGAAGGCTTTGCATCCTACGCCTTTGTCATCGCAGAAGCGGATTTTGAGATCCTGCAAGCGGGGTTGCGGTGGCGCCTGTCTTCACCCACCGAAGACATGGTCTTTCCCCTCAAAGGCTCGCGCGTGGCCATCGCCGAGGCGCTGGCCCTGCGGCTGGCCGAAGCCGAGCAAACCCCAGCCGAGGATTGACGGCGCCTGCCTCTTGTCGCTGCACACGCATCGCTGTAAGGATTTCGCATGACTTTTGTGCTCGACATGGACGACCGCGCGCGCCTGCGCGAACGCTTCTACGGCGCCAATTTTACGGTGCTCGCACGTCTATGACGTGCTGACACACCGCCTGACGTACTCACATCCACCAAAAACTCGGGAGAGGACCCATGTCCCCCAAAACGCTCTATGATAAAATCTGGGATGCTCATTTGGCGCACGAAGCCGAAGACGGCACCAGCCTGCTCTATATCGACCGCCACCTTGTCCACGAAGTGACAAGCCCTCAGGCCTTTGAAGGCCTGCGCATGGCAGGCCGCAAAGTCCGCGCCCCGGAAAAGACCATCGCGGTGCCGGATCACAACGTGCCAACCACGGCGGGCCGCGAAGACCCGTCCAACATGACAGAAGACAGCCGCATCCAGGTTGAAGCGCTCGACAAGAACGCCAAGGACTTTGGCATTCACTATTACCCAGTGACCGATATCCGCCAAGGCATCGTCCACATCGTTGGCCCTGAACAGGGCTGGACCCTGCCCGGAATGACCGTTGTCTGCGGCGACA
>CAZYQC010000104.1:1268-6802 GCA_964649815.1 uncultured Rhodobacterales bacterium | reverse complement strand
GGCCGAAGCGGACATTCGCAACGAAAAGATCAACTACAAGGTCCGCGAGCACTCGGTCGGCAAGGTTCCGGTTATTCTTGCCGTCGGTCATCGCGAAGTCGAAGAGCGGACCGTGTCCGTGCGGCGCCTGGGCGAAAAGCAGACCAGCGTTCAGCCGCTTGACCTGATGACAGAAACCTTGGGCAAAGAGGCGACGCCGCCAGATCTTTTGTAACAAATCGCCCAAGCGACCACTGTTAACTGTAAGAAAACCGCGCCGTTTGTAACATTCGGCGCGGTTTTTCTGTATTTTGAGGCCGGAACCCCAAGCCTTGCCTGACGATTTCTAACAGACCCGTTACACCCGGCCATCCGGCTGGTACATTTGCCTCCAGATGGCCTATCTAAACCTCACGAACACAGACGAACCTCGTACTTTTTTGATGGAGTTACTAATGTCGAACACAATGAAAACGCTCGCTGTCGCCGGTGCTGTTGCTGCTGCTCTGGCCGGACACACCACAACCGCCGAAGCAGCGTCCAAAGAAAAGTGCTATGGCGTGAGCCTCGCGGGTCAGAATGACTGCGCTGCAGGCGCAGGCACAACTTGTGCCGGCACGTCCACAGTCGACTATCAGGGCAACGCCTGGACATTGGTTGACGCAGGCACGTGCGCGGAAATCGAGCTGCCAGCAATGGCAGACGGCTCTGCGCGCACTGGTTCGCTCGAGCCAATCGACCGCGACTTGCCAGCGGCCTAAGCCTCACTTTGTCGGAGTGGGCGACACAGCCCACTCCACCACCGCCCACATTGGGCACACAGCGTTTCCAAGTGGATTCAGTATGTTAGACGCCACCCCAAAATATGATCGGCTGCCCCACCGGCCGGGCGTCGGCTATAAACCTCAGCACTTTAGTGACCTCTTGGCCAACCCAGGCCCGGTTGAATGGCTCGAGGTGCACGCGGAAAACTATATGGGCGCCGGTGGCCGCCCACACGCTCAGATGCGCGCGCTTTCCGAGCGTTTTGCGATCTCGGTGCATGGCGTTGGTCTCTCAATCGGAGGGGAGGCCCCCCTCGACCAAGACCACCTTGCCCGCCTCAAACACCTTGTGAGTTGGCTTAACCCCGCCTCTTTTTCGGAACACCTGGCCTGGTCCACACATGGCGACGACTTTCTAAACGATCTCCTGCCACTGCCCTACACCTCCGACACACTTCAGCGTGTCGCGGCGCATATCGACCAGGTGCAGGAGACTTTGGGACGCCAGATGCTCTTAGAGAACCCCTCCAGCTATTTGGCCTTTGCCGAAAGCACCTGGTCCGAAACCGATTTTCTGGCCGAGCTTGCCCAACGCACAGGCTGTGGCCTTTTGCTCGATGTGAACAACGTTTTCATTTCCGCAACCAACCTTGATTACACGCCGCAAAGCTACATCGACGCCTATCCGATGGCCCATGTTGGCGAGATCCACATCGGCGGCCACGACGAAGACGAAGACGACGCAGGCCGCCCCCTGCTGATTGACAGCCACGGTCGAGAGGCCGCAGAACCCGTCTGGGCCTTGCTGGATTGCGCCCTCGCCAAAATCGGCAGCGCGCCTGTTTTGGTCGAATGGGACAATGACGTCCCTGATTGGCCCGACCTGTTGGCAGAGGCAGAGCGGGCCGACACCGCGCTGGCCTGCGTACCGGCGTAACCTTTCATGCCCGTCTCGCAATCAACCTTCCGCGCAGCACTCCTCGATGCGAGCCAGCCAGTGCCCGAAGGCTTGATAGACGCAAGCGCAACGCCTGCTGGCAAACGCTTTTCCGTTTACCGCAACAATGTCGCCGTCTCGCTGACCGAGGCACTGCAGGCCGGATTTCCGATACTCCGCAAATTGTTGGGCGCCGAGAATTTCGACCGTCTGGCCGGTCTTTTTTTGCGCGCCCATCCCCCATCGTCCCCGCTCATGATGCACTATGGCACTGAAATGCCAGCGTTCCTCCAAGGCTTTGAGCCGCTCAAGCACCTTGGATACCTGCCTGACGTCGCGCGGTTAGAGATCGCGATGCGCGCCTCTTACCACGCCGCTGACGCCACCCCGCTTGACCCCACAGCCTTGGGCAGACTCCCGCCAGAGCGGCTGATGCAAAGCCGATTGCACCTCGCCCCCGCCGTCAGGTTGCTAACGTCCGATTGGCCGCTTTTCGACCTATGGGCCTTCAACACGCAAGACGGCGCCCCAAAACCGCGCGCAATCGCGCAGGATGTGCTGATCGTGCGTCCCGAATTTGACCCCGCCCCGCATGCCCTTACCAAAGCGCAAGGCGCTTGGATCACAGCGATCGGCGCGGACCGCACCCTCGCAGAGGCTCAAGACCAAGCCGCGCGCATCGATCCCGACTTTGATCTCACGCCGCTTTTGTCCCTGCTCATCTCTTCGGGCGCGCTGACCGCGCTCCCGGAAAAAATACCCCAAGAAGGAAGACCAACATGACTGCCCTGGCCCGTCTGCACGATGCGATTTTTGGCCCTGTTTCTCGCGCCGATTGGCTTTTGCCAACGCTTGCCCGCCTGCTCTTTGCGGCCGTTCTCGCGATGTACTTCTGGGTCTCCGGTCTCACCAAATTGGGCGATGGCCTTGCGGGCGTGTTCCAACCCGCCCTTGGGGCATACGCCCAGATCTATCCCAAGGCCCTCGAAGCCGTTGGCTACGACATCACCCAGATCGGGATCTTTCCCAAACTGGTGGTCCTTTTCGGCACATGGGCCGAATTCATTCTGCCAGCCCTTATCATCATCGGTCTGCTGACGCGGCTTGCCGCGCTGGGGATGATCGGCTTTGTGGTCGTTCAATCGCTTACCGATCTTTACGGCCACGGGGTTGACGAAAAGACATGGGGCGCCTGGTTCGACCGCTTCCCCGATGCCGTGATCATGGATCAACGCGCGCTTTGGATCCTGCTGTTGGCCGTGCTGGTCGTCAAAGGGGCTGGGCCCATCTCTTTCGACCGGGCGCTGTCAAAGACCTAACTCGGCCTGCACCGCGGCTGTCCAGCCCAAGGTCAAGCGCCCGTTTGCATCGATCAACGGGCGCTTCATCAACGTCGGGTGCTGGGCCAGCAAATTCACCGGCGTGCCTGCGCGCTCTGCATCGGACAGGCCCCGCCAGGTTGTTGAGCGTGTGTTCAACAAAGCATCGCCAAACGCCGCCAGCGCCGCATCACGCACGTCATCAGGCAAACCATCCGCCCGCACGTCGACAAATTCCGCATCGGGAAACGCTTTGATCGCTTTCCGACAGGTGTCACAGGTCTTAATTCCGTAGATTTTCACAGCATTCCCCCAAGTTCACGCCAAATTTAACGGCACTTAACCCAAAGCCAAGCACGCAACGCTTGATTTTTCGCCGTCGCGATCAATCTCCTAAGTTGTGGACGCACTGTGGGCCTTTTTTGGGTCTCCTTGCCGAAGCGCTCAATACCCCCGGGTGCGCATCCGTAGGCGGGGTAAGACTGAAAGGCGAAAAGGAGGCACGGGATATGCCTGAAGGCACCGTGAAGTGGTTCAACACCACAAAAGGCTATGGTTTCATTGCGCCGGATGATGGCGGAAAGGACATTTTTGTCCATATCTCCGCTGTCGAACGGTCCGGGTTGACCGGCTTGGCCGACAATCAGAAAGTCAGTTTCGAACTCATCGAAGGTCGCGACGGACGCCAAATGGCAGGCGACATCAAAGCGATGTGATCGCGGCCCGTGCTATGCAATCCGGCGCGCTTGTGCCGGATCGCCATATGCGACGGATTTCTAACGAAGCCCTTTATGTCCGACACAACCGTTCAGGCGAACGGGACCCTGCATTTGGCCGGTCAGTTGACGGGTCTACTGGTTTTCGCTGAACGCGCGCGTCTTGCAGACACCTTGGATCCGGTTACGCCGGATCACGTGGCGTCTCTAGATCCCAAGCTTCGCCCATCGCGACAATACAGCTCGTCCCCGAGGCGTAGCGCACAATCATGGTCCAGTCGCCGCGTTTGTCCGTCCAGATTTCCATCATCTGCTCAGGCTCACGCACACCATAAGCTTGGCGTTGATGCCCGACCGACGCCATCTTTTGCTTCATCTGCGTGGTGGGGACACAGATCACTTCGGCAATCGGATTGGCAAAACTGACCGATGGCAACAGCAAGAGAATGGGGATCACAAAACGCATCATGCGTCTTTGTAACAGTTTTATGACGCGATGTGGATAACCAAATCAGTCACAATTTCGCACAAAGTGAAGAAAATCCTCTGAACCGCACGCGCCCACCGGGAATTCGCGCGGTCAGCGTGTAATTGGGATAGCGCCGCAACAGTCTTTCCAACGCGATCCGCCCTTCCATACGCGCCAAGGTCAACCCCACACAGACATGCGGTCCGCCAGCAAACGCCAGATGCCTGTTCGGCTTGCGCCCGATATCGAAACGCTCTGGCTGGTCAAAGACAGCGGGGTCCCGGTTTGCAGCGCCAATGCACAGATGCAAGTTCGTCCCCGCGGGGACAAGCCGCCCTCCGATCTCGACCTCTTCGGTCGTTTCCCGGTTGCCGAATTGGTTGGGCGAGGCCATGCGCAAAACCTCTTCGACACAGGTTTGGATCAAAGACGGATCACGCAAAAGCCGCGCCTTTTGCTCCGGATGATCGTGCAACAAGGCCAGACCATTGCCGATCAGGTTCGTCGTCGTCTCGTGCCCGGCGTTCAGAATGAAGATACAGTTCTGGATAAGCTCGACCTCGGTCAGCGCCCCTTCGCCGTCGCCGTTGATCAACCGGGTCAAAACATCCGTGTCCGGGTCGCCTGGACACGCACGCCGCCGGGCAATCAAGTCTGTCAGATAGGCCTTGAACGCACTGACGGCTGCGTGTCCGTTGTCCAATTGCGTTTGGGTCAGGGTGGGTTCTAACGCCCCCAAAATGGCCAGCGACCAATCCCGCAGCGGCCCGCGTTCTTCCATCGGAACATCCAGCAGGTTGCCGATGATCTGAATGGGAATAACGCTCGCGTAATCTTCGATCAGATCGGGAGCTGCGGGCATACCGTCTAACAAACGATCAACGGTTTCGATCAACCCCGCCTCCATCCGCTGGATCGCCCGCGGTGCCAAAGCCGCCGTCATGATCCTGCGCACCCGCGTGTGAAGCGGCGGATCGTTGAACACGAGGCTGGTTGTGTGATGCTCATAAAGCGGCGTGCCTGCGCCGAACTTCGGGCGGAAAACCTCGGTCTTGCCCGAGCGAAAGCGCCCGGTGTCTTTGTAAATCCGCTCCAGATCCGCATGCCGCGACAGCAAGACCGACCCATCCGCCTGCGCACAAACCGGCGCCTCGGCCAAGAGCCGGTCATAATGCGGAAACGGGTCGTCGTGAAAGCCCTCAGGCAAGTGCGCAAGATCAAGCATGCCCCAAGTGTGACGGAGGCCGAAGCCCCTGAAAACCCCTCAAAACACCTGTCCCCGCGGGGACAGAAAATCTTTATGCGGCGTTTTCAGAGGGTTGGTTTTTGAGATTTTACGTTTTGTTAGAA
>CAZYQC010000104.1:0-1168 GCA_964649815.1 uncultured Rhodobacterales bacterium | reverse complement strand
TCCACCCCGGGCTTGATCCGGCGACCGCAGCCAAGCCATCAAACAACCTCACCCGCCCCGGACTTGATCCGGGGCCGCACCCCCCCCCTCTTAGGCAAACGTTAAACAAAATGGTCAAACCTGCGCGCCATGTCCCATGTCGTCTACATTCTCGCCTCTCGCCCACACGGCGCGCTTTACACCGGGCGCACGAGCAATTTGGCAAGCCGCCTTGCCGCCCATCGCGCGGGGTTTTCAACGCGTACGGCAAAGTACAACATTCACAAGCTCGTCTGGTTCGAAACCCATGACGCATTCGCCTCATCCCTGCTGCGCGAACGGCGGATAAAACGTTGGCGTCGCGCTTGGAAAGAGGCGTTGATTGAGGCCGAGAACCCCGATTGGCGGGATTTGAGCGGGGAGGTCTTGCTCCTCTAACGCCTCCCGGGCCTCCCGGGCCTGACCCGGGACCTCTTTGAGCAGGCCGCGCGCTTGGTTCAGCGGGGCCCCGGATCAGGTCCGGGGTGGGTGCGCTTTCCGGGGTGAGCGCGCTTCCCGGGCTTGACCCGGGACCCCGATGTCCCCCAAGAAAACGGCTACCCAACGACCCCCATGAATTCCCGCCACTCGCGTTTGGACATGCCGGACGTCTCTTCCGTCACCTCTTCGCCTGCGAGCATGCGGCGCAGGCAGTCGACCATCTGGGCGCTCAGAGTCACTGATCCCAAACGGTAATCCTCGAACGCTTTGTAGGCGAAGGGGACCCAATCGGCCACGACCTGACACATCGCCTCTGCATAGACGCGGATCTCATATTGGGCGTGGGCGTCGGCGCGCAGGCGGAGGAAGTGGAAGAGGTTGTGAAGGTCGACTTTCCAGTACCACTGCGTGTAGATGTTAGCGGGCAAGTTCATCCGGGCAAGCTCGCGCGCGAGGCCGGATTGGCCATCGTCCGAGATCATCGCCTCGTAATGATCATAGGCCCGAGAGCTATCGGCCTTGAGGATCTCGAGAACGCGCGCCGCCTCTTCCCCTTCGAGAACGTCTCCGCGGCCTTGATTGTTGACGACTGACTGGGCGTTGAGGTGTTCAGGCGCTGGGATATAGAATTCGCGGTCCAGGATCGAATAGCGGGCGGAATATTCGTTCACATTGGCGGTGCGGTGGCGGATCCACTGGCGCGCGACAA
>CAZYQC010000103.1:0-6808 GCA_964649815.1 uncultured Rhodobacterales bacterium | reverse complement strand
CTCCATCCAGCTTGACTGCCCGAACGACCGCTACATCAACGACGAAGCGATCTGTCAGGCAGCCGTGGGGATGCTGGGCCAGATTGGCATCACGGTTAACCTCGACGCCAAGCCAAAGGCACAGCACTTCCCGCTGATCTCCAACCTGGAAACCGACTTTTACATGCTGGGCTGGGGCGTGCCGACCTACGATTCCGAGTATATCTTCAACTTCCTCGTCCACGGCCGGACCGACAAATACGGCTCCTGGAACGGAACACGCTTTAGCGACGACGCGCTGAACGCCAAGATCGTCTCACTGGCATCCGAGACCAATCTGCCCGCACGCAATCAGTCGATCAACGAGATCTGGCAAGTGGTTCAGGATCAACAACTTTACATCCCGATCCACCACCAGGTCTTGAACTGGGGCATGAAATCCGGCGTCGACACAATCGTGGCGCCAGACGATGCGGCAAAGTTCAAATATTTCAAAATGAACTGATCCTGAGCGGTCAGGGACCAAGAAAGGCGGCGCCAACAGGTGCCGTCTTTTTCATTTTCGGATCGCTTGCGCGATCCGAGACGCGGGGCTCTGCCCCGCACCCCGAGATATTTTCCGCCAAAAGAAATGAAGACATTTTCCTCCTTCTTTTGGATCACAAATACTCCGGGGAGCGCGAGGGGCTGGCCCCTCGCTTGCGCGGTTTGGAGCTGGTCACTTTTTTGCGACGGATTGTCAGACGGGTTGACCCAGCTAAATGAGACTCGCACGCTTTTGGTGCACGACCATCTGGGGAGACTTCCAATGCACGCTCGTCTTGCCGCCGCCGCTTTGGCGCTTACGCTTGCGCCTGTGGCTCAAGCCAAAGGCTTTACCTGGGCTGTTACAACAGACCCGCAAACAATGGATCCGCATGCCGTCAATTCGGCGCCCGTTCTGGGATTTTTGAACAATGTCTATGAAGGCCTTGTGCGGCGCGGAAAGGACATGAGTGTCGAGCCGGCGCTTGCCACCGCCTGGGAGCCGATTGGCGAGGGGGCTGGATGGCGCTTTACGTTGCGCCAGGGTGTGACGTTTCAGGATGGTGCCGCGTTTAATGCTGATGACGTGATGGCCTCTTATGCGCGGGCATCGGATGAGGCTTCGGACACGCGCAGTTGGTTTGCGCCGGTGTCTGAGGTTGTGAAGGTCGATGACTATACCGTTGATTTCATGACAACCGCGCCGAACCCAATTTTCCCATCGTCGATCGCGAATTGGATGATTATGGATGATGGTTGGATGGCCGCGAACAATGCGGCTTTGCCGGACAAGGAAAATGGGAATTACGCGACGTTGAACGCAAACGGTACAGGCGCGTTCAAAGTCACCGCGCGCGAGCCAGGGTTGCGCACTGTTCTTGAGCCTTTTGACGGATGGTGGGGTGAGGTTGAGCACAACATTACCCGGGCGACCGTCACGCCGATCCAAAACCCCGCAACGGCACTGGCGGCGCTTTTGTCGGGAGACGTGGATTTCATCAATCCCGTGCCCATTCAGGATGTTGCACGGCTGCAGAGCAATGCGGATGTAAATGTTATTCAGGGCATCGAGGCGCGCGTCATCATGATGGGCTTTCCGCATGAAGCTGCGGCTTTGAAATATTCCGCGGAAACCACCGACGCAAACCCCTTTGCGGATGTGCGCGTGCGTCAGGCGGTGGCGCAGGCAATCAATGTGCCGGCCATTTTGCAGACCATCATGCGGGGCAATGCCGAGGAGGTAAGCCAGCTCGTGTCGCCTGCGATGCGCGGTTATTCCGAGGCTTTGGCCGCTCGGCCGCCGTTTGATCCAGACGGGGCCAAGGCGCTTTTGGCAGAAGCTGGGTATCCCGACGGTTTTTCCTTTGGGCTCAAATGCCCGAACAACCGCTATCTCAATGATGAGGCTGTGTGTCAGGCGGTCACTGGTATGCTGGCCCAGATCGGCGTGACGGCGACCTTGGATGCGATGCCGGTGCAGAATTATTGGCCTGAGTTGCGCGCAGACAATTACGATATGTATCTGCTTGGCTGGTCCCCGGGGACCTTCGACGCAGAGCATCCCATCCGGTTCTTGGCCTCCACCCCCAATGCAGAGAAAAAGCTGGGCAGCTGGAACTTTGGTGGCTTTTCCAACGCGCGGGTCGATGCGCTGTTGCCGATGATCCAGTCCGAGATCGACGACACCAAGCGTCAGGCCATGTTGGACGAGGTGACCAAGATCCTGCAGGACGAAGTGGCTTATGTGCCGATGTATGTGCAGCCTTTGGTTTGGGGCACGCGCAGCAATATTGAGCTGACCCAACGGCCGGATAACTTCTTTATCCTGCGCTGGGTAACCGTCAACTAGTGGGTGTGATGATTGACGGGGTCTTTCATGTGGAAGACCCCGGCCCCGACACAACCGAGGGCGGGGCGTTCAAGCGCGGGCAGACCACGATCCGCAACGCCATGCCGCCGGGGCCCTGGGCGGCGGGCCGATTTCACCTGTATGCGGCGTGGAACTGCCCCTGGGCGCATCGCGTGTTGCTGACGCGGGTATTGTGCGGCCTGGAAGACATCATCACTGTGGCCTATGCCCGGCCTAGGCGCACCGAACAGGGGTGGGTTTATGATCCGCAAGGCGCCTATCACGACCCCCTTTTTGGGGTTGCTGCCTTGCACGAAGTCTATGCCAAGGCGCCAGAGCCCTTCACCGGGCGTTTGACGGTGCCATTGGTGTGGGACCGCGACACCAACGCCCCTGTGTCAAACGAAAGCGCCGATTTGGTGCGCATGTTGGGCCAGACAGGCGGGCTTTGCCCCGAGGATTTGCAGCCTGATATCGATGCGTGGAATGCGTTGATCTATCCCACGCTCAACAATGGTGTTTACCGCGCTGGGTTTGCGCGGACGCAAACGGCCTATGAGGCAGGGTGTCGAGACGTCTTTGCCACGTTGGACAAGATCGAGGCCCATCTGGCGGACAACCGGTTTCTCTGTGGCGATCGTCTGACCGAGGCGGACGTCCGGCTCTTTCCGACGTTGGCGCGGTTTGACGTGGCCTATCACGGCGCATTCAAATGCAACCTGCGCCGCATTATCGATTATCCCAATATTTGGGCTTACGCGCGCGAGATCTATCAAATGCAAGGCGTTGCGGACACGGTTCGCTTTGATGTCTACAAATCAGGCTATTACTCTGTCTCGGAACTGCGTAATCCTTTGGGGATCGTGCCGCTGGGGCCGGACATCGATTGGTCTGTCCCGCACGGCAGGTGTTGAGTTGACGGGCCAGCCCGACGCTGACATCACTGGGAGTAAAGGGGAAAATCAAGAATGCTCGCCTACGTGATCCGGCGCGTTGCGCAATCGTTTCTGGTTTTGCTGATCGTGGGCCTGGTCGCCTTTTCGATGTTCCGCTTTGTGGGCGACCCGATCGACAATATGCTGGGCCAGGAACGCACACAGGCCGATATTGAACGGCTGCGCGTGCAGCTGGGCCTCGATCAGCCATTCCCCGTGCAATATTACAAATTCCTCGAAGGCGCGCTGCAGGGCAATTTTGGCGTGAGCTATCGCCAGGGCAGACCTGTGGCAGAAATTCTGGTGGAGCGTGCGCCAGCCACGCTGGAACTTGCTGCTGTGTCGGGATTTTTGGCGATCAGCATCGGTATCGCCTTGGGCGTCTTTACGGCCATCCGACGAAACGGGGTTTTGGCCAATCTGATCATGTCGACATCGCTCATTGGTGTTTCTCTGCCGACCTTCCTCATTGGCATTCTGTTGATTTACCTCTTTTCTGTCGAACTGGGCTGGCTGCCCTCGTTCGGGCGCGGGGAGGTCGTCGATATTGGCTGGTGGTCGACGGGGTTCCTGACGGAAAGCGGGTTAAAGGCTTTGGTCCTGCCGTCAATCACGCTGGGCCTTTACCAGATGACGTTGATCATGCGCCTGGTTCGATCCGAGATGCTAGAGGTCTTGCGCCAGGACTACATCCGCTTTGCCCGGGCCCGCGGCTTGAAAGAGCGCGCCGTGAACTTTCGCCACGCCCTAAAGAACACGCTTGTGCCGGTGATCACGGTCACGGGTCTGCAACTTGGGGCGATCATCGCCTTTGCGATTATCACCGAGACCGTCTTTCAGTGGCCCGGTGTTGGATTGTTGTTCATCAACGCCATCCAGTTTGTCGATATCCCTGTTATGGCGGCCTATCTGATGCTGATTTCGGTTATGTTTGTCGCCATCAATCTGGTGGTCGACCTGCTCTACTTTGCTATTGATCCGCGCCTGCGCATGGATCGGGCCGGAGGTCACTGATGTCAGACAGCACCCTCCCCTCGCGCGATCGGTCGCGTCTCAGGCTCGCGCTGGAAAGTGACTTTTTCTACACGTTTCGGCGGTCGCCTGTGGCCGTAGTTTCGAGCCTTGTCGTTCTTATCCTGGTCTTGTCAGCCGTGTTTGCGCCGCTGATTGCGCCGACAAACCCGTTTGATCCGGCATCGCTGAACCTGATGAACGGGTTCACGGCACCGATGACGCCCAATGCCTTTACCGGCGATCAGTTCTTTCTTGGCACCGATGACCAAGGGCGGGATGTCTATTCCACGATCCTTTACGGCATGCGTATATCGCTGTTTGTGGGGGCTGCAGCGGTGCTTTTTGCGATGGTTCTTGGGATCGCGCTGGGGCTTTTGGCCGGATATGTGGGCGGCTGGACCGAGACAATCATCATGCGCACAGCAGACGTCCAGCTGACCTTCCCTGCCATTCTTGTTGCGATGCTGATTTTCGGCATCGCCAAGGGCGTAACTCCGGTCGAATATCGTGATCAGATGGCCATTTGGGTTCTGATCCTGGCCATCGGGCTAAGCGATTGGGTCCAATTCGCGCGGGTGGTCCGCGGCGCGACGCTGGTCGAAAAGAACAAAGACTATGTGGCTGCGGCGCGCCTGATAGGGCGCAGCCCGGGCATCATCATGCTGCGCCACATCCTGCCCAATGTGCTCTCTCCGGTTCTTGTCATCGCGACCATTTCGCTGGCTCTTGCGATCATCGCCGAAGCCACGCTTAGCTTTTTGGGTGTGGGCGCCCCGCCCACGCAACCCTCGCTGGGAACGCTGATCCGAATTGGCCAAGGGTTCCTGTTCTCGGGCGAGTGGTGGATTCTGTTTTTCCCCGCCGTTACCCTCTTGGCTTTGGCGCTCAGCGTGAACCTTTTGGGCGATTGGCTGCGCGACGCGCTGAACCCAAGGCTGCGCTAAAGATGCGCGCGCGCCGCCATTCCACCCCGCGGGCTTACGCAGGCAATGCCTGCGTCGTCACGCCCAGCGCCATTTCAATATGGCCTGCGCCCGTGCACCATTCGGCGCCCACGGCGAACCAATGGACGTTTCCGTCTGGCAAATGGACGACAACATGCCCGTCATCAACGGTCACGTTCTGCAGGGAAATCAGGCTCAGAAGCATGCCAAAGGACGTTGCTGTCAAACACATGATGCTGCCCCCCCGCTTAGTTTCGAACAGGCGGCATCGGGTCCGCGGTCACTGGCATCGTTTGGGGAAAGTTTTGCGGCGCAGTGGTGCACCAGTGATCGCCAATCGCCGTCCAGGTGACATCTGCGGTGCTGGCATGCACGATCATCGTGTCAGCATCTCCGCTCACCAAGCCCAGTCCGATCACATTGAGGAACATGGCGAAGGCTTCGGTTGTAAGGCACATAGGAAAACTCCTTGCTCGACTGTTGTTTCCTCCCTCATGCGCACTGAGCTCAGCCTGCTGGGCCGCCACGGTCCTGTCCACCGCCTTTCCGCTGCGTCGCAGCAAAAACCTTTGCAATTGCAGAAAAATGCTCATCAACTGAGCATGTGTCGCGCGCTCTCAGCTGGATGCGACGAACAGAAAGCCGCCTGAATGACCACACCCGTCCTATCCATACGTGATCTGTGCGTAGACATTCCCACCCGTCATGGGGTCGTCAAACCTGTGGACGGTGTGACCTATGACATTCAGGCCGGTGAAATTCTGGGCGTTGTGGGCGAAAGTGGGGCGGGCAAATCGATGGCTGGCAACGCGGTTATCGGGCTCTTGAACCGGCCCGCGCATATCGCCAGCGGCGAAATATACCTGCACGGCACGCGCATCGATCAGTTGGACGCCGAGGCCATGCGCAAACTGCGCGGCAAGGAAATCGGGATGGTGTTCCAGGACCCCCTGACATCCCTCAACCCGCTGTTGCGGATTGGCGATCAGCTGGCGGAAACCATGCTTGCGCACCTGCCCATCAGCCGCAGCGAGGCCATGAAACGCGCGGTCGCAGCACTTGAAGAAGTGGGCATTCCAGGTGCCGCAGAGCGGATCGACAGCTATCCGCACGAATTTTCCGGAGGCATGCGCCAACGGGTCGTGATCGCGCTGGCCCTCTGCGCAGAGCCGTCCCTGATCATCGCCGACGAGCCGACAACCGCTTTGGATGTCTCGGTTCAGGCCCAGATCATTTCACTGTTGAAAAAGCTCTGTCGAGAGCGCGGCACCGCTGTCATGCTGATCACACATGACATGGGCGTCATCGCCGAAGCCGCCGACAAAGTGGCGGTCATGTACGCAGGGCGCCTGGCCGAACTAGGACCCGTGCGCGACGTGCTGACCCAGCCACGGCACCCGTATACGCATGGGCTCATGGCGTCGACGCCCCTCGCCTCGCGCGGGAAAGCGCGGCTGCATCAGATCCCAGGCGCCATGCCCCGCCTGGACGCAGTGCCCAACGGTTGCGCCTTTCACCCCCGCTGCGTTTACGCCCAAGAACGCTGCAAAGCGGATCCGCGG
>CAZYQC010000102.1:0-7009 GCA_964649815.1 uncultured Rhodobacterales bacterium | reverse complement strand
AAGACAACTTCTGAGTTAAAAGGCAAGTGCCCCGGAGCTGATCCGGGGCTGGTGCGGCCAAGAGGGCCCGGATCACATCCGGGACGGGCACAGAAAACACTGGGCATCCGCCCCAAGGAGAGTGGCTGACACGCATCGGCCGCCGGACAAAGCAAAACAGCCCGTAGAGGGCACGATTGGAGAAGTAAAATGCGTCACGCACGAGGCTATCGCCGCCTAAACCGCACTCATGAGCACCGCAAGGCTCTGTTCGCCAACATGGCTGGATCGCTCATTGAACATGAACAAATCAAAACCACTTTGCCCAAGGCAAAAGAGCTGCGCCCAGTGATCGAAAAGCTGATCACTTTGGCAAAACGCGGCGACCTGCACGCCCGTCGCCAAGCAGCCGCGCGTCTTAAGCAGGACATGCATGTCGCAAAGCTCTTTGAAGTTTTGGGACCACGCTACGCCGAGCGTCAGGGCGGTTATGTCCGCGTGCTCAAGGCGGGCTTCCGTTATGGTGACATGGCACCAATGGCGATCATCGAGTTCATTGACCGTGATCGCGATGCAAAAGGTGCTGCGGACAAAGCACGCCTGGCCGAGGAAGAAGCGGCAGAATAAGATCTGCCCTAAACTGAATTCGAAAAGCCTCCGCCAATGCGCGGGGGCTTTTTCATTTTCCAGCCGCCACAAGACCGACGGCCCAGAACCTTGCGTTGCCTTTCCACCCGTTCTTTTGTTCTAAGAACGAGTGTCAGTGGCGGCGAAAAAAGGGAGCAAAACCAGTGATCCGCGCAATTCTGCTATGTGTCTTTGCCACCTGTGCCACCTTGGCTGTTGCAGATACCCGTGTGCCGACCTCCCAGGCCGAGATCACGCTCAGCTTTGCCCCCTTGGTCAAAACCGCGGCGCCTGCGGTGGTTAACATCTATGCAAAACGGGTGACCGAGGCCCAAGCGCCGTCGAACCCCTTTATGAACGACCCGTTCTTTGAACGGTTTTTCCAAGGGTTCGGTACACCCCGTCCACGGGTTCAGAACTCGCTCGGCAGCGGGGTGATTTTGTCGCGCGATGGTATCGTGGTCTCCAATTATCACGTGGTGGGAATGGCCACCGACATCCGCATCGTTCTGAACGATCGTCGCGAGTTTGCGGCGACTGTCCTTTTGGGCGATGAAGAGAGCGACTTGGCGATTTTGCAGATCGAAGGCGCCTCGGATCTGCCGTCCCTCACGTTACGGGACAGTGATACAGCCGAAGTCGGCGAATTGGTTTTGGCCATCGGCAATCCATTTGGTGTTGGTCAGACGGTCTCTAGCGGCATCATCTCGGGTCTGGCGCGCTCTGGCGGTGCAAACGGCAGCGGATTTGGCTACTTCATCCAGACAGACGCGCCGATCAATCCCGGAAATTCCGGTGGGGCCTTGATCGATATGGCCGGCCGGCTGGTCGGAGTGAACACCCAGATCGTCACCCGGTCAGGAGGATCGAACGGCATTGGTTTTGCAATTCCATCGAACCTTGTTGCTGCGTTCATGTCCCAAGCCCGCGACGGAGCCGCGTCGTTTCGGCGGCCGTGGGCAGGTTTGGCGGGACAGCCGGTGGATCAAGACATTGCCGATATGCTGGATCTGGACAGGCCAGAGGGCATCATTATCTCGGGCCTCCACCCGGCAAGTCCGTTTGCCGATGGAGGCTTTGCGCCGGGCGACATAATCGTCGCTGTGGACGGGGCGCCGGTGAATTCTCCTGCCGAAATGGTGTTTCGAATGAGTGTCGTTGGTGACGGTCGCACCGCAACGATCACGCGAATTAGAAACGGTCGGGCCCGGGATTTGGACGTGGCTCTGATCCTGCCACCCGAAATACCGCCGAGACAAGAGCGGCGATTGGGCGACAACAGCGCGATACCGGGTTTGATGCTGGTGCAAATCAACCCGGCGGTGATCGCTCAGTTCAACCTGCCACTGGACGCAGAAGGCGTGATGATCCAAGAGACCGGCCCATACGGGCGGCGCTTGGGGCTGCAGGCGGGTGACATCGTGCAGCGCGTCGATCGCCGAGAGGTCAGGTCGAGCCGAGACGCCGCCCGCGCGCTGGGAAACGCCAAACGCGGCACGCGTCTTGATCTCATACGCGGCGGTCGCCGTTTGTTGCTGAGGTTTTAGGCCATGACGGACCTCTTTGACCAACCTGGAATTTCCGAAGGGCACGCCCCTGCGCGGCCGTTGGCCGACAGGTTGCGGCCCAGCTCGTTGGATGAGGTTATCGGCCAAAAAGCGGTCTTGGGGCCAGAGGCGCCGCTGACGGTTATGCTGGGGGCAAAAAGCCTGACCTCTCTGATTTTTTGGGGGCCGCCGGGGGTTGGCAAGACAACCATTGCCAGACTGTTGGCCGATGCGACCGACCGGCATTTTGTGCAAATCAGCGCGATTTTCAGCGGGGTAGGCGAGCTTAAGAAAGTCTTTGAAGCGGCGAAGATACGGTGGAGCAACGGGACCGGTACGTTGCTTTTTGTGGATGAAATTCACCGTTTCAACAAAGCGCAACAAGATGGTTTCCTGCCTTACATGGAAGACGGCACGATCCTGTTGGTTGGCGCCACAACAGAAAACCCCTCTTTCGAGTTGAACGCCGCTGTTCTGAGCAGGGCGCAAGTTCTGGTTCTGGAACGGTTATCGGACGCAGATTTGTCGGCGCTGATCGAGCGTGCGGAACACGTGTTAGAGCGTCGCTTGCCCCTCACTGATGCGGCGCGGCGTGCGCTTTGCGATATGGCAGATGGCGATGGGCGCGCGCTTTTGAACCTGATCGAACAAGTCGCCGCTTGGCCGGATGACCAGGACTTTGACACAGACGCTCTGTCTGAACGTTTGATGCAGCGGGCGGCGCAATACGACAAGTCGGGCGAACAGCATTACAACCTGATTTCAGCGCTTCATAAATCGGTGCGCGGCTCTGACCCGGACGCGGCCCTATATTGGTTTGCCCGTATGCTAGAGGGCGGCGAAGACCCTCGGTTTTTGGCGCGTCGCATCACGCGGATGGCGGTGGAAGACATCGGGCTTGCTGACCCGCAGGCCCAGGCCATCTGTCTTCAGAGTTGGCAAACGTATGAACGGTTGGGCAGTCCAGAAGGCGAATTGGCCTTGGCGCAGGCGTTGGTCTATCTCGCGCTCGCGCCAAAATCGAACGCCACCTATGTGGCCTACAAAGGCGCGCGGTCCTTGGCCAAAAAGACGGGCTCTGAGATGCCACCAAAGCACATTTTAAACGCCCCCACCTCGATGATGAAGGATCAAGGCTACGGCGCCGGATATGCCTATGACCACGACGCCGAAGACGGGTTTTCCGGGCAAAAGTACTTTCCAGACGGAATGGACAGGCCAGCGTTGTTTTCACCCGTCGAACGCGGCTTTGAACGCGATCTAAAGAAACGGTTGGACTATTTTGCACGCCTGCGTGCCAAGCGCTCAACTTGACTTGACCCGGCATTGGCGCGAGACGGTCAGAATGATGGCGACTTTGGTTTTTGTAGCTCTGGGCGGCGCGATTGGCGCTGCGATGCGGTTTCTCATGGGGATGGGTGTCGTTCGCCTGTTCGGCCAGGGTGAGTTTCCAATTCCTATTTTGACTGTGAATATTCTTGGGTCATTCCTTATGGGTGTCTTTGTGGTCGCAGCCGCGCAACGTGGCCTGACGGATTACGCCCCATTCGTCATGACGGGCGTTTTGGGGGGGTTCACGACATTTTCGGCGTTTTCCCTTGAAACGATGACGCTGATTGAGAGGGGACATTTCACCAGCGCGAGCGTGTATGTCCTGTTGTCCGTTGTTTTGTCCGTCGGCGGCCTGGCCTTGGGACTTTGGCTGGCGCGGAGTGTCTGGGCATGAGCGGTGTTCAAGTGATTACAGTCTCAGAAGATGACGGCGACCAAAGGCTTGATCGTTGGCTCAAGCGCAAGTTCCCGCAGCTCAGCCAAGGTCGGATCGAAAAGATGTGCCGCAAGGGCGAGGCGCGCGTGGATGGGGGGCGGGTCAAAGCGTCAACGCGGCTTGAGGTTGGACAGCAGGTCCGCGTGCCACCCATCCCAGCCGCCAGCGCGCCGCCGCAGCCGAAACGCTCGCATATCAGTGATGCGGACGCGAAAATGATCCGGTCCTGCGTCATCTACCGAGACGACGCCATTTTGGCATTGAACAAACCTCCGGGTCTTCCCGTGCAAGGCGGCTCGAAACAGGTGCGTCATGTGGATGGTTTGGCGGATGCGTTAAAGTTCGGCGCCGATGAAGCGCCAAGGCTGGTGCATCGGTTGGACAAAGACACATCCGGCGTTTTGGTCATGGCCCGGACGCGCGCTGCGGCGAAATCCTTGACGGCTGCGTTTCGGCACCGAAACACCCGCAAGATTTACTGGGCCCTCGTGGCTGGTGTTCCGACCCCGTTTCTGGGTGAAATCAAAACCGGCCTTGTAAAGGCCCCTGGGCGCGGGATGCAGGGCGAAGGCGAAAAGATGATCGCGGTGCATCCGCGCGACATTGATGACACGCCGGGCGCGAAACGGGCGCATACGCTTTATGCAACGCTCTATCGCGTCGCCGGTCGCGCGGCCTGGGTGGCGATGGAGCCTTTGACAGGGCGCACACATCAGTTGCGGGTGCACATGGCCGAGATGGGTCATCCGATCGCGGGTGACGGCAAATACGGCGGCTCTGGCCAGGAAAACCTGGGGGACGGATGGGGCGCGCAGCTGGGCGGCATCATCAGCAAAAAGCTCCACCTGCATGCCCGCAGGCATGTGGTGCAACATCCCGTGAGTGGCAAACCAATCGACCTGCGGGCAAGCCTGCCGGATCACATGAAGGCCAGTTGGGATACCTTTGGTTGGACAGAAGATTTGGCATCCGATGACCCGTTCGAGGACCTGAAGTGACCTCTTCGCTAAAGCTTGTCATTTTTGATGTGGATGGCACGTTGGTCGATAGTCAATACGACATCGTTTCATGCATGAACGAGGCGTTCGCAGCGGCGGGCCTTCCTGCGCCTGATCGGGCGTCTATCCTTTCGATCGTCGGTCTCTCGCTGCCGCAAGCCATTGCGCATCTGGCAAAAGAGGCGGCACCGACAGTCCAGGACGAGATTGTTGCGACCTATAAGGCGGCCTTTGCCCGCCGTCGTCAGGCTGGCAGTGGGCATTCTTTGCCGCTTTTTCCAGGCGCACGGGCGGCCTTGGACGGCATTCATGCCGTTCCACATTGGCTTTTGGGCATCGCAACAGGCAAGTCCCGCCGTGGTCTAAACGCGCTTTTGGACGGTGCCGGTCTGGGACATCTCTTTCTGACCAAGCAAGTGGCCGATGACCACCCATCCAAACCGCATCCATCGATGATCACAACAGCGCTGTCAGAAACAGGTGTCGCGCCTGGGGATGCGGTGGTGATCGGAGATACCCGGTTCGACATGGACATGGCAGCAGCGGCGGGTGTTCCATTTATCGGGGTCTCTTGGGGGTATCACGCAGCGGAAACCCTAACCGAATCGATTGGCATTTTGGATCGCTTCGAGGATTTGAAACCCATTTTGGACACTATGTGGGGGATTGGCTCATGACCGAATGGAAGGCCAAGCGGTTTTGGACAAACACGTCTGTCGTCGCGGCCCAGGCCGGCTTTGGGGTCGAACTGGACGGCCGACCCGTCAAAACGCCCGCAAAAGCCGATCTGATTGTACCGACGCAAGCCTTGGCCAACCAGATTGCCGCTGAATGGGACGCCCAAGACGGCGCAATCGACCCGACCACCATGCCGTTCACGCGCACGGCGAATGCGGCGATTGACAAAGTGGCGGTGCAACATAGCGAAGTTGCAGAGATGTTGGCCGCCTATGGCGATAGCGACTTGCTGTGCTACCGCGCTGATCACCCGCAACCGCTGATCGACAGGCAGGCAGAGGCCTGGGACCCCTATCTGGATTGGGCCGAACACATTTTCGGAGGGCGGCTCAAGCCGGTTTCTGGCGTGATGCATGCACCTCAGGACGAGGCGGTGCTTAAGCCAATGTCACAGCGAACACATGCGATGACGCCTTTCGAACTGGCCGCCTTTCACGATCTGGTCAGCCTCTCGGGTTCACTGGTTTTGGGATTCGCGGTCGCCTTGAATCATGCAGAGCCTGAGGCCGTTTGGGCCGCGTCGCGGGTCGACGAAATCTGGCAGGAAGACCATTGGGGCGTTGACGAAGAGGCAGCCGCCGCCGCAGCCGTCAAAAAAGCCGCCTTTTTTCACGCCGCAGAGTTCTATGCGTCCGTACAAAGCTGAGGAATTGGGATTTCGCGGCTGCGGCGATAAGCAAATGCATAAATTTGCATCAGTATGCGTGATCATGGCCTTGACGTTTTGCGATGAATTCTTGCAAGTTGTGGCCCACTAAGTGGAAATATTCACTAGTTATCACCATCGGTGCAAAACGCACTGAATTGGCCGTCGTAAAACGCGACGGTACATCAGGAAGAGGTTAACATGAAAAAATCCTTCATCTTGGGCGCGCTGACTGTTGCTGGTCTGGCCGCAGGGGCCGCATCTGCGGCCACACTGGACGATGTGAAAGCACGCGGCACGTTGAACTGCGGCGTTTCCACAGGTCTGGTTGGCTTTGCGGCACCTGACGCAAGCGGCAACTGGGCTGGCTTCGACGTGGCTGTGTGCCGCGCTGTTGCTGCTGCCACATTGGGCGACCCAGCGGCTGTCGAATTCATCCCGACAACAGGTAAAACACGTTTTACCGCGTTGGCGTCTGGCGAAGTCGACATGCTGGCCCGTAACACCACATGGACATTCTCTCGCGACAACGACCTGAAGTTCGAATTCGTCGGCGTAAACTAGTACGACGGTCAGGGCTTTATGGTTCCAAAGGAACTGGGCGTTTCTTCCGCGAAGGAACTGGACGGTGCGACGGTTTGTATCCAGACAGGTACAACCACCGAGCTGAACCTGGCGGACTTCTTCCGCTCCAACAACATCAGCT
>CAZYQC010000101.1:0-7071 GCA_964649815.1 uncultured Rhodobacterales bacterium | reverse complement strand
CCGTGGTCAACGTGACCAATCGTGCCGATGTTCACATGCGGCTTCGTGCGTTCAAACTTTTCCTTTGCCATGGCTTGGGCACCCTTCTCTTGCATCCGGGCCCACATGGCCCTGAATCTCCGCGCGGCATTTATTGTGCCGCGACAAGAAAATCAAGCCGTTCTAAGCCGCCGTGTCGGTTCCATAGACGCGGTCGCGAACAGTGCTGGCAAAACCGCGGAGTGTTTGCTGGTAATCCTGCTCGGCAGACGGCGCTGTGACCACGCCCACCACGCCACCCAGCCGGAACTGTTCGGAAAAGCCCGTGATCGCGGTCGGCGGCACGATGTCTTGGCCAGTGCTGGCGTCGCGGACCGTTAGTATCGCTTTGATATTGCTCTGCAAAAACGCTACGGACGCGCCGCGCGAGACAAGTTCGACCTGTTGCACCTGAACGATGATATCGGCGTTGCCCGTGCCCGCTTTTGCCAGACTTGTACGCAATGCGCTTAGTAGATCTTTGCTGATCTGGGCAGGCGCCACAACAATTTCGCGGCCCTCCACCCCGGTGATTTTTGACGTATCGACCGTGATGTTTCGAACGATCAGGTTCGACGCCTCAGGGCTGGCCGCGTCGGGCGCGTCGCAGGCGGCGACACACAAAGCTGCCAGGCCAAGAAGTGCAAATCGTCTGTTCAGCATCAAGATCTCCTATTCGACGGGTACGGCGACAGGTGCTTCGACGACGAACCACCCCTGTTCTTCTTTCTGTTGTACCAGATATCGCTCGACCGATTTAGCCGCATTTTGGGTCAATTGGCGCAGCTGTTCCTCAGCCGACAAAGTGTATCCTGACCCAATCAACGCGCCTGTGCCAAAGGTCTCGAGAACCGTGATTGTGTGCGGCTCGTCATTAAGCTTTTTGCCGGCGGCATCGTCCCAAACCGTAACCTTGATGATCAGCACGGATTTCGGGGACAAGACCAAAGGCACACCAGGCGCTGCCAAGACGTAGCCTTCCATCGAAATGCCAAAGTGGTATTGTTTGGGCCCGTCGTAGCGTCCAAACCGCTCGTCGATAGCCAGCTTCATAGCCTCGACCAGCTCTTCTTCGGTTGCATCGCGGCTGAGGGGGCCTTTCTGAACTTTGGGTGCAACGGCGACGTTGTGGCCCAGGCTAAAGTCGCCCAGATCGACGGGCGGGTCCTGCAGATCCGCGGCGCCAGAACACGCAGCAACCAGCGGCACCAACAAGAGCATTAGCCATTTTCTGAACATTTCGACCTCAGCAGAGCAGATCCATCATCGGCGCAAACTCTGCACATTCAGCCGCGCAGAGCAAGCGATCTCACACGCCTGATCAGGATGTGAATTTATTGTCGCGCGGGAAGCCGCGCGGCGCCATCCGCCCGGCGCTGGAACGTTTTCCGGTCCATTCGGCCAAATCGGTCTCTGTGCGGGTGCGGCCAGCTGGATCAAGCCAACTGAGACCTTGCGCACGTTCAAACGTGGTCGCATCCGACAATCCGCCATCCTTATAGCGCTGCAAACGCACGCCTTTGCCGCGCGCCATTTCAGGAAGCTCGTCCAGCCCAAAGACCAGAACTTTGCGGTTTTCACCGACGACGGCCACACTGTCGCCCACCACGGGCTGACAGACCAGAGCCTGCACATCACCGCGAACGTTCAGAACCTGTTTGCCAGAACGGGTTTGGGCCACGACATCTTGTTCCGCGACAACGAAACCATCGCCAGCAGTCGACGCGACCAAAAGCTTGCGGTCCGCCTGATGCGCGAAAACTGCGACGATCCCGGCTTCGTTGGGTAGGTCAATCATTAGCCTGACCGGCTCACCCATCCCGCGTCCACCCGGCAGATTGGCGGCCGAGAGCGTGTAGAACCGACCGTTTGTTCCAAAGAGCAAGAGGCGATCCGTGGTCTCGGCATGGAAAATGAACCGCGGTCCGTCGCCGTCTTTGAACTTTAGCTCGCGGTTGAGATCGATATGACCTGTCATCGCCCGGATCCAGCCCATCTGGCTCAGCACGATTGTGACCGGCTCGCGGTCAATCATTGCCTCAAGCGGCACATCTTCGATCTCGCCCGCGTCTGCAAACGTGCTGCGCCGTGCGCCGCCCGGCCAGTCCCGCCCAAAGGTCTTTTTCGTTTCCTTGAGCTGATCCGCGATTGCCTGCCATTGCAGACCCTCGTTTTCCAACAAATCCTCAAGAGCCGCGCGTTCTTCCATCAATGCGCCTTGCTCGCGCAGCAACTCCATTTCTTCCAATCTGCGAAGGCTGCGCAGACGCATATTCAAGATGCTCTCGACTTGCACTTCGGTCAGCTCGCCCTCGCCCGGGCGCGGGGTCACATAGTCGCTTTCGTCATTGGCCCGCGCGTGATCTTTGGACCAATCCTCGCGCATAAGAGCGTCCTTGGGGTCATCATCATAACGGATGATGTCGATCACCCGGTCGAGGTTCAGAAAGGCGACGATCAGCCCCTCAAGCACTTCGAGACGGTGATCGATTTTTTCCATCCGGTGCTGTGACCGGCGCAGCAAAACCTCTCTGCGAAAGTCCAAAAAGGCGCGCAAAACCTCTTTCAACGAACACACTTTGGGCGTTACGCCATCGATCAGTACGTTCATGTTCAGCGAAACCCGCACTTCCAGATCAGAATTGCGGTAGAGCATGTTCATCAAAACGTCTGGATCGACATTCTTTGACCGTGGCTCGAGGATCAAACGAATGTCGTCTGCGCTTTCGTCGCGCACATCTGCCAAGATCGGGACCTTTTTGGTCTGAATCACCTCGGCCAGCTTTTCGATAAGCTTGGACTTTTGCACTTGGTAGGGGATTTCGGTCACCACAACCTGCCACTGGCCCCGTCCAAGATCCTCGATCTCGTACCGGCACCGCAGGCGGAAACCGCCCTTTCCGGTGCGATAGGTCTGCGCAATCGCCTCGGGTGGCTCGACAATGATCCCACCGGTGGGGAAGTCTGGCCCGGGAATGTAGTTCAAAAGCGTATCATCGCGCGCATCCGGCGTTTTGATCAAATGCAGGCAGGCATCACACAGCTCGGAAATGTTGTGCGGTGGAATGTTTGTCGCCATCCCGACGGCAATCCCGCTGGATCCATTCGCCAGCAGGTTCGGGAACTGCGCAGGCAGAACCACGGGTTCGGTCAACGTGCCGTCGTAATTGTCGCGAAAATCGACTGCGTTCTCGTTCAGCCCGTCCAAAAGCGCTTCGGCGACGGCGGTCATGCGCGCTTCTGTGTAGCGGCTCGCAGCGGGGTTATCCCCGTCGATATTGCCAAAGTTGCCCTGGCCGTCCACCAGCGGGTATCGCACGTTGAAATCCTGCGCCAGACGCGCCATCGCATCGTAAATCGCAGCATCGCCATGCGGGTGGTAGTTGCCCATCACGTCGCCTGAAATCTTGGCGGATTTGCGAAACCCCCCAGACGATCCGAGTCGCAATTCGCGCATCGCATACAGAATCCGGCGATGAACAGGCTTCAACCCGTCTCGCGCATCCGGCAAAGCGCGATGCATGATCGTGCTGAGCGCGTAGGTCAGATACCGTTCCCCCAAAGCGCGACGAAGCGGTTCTGAAAGGTCCATATTGGGGGGATCAACGGTATCAGCCATACATCATGTGTATCGCCACCCAAAGAAGGCCACAAGATAACAAGTCGGTTTCGGGCAGAACTGCGCGTCATGCGCCGAGACATGCGCAGAATTACGCATTTCATCGAATCTTGATGTGAGCAATGCAGCATTCTGGTAGAGTCTGGAGGTCGCTGTTGTATGCCACGCAACACGCGGCCAAGCGGCGGGGGAGCGGCATGCGCTACGTGATGATTGCGTTCGTTTTTATGGGCTGGTCGTTCTATGAGCTGAGCGGCGGTGACGAATTTGACGCCGAGGCCACCCGCCTGTCGCGCATTGAGTTGCCGCAAGAGCCGCAAACCACCACGCCATCCGTGCGCGTCGCCGAAACCCCTTCGACACCAAACGTCGTGCTGGCAAAAGCGGACATTCCGACGTTGAATTTGCGTCCGAATCCGGCCTCTTCTGATGCCGAGCCAACCCGCACAGCCGAACAGGTTGCCTCGGCCTCCGCGCCCGAGCCTGTTGATGCGAGCGTCTCGTCCGAGACGCAAAGCATCATTTTGCCGAGCCTTGTTCAAAGTGGCGCTGTGGTTAGCCAGGTCTCCTTTGCGGAGGATGGACAGGCCGCGTCGGACCTCGATCGCGTCGCCAGCGATGCGCCGCTGGAAACACGTTTTGTGACTGGCAACCGGGTCAACGTGCGTGGCGGGCCTGGAACGTCCTTTTCTGTTGTGAACAAGCTCGTCAAAGGGGACGAAGTTGAAATCTTGCAGAACCCCGGCGATGGCTGGGTCCAGTTGCGCCCACTAAACGGCGGCCCTGTTGGGTGGATGGCAGATTTCCTCTTGTCCGACAGCTAAGCGCGCGCGACATCTGAACGCCGAATATGGTAGACCGCAAATCCATTCTCATCACCGGATGTTCTTCGGGCATTGGTCTTGCCTGCGCCCGTGTTTTGCGCGCCCGCGGCTATCGCGTCTTTGCCTCCTGCCGACGGGCTGAGGATTGTGAACGGCTCATCTCAGAAGGGTTTGACGCCCCGCTGATTGATTACGCAGACACCGACACGATCACGACAGGCTTGGCCGAGGTTTTGTCGGCGACAGGCGGCACATTGGACGCCGTTTTCCACAACGGCGCCTTCGCCGTACCAGGTGCGACTGAGGATTTGCCGACCGATGCGTTGCGGTCAATCTTTGAAACGAATGTCTTTGGCTGGCACGAGCTGACCCGGCAAGTCATCCCAGTGATGCGCGCCCAAGGTCACGGCCGCATCTTGTTTTGCTCGTCTGTTTTGGGGTTCGTATATGCCCCCTGGCGCGGGGCCTATGTCGCTTCGAAATATGCGTTGGAAGGCTTGGTCGACACGTTGCGCATCGAAATGCGCGACACACCGCTGCACATCGTCTTGATCGAACCTGGCCCCGTCACCAGTCAGATCCGAAATAACTCCATCCCGCATTTCGAAAAATGGATCGATTGGAAGTCGAGCGCACGGGCAGATCAATATCAGGCCAAATTGCTTAAGCGGCTCTACGAGGATCGCGGCAAGGATACATTTGAGCTGCCGCCAGAGGCGGTGGCGGAAAAGGTCTTTGTGGCGCTGAGCTCTCCGAACCCACGTCCCCGGTACTTTGTGACCACACCAACCTACATCATGGCAGCCTTGCGCCGCCTGTTGCCAACCCGATGGTTGGATGCGGTAACGTCACGCGGCTGATTGGCATTCGCTTTCGCAGAAAAGCCCGCTACATGGCGCGGCAGACTTCGATAAGGACGCCTGACAATGGACTTCATGTTTTACCTCGTCATCATCGCGTGTTTTGCCGTTGTGGTGGTGCTGATGCTGGGCCTTGGCGGTTTCGCCAAGGGGGATGGCTGGGCCAAAAACAATGCAAATCGCCTTATGCGGTGGCGAATTGGCGCTCAATTCGCCGCCGTCGTCTTGATCGTCATCGTTATACTGATTCAGCAAAGCACCGGGGGATAACATGGTTGTATTAAACAAAATCTACACGAAAACCGGCGATGCGGGGGAAACCGCGCTGGGGAACGGCAGCCGTGTTGCGAAACACGCGATGCGCGTCTCGGCCTATGGCACTTCTGACGAGCTTAACGCGCAGGTCGGTGTCGCGCGTCTGACCGCCACTGGCGACATGGACACAGCCCTTAGCCGAATTCAAAACGACCTGTTCGATCTGGGCGCTGATATGTGCATGCCGGACATGGACAAGGACGCCGAGGCTGAATACCCGCCGCTGCGGATGACCGCAGAACAGGTCACGCGCCTTGAAAACGAAATCGATGGGATGAACGCGTCCCTCGAACCTTTGCGCAGCTTCATCCTGCCTGGCGGCTCTGCGCTTTCGGCACATTTGCACGTCTGTCGCACCGTCGCGCGTCGGGCCGAGCGATTGGCCGTTGAACTGGCCACGATGGAAGCGGTCAATCCAGACGCCGTGAAATACCTAAATCGTCTGAGTGATTGGTTCTTTGTGGCCGCGCGCATCGCAAACGATCATGGCCAATCTGACGTCTTGTGGGTACCTGGCGCGAACCGCGAGTGATAAAACGCGACGTTCAATCACACCCAGATGGCGATTTTGCGCTGTTTTGCAACCGAATGCTTCGTTAAACCACGGCGAAATCGGCGGCGCGGCCACATTGGGTGAGTCGTGTGTCTGTATAGAGAGGAACGCTCATGAAGGTGCTAGTGCCTGTCAAACGTGTGATCGATTACAACGTGAAAGTGCGCGTCAAAGCGGACGGTTCCGGTGTTGATCTCGCGAACGTCAAGATGTCGATGAACCCATTCGACGAGATCGCTGTGGAACAAGCCATCCGCCTGAAAGAAGCAGGTCAGGCTGACGAAGTCGTGGCGGTTTCTGTTGGTGTAAAGCAAGCGCAGGAAACGCTGCGGACGGCGCTCGCAATGGGTGCGGACCGTGCAATCTTGGTCGTCGCAGCAGATGACGTCCACCAGGACATCGAACCTCTGTCGGTTGCCAAGATCCTCAAAGGCATCATCGACGAAGAACAGCCAGGCCTCGTTCTGTGCGGCAAGCAAGCGATCGACAACGACATGAACGCAACCGGTCAGATGCTGGCCGCGTTGATGGGTTGGAGCCAGGCGACATTTGCATCCGAAGTTGAGATTGCGGGCGACAAAGCACAGGTCACGCGCGAAGTTGACGGCGGCTTGCAGACAATCAGCGTCTCTATGCCAACTGTTATCACCGTTGACCTGCGTTTGAACGAGCCGCGCTATGCGTCGCTGCCGAACATCATGAAGGCCAAGAAAAAGCCTTTGGACGAAAAGACAGCCGCCGACTACGGCGTGGACGTGACACCACGCTTGTCGATCGTCAGCACGACCGAACCAGCGCAACGTGCCGCAGGCATCAAGGTCGGTTCGGTTGATGAGCTGGTAACGAAACTCAAAGAAGCAGGAGCAGTCTGATGGCAGTACT
>CAZYQC010000100.1:0-7149 GCA_964649815.1 uncultured Rhodobacterales bacterium | reverse complement strand
TGCGGTTGCCGGTCCAGTTGTGGAAATACTCATGCGCGATGATCGCTTCGATCCGCTCGAAATTCATATCGGTCGATGTTTCTGGCGAGGCCAGAACCGCAGAGGCGTTGAAGATATTCAGGCCTTTGTTTTCCATCGCGCCCATGTTGAAATCGTCAACCGCCACAATGTTGAACACATCCAGATCATAGGCGCGCCCATAAACCTGTTCGTCCCAAAGCATTGATTTCTTAAGCGCTTCCATTCCAAAGGCGCATTTGTGTTCGTCACCTGGCCGCACATAGAGCGCAAGATCAACATCGCGCCCTTCCATCGTTTTGAACTGGTCGCGATGGGCTACCAATTCTCCGGCGACCAGAGCAAAAAGGTAGGCCGGTTTCGGCCAAGGGTCGTGCCATTCCGCCCAGCCTTCGCCACGGGCCACTGGATTGCCGTTCGACAGCAATACTGAATGCGGGCCATTCACGCGCACCCGGAAGGTCGCCATGACATCGGGTCGATCCGGGTAATAGGTGATCTTGCGAAAGCCTTCCGCCTCGCATTGCGTACAATACATCCCATTGGACAAATAGAGGCCCTCAAGAGCCGTATTCGCAGCCGGATCAATTTGCACTTCGGCTTCCCAGACAAAGGGAATGTTGGGCACCGAACAGCTCAGCCCGCCGTCCTCAAGGTCTGGCTTGACCGCCTCGCCGTCGATTTTCGCCGAAATGAGCTTGAGGTTCTCGCCATGCAGAAAAAACCGTTTGTCTTTGGCCCCTGGTATGGGGCGGAACCGGATGCGTGATCTCACCCGCGTCGCAGAAGGCGCCAGGTCAAAGGTGAGGTCGACGTGATCTATCGCATAGCCGAAGGGCGTATAGTCTTTCAGATAGATGGTCTTTGGGGCTGCGTCACGCATGGGGCATCCGATCCGATGTTGGGTCTTGGCGCACCGTATGCGCGCCGTTAGTCAGCCGCAAGCGATCCACCAAAGCGGCAAAGGTGTCTTGTGATGGCCAAGATGGTTCGAAAAGGGGATTTACCAACCAAAGACTGCGCCTTTTGCGGTCGCCCCTTCGCATGGCGCAAGAAATGGGCCCGCGATTGGGAGGCTGTGAAGTTCTGCTCTGAGCGCTGTCGACGCAGCACAAAATCGGCCGCATCGGACGGCAAAGCCGAGGGTTGCGCGGGGCGTTGATGAAAATTGGTAAGAAAATATAACCAATAGAGTTTACGATAGGAAACAAATTCCCTATGACGTCTGCGAACACGCGGAAGGAGACGGCCATGACGGATTTTGTAGAACGAGCGGATTTAAAAGTGGCGGCCGAGCTCGCCGCGTTTTTGGAAGACCGCGCTTTGCCCGGAACCGGGGTGGCCTCGGCGGATTTCTGGGCCGGTTTCTCTGCCATCGTGCACGATCTGTCGCCAAAAAACCGCGCACTTTTGCAAAAACGTGCGGATATCCAGACGCAGATCGATGAATGGCACCGGGCGCATCGCGGCCAGGATCACGATGCCGCCGCCTACAGCGCCTTTCTGACAGAGATCGGTTACCTGGTAGAGGAAGGCGCAGACTTCTCCATCGAAACCGGCGGCGTTGATCCCGAGATCGCCCACGTGCCAGGCCCGCAGCTGGTCGTGCCGATCACCAATGCGCGGTTTGCCCTAAACGCGGCGAACGCGCGCTGGGGCAGCTTGTACGACGCGCTTTATGGCACTGACGCGATGGGCGATCTGCCTCCGGCGGGTGGATACGACACAGCGCGCGGCGCGCGTGTGATCGCCTGGGCCAAGGCCTTTCTCGACGATACAACCCCGCTTGTCTCCGGCTCGCACAGCGACGTCACGCGATATAGTGTCGAAGACGGTGCGCTGGTCGCGGACATAGCGAGCGGTCCCGTGGCGCTGCGCGATCCGTCTCAATTCGGCGGATACGAAGGGGCTGCCGACGCCCCCACGCGCCTTCTGCTCAAGAACAACGGCTTGCACCTTGATATCGTGATTGATCGCGACGGCAATATCGGAGCCTCGGACCCAGCGGGCGTGAACGACATCTGGCTGGAATCTGCGCTGTCAACGATCATGGATTGCGAAGACAGCGTCGCCGCCGTCGACGCCGCCGACAAAGTCGTCGCCTACAGCAATTGGCTGGGCCTGATGAAAGGCGACCTGGAAGAGAGCTTTGAAAAGAACGGCGCCATGATGACCCGCCGCATGCGCGCAGACCGTAGCTTTACTGCCCCCGATGGCGCAGAGATCTCGCTCAAAGGCCGGTCGCTCATGTTGATCCGCAATGTTGGGCACCTCATGACCAACCCCGCCATCCACGACAAAGAGGGCAATGAGGTCTTCGAAGGCATCATGGATGCGATGATCACGACCCTCATCGCGATGCATGACCTCAGAAAAGACAGCGGCGCGCGGAACTCGCTTCATGGCTCGGTCTATGTTGTGAAACCCAAAATGCACGGGCCAGAAGAGGTCGCCTTCGCCGATGCGATTTTCACAAGGGTCGAGACTGCGCTGGGCTTGCCGCAATACACGGTCAAGCTTGGCATCATGGACGAAGAACGCCGCACCTCCGCCAATCTCAAAGAATGCATCCGCGCCGCGAAACACCGGGTCGCATTTATCAACACAGGCTTCCTCGATCGCACAGGCGACGAAATCCACACCTCGATGGAAGCCGGCCCAATGGTGCCCAAAGGCGAGATGAAAGCCGCCGCCTGGATCCAGTCCTACGAAGACCGCAATGTCGATATTGGTCTGGCCTGTGGCCTGCAAGGCAAGGCACAAATCGGCAAGGGCATGTGGGCCATGCCAGACCGCATGGCAGATATGCTTGCCCAAAAGACAAGCCACCCGCAATCCGGGGCCAATTGCGCCTGGGTGCCGTCTCCGACCGCGGCAACCCTGCACGCCACGCATTATCACAAGATCGACGTGCTCGCCCGCCAGGCGGAACTCGCAAGCAACGGCCCCCGCGGCACCTTGGCAGATCTCCTGACCATTCCCACGGCGGTGGGCCGCAACTTCTCTGATGAAGAAATCTCGCGCGAGCTCGACAACAATGCCCAGGGCATCCTCGGCTATGTCGTCCGCTGGGTCGACCAAGGCGTCGGCTGCTCCAAAGTGCCCGACATCAACGATGTGGGCCTCATGGAAGACCGCGCCACCTGCCGGATCAGCGCACAAGCCCTCTCAAACTGGCTCCACCACGGTGTGCTTACCGAGGCCCAGGTCGTTGCCGCCTTGAAAAAGATGGCAAGCGTCGTGGACGCGCAAAACGCAAACGACCCGTCCTACGCCCCAATGGCGCCAGACTTCTCGGGCCACGCCTTTGAGGCGGCATGCGATCTCGTCCTGTCTGGGCGCACGCAACCATCTGGCTATACCGAACCCGTCCTTCATGCCCGCAGGCTCTTGCAAAAAGCCTCCTGATTTCTTTTGGCCCAAAATATCCCGGGGGAGTGCGCCGCAGGCGCGCGGGGGCAGCGCCCCCAACTTCCCTCGGGCCTCCTCCCTGTCTTCTCCCTTGTGACGTAAGGAACCCGATATGACACTCACGCTCCGCAAATGCCGCACCATCATCCGCAAAGCCCTCGACCACGGAAAAGATCAGGGCTTTAAACCTCTCTCCGTCATCGTTCTCGACGCCGGTGGCCATCCGCTTGCTTTTGAACGCGAAGACGGCGCAAGCCCCGGACGCTATGCCATCGCGCAAGGCAAGGCTTATGGCGCGATCATGCTGGGCATGGCGGGCACGGCGCAAATGGCCCGGGCCGAGGCGCAGGCCTATTTCATCCAGGCCGCGAATGGGGCGTTCGGGGGACAGATGGTGCCTGTGCCCGGTGGCGTTTTGATCCGCGACAAGAAAGGCGCCGTGCTGGGGGCTGTTGGCGTGACGGGTGATACTTCCGACAATGACGCCGCCGCCGCACAGGCCGGTGTCGAAGCAGCGGGGTTGAGTGCTGAAATCTGAGGCAGTCATGTGTTTTTGCACAATCGCACAGCCATCTGCGCGTAGGATCGCCTTTTTCGCACAGTGCTAGATTTGCTATGACTCGCCGAAAGCGCGCACGAGGGTCACATGTCACGTCCTGTCATCGGTATCATTTCCAACAAACACGTCATCAACGACAGCTATGTCGTGCATGCGGCCGGGGAAATAAACGTCAGTGCTATCGGTGAGGTGGCGCAAGCGGTCCCCCTCATGATCCCGTGCGACCCGCAGGCCGTTCGGATTGACGATCTGATGGAATGCTGTTCCGGCTTTCTCTTCACCGGCGGGCGGGCGAATGTGCACCCCGAGCATTACGGCGAAGACGAAACCGAAGCGCATGGCGCCTTTGATCCTGACCGCGACAGCATTGCGCTGCCGCTTATCCGTGCCTTGGTTGATCGTGGCCAACCCTTCCTTGGCGTCTGCCGTGGCTTTCAAGAGGTCAACGTCGCGATGGGCGGATCGCTGTATCCGGAAATTCGCGACCTGCCGGGGCGGGACAACCACCGGATGCCGCCAGACGGCACATTGGAAGAAAAATTCGCCTTGCGCCACGAGGTGACGTTCTCTGACGGCGGCGTTTACCACAAGCTCTTTGGCGCCAAGCGTGTGATGACGAATACGTTGCATGGCCAAGGCATCAAAGAACCTGGTGCGCGGATCGTGATCGACGGTCACGCACCAGATGGGACGCCCGAGGCGATTTACGTGGAAAACGCGCCCGGCTTTACCCTGTCTGTGCAGTGGCATCCCGAATGGAACGCCGCCAAAGACCCGGTTTCACGCCCGCTCTTTGAGGCCTTTGGCGCGGCGGTGCGGGATTGGGCAGAAGGGCGCAGGCCGCATCCGATCCTCAAAAGCGCCTAAGCGCCAAGTCCGGCGCGGTGGCGCAGACCATCTCACCTGGAATAGGCACGGAACGCGCCACACGAGATGGTGTTCGATCCAGGCTTTCCATCTTGGGTGATGCCAGACAGGATGGCAGGCATGCGCGACCTCGTTGACATCCCTCCTGTTTGGCTTTTGGCGGCGATCGCTGTGCTTTGGGCTCAGTCCCAGGTATTTCCTTTGGGTTTGGGTCTTGATCCCGGCATTCTGCGCGCGGCTGCCTGGGGCGTTGGTCTTTTGGGTTGTGCTTTGATCGCGGCAGCCGTTCTCGCGTTCTTCCAGGCCCGCACCACCATCATTCCGCACCGGATGCCCGAGCGATTGATCACCTCAGGCATCTTCGCGCGCACACGCAATCCGATTTACCTAGGCGACGCGTTTATCCTTATGGCTGCAGGGCTGTGGTGGAACGCAGGTTTTGTTGTGCTTTTGCTGCCACTTTTCGTGTGGTGGATTGATCGTCATTTCATCCAGACAGAAGAGCAACGCATTCGCCACCGCTTTGGCGCGGAATTCGACAAATACGCCGAAAAAACGCGCCGTTGGCTCTGAATCCCAGACGAAACGTAACGTTTCGGCCAAGAACGCAACGGCGTGCGACGTGGCGTTCCCTTGAGTCTTTTGTGTCCGTTGGGTAGTGGACGAGCCGCAAGTTTGCGCCAAGTTACCAGAATGTTCGTCTACTACGGGGGATCTGCGCGTTGAAAATCGGAACGCCGAAAGAATTGTTTGAAGGAGAGCGCCGGGTCGCGATGACGCCTGACAGCGCCCGGCAACTTCAAAAGCTGGGTCATGAGTGTGTCATCGAAACGGGTGCCGGTTTGGCCGCTGGTTTTGACGATGCCTCGTATCAAGACGCGGGTGTCGAGGTTGTAAAAACCGCCGCCGCACTTTGGAAAGCTGCGGATGTCGTCGCCAAGGTGCGGGCGCCCGAAGAGGCCGAGATGAAGCGTCTGCGGGCCGAGCAAACGCTCATTTCCTTCTTCAGCCCTGTGGCGAACGAAAAAGAGATGGGCCAGGCCGCGAAAAAAGGCGCCACGGTTGTCGCGATGGAGATGATCCCGCGCATCAGCCGGGCTCAGAAGATGGATGCTCTGTCATCGATGGCCAATATCGCGGGATACCGCGCGGTTATCGAAGCCGGTAACAACTTTGGGCGTTTCTTCACCGGTCAGGTGACAGCGGCGGGCAAAGTGCCCCCGGCCAAGGTTTTGGTGGTCGGCGCGGGCGTTGCCGGTCTGGCCGCCATCGGGACATCGACGTCTTTGGGCGCGATCACCTATGCGTTTGACGTCCGCCCCGAGGTTGCCGAGCAAGTTGAATCAATGGGCGCCGAGTTCGTGTACCTCGACTTTGAGGAAGAACAGCAAGATGGCGCGTCGAGCGGCGGCTACGCATCTGTGTCGTCGCCCGAATTCAGAGAAGCACAATTGGCCAAGTTCCGCGAACTGGCGCCAGACATGGACATCGTCATCACGACGGCCTTGATCCCGAACCGGGAAGCGCCGGAATTGTGGACGGAAGATATGGTCAAATCCATGAAGCCGGGATCGGTCATCGTGGATTTGGCAGCCGAAAAGGGCGGTAATTGCAAGCTCACGGTTGCGGACGAAAAAATCGTGACAGACAATGGCGTTACGATCATCGGCTATACGGATTTCCCAAGCCGAATGGCCACGCAGGCCTCTTCGCTTTATGCCACGAACATCCGCCACCTGATGACCGATCTGACGCCCGAGAAAGACGGCGTCATCGTGCATGACATGGAAGACGACGTCATTCGCGGAGCAACCATTGCCCATGCAAACGAAGTCACCTTCCCGCCGCCGCCACCCAAGGTTGCCGCAATTGCGGCTGCGCCCAAGAAAGAGGCGCCAAAAGAGCTGACGGCGGAAGAGAAAAAGGAACAAGAAGCAGCCGCCTTTAAACAGCAAACCCGCAACCAGGTGACGTTGCTTGCGATCGGGGGGGCGTTGGTTTTGGGGGTCGGTCTGATCCCAGGCATGCCGGCCAGCTTTATGCAGCATTTCATCGTGTTTGTGCTGTCGGTCTTTATCGGCTTCCAGGTCATCTGGAACGTTGCGCATTCGCTTCATACGCCGCTGATGGCCGTGACGAATGCAATTTCGTCCATCATCATTCTGGGCGCGCTGATCCAGATCGGCTCGTCAAGCATGCTGATCACCCTGTTGGCGGCGCTGGGAATATTCATGGCGGCGGTCAACATCTTTGGCGGCTTCCTCGTGACACGGCGCATGCTCGCCATGTTCCAG
>CAZYQC010000099.1:0-7389 GCA_964649815.1 uncultured Rhodobacterales bacterium | reverse complement strand
TCATAGGTGCCCTGCACGATCCCTTGGGTGCCGATATAGATCCACGATCCCGCAGTCATTTGGCCATACATCGCCAATCCGCGTTTATCGAGTTCGTTAAAGTGATCCCAATTGGCCCAATGCGGAACCAGGTTGGAATTCGCAATCAACACGCGCGGCGCATCGGCATGTGTCCGAAACACGCCCACAGGCTTGCCCGATTGCACCAACAAGGTCTCGTCCGCCTCTAATCCTTTGAGCGCCGAGACAATCGCGTCAAAATCGTTCCACGTCCGCGCCGCACGTCCAATGCCGCCATAGACGACCAACTCATGCGGGTTCTCCGCGACGTCGGGATGCAAATTGTTCATCAGCATCCGCATCGGCGCTTCGGTCAGCCAGGATTTGGCGCTGATCTCTGGGCCAGTTGGGGGGTAAACGTCGCGCAGGTTGTGGCGAGAATTGGTCATGCGGGCCTCCAGGCTTTGAGGTCGGTTAAAATAAGGCGCAGAACATGTCGCACACGCGCGGCGCGATCAGACTGATAGCTCCAGGGGGCTGCCTCGATCATGTAGGTGGATTGGGCAAGCTCCATCTGAATGGCGTGGATGCCGGCGTCGGGCTTGCCATAGTGCCGGGTCGTCCAGCCCCCTTTGAAGCGGCCATTAACCACGGTCGAGAAACCGTCCGCCGCTTTGCACCGCTGCTGCACCTGCTCTTGCAGGGATGGATCGCACGTGGCGCCCAGGTTGGTGCCAATATTGAAATCCGGCAGACGCCCTTCGAACAAATACGGGATCAGCCCTCGGATTGAGTGGCAATCGTACAAAATCGCAAAGCCGTGGCGCGCCTGCACACGCGCAAGCTCGGCCTGCAGCGCCGCGTGATAGGGCGCGTGAAAGAGGTTCACCCGCGCGGCGATCTCTTCGCTCGAAGGCGCAAGGCCCGCGCGATAAATCGGCCTGCCGTCAAAGTCGGTCTCTGGGCAGAGGCCAGTGGTGTTTTGCCCTGGATACAGGCTCTGACCGCCGGGATCGCGGTTCACATCGATCACATAGCGATGGATCGGCGTGCGCACCGTGGTCACGTCATCGACCAGCCCGTCATAGAGATCGTGGATATGCCAATCCGTATCGGCCAAGGCGTGCCCCGTCTCGTTCAAGCTGTCCCAGATGCTCGGTGGCACCTGCGTGCCCGTGTGCGGCAGACCCAGCACAAGGGGGCTTTCGCCTTTGGCAACCTCGATCATAGCGCGACACCTGCGGCTGCGCCGAATGCACCGCGCTTGACCAAATCGGATGCGGTTTCGATGTCAGGTGCCAAATATCGGTCTTCGGCAAGCGTCGGAATGACGTCGCGCACCATGGCCAAAGCGGCTTGCAACCGGGCCGACGTGACCAACGGTGCGCGCGCTTCGATGCCCTGAGCCGCGCACAGCGCCTCGACCCCAAGGATAACCGACAGATTGTCGATCATACGCCCCAGGCGCAGCGCGCCATGTGCCGCCATGCTGACGTGATCTTCCTGATTGGCCGAGGTCGGCGTGCTGTCGGTCACGCAAGGATTTGCCAAATGCTTGTTTTCGCTCATTAATGCGGCGGTTGTAACCTCGGCAATCATAAAGCCAGAGTTCAATCCCGGATCCGGCGTCAGGAACGGCGGCAAATCGTAGCTGAGCGTCGGGTCGACCATAAGCGCCACGCGCCGCTGCGCGATCGCGCCAATCTCGGCCAGCGCCAAAGCAATCTGATCGGCGGCAAAACCCACGTATTCCGCATGGAAATTGCCCCCCGAGACGATGCTTTGGTCCTCGACAAGAACCAAAGGATTGTCGGTCACGGCGTTGGCTTCAATCTCCAGCGTCTGTGCGGCCATGCGCAGTTGGTCAAGGGCCGCGCCCACGACCTGCGGCTGGCAACGAATGCAATATGGGTCTTGAACGCGCGTATCCCCTTCGCGGTGGCTTTCGCGAATGACCGACCCAGCCATCACATCGCGCATATGCTTGGCGACGTCGATTTGGCCTGCATGGCCGCGCAGCATGTGGATCTCGGGCACCAAGGGCGCTGTCGAGCCCATGATCGCATCCGTCGACATCGCTGCGATCACGATCGTCGCCTCGGCCATGCGGCGCGCGTCAAACAAGGCGGCCAAGGCGCAAGCGGTCGAAAACTGTGTGCCGTTGATCAGACCCAGACCTTCTTTCGGCCCCAGAACCAGAGGCGACAATCCAGCCTTGGCCAAAGCTTGACCGGCAGGCATGTCAACGCCGGACAGCGTCGCTTTGCCCTCGCCCATCATCGCGGCCGCCATATGCGCCAAGGGGGCAAGATCGCCAGACGCGCCGACCGAACCTTGCGAGGGGACAACAGGCAAAAGATCGGCGGCCAGCATGGCTTGCAGATGGGCGATGACCTCCCAGCGCACGCCGGATGCGCCGCGCCCCAGCGAGATCAGCTTGAGCGCCATCATCAGGCGCACCCGGTCCGCGGCCAGCGGTGCACCAACGCCGCAGCAATGCGACAAGATCAAATTCCGCTGCAAGGCTGCAGTGTCTTCCGGCGCGATTTTGCGGTTGGCCAATTTGCCAAAGCCCGTGTTGATCCCATAGACCGCGGCCTGCCCTGCGGCCGCTTGGGCCACCAAGGCGGCGGCGGCGTCTACGGCGGGCTTGGCGGATGCGTCCAACGCCACGGCGTCTTGGCCGCGAAAGATCTGTTCCAAGACATCCAACGTGACCGCGCCGGGTGAAAGGTAAATCATATCGCGCCTCCGATGATGCGTCGGTGCAGCGGGTTGAACCCGATGCGATAGGCCAGCTCAGACGGATGAGAGACATCCCAAATCGCCAGGTCTGCGCGCAGACCCGGCGCGATTTCCCCGCAATCCGTCAGGCCGAGCGCCTGTGCGGCTGCGCGCGTGACCCCGGCCAAAGCTTCCTCTGGTGTCATGCGAAACAGGGTGCAGCCCATGTTCATCGTCAACAAGAGCGATGCCAAAGGCGAAGATCCTGGGTTGCAATCCGTTGCCAGCGCCAAGGGCACACCCGCATCTTTGAACGCCGCGATTGGCGGTGCTTGCGTTTCGCGCAATGTGTAAAACGCACCAGGCAAGATGACGGCCACGCTGTTTGATGCCGCCATCGCCGCCGCGTCGTCGGCTGTGGCGTATTCAAGGTGATCCACCGATCGCGCGCCATATTGCGCCGCCAGGCGGGTGCCGCCTTGGTGGCTTAGCTGTTCTGCATGCAACTTGACCGGCAGGCCCAGCGACACGGCGACATCAAACACCCGCGCGATTTGCGCTGCGTCAAATGCGATGCCCTCGCAAAATCCGTCCACCGCATCGACCAGGCCTTCCGCATGCGCCGCCTTCAGCGCCGGGATGCAAACGTCGTCAATATAAGCGTCCGCACGGCCCTCGTATTCCGGTGGCACCGCATGCGCGCCCAGAAATGTCGTGACAACCCGGATCTGTCGGCGCTGTGCAAGCGCCTTTGCCGCGCGCAACATACGCAACTCGGTCTCTTGATCCAGGCCATAGCCGGATTTGGCCTCGACCGTCGTCACCCCTTCGGCGATCAACGCATCCAAGCGCGTCAGAGCGCCCTCGATCAGGTCGTGCTCGGATGCGGCGCGCGTGGCGGCAACGGTCGAAACGATGCCGCCCCCTGCTCTGGCCACCTCTTCATAGCTCGCGCCATTCAGACGCATCTCGAACTCGCGCGCGCGGTCGCCGCCAAAAACCAGATGTGTGTGGCAATCAATCAAAGCCGGCGTGATCAGCCGCCCCTCAACCGAGTGCTGGGTGCACGAGGCGTATGCATCAGGCAAGTCAGCCTTGGCACCAACCCATGCGACCTTTCCCTCGGCCATCGCCAAAGCGCCGTTTTCGATCAGCCCATATGGCGTTGATCCCGGCGTTAAGGTCGCAATTTGCGCGTCAGTCAGAACAATTGGCAACAGGTCGGTCATAAGCAGCATCAAATTGGTTGATGCAGATTAAGTATGAGTTTAATCTCAATATGTCTATACATAATGAGGCGTCATGGCCACGATCTTCGCAAAACAAGCCCGCCTGCCAGATCAATGGGCGTCGCATGTACGGGTGCGCTTTGATCACGGCCACATTTCCCAGATCACGCTGAATGGCACGGCGCAGCAAGGCGACAAAGTGGTGGACACGCTGTTGCCCGCGCTGAGCAATCTGCATTCCCACAGCTTTCAACGCGCGATGGCGGGCATGACGGAAATCCGCGCTTCGGCCAAAGACAGCTTTTGGACCTGGCGCGCGCGGATGTACCAATTCCTCCAGGTTCTGACGCCCGAGGACATCCAAGCCATCGCCGCACAAACCTTTGTTGAGATGCAAGAGGCCGGTTTCGCCGCAGTGGGCGAGTTTCACTATGTGCACCACCAGACCGGCGGCACGCCTTATGCAACGCTGACAGAGCTTTCGGACCGCATCTTTGCCGCCGCTCAGGAAACCGGCATCGGGTTGACGCACCTGCCTGTTCTTTACAGCTACGGCGGCGCAGGCCGCGCGCCCCTGACCGATGGGCAATTGCGCTTTGGCAATGACGTCGATCGGTTCATGCGCCTGGTCGAGGCCTGCCGCGCGCAGGACGTGCCAGCGGACACCCGAATTGGCATCGCACCGCATTCGCTGCGCGCAACCTGTCCCGAAGACCTTGAGACGGTCCTCCAGATCGCAGGTGACGCGCCTGTGCACATCCATATCGCCGAACAACCAAAAGAAGTCGCCGACGTCCAAAGCTGGCTAGGGGCGCGTCCGGTGGAATGGCTGATGACCACACAGCCCGTCACAGCAAACTGGTGCCTGATCCACGCCACCCACATGACCGCAGCCGAGACCCAAAGCCTGGCCGCATCCGGCGCTGTTGCGGGGCTCTGCCCCGTCACCGAGGCGAACTTGGGCGACGGGCCGTTCAACGGCGTCGCGTTCGCAGAGGCCAAAGGGCGCTTTGGTGTCGGCTCGGACAGCAACGTCCGCATTTCAATGGTCGAGGAACTGCGCAGCCTTGAATATTCACAGCGCCTGCGGGATCTGGGCCGCGCCCGCATGATCTCGGGCGACGGGCATATCGGCGCCTATCTGTATCAACAGGCCGCAAGGGGCGGCGCACAAGCCTTGGCCCGCCGCGCCGGTCGGATCGAAGAAGGGGCCTTGGCCGATTTGGTCGCCATCGACAGCACCCATCCGACGCTCTGCGCCCTGGAGCACGACAGCCTGTTGGATGGTCTGGTCTTTGCAGCGCCCGACAAAACCGTCACTGATCTGTGGTCCGCCGGGCGTCACATGGTCCAAGACGGCGCGCATGTTGCGCGCGCACGGATCGCCCAAGCCTTTCAAAGCACCATGCAAGGTATCAAGGACCGCCTGTGACCTCTGCCGCGCGCATCCGCTTTCGCGACGTGAAATCCAGCGTCAAGTCCCGCATTCACGCGGGCGATTGGGGCCCTGGCGCCTTGCTGCCGACCGAACAGGCGCTTGCCGAGGAATTCGGCTGCGCCCGGGCAACGGTTAATCGGGCGCTGCGTGAACTCGCGGATGAAGGGTTGATCGACCGCAAAAGAAGATCCGGCACGCGGGTCGCCCAAGCCCCGCCGCGCCAGGCCAAACTGCAGATTGACGTCGTGCGGCACACGATTGAATCCATGAACGCGGGCTATCGATACGCGCTGCTGGCGCGGCAAACCGTGCCTGTGCCGGATTGGCTCAGAGGTCTTTGGGGGGCGCCAAAAGGCGCGATGGCGCTTCACCTGCACTGCGCGCATTACGCCGACAACGCCCCCTTTCAATATGAAGACCGCTGGATCGCCCTCAGCACCGTGCCAGCGGCCTTGCGGGCGAATTTTGACGCGGTTGGCCCGAACGAATGGCTGCTTCGGCAAGTGCCTTACACAACAGCCGACATCAGCTTTATGGCTGCTGGCGCCGATGGCCAAACCGCCCCCTTTTTCGGCGTTCCAAGCGGTCACCCCCTCTTTCGCATGGAACGGGTCACATGGCTGAAATCCGCGCCCGTGACCTTTGTTCGCATGACCTTTCACCCGGACTACCGGATGCAAACCCACGCATAAAGCGCTGGATTTGTGCACGAAATCACCGGCGGCGCCCGAAACTGGGCCTGCACTGCTGCTCTAAATTTGCACAAGCGCCTGTGCAAACGCCCCAGACACCCGATCAGGCTTGCCAAAGCCGCGAACTTGCCGAACACTCACGCTCATAATCCAACACCGGAGGACACCATGAAAAGAACAACGACTCTTTTGTCGGCCGCAGTGCTGTTGTCGACAACAGCCCTCGCCTCGGCCGAGACGATCCGATGGGCGCGCGCAGGCGACGCTCTGACCCTCGACCCGCACGCTCAAAACGAAGGCCCCACATCGGCGCTTGCCCATCAGATCATGGAACCGCTGATCATGCGGGACATGACCGGTGCAATCGTACCGGCCCTGGCGACGGAATGGGGCCCGTCCGAGGCGGACCCGAACGTCTGGACCTTCAAACTGCGCGAGGGCGTGAGCTTTCACGACGGCGCGACCTTTGACAGCGAAGACGTCAAGTTCAGCCTAGACCGTGCCATGACAGAAGACAGCGACTACAAAGAACTGCTGGCCTCTGTCGTCGAAGTCCGCGCACCCGAAAGCCACGTGATCGAAATCGTGACCAACGGTCCGAACCCGATCATGGCCAACAACCTGACCAACTTGTTCATCATGGACAAAGACTGGGCCGAAGCGAACAACGCCACCAAAGTTCAGGATTACGAAGGAGGCGAGGACACATTCGCCGCCAAAAACGCCAACGGCACAGGCCCCTACAAGCTGGTCAGCCGCGAGCCCGACGTCAAAACCGTCCTGACAATGAACGAGAGCTATTGGGGCAAAGACGAATTCCCAATGGAGATCACCGAGATCATCTACACGCCGATCCAAAACGCAGCCACGCGCGTCGCAGCACTGCTCTCTGGCGAAGTTGATTTCATCCAGGACGTGCCGGTGCAGGATTTGCAGCGGGTCGGATCTGCGGACGGACTTGACGTGCGAACAGCCCCCCAGAACCGCGTGATCTTTTTCGGCCTGAACACAGGCGACGCGGACCTCAAGAACGACAATGTCGAAGGCGCAAACCCGCTGGCAGACGTGCGCGTGCGCCGCGCAATGTCGATGGCCATCAACCGCGATGCAATCCAGCAGGTTGTCATGCGCGGCCAATCAGCGCCTGCGGGCATGATCTCTCCGCCGTTTGTGAACGGCTGGAACGCCGAAATGGACAGCTCGTCCAAAACGGATGTCGAAGGCGCAAAGGCGCTGATGGCCGAAGCGGGCTATGGCGATGGCTTCTCTATCCGTCTGGATTGCCCGAACGATCGCTACATCAACG
>CAZYQC010000098.1:0-7487 GCA_964649815.1 uncultured Rhodobacterales bacterium | reverse complement strand
GGGACACCCCAAACGCCCTACCCGATCAGCACGTCGCCGAACGTTTCGCGCAGGTTGCGCTTGAGGACTTTGCCTGTTGCGTTGCGGGGCAGCACGTCGGTGAAGACGACTTTGTCTGGCACTTGCCATTTCGCGATCTTGTCGGCGAAAATTTCGAGCACCTCGGCCTCGCTGGGGCTTTCGCCCTCGGCTGCGACGGCGATCAGGATGGGGCGTTCGTCCCATTTTTCGTGCCGCGCACCGATGACGGCGGCGTCCGCAAGCTTGGGGTGGGCGATGGCGATGTTTTCGAGGTCGACCGACGAAATCCACTCGCCCCCGGACTTGATGATGTCTTTGGAACGATCTTTGATCGACAGATACCCATTGGGGTCCAGCGTTGCGACATCGCCGGTGTCGAACCACCCGTTTGTCAGGGTCTCTTCGCGGGTCTTGAGGAAATAGCTGTCGAGGATCCAGTGGCCTCGCACCATTAGATCACCTTGCGCGGTGCCGTCGTTGGGCAGGTCGTTGCCCTCTTCATCAACGATCTTGAGCTCGACGCCAAAGGGCGGACGGCCTTGGTTTTCGCGCAAGCGCAGCTGCTCTTCGATGGGCAAATCGGCGTGTTTGGCCAGCGGCTGATTGCTTGAGCCCAGCGGGGACATTTCCGTCATGCCCCAGGCGTGGATCGTATCAACACCATATTTTTCGCGGAAGGCTGTGATCATAGAAGGCGGGCATGCCGAGCCGCCGACAACGGTGCGCGTCAAGCTCTCTAGCTTCGAGCCCGCTTTCTCGGCATCGTTCAATAGGCCCAGCCAAATGGTTGGCACGCCAAGTGCGGTGTTCACCTTGTAGGTATCAATCAAATTCACCAGCGAGGCGCCATCGAGGTTCGGACCCGGCATCACCATGCGCGCGCCCACCATCGCGCAAGCATAAGGCGTGCCCCAAGCGTTCACATGGAACATCGGCACAACGGGCAAGACCACGTCTTTGGCGGAATGACCGATGCAATCGTTGGTGTTGGACGAAAAGGAATGCAGAACCGTCGAGCGGTGCGAATAGAGAACGCCCTTGGGATTGCCCGTCGTGCCCGAGGTGTAACACAGCGACGAGGCGGTGTTTTCGTCGAACTCGGGCCATTCAAAGTCCGGGGAACCGCCGGCAATCAGCTCGTCATAGAACTTGAGACCTTCGATCTCGGCCGCGGCTGCGTCATCGCGGCCTTCCATCAGAACGATATGCTCAAGATTGGGCAGCTTGTCGCGGATCGCTTTGACAAGCGGCACAAAAGTCTTGTCGATAAAGAGGACTTTGTCGTCGGCGTGGTTGATGATGTAGATCAGCTGTTCGGGAAACAGACGTGGGTTGATCGTGTGGCACACAAAGCCGCCGCCAGAGACACCAAAGTAGATCTCGACATGGCGTCGGTTGTTCCAGGCGATAGTGGCGCAACGCGCCTGGGGTTCGAGCCCCAGCTGGGTCAGCGCATCGGCAAGCCTGCGCGCGTTCGCAGCGGTTTGCGCCCAAGTCGTTGTCTCGACACCGCCGCCGGTGTTGACCGACCAAATTTCGGTATCGCCGTGATATTGGGCGGCATGGTCCACCAAAGATTGAATGGTCAACGGTGCGGACATCATCTGGCCTAGCATGGGCATCTCCCTTTTTGTTTTGGGATCATCCAGGATGACGCCGCATGACCTGCGCGTCCCCGATCCTCCCCTTTTTTCGGAAGGTAGAACCCGGCATGGCCCCTTGCAAGCCCGGGGCGGAGTGGATAGCCCAACGTCATGACCATTCCCTATCATCGAAATCTGACCGACGCCGAACAACGGGCGCTCGACGTTCAGGAAACGGCCCCTTTGGCGACGGCTGGCAAGGTGCATCACGATGAGCTTGATGCGCTGATGCATGTTAATAATGTCGTCTATTTTGTGTGGTTCGAACGTCTGCGCATTCGACTGATGGAGCATTACGGCATCGGCACAATCGGCAACCCGGACGATCCGCGGATCGTTATCCGGTCGGGAGAGGTGCATTACGTCGAAGAGATGCTGCGGGGCGAAGACTATGTCGTCACCACACGGGTCAGCGCGTTTCGGCGCACATCGATGACTGTCGATCAGGCCATCTGGTCCGAAGGACGGATCCGCGCGACCTTTCGCTGTGTTATGGTTTTGTTAACCCAAGATGGCGCGACCCGGATGCCGATCCCGGATGACGTCAAAGCCACTTTGATCGCCGATGGAGCGGTGGCCGAGGGGGCGTCGACCTAACCCACCTTGCGCAAAGTCGCGGCAAGACACAGCCATCCCGTGAGGCCTGCCAACACGTACCAGCCCAGGATGGACTGAATGTCGTCGTAGGGCATCAGACCCGCGTCGCTTGTGCTGCCTGCTGCCAGGAAAAGCGACGCCGCAAAGACGATGCGGGCGCAAAAGCTGCGCAGAGAGAGATACGTGGCGCGCGTCTCGCTGCTGATCAACGGCTGGATGCGCGCTTGGATGAACGGCACGCTGAAGGCGTCTGGCACCATGCGCAGGAACAAAAGTGCGATGGCCCAGGCCGCGTTCGTGAGGGCCAGCACCGCCACGAGCCCCACTTGCATCAACGTGGCAAGCAACACCATAACGCCAAAGCCCACCCGTTCCCGCAGCTTTGGCGCAAAGGCCGAGGCGATCATGGACATGACCATCATGATGGCAGTCACGCATCCGCTGATCCATGTGGCTTGGCCTTCCCACCCTTGGCCGCGCAACGCCTCGATGATGAAGGGTTGGCCAAAGACGTATGGGATATGGCTAAAAGAATAGGCCATGATCCCAAGACCAAAGAGCCACATAAGCGTGGGGTGGCGCAGCGCGGCGATCAGGTCCGCCCGGTCGGTGCGTTGTCTTTCTTGGCGGGTGGGTTCGGCAAACCGCCAAGCGATCCACAACATGCCCGAAAAGGCGAGCATGCTGCTCCAGAACGGAAAGGTCGGGCTGATATAGGCCATCAGACCGCCGATGGGGGCAGAAAGTGCGAGGCCTGCGTAGGTGAATCGCCAGCCGCGGATTTCATAAGGCTCGATCTCGTCCGCGCGGCCATCTGCGTCGAGCGACTCATAAAGCAGCGCGCTGTCTGTGCCAGAGGCAAAGGCGATGCTGGCCCCCCAGAATACCTGCCCCAGTGCAAAGACCGCAAAGCTGTCGCCCGTGGCCATCGCCAATGCGCCAAGCACGCCCGCAATGGCGGCCAGGATCAACGTCACCCGGCGGCCCAGCTTATCTGACATATAGCCCGACGGGACCTCTAAGGTGGTCGTCGCGATGTCAAAAACGGCATAGAGCGCGATGGCCTCGGCTGCGGACAGCTCGGCCTGAACATAGAGGAACCAGACCGCCTGCCAAAACAGCAAGTTCTGAAAGAACTTGAACCACGGATAGAGCGCAACGTTGCGGCCCATTGCCGATGTTGGGTGTGGTATGGCCGAGCTAGCGTTCACGATGTCGATGGATATAGGCGACCAATGACGCCGTCGAGCCGTCTTTGCCCTCGGCGTCTTTGGCCCCTTCGAGGATCGGCTGAAGCGCGGTGGCCAATTCCTTGCCCAACTCAACGCCCCATTGGTCATACGAGTTGATGCCCAGAACCACCCCTTCGACAAAGACGCGGTGTTCATAGAGGGCGATGATCATGCCCAAGGTGAACGGATCAAGTTTGGGGTAAATCAACGTCGTGGACGGGCGATTGCCAGGGAAGACCCGGTGCGCCGCCTGACGCTCAAGCTCCGGCCCCTCGAATTTGTCAGAGACTTTTGCGCGCGCCTCGTCCAGGGATCGCCCGCGCATAAGGGCCTCGGATTGCGCAAGGCAATTGGCCAAAAGCAGCGTGTGGTGATGGGCAAGATCCGGTTCATGGCCGGTCGCGGCGACCATGAATTCGCAAGGAATGACGCGCGTGCCTTGGTGGATCAGCTGGTAAAAGGCGTGTTGACCATTGGTGCCCGGGGCGCCCCAGACCACAGGCCCTGTGTCCACGCTGGGGGCCTCGCCCGTCATCGTGACGCGCTTGCCGTTTGATTCCATCTCCAATTGTTGCAGATAGCTGGGCAGCAGGCCCAGACGCTGATCATAAGGCAGTACCGCGCGCGTCGCATAACCCAGCACTTGCGCATGCCACAGACCGACCAACGCCAGCATCAGCGGCATGTTTTCGCGGCCCTGCGCGGCCCGGAAATGGATGTCCATCGCCTGCCCTCCGCGCAGAAAGGCGCGAAACGCCTCTGGTCCGATGGCAATCATGAGCGAAAGACCAATCGGCCCCCACACAGAATATCGCCCGCCGACCCAGTCTTCGAAGCCAAAGACACGCTCATCCGGGATGCCGAAGTCTGCGGTTTTCTCCAGATTGGATGACAAGGCCGCGAATTGTGCGTTGGGGTCGCCACCGTGATCCATCATCCAGGCCCGCGCGGTGCGCGCGTTGGTCATGGTTTCGATGGTGGTAAATGTCTTGGAGGCGACAATCACAAGCGTTGTCTTTGCATCAAGGCCCTGCAGCGTATCCGCGATATGCGCGCCATCCACGTTGGACACAAAGTGGCACCTTGGGCCGTCGTGATAAGGCGCGAGGGCGGCCACAGCCATTGCAGGGCCAAGATCCGACCCGCCGATGCCAATGTTGACCACATCGGTGATCTCTCCGGCCCGTATCGCGTTGCTATAGCCTTCCATCCGGGCCAGCGTGGCCAGCACATCAGGCATGACATCCCGGCCATCCACATGCACCGGCCCCGCGTCGAGGTTGCGCAAAGCCGTGTGCAACACCGCGCGTCCTTCGGTGTCATTGATGGCCGCGCCACCGAACATCGCATCACGCTTATGCGCAAGGCCTGCCTCGTCGGCCAGCGTGATCAAGGCCTCTAGGGTTTCGGCATCGATATTGGTCTTGGAAAAGTCAAAGACCATGTCGAACACACTGCTGGAAAAGAGCTCTGCGCGATCTGGATCGTCAAAGAGCGAGACAAGGCTGCGGTTGCGGGTTTGTTCGGCCTTTTGTTTCAGCGATGCCCACATATGCCCTACTCTGCCCAATGTACCGTTAGATCATTCATCACAACGCGCACGGGCGCGTATTCCGGCGCCATCGTGCGCGCCCGCTCAAGCGCCTCTCGCTTTTCTGCGCCAAAGATTACCAAATGCTTAGAAACCGCCCCAGAAAGGGCCGGACCCGAGAGGGATATGCGCGGCTCTTGCCCCGCGGCATGCACCGGAACCAAAGGCGGCGCATCATCGCGCAGGGCGTCTGACAACCCCGGCGCATTCGGAAAGAGCGATGCGGTATGCATATCGGCCCCCATGCCCAGCAAAAGCACCGACAAGGGCAACAGGTCGGTTATCGCGGGGCGCAACGTCTCGGCCGCGGTCTCGGGCGTTTCGCCCTCTGCGTAAAACGAGACAAAGCGCGCCTCTGCTGCGCGATTGACCAACAGGCGCTTTCGCAACAGGGCCGTGTTCGAGCGTTCGTGCGTTTCAGGAACCCAGCGTTCATCGCTCAGCATGACATTTACGCGCGCCCAATCCAGGTCCGCCGCACACAGCGCGTCAAACACCGGACCCGGCGTCGTGCCACCCGGCACCACAAGCGTCGCGCGATCTTGCGAAACCAATGCCGCCTTGAGGTCGCTTGCCAAAACGTCCGCCAATAGCATCGCCGCCATTTCGCGATCCGCATAGGTCTCGAATTGCATTATCGCATCTCCCGCCAGACGCGCCTGTCGCGTGCCATCAGTTGCACCGCGTCGCCAGGGCCGTCTGACCCACTCTCGTATGGTTTTGGCACATCCCCGCTGCGCACCCAACCTTCTATGATCGGATCGGTCCAGCGCCACGCGGCCTCAACTTCGTCACCGCGCATAAAGAGCGTCTGGTTGCCCCGGATGACATCCATGATCAGACGCTCATAGGCATCCGGCGGACCTTCGCCGTCTTCGCCAAGCGCTTCGGCAAAGGTCATGTCGAGAGGCACATCAATCAGGCGCATCCCCCCTGGCCCCGGCTCTTTGATCGTTACATTAAGCGTGATGCCTTCATCGGGTTGCAAGCGAATGGTCAAAACGTTCTGCTGGCCGCCGGAATTGCCAAAGATGGAATGGTTCAGCTCTTTAAATACCACGGCAATTTCACTGACGCGCGTGGCCATGCGTTTGCCCGTGCGCAGGTAAAACGGCGTACCCGCCCACCGCCAGTTCTGAACGCCAACCTTCAGCGCCACATAGCTTTCGGTGCGCGACCGAGGATCGCCCACCGCATCGCGGTAACTGGGCCCCTCGCCCGTTGCATCATATTGCCCACGCACGATGTGATAGGGCTCAACCGGATCAAGCGCGCGGATCACCTTGAGCTTTTCATCGCGCACCGCATCGGGCTCAAACTGCGATGGCGGCTCCATCGCGATCAGGCACAAAAGCTGCATCAGGTGGTTCTGGACCATGTCCCGCATCGCACCTGAGCGGTCATAATATTCCCCGCGCCCGCCGACGCCCACGCTCTCTGCCACCGTGATTTGAATGTGATCGACATATTGGCTGTTCCAAAGCGGCTCAAACAACACGTTGCCAAAGCGCACAGCCATCAGGTTCTGAACCGTTTCCTTGCCCAGGTAATGATCGATCCGGTAAATCTGGCTTTCGTCAAAATACTGCGCCAGATCCCGGTTCAGCGCTTTTGCGGTCTCCAAATCGCGCCCAAACGGCTTTTCGACCACGATCCGCGCCTCTGGCCCCGCAAGCGCGTGCAGCCGCAGCCGTTCTGCCAAATCGCCAAACAGGCTGGGACCGACCGAAAAGTAAAAAGCCCGCACGCCGGTTGCGTCTTGCAACAGCGCCGCAAGCTGCGCCCAGCCGTCCTCGCCACGGGCATCCACCGCCACATATTGCATCCGCGACAGAAACGCCTCTAGCTGCGTCGCTTGGCCCGTCATGTCGGGCGCAAATTCCGCAATCGCCTCGGCCACAAAATCGCGATAGCCCGCGTCATCCAAATCCGTGCGCGCCGCGCCAATCACCCGCGCCTCAGGCGGCATTTGCCCCGCACAAAACCGGCGAAAGAGACCCGGCAAAATCTTGCGACGCGCCAGGTCGCCGGTGCCACCAAAGATCACCAGATCAAAAACGTCGACAGGTATGACCCGAGAGACCATGCTGCACCTCAATCAAATGTTTGCGCTATCATTAGCAGAAGTCGGTCACTTCACAATGCTGTCAAATCGCGCGAGTGGAATTCAGTTGCGTCTCTATACACGCAAGCTAGTGTCACGCGAACAAGACAATTTAGGGACCACTATGCGCGACCTGACGCCAGAGGCAAATATCGGAAAATTCCAAGACCCGAAGACAACCGCCACAGGTGAGGCCCGCGCGCATGTCGCTCTGAGCAATCCTCAGACGCTCTGGTTCAACACGGGCACGCTGTGCAACATCACCTGCGCCAATTGCTACATCGAAAGCTCGCCCACCA
>CAZYQC010000097.1:0-7950 GCA_964649815.1 uncultured Rhodobacterales bacterium | reverse complement strand
CATCCGCTCGCGTCACGCCAAGAAGAAGGGGCGCTGATTTATGTCTCGTTCTGTTTGGAAAGGCCCATTTGTGGATGGCTACGTGCTTAAGAAAGCCGAAGCTGCCCGCGAGTCTGGCCGTAATGACGTTATCAAAATCTGGTCGCGCCGCTCGACGATCTTGCCACAATTCGTTGGCCTGACGTTTGGCGTTTACAACGGCCAGAAACACATTCCCGTCGCCATCACCGAAGAAATGATCGGCCAGAAGTTCGGGGAATACTCACCAACGCGGACCTACTATGGTCACGCCGCCGACAAGAAGGCGAAGCGCAAATGAGTAAAGATAAGAACCCGCGCCGCGTGGCGGAGAACGAAGCGATGGCAAAGACACGCATGCTGCGTACATCGCCTCAGAAACTGAACCTGGTTGCAGCCATGATCCGTGGCAAAAAGGTTGATAAGGCCCTGACGGACCTGACCTTTTCCAAAAAGCGGATCGCTCAGGACGTGAAAAAGTGCCTGCAGTCTGCGATTGCGAACGCCGAAAACAACCACGGGCTTGACGTTGACGAACTGATCGTCGCCGAAGCTTGGGTTGGCAAGAACATGGTCATGAAGCGTGGACGCCCAAGAGCGCGTGGACGTTTTGGCCGTATCCTCAAGCCGTTTTCGGAAATCACAATCAAGGTGCGCCAAGTTGAGGAGCAAGTCTGATGGGTCAGAAAGTTAATCCAATCGGCATGCGCCTTCAGGTGAACCGCACCTGGGATAGCCGCTGGTACGCCGACACAAAGGATTATGGGAACCTTCTGTTAGAAGATCTCAAAATCCGTGAATTTATCAAAGAAGAATGCAAGCAAGCGGGTGTCGCCCGTGTGATCATCGAACGTCCGCACAAAAAGTGCCGCGTTACGATCCACACTGCGCGTCCTGGTGTCATCATCGGCAAGAAAGGTGCAGACATCGAAGTTCTGCGCAAAAAGCTCGCCAACATGACCGACAGCGAATTGCACCTCAACATCGTTGAAGTGCGTAAGCCTGAGCTTGATGCACAATTGGTCGCGGAATCCATCGCACAGCAGTTGGAGCGTCGTGTGTCGTTCCGCCGTGCGATGAAGCGCGCTGTTCAAAATGCGATGCGCATGGGTGCCTTGGGGATCCGTGTTAACGTTGCCGGCCGTTTGGGCGGCGCGGAAATCGCGCGGACAGAATGGTACCGCGAGGGCCGCGTGCCTTTGCACACGCTGCGCGCGGACATCGACTATGCGCACGCAGAAGGCCTGACCGCCTATGGTATCATTGGCATCAAGGTCTGGATCTTTAAGGGTGAGATCATGGAACATGACCCATCCGCACGAGATCGCAAAGCGCAAGAACTGCAGGACGGCCCGGCCCCACGTGGCGCCGGTGGCGGCCGCCGCGATCGCTAAGGAGTGAGTAAAGATGCTACAGCCAAAGCGTACTAAATTCCGCAAGCAGTTTAAGGGCACCATCAAGGGCAAAGCAAAGGGCGGGTCTGACCTGAACTTTGGCACCTACGGTCTCAAGGCGCTTCAGCCTGAGCGTGTCACAGCGCGTCAGATCGAAGCGGCTCGTCGGGCCATGACGCGTCACATGAAGCGTCAAGGCCGTGTGTGGATCCGTATCTTCCCTGACGTGCCAGTCACCGCCAAACCTATCGAAGTTCGTATGGGTAAAGGTAAAGGCTCGGTCGACCGTTGGGTTGCAAAGGTTAAGCCAGGCCGCGTGATGTTCGAAATCGACGGCGTTGGTGACGAAATCGCACGCGAAGCGCTGCGTTTGGCCGCGATGAAGCTGCCTGTCAAAACGCGCGTCGTCGTTCGCGAAGACTGGTAAACAAACACTTGCCAAAGCCTGAGAGGGCTTGAAGTAAACAAACCCCCGCCGCATGTCGGCGGGGGTTTTTGTTTGGTGTTGGGTCCGCTTTATGCCGACGCGGCGACCGCAGCGACCTTTGGTGCCTCGCGTCTGCGACCGAGAAAGATCGCCAGGACGATGGCGCCATTCAGCGTGAACAAATAGGCCGGGTAAGCCAACAACATCCAATCGACCGATCCGATGGCCAGCATGGCAAAGCCTGACGCGATAAAGCATGTCGCCCAGGTCGACAAAGTTTCAGAATTGGGCGCGGCGTAGGCCTTGGTGATCGTCACCGTGCCCCCCAGCAGGCTAACGCCGATCGCAATGATCAAGGCGTAAGCTGGTGTATCGGTATAGATCCAAAGGGCCACGCCCATCGCAGCGACACACAAAATCGCGATATCGACCAGGCTATGCAGGCCGCCGGTGCCGCGTTTGAGGCTGAGCAAAAAGATCAACACGGTCGCGCCTGTTTGCACCCCCGCAAACCAAAGCGATTGAACGGCGCCTTCGGCGATTTGCGCAAAGAAAGAGATGCTGGCCAGCACGCTCCAAATGAACCAAGAGGCGCGCTGTGGTCGCGTAGAGCCGCGCAGAGTGTCGAAAAAATATGGCGCGTAGGCCAAGGCGCTGAGCAGGCCCGAAATCAACCCAGCCGCCACCAGAAAATCAATCTGTGACAATATCTTATCTCAAATGCTGTGGCCCGGAGGCCGTTTATAAATCGTCTTTTTTGAACGCGCCTGAAATTGCGACGCATCGTATGTGCGCTCACCATGCGTGCAGCGTGGCCTTAAGGAAAGTCAGGAATTCCCGAACTTGCCTCCACGCACATTCTTTTTGCACCCGCAGTATGCAATGATCGGAGTTTGGGCTGTCGGCGAACAAGCACCAAAAACTCAGAGCGAAAGGACCGCCAAAATGCCGATCATCGAATACTATTATTCAGCGCATTCCGCTTACGCCTATCTTGGCTCTCGGCGCTTGATGGAGATCTGCGCGCGCTTCGATGTCACGCTGGTTCACAAGCCTTTTGCCCTTAGCCCTGTTGTTGAAGCGCAAAAAAGCCTGCCGTTCAGAGAGCGCACGCAAGCGCATGTCGATTACTTTTTCGGCCGAGAGATTGAGCGTTGGGCAGAGTTTCGCTCTGTTGATGTCGTGCCATTCCGGCCAACGCATCACGACGCGGATTACGAATTGGCGAGCCGTATGATCCTTGCGTTGGGTGATACCGGGCCAGCGGTCGACGCGATGGCGCATGCCGTCTTAGAGGCGCATTGGCGCGATGACGCAGACCTTTCTGACGCGGCGTCTCTGGCCTCTGTCGCACAAACGCTTGGCCACGACCCGAAAACGCTGCTGACGCGGGCGCGTTCTGACGAAATGGGCGAAATGTACAAAGCCAATACTGACGCCGCTTATCAGGCGTCTGTTTTTGGCTCGCCAACATATGTGGTGGATGGCGACGTGTTTTATGGACAGGACCGGCTGGAGATGATCGAACGCGCGCTTGTCACGCCTTTTGCCGCGCCCAACTGGTCCAATCCGCCGGTCAATTGAGTTTCTGGGCGAGATCGCTTGGACGGGTCCGACACAGCAGTCGAGAATCCTCTTGAACGAGAATAGGGCCTCGTCTATACGCCCCCGGTCTGGCCACGGTGGCCAGCGACACATCAAAACATGCCGTGGTTGGCCCGTTTCGCTTCGTGGGTCACATCCGGCGAAGGAGAAGCGTTATGAAATTGAATGAACTGCGCGATAACGAAGGCGCAACACAGCGGAAGAAACGCATTGGCCGTGGCCCAGGTTCGGGCAAAGGTAAAATGGGTGGCCGCGGTATCAAAGGTCAGAAATCCCGCTCAGGTGTATCGATCAATGGTTACGAAGGCGGCCAAATGCCTTTGTATCAGCGTTTGCCAAAGCGTGGCTTTAACAAGCCAAACCGCAAGAGCTTTGCGGTTGTGAACCTGGGCTTGATCCAAAAGTTCATCGACGCAGGCAAGCTGGACGCAAAAGCAGCGATCACAGAAGACGCGCTTGTCGCATCCGGCCTGGTGCGCCGCAAATTGGACGGCGTCCGTGTGCTTGCCAAGGGCGAAATCACTGCAAAAGTTGAGCTGCAAGTCACCGGCGCATCCAAGTCGGCCGTAGAAGCGGTCGAGAAAGCCGGCGGTAGCCTCACAACGGCGGCGGCGTAAGCCACTCACCAATCGGTGTGTCGCCTTGTGGGCGGCGGGTTTTCCGCCTAAATGACACATCAGGTTTTTAACGCGCCGCTCGCGAGAACCTCGCTGGGCGGCGCTTTGCATAGACGACAAGGAACGCATCTCACATGGTATCCGCCGTCGAGAACATGGCCGCCAACACGTCTTGGTCTGCGTTGGGCAAGGCCACGGATCTTCGTAACCGCATTCTATTCACGCTTGGTCTTTTGATCGTTTACCGTTTGGGAACCTTTATCCCTGTGCCCGGTATCGACGGTTTTGCTCTGCGTCAGTTCATGGATCAAGCCGGCCAAGGTATTGGCGGCATGGTCTCTATGTTTACGGGCGGTGCTTTGGGCCGGATGGGCATCTTTGCGCTAGGCATTATGCCTTACATCTCGGCCTCGATCATTGTTCAGCTACTGACGTCTATGGTTCCGCAATTGGAACAGCTGAAAAAAGAGGGCGAGCAGGGGCGCAAAAAGATCAACCAGTATACGCGCTATGGCACCGTCGCTCTGGCAACGTTGCAGGCCTATGGCCTAGCGGTTTCGCTTGAAACGGGGGATTTGGCGACAAATCCTGGCGCGTTCTTCCAGGCATCGACCGTGATCACCTTGGTTGGCGGCACGATGTTCCTGATGTGGTTGGGCGAGCAAATCACCGCCCGCGGCGTCGGCAACGGCATTTCGTTGATCATTTTCGTGGGCATTATCGCAGAGCTGCCCGCGGCATTGGCGCAGTTCTTTGCATCTGGTCGCTCGGGCGCGCTGAGCCCGGCTGTGATCATCGGCGTGATCTTGATGGTTATCGCCACAATCACGTTCGTCGTCTTTATGGAACGGGCGCAGCGCAAGATCCACATCCAGTATCCGCGCCGCCAAGTGGGCATGAAGATCTATGACGGTGGGTCAAGCCATTTGCCCGTCAAAGTGAACCCGTCGGGCGTTATCCCTGCGATCTTTGCAAGCTCACTTTTGTTGTTGCCTGTGACGATCTCGACCTTCTCTGGCAATTCAACAAACCCGGTGATGTCCTGGCTGTTGGCCAATTTTGGCCCCGGCCAGCCTTTGTACCTGATCTTCTTTGTTTTGATGATCGTTTTCTTTGCGTATTTCTACACCTTCAACGTGGCGTTTAAGCCTGACGATGTTGCGGAGAACCTCAAGAACCAGAACGGGTTTGTTCCAGGAATTCGTCCTGGCAAGAAGACGGCTGAATACCTTGAATACGTTGTGAACCGTGTTCTGGTGCTTGGCTCGGCGTATCTTGCGGCGGTCTGTATCTTGCCGGAAATCTTGCGAGGCCAGTTCGCCATTCCGTTTTACTTCGGCGGCACATCCGTCCTGATTGTTGTTTCGGTGACAATGGACACAATCCAGCAGGTGCAAAGCCACCTTTTGGCGCACCAGTACGAAGGGCTCATTGAGCGCTCGCAATTGCGCGGGAAGTCTGGCAGTAAGCGCCGTGGAAAGAAGAACCCGGTGCGTAGATGAATATAATACTCCTTGGACCTCCCGGCGCGGGCAAAGGCACGCAAGCGCAAAATCTTGTTGAAACCCGCGGCATGACGCAGCTTTCAACCGGCGACATGCTTCGTGCAGCGCGCACAAGCGGCACAGAGATGGGCAAGATCGTTGCCGATGTCATGGACCGTGGCGAACTCGTCACCGATGAGATTGTCATCGGCCTCATCCGCGAACAGCTTGAGACCGTCGAAACCGAAGGCTTTATCTTTGATGGGTTCCCGCGCACGCTGGCGCAGGCCGATGCCTTGGGCGAATTGCTGGCCGAGCAAGGTCAGAGCCTGGATGCGGTGATCGAGCTCGAAGTGAACGACGAGGTGCTGGTTCAGCGGATCGTCGGTCGTGCCGAAGAGGCTCGGGCTGCGGGCAAAGAAGCGCGTGCCGACGACAACGAAGAAAGCCTCAAGATCCGCTTGATGGAGTACTATAAAAAGACGTCTCCGCTGATTGGGTATTACTATGCCAAGGGCTTGCTGACCAAGACGGACGGGCTTGGCTCAATCGAAGATGTACGGGCTAGCATTGCGTCAATTCTTGATGCTTGAAATCAGGTCTTGACGGCTTGCCCTAAGCTTCATATCTCACGCCATCTCGTATGAGAATCAAATGACCGAGTCGCGCTCGGTCAGATCACCTGATCAGCTGCGGCCCGGGGGCGAAAATCCTTGGGCCTTATGTTGTGAAAAAAGGGCCTGGCGTTACGGGCTCGCAACGAAAAGGAAAATGCCACGTGGCACGTATTGCAGGGGTGAACATCCCCACCGCCAAACGGGTTCCGATTGCTCTGACCTATATCACAGGCATCGGTCATACATCCGCAAAAAGCATCTGCGAAGCTGTTGGGATTGACCCAGCGCGTCGCGTCAACGAACTGAGCGACTCCGAAGTCCTTCAGATCCGTGAACACATCGATGCTAACTACACCGTTGAAGGTGACTTGCGTCGTGAAGTTCAGATGAACGTCAAGCGTCTGATGGACCTGGGTTGCTATCGCGGCCTGCGTCACCGCCGGAACCTGCCGGTTCGCGGTCAGCGCACACACACCAACGCACGCACCCGCAAAGGCCCCGCAAAGGCCATTGCCGGTAAGAAGAAATAAGGAGACGCGAGAATGGCACGTGATGCACGGCGCGGTAAGCGCAAGGTCTCCAAGAACATCGCCACTGGCGTGGCGCATGTTAACTCTTCTTTCAACAACACCAAGATTTTGATCTCGGACGTTCAAGGCAACGCGATCTCTTGGTCTTCTGCTGGTACGATGGGTTTCAAAGGCTCTCGTAAATCTACGCCATACGCGGCGCAGATGGCCGCAGAAGACGCCGGTCGCAAAGCCCAAGAACACGGCGTCAAGACGCTCGAAGTCGAAGTACAGGGCCCTGGTTCTGGCCGTGAAAGCGCGTTGCGCGCTTTGGCCGCCGTTGGCTTTACAATCACTTCGATCCGCGACGTGACACCGATTGCGCATAACGGCGTTCGCCCGCCAAAGCGCCGCCGCGTCTAAATTTAGATTTCAAAAATCAGGCCGCGTGGACGCACGTGGCCTGGTCTCATTCGAATTTGAAACCTCGGGCGCCTGACCTTGGGACATGGGGACAGGCAGGAATGGAGGGAACATGATCCACAAGAACTGGGCGGAATTGATCAAGCCGCAGCAGCTTGAAGTGAAACCAGGCAACGATCCGATGCGCCAGGCAACAGTTGTTGCTGAGCCTTTGGAGCGTGGTTTCGGCCTGACAATGGGCAACGCCCTGCGTCGCGTTTTGATGTCGTCGTTGCAAGGTGCCGCGATCACATCTGTTCAAATCGACAACGTTTTGCACGAGTTCTCCAGCGTCGCTGGCGTGCGCGAAGACGTGACAGACGTCGTGTTGAACCTGAAGGGTGTGAGCCTGCGCATGGAAGTCGAAGGGCCAAAGCGTCTGTCGATTTCTGCAAAGGGGCCTGGCGTTGTGACCGCTGGCGACATCTCGGAAACAGCCGGCATCGAAGTTTTGAACCGCGACCACGTGATTTGTCACTTGGACGATGGTGCTGACGTTTACATGGAACTGACGGTTAACACCGGCAAAGGATATGTTTCGGCAGAGAAAAACAAGCCAGAAGACGCGCCAATCGGGTTGATCCCGATCGATGCGATCTATTCGCCGGTCAAAAAGGTCAGCTATGACGTTCAGCCGACCCGCGAAGGTCAGGTTCTGGACTATGACAAGCTGACGATGAAGGTCGAAACAGACGGGTCTTTGACGCCTGATGACGCGGTCGCTTTTGCTGCGCGCATCCTGCAAGACCAGCTGGGCATCTTCGTCAACTTTGACGAACCAGAAAGCGCATCTCGTCAGGACGACGACGATGGGCTT
>CAZYQC010000096.1:0-8044 GCA_964649815.1 uncultured Rhodobacterales bacterium | reverse complement strand
GAGAGCGTGAAATTCCAGGTCCGCGGCTGCAAATCTCCTCTGATGCGGCAGAAGCCTTAGGCATCCTCGCCGGTGCTCCTGCCCCGCTGAGTGTGGTCGCACTGCGTAAAGAAATCGTTGCCGTTGAACCGGAGGCACCAGAGGAGGCCGCCGCGCTTGATGCGCCTTCCGAGGTCGAAACAGCCGCACTTGATCCTATCGAGAGCGCCGCCAGCGTTCTGGCCGAGGCGCCGGCCACACCTCCGGCACAGGCTGCTGCGACAGCGACCGCCCCCTCGGCAAGCGGTTTGGCCAAGCCATTCATCCAGATCGGGATTTTTTCGGTTAAGGCAAACGCAGACCGCACCGCACAGCAGATGCGCGGGGCCGGCCTGCTGCCCACGATCAAACCGGGCGAGCGGTCGGGCAAGCCTTTCTGGCGTGTCGTCGTCGGACCGGCCACCTCGGCCCGCGAACGCGACATCCTGCTCAAACAGGTCAAAGATCAGGGCTTTGCCGACGCTTATGTCGTCTCGAACTAAGGCTTTGTCGGCAAAGCTTTGCCAGCGTGTGTTGACGCCCTGCCACAGTGGGGCAAACTCAGCCCCGAGCATCAACGATTCACCCCGACACAGAGGTTTTGAATGATCCGTCTTTTGGCCGCATGCGCGCTTATCGCTTTTTCGACTACGTCTGCCTGGTCTTTTGATACGCGCGCGACCGCTGCGTTCGTGATTGATCAAACGACCGGCACCGTTTTGTTGAACAAAAACGCCGACGCCCCCCTGCCGCCTGCGTCCATGTCAAAGCTGATGACGCTTTACATGGCGTTTGAGGCGCTTCGCGATGGGCGGCTGAGCTTGGATGAGACGTTGCCTGTGTCAGCGCAGGCGCAATCCTATGGCGGATCATCGATGTTCCTGAAACAAGGCGAGCGCGTGCGGGTAGAGGACCTGATCCGCGGTATCATCGTACTCTCGGGCAATGATGCTTGTGTGGTGATCGCAGAGGCGCTCAGCCCAACCGGGACCGAGGCGGGCTTTGCGCGGATGATGACCCAACGCGCACAAACGCTTGGCATGACGAATTCGACCTTTTCCAACTCGAACGGGTGGCCACAGGCGGGTCATCGCATGTCGATGCGTGATCTAGCTTTGCTGTCCAACAAGCTCATCGCTGATTTCCCCGAGTTTTACCCCCTGTTTGCAGAGACCGAATTTGCGTTTGACGGGCGTGTTCCGGCAAATCGCTTTAACAGGAACCCGCTTTTGAAGCTGAACATTGGTGCCGATGGTCTAAAAACCGGCCACACCCAAGAGGCAGGCTATGGGCTGGCCGGATCTGCTGTGCAAGGACAGCGCAGGGTCATCTTTGTTATCTCGGGTCTGGACACAGCCGCAGCGCGCGCCCAGGAGTCTGAGGCCATCGTCAACTGGGCCTTCCGTCAATTTGCGCAAAAGACGCTTGCGAAGGGCGGTCAGCGTCTGGCCGAGGCGGATGTTTGGATGGGCGCGCAGCCGACCGTTGGATTGGTTCCCGCCTCAGATATCTCTGCCCTTATGCCGGTCATCGTGGGCGAAGCGACCAAGGCCGAGGTCGTTTATTCCGGCCCGATCCAAGCGCCGATCGCAAAAGGCGCCGAACTGGCCAAACTGGTCATCACAACACCTGATTTGGGTGAACAAACCTTCCCCCTCGTCGCAGAAAACGACATTCCGCATGGCGGTTTCATGGCTCGGGTGACGACGGCGGCGAAGACCCTGATCGACGCGATCAATCAAGGGCCTGCGCCCGCCTCGTGATGGTGCGTGGGGCAAAGCGGGCTTTGCCCCTTTCGCTTAGCCAACGTGGAACAGCGTTGCGAACATCTTTGGATCAATGCTCTCTGCTGCGAACGTTGGACCTTCGGTCAAAACGGACACCGCGTCATGAGAATGCAGGCTTTCCTGATGGCTGGCGACAATACGGAAATCGCCAATCCGAACATCGGCCAACAATTGCTCGCAGAAAAGGCGTGCTGCGTCTTCGACAAAGATCGGGTTGGCTGCGTTCAACTCGGCGAAGGCCTGTTCGTCTTCGCGTTTGACCATCACTTGCGTCTCGGTCGGAACCGCACGCCGGCATGCTTCGATCAGGTCTTCGAACCACAGCGTGTCCGCCGCCTCATCTAGCACAACAGAAATGCGCGCAACCGAACGCTGCGAATGCGGTGTCGCCAATTGACCGCGTGTCGCGCGCGCATGCTCGCTTAGTTCGAGTGAGCATGGGCAGGTTGACGAATAGACGTAATCGAGGTGCATGATCTTTTTGCGCACGCCGTCCTGCTCAACAAGCTCGAGCGCGATGTCATAGTACTGAAACCCGCTGAGGCCCGAGCGCAGACTGTCGACGCGCATTGGGAAAGACAGGCGCATCTGAATCCGCGCATCAAAGCTGTCCAGGTCCGACTTGTAATCGTCTAGCGCCGCTTCGATCACACCAAAGCTAAAGGTCGCATCCGCGTGCTTGTAAAAGCTGCGCATGATGCGGGACATGTTGATGCCCTTCTTGTCGGCCTCGAGGCTGACTGTGCCAGTGACCGAGGTCTCAAGCGTCACATCGCCGTTGTCGCGCGTCTGATAGCGGATGGGCAGGCGAAAGTTCGATATGCCGACATGCTGGATCTGTTGGTTCGCGCCGCGGATCAGACTGGATGGCCCGTTCTGCAAATCTGGCAGCGTATCCCGATACGTGCCGTCAACCGCGAAATCACCTGGATATTCGCGGGCAAAGGACGGGTAATCCGCCATGTCACCGCCTGGCACAAGGCGCGCCACGGAAGGATCCAGTTCAATAATGTCTGTTGTCGAGGCCTGCTCAACCCAACGGCGCAACAGTTTCAGCGCCGCTTCAGCCTCATCTCGTTCGGGTATTGCGTCAAATTCGGGCGTATGAATGTTCATAAAGTAGCCCCCCTTTCTATCTCTGAGCCCATGACATAATCATCAGCGGGCGTAGGTCCAACGTCTGTCAAATCTACGTCATGACTTAGTGAATGGATCAGTCAAATCACGCAGTTTATTTGCGTTTTTTGGCCTTGAAATTTCACTGAGCCGCGTCAAGGGCCTGCAAAACATCTTGCAGCAGGTCTTCTTGAGCCTCCAATCCCACGGACATACGGACAAGCCCTGGCGTGATCCCAAGAACGTCTTTCTGCTCTTGCGGCAGGCGCTGATGCGTTGTTGTTGCCGGGTGGGTCAAAATGGTTTTTGCGTCGCCGAGATTGTTTGAAATAACAGCGATCTCAAGCGCGTTTAAGAAAGCAAAGGCCGCATCTTGCCCGCCCCCAAGCTCTAACGACAAAACCGTTCCGCCAAAGCCGTCCAATTGCTTTTGGACAAGGCTGTTTTGTGGATGCGACGGCAGTCCGGGATAGATCACGCGGGTCAAACCCTTGTGATCCGAGAGCGCCTCGGCAAGGGTCTGGGCGCTTGCGGCTTGGGCGCGGACACGCAAATCCATCGTTTCCAGACCTTTCAGCATCACCCAAGCGGTGAAGGGCGACATAGAGCCGCCGGTATGCTTCATATAGGGCTCAACCGTTTTGCGAATGAAATCGCGCGTGCCCAGGATCACACCGCCCAGCGCCCGGCCTTGCCCGTCGATATGCTTGGTTGCGGAATAGATCACAACGTCTGCGCCCTGCCCGATCGCGTCCGAAAAGACGGGTGTCGAAAAGACATTGTCGACAACGACGGTCGCCCCGACATTGTGTGCAATTTCGGATACAGTGGCGACGTCCACCACCTCGAGCGTTGGGTTTGACATCGATTCAAAGAAGACCGCTGTTGTGCCCGGCGTGACGGCGGCCCGCCATTCGTCAAGGTCGGTGCCATCAACGAAAACAACCTCGACACCATAGCGGCGCAAAACGTCTTCCAAAACATAAAGGCAAGATCCAAAGAGCGCGCGCGCAGACACAACGCGGTCGCCAGCCTTGAGCATTGCGGTCAACGCCCCGGATACAGCAGCCATGCCCGAGGCTGTCGCAAATGCGTCTTCGGCCCCTTCCAATGCGGCGATACGATCTTCAAACATGCGTACGGTGGGGTTGCCGTAACGCGCATAAATGAATTCGTCCTCGCCAGCTTTCTCAAATCGCGCAGCCGCCTGTTCGGCGCTGTCGTAGGCAAACCCTTGGGTGAGAAAAATCGCTTCGCTTAGTTCGCCGTATTGGCTTCGCCGCGCGCCACTGTGAACCGCGCGCGTGCGCTTGTGCCATGTATCCGTCATGACCAACTCCTTCGCGGGACCTGAAAGAAAGGGCCAGGCCACCAAAAAACCCCCGAACGCGGGTCAAGCGAAAGGGGGCTCTCGTCCTGACCTTTTAGCGAATTGTTTAACGTGGCCCGCAATCCGGTAACAAATCACCACGATGGGCGATTTGGTACGCCCAAGAGTGTTGCGCGTCAACACCGTCATTCATGTGTAACGGAATGTTCACGGTCCTGTCACACGTCGTCTTCATAGGGGCAACCACAAGATGTGGTAGGGGGCCGAGATGCCGATCCTAAGACTGAATGCGACCGAGGAAGACCTTCAACTGCAAGGCTCTGCCGCGTCGGCAAGCTGGGCGACCCGCAGCGCAGCCAGAGGCAATGGCCCCGTCATCATAATGGTGCATGGGTTCAAATATGACCCTTGGCACCCCGCACATAACCCGCATAGCTCAATTTTCGCCGCAGCGACCCATGCGCAATGCCCTGCAGATGTGCATTGGCCGCGCCACCTTGGGTTCGGTCTGGGCGACCCTGACGAAGGACTTGCGATCGCATTTGCATGGCGCGCTCGCGGCAACATCTGGCGCGCCAAACGCACGGCAACATCCGCAGGCCGTCACCTTGCCCGAGCGATCCGCCATGTTCGTTCGGTTGCGCCACGCCGCCCAATTCATATCGTTTCGCATTCGATGGGCTCGGAAGTCGCGTTCGAGGCGATCGAGGCTCTGCCGGCGGGCAGTATCCAGCGCATGATCTCTTTGACGGGCGCAAGCTATCAAAGCCGGGCCGAAGCGGCCTTGCGCTCACCTTGTGGCCGGACTGTTGAGCTGTTCAATGTCGTGAGCCGGGAAAACGATCTTTTCGACTTTTGCTTTGAAAGGCTCATCGCGCCGGAAGGACCCAACGACAACGCGATGTCCGCTGGGCTGTCTGCGCCAAACGCGCTGACGCTTCAGCTTGATTGCCCAACATCGTTGGACGCTTTGAAGCGGTTCGGCGGGTACCTTGCGCAACCTCAGAGACGGGTGTGCCATTGGTCCGGCTACACGCGTCCAGGCGCGTTACGGTTTTACAAACAGCTTCTGCGCCAACCGGAAACCATCGCCTTTGACGCAATCAAACAGGCTTTGCCGCGCGAAACCTCGGCCCGCTGGTCCCGGATCATGCCGCGCCCAGATTTCAGCTGGCCAGTAACTGACTTCAGAAAGACAGTGTCCTAGGGTCAGGACCCGGATGTGTCAGCATCCTGATCGATCAAGTGTTCTTGCAGGGCCATGATCTGCCAGAACAGGATGCCCATAAGCACAACCGGAAACGCGAAGGTTTCGATTTTGACCCATGTGTCCGTGGACATCGTGCGCCAAATGATCTCATTAGCGATGGCCAGCCCCAGGAATGTCCAGAACAAGCGGCGCGTCAAAATCATCCACCCTTCTTGGCGCATCGGCATCATTTCGTTCAGCACATAGGCCAACCAGCTCTGCCCCCGAAGCAAGCCTATACCAAGCAACAAGGCGAAAAGGCCGTAAACGATCGTGGTTTTCATCTTGAAAAACCGTTCGTCATTGAACCACGCGGTCAGACCACCGAAAAAGATCACCATAAAAGCGGTGAAGATCTGCATCCGGCTGAGTTTACCTGACAACGCCCACAGAATGCCCATCGCGGCCAACATGATGGGAACAAAGATCAAGGTCGCGACGATGAAACCCGAATAGGACTGGCCTGCGAATTCAAAGCTTTGATCCCGCAGCCGCAGGTAAATCACGAAAAAGAGGATCGGCGGCCCCAGCTCCAAGACCTGACGGACCAGTGGGTTGACCTCTCGGGTGTCTGCCATGTGCCTTACCCTCCCATTTCAACAATGACCGCGCCCAGCGCGATTAAAGCCATAAGCGCCACGCGTCGCGGGCCAACTTTTTCCTTGAGGAATACATAGCCAATGGCGGCGGCAAAAACAGTCGAGGTCTCGCGCAAAACGGCGGCTTCGCCCACTTTATCCAAACGTGTGGCCATCATGACCGCCCCAAAGCTGCTCAGTGCGACGACCCCGCCAATCATCCCGCGCTGCATCAAGGGCCACAATGCGGGCCGCTCTGTCATGCGCCGGTATTTCCAAATGGAAACCGGTGGGAACGTCAGGCCATCCAGCAGGAAGAACCAAGCCAGAAAGGTAAATGGATTTTCCGTCGCGCGGATTCCATAGGCGTCGAACGTCGTGTAAAGCGCCACGAAAATACCTGTTGCGAAAGCAAAGCCCAACGCGGCCGGCAATGTTTCTCTGTCAGTTGTCAGAAAAACCATGTTGTAAGCGGCAAGCCCGAAAATGCCTGCCAGCAGCACCGCCACGCCAAGCCACTGGGTGATTGTGAAGGTTTCGGCGAACAAAAAGTAGGCCGCGATAACTGTGACTAACGGGCTGGTGCCACGCACGACGGGATAGACGACCGTATAAGCACCGCGCGAATAGGCCATCGCCTGAAGCACTTTGTAAACAAAGTGGATGGCCATGACCGTCGCAAAAATTGGCCACATATGCGGCTCTGGGAACGGCACCACAAAAAAGGCAAAGGGCGCCGCCATCAGCCCATAGCTGACATCAACCGCCCCACGGGTCAGCCAGGGGTCGTGACGGCCTTTTTGCAAAGCGCCGAAAACGGCATGCAAAAAGGCTGCGATAATGGCCAGGATCAATGCAAGCTGATGCCCTTGCTCGGTCCCTTCGACCGACGTCAGCCAATCAGCCATTGCGTCTGTCGCCTCTGGCCCGCGCCATCATTCCGTTGTCGCACCTGTCAGCGCTGCGGCAAATTCCTCGGGATCAAAGGGGGCTAGGTCATCGATCTGTTCGCCCACGCCAATCGCATGGATCGGCAGGCCGAATTTGTCAGCCAGCGCCACCAAGACGCCCCCTTTGGCTGTGCCGTCCAGTTTGGTCATGACCAAGCCGGTGACATCTGACACCTCTTGAAAGATCTTCACTTGGTTCAACGCGTTTTGCCCGGTGGTGGCATCCAAAACCAACAAAGTGTTGTGCGGCGCAGTTTCGTCCTTTTTGCGGATGACACGGACAATTTTGGCAAGCTCTTCCATCAGATCAGAGCGGTTTTGCAAGCGGCCAGCCGTGTCGATCATCAGCAAATCCGCCCCGTCTTGCTGGGCTTTTGTCATGGCATCGAACGCAAGGCTTGCGGGGTCAGAGCCTTCGGGTGCGGTCAGAACGGGCACGCCTGCGCGCGTGCCCCAAACCTGCAATTGTTCGACCGCCGCAGCGCGGAACGTGTCACCGGCGGCGATCACGACCTTTTTTCCTGCGGCGCGGAATTGCGAGGCGAGCTTGCCAATCGTGGTGGTTTTCCCCGATCCGTTAACCCCGACAACCAAGACGACTTGCGGCGTTTTGGGAAACAAGGGCAACGGGCGTGCCACAGGTTCCATGATCCGTGCGACTTCTTGCGCCAAGAGGGTTTTGATTTCCTCGACGGACAACTTCCGCCCCATGCGGCCTTCGGCCATGTTGGCCGTGACACGCAAAGCCGTGTCGACACCCATGTCCGCCGCGATCAGCAGCTCTTCAAGCTGCTCCAACATGTCATCGTCCAGGGTTCGGCGCACCACGGGGGCCGCGCTTTCCCGACCGAAAAGCCGACCCAGCAATCCGCCTGACCTTGGGGTTTGGACCTCGGCAGCAGGCTCTTGCACGGGTGGCGCTGCAGCCGGGGCGGACGCCGCATCATTGATCGCAACCGGGCGCTCTGGCTCTGGCTCTGGCTCTGGCTCTGGCTCTGGCTCTGGCTCTGGCTCTG
>CAZYQC010000095.1:0-8127 GCA_964649815.1 uncultured Rhodobacterales bacterium | reverse complement strand
ACCTGCCACCTCAGCCGGATCAGAATCGTCTCCACCGGAACGCCGCAGGTGATCTAACAGATCAAAACACAGCTGGGTCGCATCGTCTCGGTCCATGAGGTGCACGACCTGACCGTCGAAGGCCCCAGTGTCGAGCGGGAACTGGCCATGTTCAAAGTCGCTGGCAAAGGGGACAAGCGTGTCGAAGCGTTGCGGCTGGCGGACATCTTTCGGGCGAATGTTGTCGATTCCACGCTGGAAAGCTTCATCTTCGAGATCACCGGCGCGCCGGACAAAATCGATGCCTTTGCCGATTTGATGCGCCCCCTTGGTCTGGTTGACGTCGCGCGCACAGGCGTGGCCGCCTTGTCCCGCGGGGATTGATCGCGGCGGCGGTCTGATCTGGGCGAACGCGGCTTGGCTGGCCTGACCGGCCCCGGCACGGGCACGGGAGCGGGCGCGGATTACTGAAACGGGCGTTCCGTCTGAAGGTATTTGTAATGCAAGGGCGGCAGCATGTCTTCGGCATGCAACCCGCGCACGCGAGAGGCGCGGATCGCATGCGCGGTCCCGCGGCCCAGGTATTCGTACACCATCCGCGTCACGCGATCGGCCTCGGGCATCTCGCGCATCGTGCGGCAGGCATAGCCGACCCAGTAATTGTTCTCGAAACTCGAGGCCGGGTGCAGATAGTTGAACGAAAACGTCCCCATGTTCCGCCGCGACGCCATAAGCGTGACGCCTTCGTTCTGCATCATGACCAAACCTTTAAAAAGTCGGTTCGACCCCTCTGTGGCCAACCCCTGCCGCACCATCGCCTCTTTGGGTTCGAATCCCTTAAAGTAGGTGTGCTGCCCCTCGCGGAAGACCCAGACAATGCCCAGCACATATCGCGACCGATCTACAAAAGCGCGGCGGCTAAAGCGGTAGAACCCCGACGGCAGCAAACGTTCGGGCAAGTTCACCGACCCCGGCCCCAAATACGGACCAAGAACCCGGCCGCTAAAGGGATCGTCATTCGCTTCGAGCTCTTCCAGCGGCTCCAAAAGAATCCGCGCGTCCAGACCGAAAAAGTCGCAAATCCGGGCCAACACGTCGGGCCTGGGAAAACTCTCGCCAGACAAATAGCGGTTGAGTTGCGTGCGGTTGATGGACAGCTGACGCGACAGGTCCGAGATGGAAGAATATCGGTTCGACAATGCCCTCAAATTGGCGCCAAAGATGCTGCGCAACTCACTGGGCGAGCGCGAATTAGGCCTCAAATCTCAATCCTTGGTTTTGCTCAACTTCGTTGGGTGGAACCGACCCAGAAACATCTTATTCAAATACTGCATCCAATCCGCTGCGGACCTGACGCTAATTCGGTGCAGGAATAGCCGTAGTTTGACACAAAATGCAAGCATAAGCTGTGCGCCCCTGTGTGATACAGTTTACAGTGTTAAATTTTGAACTCCAACCGAATGAGGCAAGCATGATTGGAGTAATTCTCTGGAGTGACCAGGCCACGGCGCGCGCAATCATATGGTGCGAAGACCATAGCGGCCTGGCATATTTATCGGGCGAAGAGGCAGACGCGCAGGAATTTGCATTTGTTGTTGGCGACATCGTACATCTTGAGGTTGTGATGAATGGCGTGCAGCGTTTGGCCAAAAACGTGGTGCGCATTGACGAACTTCGATGGAGCAATGCCAGGCCAGACACGGTAATTACAAACGCTCAGCTGCATCATTTGTGCGCCGAACCAGCCGCGAATATGGTGATCTCGCTGCCTGCGACCGAGGGCGCCCCCATTTCCACGGCCCCTCTCGTGCGCAAGGCTGTCGCGGGATAGCGTCAGGGCCGCGCCACCACGCGCGGCATGTCGCTTCCGAACAAACGCAGTCGCAAAACTTTGTGACGACGGCACTGGGCAAAGGCTACCAAGGGCGCGCGACCCAAAAGGAGAGCGCCCATGCCGCATACCGAATTGTCCAACGTCCGTCGCCCGATCAGCGAAGCGAACGGTCTGCCGAACGCACATTACACCGACCCTGAGGTTTTCGCCGAAGAACAAGCGGCGTTGATGAATGCCGGATGGGCGGGATTGGCTGTGGCCGCCGATGTGCCCGAACCGGGGGACGCTGTGCCGCTGACCTTTCTGGGCATGCCCTTGTTGCTGATCCGCGACCGCGCGGGCCAGGTACGGGTCTTTGAAAACATCTGCCGTCACCGGGGCATGATCCTGGTCAGCGAGGCGCGCAAGATCGAAGGCGCGATCCGCTGCCCCTATCATTCCTGGTGCTATGCCACAGATGGCCGCCTGGTCTCGACGCCGCATGTGGGCGGACCGGGTCAGAACTCTGCGCCCGAAATCGACCGTGATCTGCTGGGCCTCAACGAAGTGCGCAGCCACATCTGGATGGACGTGGTCTGGATCAACGTCTCGGGCGATGCGCCGGCCTTTGAAGAGGCCCACAGCGCGCTGTTGGAGCGGTGGCGAGAGTTTGACAAACCGCTCTATCACGGCGGCGCAGACAGCCGGTTCGAGCTGGATGTCCAAACCAATTGGAAGCTGGCGGTCGAGAATTACTGCGAGAGCTATCACCTGCCGTGGATCCACCCCGGCCTCAACAGCTATTCCCGCCTCGAAGATCACTACCATATCGAAGCGCCGGGCCAGTATTCGGGACAAGGCACATTGGTCTACCGTCAGATCAAAGACGACCAGGGCTCTGTTTTTCCCGATTTTGACGCCTTGTCCGACAAATGGGACACGGCGGCGGAATATATCGCGGTCTATCCAAACGTCTTGCTGGGCGTACACCGCGACCACACCTTTGCGATCATCCTGGTCCCCGAAAGCACGCATCGCACGCGCGAACAGGTGCATCTATACTACGCAACGCCAGAGACATCCGACGCCCTGCGCGCCGAGAATGCCGCCCTTTGGAAAGGTGTCTTTATCGAAGACATCGAGGTCGTCGAGGGCATGCAAAAGGGGCGCAGCGCGCCCGGTTTTGACGGAGGGCGGTTTTCGCCAGCGATGGACGGGCCCACGCATCTGTTCCACGATTGGGTGGCCAGCAAGGTCGATGCGCATCGCGGATTGGCGCAAGCCGCTGAATGACCGACCTGCAAGAGCGCCTGTTGGCCGCGCATGAGGCGGACGACAAACCGCACCTGGTGACGCTATACACTTTGGCCGCTGATGCGGCCGAAGACATTGATGCGGCGTGCTTTTTCCTGACGCATGCCTATGTCTTTGCGCTGGACGTGGGCGACGAACGGGCGCTGTCCCTGGCAAAGCGGCTGGCCGAGCATGGGCGCGAACCACCGCCCGGTGCGCATATCTTTTGACGCTTGCTTAGGCCTCGGTGACCGGAGGCCGGGCATTTGGCCAATCGGTCGCCTCGTGCCAAGCTTGGGCCAGCTGCAACAGCAAGCGATCACTGCCACGGCGCCCGATCAATTGCATACCCATTGGCATATCATCCGGCCCGCCAAACCCAACCGGCACCGAAATCGCGGGCAAACCGATCAGGCTTGCCGGGATCATGACCTCCATCCAGCGGTGATAGGTGTCCATCGCCTGCCCCGAGATGACGGTCGGGTATTCCGTTTTCAGATCGAAGGGCCACACCTGGGCCGTGGGCAAACACAGAACGTCCCAATCGTCGAAGGTTGCGGCCATTGCGGCAAAGTACTGAGACCGGATTACGCTGGCGGCCTGAACGTCCAGCGCGCTCAGCGACTTGCCGTTCGAGACCTCCCACTGCGCGGTCGGTTTCAGCCGTTCGCGGGTTTTGGGATTGTCATAAAGCGGTGCCAGCGATGCGCTGACCGCCCAGTGGCGCAGCGCCACCCAGGATGACCACAGACGATCCGCGGAAAACGGCGCGGCGACCGTGTCGACGCGATGCCCCATATCTGACATCTGCGCCAGCGCGGCCTCGCACACCTCGGCTATGCCGCTTTCATAGCGCCAAGCCCCGCCCCAATCGCCCAGCCACCCGATCCTGAGATCGCGCGCGGGCTGAATATCCATCAGGTCGCCCTGCGGCGCGCGCCCATGCGGTTGGCGCGGATCAGGTCCGGCCATCGTGTTCAAGAGCGCCGCAAGATCGCGCGGCGTGCGCGCCATAGGACCATTGGTGGCCAATTGCTGAACGAATGTGTCGGCATGCGGCTCGCTTGGGACCAGCCCCCAACTGGGGCGCATTCCATAGACGTTGGACCAGGCTGCCGGGTTGCGCAGGCTGCCCATCATGTCAGAGCCGTCCGCCACGCTCAGCATCCGCGTCGTGAGCGCCACAGCCGCTCCGCCAGAGGAGCCGCCACATGTGCGCGTGGTGTTGTAGGGGTTGTTGGTGGCGCCAAAGACCGCGTTGAACGTATGCGAGCCCAGGCCGAATTCGGGCGTATTGGTCTTGCCAATGACAATGGCCCCCGCCGCCTTGAGCCGCGCGATCACGATGTCGTCTTTGGCGGCGACTTGGTCTTGAAAGAGAGGCGAGCCCATCGACGTGACAAAGCCCTTGGCATTCGCCAGGTCTTTGATCGCAATCGGCATCCCATGCAGCCAGCCCGTCCGCTCGGCGTTGTCGGCGTCTTGCGCGGCTTGCATCAGCGCGTCGGGATCGCCCAGGGAGACGATGGCATTGACCGCGCCGTTGACCTCTTCGATCCGGTCAAGCGTGGCGCGCATCAGGTCCGCGGCCGAAAAGGCCCCGGCGGCAAGACCGGCGCTTTGATCAAGCGCACTGAGGGATGTGAGATCTGTCATGATGAGACTGTTCTAAGAAGGTTTGCAATTGGCAAGGTCATATCACGCTGGCGTCTCTGAGGGGCTTAGTCGCCTTGCGCTTCGGCGCGGCTTTTGCCCGTCGCGTTCAGCGCCAGGGTGGCGGCCATGAATCCGTCCAGATCACCGTCCAAAACGCCTTTGGTATCCGACGTCTCGTGGCTGGTGCGCAGGTCTTTGACCATCTGGTAAGGCTGCAGCACATAGGACCGGATCTGGTTGCCCCAGCCGGCATCGCCTTTGGCCTCGTGGGCGGCGTTGATATCGGCGTTTCGGCGGTCCAACTCCATCTGATAAAGCCTTGATTTCAGGGCTTTCATGGCGATGTCGCGGTTCTGGTGCTGGGACTTTTCCGACGAGGTGACAACGATGCCCGTGGGCATATGCGTGATCCGCACCGCCGAGTCGGTCGTGTTCACGTGCTGACCACCGGCCCCAGAGGATCGATAGGTGTCGATGCGAATGTCGGCGGGGTTCACTTCGATCTCGATATTGTCATCCACAACCGGATAGACCCAAACCGACGAAAAGGATGTGTGCCGCTTGGCCGCGGAATCAAACGGCGAGATGCGCACAAGACGGTGCACACCGGATTCGGACTTGAGCCAACCATAGGCATTCGTGCCGCTGATCTTGTAGGCCGCCGATTTGATGCCCGCCTCTTCACCCGCTGTCTCGGACTGAAGCTCGACCTTATAGCCCTTTTTCTCGGCCCAGCGGACGTACATCCGGGCCAACATAGAGGCCCAGTCGCAGCTCTCGGTGCCGCCCGCGCCCGAGTTGATCTCAAGAAACGTGTCGTTCCCATCCGCCTCGCCATCCAAGAGCGCCTCGAGCTCTTTTTGCGCGGCGCGTTCGGACAAGGCTTGCAAAGCCGCCTCCGCATCCTGGACAACCTCTGCGTCGTCCTCCATCTCGCCCAGCTCGATCAGCTCAATGTTGTCAGACAAGTCTTGCTTGATGCCTTCGTAGGTGTCGATCGCATCAACCAGCATCTGCCGCTCGCGCATAAGCTTTTGCGCAGCCTCGGGATCGTCCCACAGGTTTGGGTCTTCGACGCGCGCGTTGAATTCTTCGAGCCTGAATTGCGCGGTCTCCACGTTGAGCCGCTGCGCAAGCAGGTCCAAAGACTTTTCGATTTCGCTCACGATATTCTGGGCTTCTGCGCGCATAAGGTCCGTTCGTCCTGAAATGAGTGGTCCGGCGTGACTGATACCGTGTCGGTCACGGCGCGACAAGCGGGCTGGGCTTAGTAAAGACCGCCCGAGCTGAGCGTGCCAAAGTTGGCTTTCGGGCCCACAACCGCCTGTTCCCCGGACGAGGTTGTGACCGTGCGTCCCGCGGTGCCGACCTCATCAAACAAAGGCAAATCCGTTCCCATCGCAAAGCCGCCGTCGAACATGATGCCAAAGAGAGGTTCTTCGCCGTCACGGAAATATTCGGCGACGACATGCTCACCAACAGCTTCGTCGCTCAGCCGCGCACCTGTGAAGCGGTCGATTTTGATGAACCGGCCCCCGTCGGGCACTTCGAACGCACCGCCGCCATAGGTTTGAATGGCCTCTTCCATAAACCGGTTAAAGACCGGTCCGCACATGCCGCCACCAGAGGCACCCCGCCCCAGAGAGCTTGGCTGGTCATAGCCGATGTAGCATCCCGCAACGATGTTCGAGGAAAAGCCCACGAACCAGACGTCTTTTGCGTCATTGGTCGTCCCGGTTTTGCCTGCGATTGGCACCGGCAGGTTGATCGTGCGCGCAGCGGTGCCGCGATCAACGACGCCCTTCATCATGGATGTCAGTTGGTAGGCGGTGATGGCGTTCATCACCCGTTCCCGGTTCGACGTGATGCGCGGCCCAAAGCCCGCATCTAGGCTGGCCAATCGTGTGCAATCGCGGCACAGGCGGTCATCGTGACGGTAGACGGTCTTGCCATAGCGGTCCTGCACCCGGTCAACGAGCGTCGGTTTCACACGCTCGCCGCCATTGGCGAACATCGCATAGGCCGCCACCATCTTGTAGAGCGTCGTTTCTTCGGACCCCAGCGAGTTGGCGAGGAACCGGCGCATGTTGTCGTAGACGCCGAACTTTTCCGCGTAATCGGCGACGATATCCATACCCACCTCTTCTGCGAGGCGGATCGTCATCAAGTTGCGCGACCGCTCGATGCCCGTGCGCAAGGGCGTGGGGCCGTAAAACTGGTTCGAGGCGTTCCGTGGGCGCCACAGCCCTTGCGGCGTGTTGATCTCGATCGGCGCGTCCACAACGATGGTCGCAGGCGTATAGCCACTGTCCAAAGCGGCGGCATAGACGAACGGCTTAAACGACGAACCCGGCTGGCGCAGGGCCTGGGTGGCGCGGTTGAACACAGAATGCTGGTAGCTAAAGCCGCCCTGCATCGCGATCACGCGGCCGGTGTTCACATCCATCGCGACAAAAGCCCCCTGGACGCGCGGCACCTGACGCAACGACCAGCGTTGAAAGGCGCCGTCTTCGGTTACGGCGCGCACATGGACAACGTCGCCCGGTTCGAAATTGTCAAAGAAATTGCCTTTGAGCCATTTGATATCGCTGCGCGGCACAGTTGGTGCGGGCTCTGCATCCGTCCAATCTTCGATACCCAGAACCAGTCTTTGATCCTCGACCGAGCGCACCACCGCCGGGCGCCAGACGCCGTCGAGATCGATGTCGCGCGCCACTCTGAGCTCGGCCAGGGGCGCGCGCCAATCGTCGCCGCCCAAAACCTCTTGCGGCAGGCGTTCGCCGGTGCCGCGCCATTCGCCGGCTGTCCGGTCATAGGTCTCGAGTTGGCGGCGCAGCGATTCTGCCGCGACCGGCTGCATCTTGGCGTCAATTGTCGCCCGCACCGTGTAGCCGCCGGTAAAGAATTCACCCTCGCCGAAATCCTCGCTCAGCTGGCGGCGAATCTCGTCGGTGAAATAGTCGCGCGGCGGCAATTCGGCCCGGAAACTGTCAAAGTCGCCATTCTGAACCGAGCGCAACGGCTCGGCCCGTTCGGATTGATACGTCGCCTCGGTGATGTAGCCGTTCTCGAACATTTCGCGCAGAACAAAGTTGCGGCGCGCCAACAGGCGATCCTTGCGCCGCACGGGATGATAATCCGAAGGCGCCTTGGGCAAAGACGCCAGGAACGCCGCTTCGTGCGGCGCCAATTCGCCGAGGGTCTTGTTGAAATAGGTCTGGCTGGCCGCAGCCACCCCGTAAGAGTTCTGCCCCAAAAAGATCTCGTTCATATAGAGTTCGAGGATTTTTTCCTTATCCAACGCCTCTTCCAGGCGGGCGGCCAGAATGATTTCCTTGATCTTGCGCTCCGCCTGGCGATCACCGGACAAAAGGAAATTCTTCATC
>CAZYQC010000094.1:0-8194 GCA_964649815.1 uncultured Rhodobacterales bacterium | reverse complement strand
TCGTGTATACACGTGTGCAGACGCCGCGTTTTTGCGGGCACTGCTCCAGGTGCATCGACTTAGAGCGTTTGATTTTTGGCTGCCGCGGCTTGCGGATCAGCTGCTGGATCGTTGGCATTCCGGTTCTTTCCCCGTCTCAACAACACATGTGTCTGCGGGACGACCCCGCGGTTTCAATTCAAGCGCGCCTGTTGTGCGTCCACAAAAGCGCAAAAACCGCAATCGTTCCCAGTCGGGGACGACGCGGTGGGTTTCCAGAGGATCGGGCCAATGCCTGACCGGATCGTGACCACTTCGGTTCTGATGTCGGGCGCGGGACGCAAGTCACCCCGGTTCCGAGATGAGCGGCGTATAGGGGGAGTCGAAAGGGCTGTCAACACTCCCCAGTGCGGCAAGGATGATGCAGTGGCCTTGCGGCACGCCCCATGCCCTGCGATGGTTCTATCGCAGAGGCTCAGGCAGATACACCCGTTATGCAGACACTTGGATTATGTCGCTTTTCCTATCCCGCAATTGGCGGGTTTCAGGTGGAATTCGACAGCTTTGAGGAAAAGCTGGCCTATTTGTATGCGCCCGAGCGCATGGAAGAGCGGTTCCGCTATTTCGAAGCGCTGACACTGCCGCCACTCAAGGCACAGACCGACCCGGATTTTTCCTTTCTGGTCGTTGTCGGCGATACTCTGCCAATGCCGTACCAAGATCGCCTGAACGCTCTGCTTCAAGATCTGCCCCAGGCCAAGGTGATCTCCCGCCCACCCGCGCCGCACCGGGCAATCATGGAAGAGATCATCAACGAAAATCGCGCCTTTGACGGAGAACCCTGCCTGCAGTTCCGAATGGATGACGACGATGCCGTGGCCATCGACTTTGTTGCCCGGCTAAGAGAGGCAGCGCGGGACGCGCGCGCCATATTGCGCAAACATCGCCGCATGGCGATTGATTTCAACAAAGGCTTTATCGTGCGCCCAGACGCCAAAGGGTTGCACGCGGCCGCCACGACCACCCCTTATGCTACAGCGGCCCTTGGTCTTGCCTTTGGGCCCAAAGCCACGCGCACTGTGATGAACTTTGCCCATGTCAAAGTGGCCCAACGAATGCCCACGCTGACCTTTAGCGACAGCGACATGCTGCTGAGGGGCCACAACGATCACAACGACAGCCGCCAAAAAGCCTCTGCCAAACCTGTGCCGCTCGCGCTCATGACGCCAGAGCAGGAAGCGCATATCAAAGATCGGTTTGCCATCGACGCAGATCACGTCCGCTCGGTCTTTTCACGACCCGCGTGAAACGCGCTCGCGGTAGAGCGTGAACAAACCGGTCGCCACGACAATCGCCGCCCCGACCAGGGTGATCGGATCAGGCCAGTCGCCGAAAACCAACCATCCAATGATCAACGCACAGACCAAAGACGTGTAACGGAATGGCGCGATGGCTGCGATATCACCGACGCGCATGACTTGGACCGAAAAATAATAGCCGCCTAGCACGAACACCGCCGCGCCAACGATCAACGCACCCAGCCGCGGCGTCATCGGCTGCCAATCTGTCCCAAGCGATCCAACCGCCGAAAAGACAACAATCGCCACCGCTGCGGCCAGCGTGACCGTCATCGACGGCACATCCGCACTCAGCCGCCGCGTCGCCAGATCGCGCAGCGTCACGCCAAAAACCGCAATCACCGCGTAGATGGACCAAATCGAAAAGCCATCCGGCCCTGGACGCACGATCAACAGCATGCCCAGAAAGCCCACCAAGATCGCAACCAACCTGCGCCAACCCAGTTTCTCGCCCAAAAAGATGGCGGCGCCCAAACTCACAGTGAGGGGCAGAACCTGAAGGATCGCCGTCGCATTGGCGAGCGGCAGATGGATCAGCGCTTGCAAAAAGAAAAAGGCGGTCAACACCTCTGCACCCGAGCGCAGCGCGATCAGGCCGCGGTCTTTCGGCGATACATCAAACCGCAACCCATTCAAACGCCGCGCGACGATATAGATGATGGCAGTCGTCAATAATCCGCGCAGCAACAAAAGCTGCATCAACGGCAGATCCGAGCCGATGATTTTGACCAGCGCGTCATTGGCCGTAAAGCACGCCATCGACGCCATCATCAACAAAGCGCCCAGAGTGTTAGGAGACATCAAAGAGCCTCTAGGTCTCGCAGATTGATACCAAAGTCATCCCGCACAATCCTCCGCATACGTCCTGGGGCCATCTTGCCCGCGCGGCCCGAATTCTGCGCGCCGCTGTCGTTGTCACCGTGAACGCTTCGCACGAACATTGGCAAGTCGACTTCGGTATATGTGTCATAGAATTGCGCGACATTGCGATGGTTTCGCCGAAAGACATTCGCCCGATCCGCACGACCGGCCACGACGGCCATACCAACACCCAAAGGGTGACGTTCATAGACCTCTTGCAGCGGCGCGTCGGCGTTGTCGGGATCGAAATAGAAGCCCCGGTTGAATGCGATGGCAAAGGGCTTGTCGGTCGTCCGCACAGCCAGCAAGGCGCTGGCTAAGGCCTTGATCCGCGCGGTTGCGCCCCGATGCATCGCGTCGTCGTCATCCAGGCGGAACGTCGCGATGTGGGTCGCGCTGTGGCGTGTCGGCAAAGCCTCATAGGCATCGACGACCGCCTTGATATGAACCCGTGGCGGCATCGCTACGATCTTTGCGGCTTTGAAATCGCGCAAGAGGTCCTCTAACCGGGCGCGGGCGGTGTCTGGAAAGTCACTGCCAATCAGGACCGCCAACGCGAAATCCGGGTCATCCTGCACTGCAAGTGACGGCAGGGTCAGGGTCTCGAACAACCGAAACCGCCGATCCAATCTGGCAGGATCATAGAGAACCGACCGCGCCTCCTCGAGGCCCTGTTTGGACAGCACAAAGCCGTTTTTCGCCAAATAGGAAAAACGGATAAGCCCCTTGGTCTGTATGTTCGAAATCTTGTCCACCGCCACGTGGCGCTAGACCCTGCAATTCAAAGTTGAAAGATGAAAATTCAACTCGCGCTTGATGCTTGGCCGATAATCCGCCAGCATCAGCAGACCCTATGGACAAAACATCGATCTCTCCGAAACGCGTCCTCGTCTTTGGCGCAACCGGAACCGCCGGTTCAGCCGCAGTGCACGCCCTCAGGGACGCCGGTCACCATGTGACCTGCTTTCTGCGCTCAGACAGCCCCGCGCGCTCTGCGCTGCCCTCGGATGTTGAAATGCGGTTTGGCAATGTCACGGACCCCAAAGCCTTAAGAGATGTCGCCTTTGCCGGCGCCCCTTTCGATGCCGTCGTCTCGTGCCTGGCCTCGCGCAGCGGTTTGCCTGCGGATGCATGGGCCATCGATTGCGAGGCGCATCGCTCTATTTTGCGCGCCGCCCAAGCCGCGCATGTCGGCCATATGGTCCAATTGTCAGCGATTTGTGTCCAAAAGCCGAAACTCGCCTTTCAACAGGCCAAGCTGGCCTTTGAAAAGGATCTGGTCGCCTCGGGCCTTACGTATTCCATCGTCCGCCCAACCGCCTTTTTCAAATCCCTTTCGGGGCAATTCGACCGTGTCCAAAACGGCAAACCTTTCTTGGTTTTCGGAGACGGCCGCCTCACGGCATGCAAACCCATCAGTGATCGCGATCTTGGCCGCTATATGACCCGCTGCCTGTCCGATCCTGATTTGCAGAACAAGATTTTACCCATCGGCGGACCAAGCCCCGCGCTGACACCGTTGGACCAGGCCGAACTGTTGTTCCAAGCCACAGGTCAAACGCCCCGCATTCGGCATGTTCCCCTGGCCATGATGCGCGCCATTGCGGGCGCTCTGACAGGATTGGGTTACGTTCACCAAGGCGCTGCCCAAAAGGCTGAGCTTGCGAAAATCGGGCTCTACTACGGCTCTGAATCGATGCTGGTTTGGGATGCGGATCGGCACAGATACGACACAGATGCGACGCCCGAGTTCGGCTCGGATCGTCTAGAGGAGCATTATCGCGCTATGGCCGAGGGCCGCGTTCACATCGATCTGGGCGTGCACGCGGTCTTTTGATCACTCAAACGGCGACACTTTCGCGTTTCGGCAAGGCCACCACCAGCGTCAAGCCAATCGCGGCCAGCACGGCCAGCATCGTAAACGCAAGATCGTAACTGCCCAGAACGTCAAAGATACGCCCCGCCACGATCGGCCCAATCGCGCCGCCAATGGTCCCGAAAAACAAAATCACGCCAAAAATGGCCCCATGCGCACGCATCCCAAAGTATTCGGCCACCAAAGGCGACACCACGGTAAAGAGCCCCCCGTGGCTAAAGCCATAAAACGCCACCACCACGTACAAGAGTCCGTGCGAAGAGACGGCGACAAAGGCTGTCAGGCTGCTCAGCAACACGACAAAGCACATCAAAAACGCCATCTTGGCGCCGATCCGGTCTGCAATTGTGCCCACCACCAACCGTCCGCCGATGCTTGTTGCGCCAAGGACGGATAAAAGTGTCGAAGCGACAGCCGTCGTCATCCCCAGATCCGTCCCATGCACGGCAAGATGCGTCGGCACCGTCATCATCGACGGAAAGAACGTGAATTGGATCGCACAGAGCATCCAAAAAACCCGCGTTCCCCGCGCCTGGGTGAAATCGAAACCGGTCTGCGCAAGCGCCGCATCCGCCGCAGCAGGTGTGGGTGGGCGCTTCATCGACAAGGCCGCGACGCACATCAAGATCAACGTGCCCACACCCAGAACGATCAACGCCTGACGCCAGCCGTAGCTCAGCAGCAAATAGGCGGCAATCGGCGGCATGGCCATCTGGCCAACGGCGGTCCCTGTCTTGACCACGCCCGACATGATGCCCCGCTGTTCGGGGAACCATCGCGCAATGGTCGACAGCGTGACGACATCATGCGCCCCCAAACCCAAAGCGATGAAAACACCGAATATCGCGTACATCTGCCACGGAGCCGAGACCTGTGAAAAGAGCAAGAACCCAATGCCATAGGCCAAACCCGCAAATCCCATGACGACGCGCGGCCCAAGCCGGTCGTTCAACCGCCCCGCAAAGATCGCCAGCACTCCCATCATGAAAAAGGCAAGCGCAGAGGTGCTTGACAAAAAGGTGCGCGACCAGCCGAACTCTTCTTCGAGCGGATTGAAAAAGAGACCATAGGCAAAGAGCATGCCAATGACGGTGAACTGCGTCAGGCAGGCGCCGAAAAGCACTCTGTATCGTGTGGCCGGCACCTGCGTCCCCCCTTTCAGGCTGTCAACACTTTGATCATGGCCACGACCAAAGCGCAATGAACGCGCGCCACTTGCGCGGAGGGCTCGCCCTCACTCGATCCCCAACTCATAAGGTCCGAACTGCACGAATTGGACACGCACATCGGCGCCTGTGATCTCGACCACAGCGTAATGCGGCGCCTCGGTAGGCGCCTTGAATGCGCTCCAGCCCCAATCAGGGCGTGGCGCAGGCGCTTGAAAAGACAAAGCGCCCAGGGAAGCAAATGGAATGCCCTGCACAACGCCCGTCGTTGGCCTGTGAACATGTCCCATGAACATATACGCGACATTCCCGTGCGCCTTGATGGTCTCTAGAAAAGCGTCCCCGTTTTCCAGCTTGATTTCGTCCTGTCGCGGCAAACCCAAGTCCATTGGCGGGTGGTGCATGAACAGGAACACGGGACGGTCGCCTGCCTCGGTCAACTCGCGCTCTAGCCACGCCATCCGCGCGTCGCAAAACGCCCCCGCAGCCGATCCGACCTTATGCGTATCCAGACACAAAACGCGCCCCTCGGGGATGCCTAACGCAAATTGCACAAACCCGTCCAACGAAGGGTCTGGCGTAGAAAGATGCCGGAAATAGCCCGCACGGTCGTCGTTGTTGCCGATCATTGCATGCAACGTCAGCTCGGAGGCCGACAAATAGTGCGCAAGCTGCGCGTAGTCGCCTTCGATGTCGTCTCCCACCAGATCACCAGACAGAACGCCGAACGCGGCGTCGGTGTAATGGGTGTTGGCATGCTCAATCGCCGCGCTCAGGCGCGTGCGTGGGTTCAGACCGTTTATCGTGCCGGTGTTTTGAAAGTGCGGGTCCGACATCCAAACAAATGTGGTCATAGCCTGGCCTTTCGCGCGCGTGCAGGGATCGCCTTTAGTCTCTGCCAAAGAATAAGGCCCCGCAAGCGGCGCTTGCGGGGCCTTTTGTAACTCTGAAAGCCGATTATCAGTCCCGGCTTTCCTCGCTCGTGTCGATGACCGTGTCAAAGACATCGCCACCCACATAATCGTCGGTCGGCGCTGCCAGCGCAGCCGCTGCTTCGGCTTCTTCGCGACGCGCCTCGATGACCACGTTGTCACGGTCTTGCGCGATCCGACGCACGCGCTGTGTCGCGCCACCGGTGCCCGCCGGGATCAAACGGCCAACAATCACGTTCTCCTTCAGGCCGACAAGCTTGTCTTTCTTGCCCTGAACAGAGGCCTCGGTCAGAACGCGAGTCGTCTCTTGGAACGATGCCGCCGAGATGAACGAGCGTGTCTGCAAGGACGCCTTGGTGATACCAAGCAAGATCGGCTCACCCTGTGCCGGGCGACCACCTTTCGACAGCGCCTTGTCATTGGCTGCGTCGAACTCTTGCTTATCGACATGCTCACCCTTCAGAAGCGTGGTGTCACCGCTATCGGCGATCTCCCACTTCTGCAGCATCTGCCGCACGATCACTTCGATGTGCTTGTCGTTAATCTTAACACCTTGCAGGCGATAAACGTCTTGCACCTCGTCGATCATGTAATCAGCGAGCGCCTCAACGCCCATGATCGACAGAATGTCGTGTGGGGCTGGATTGCCGTCCATGATGTAGTCACCCTTCTGGACAAAATCACCTTCCGCAACCGGGATGTGCTTGCCCTTCGGCACCATGTATTCGACCTTGTCCATGCTCTCGTCAGAAGGCTCAATCGCGATGCGGCGCTTGTTCTTGTAGTCCTTCCCAAAGCGCACATAGCCATCGATTTCCGCGATGATCGCGTGGTCTTTTGGACGACGCGCTTCGAAGAGTTCCGCAACCCGTGGCAGACCACCGGTGATGTCCTTCGTCTTTGCGCCTTCGCGTGGAATACGCGCAACAACATCGCCCGCTTCGACGGATTGACCGTCTTCCACCGAAAGGATCGCATCGACGGACATTGGATAGGTAACCGGGTTGCCTGCATCATTGCGCACAGGTTCCCCGTCGTCGCCCGCCAACAGGATTTCCGGCTTAAGCTCGTTGCCTTTTGGCGCCGCGCGCCAATCGATCACGATCTTCTGCGTCATGCCTGTCGCATCGTCGGTCTCATCGCGTACAGCGATCCCGCTGACCAGATCCACGAACTTGGCCGTACCCGATTTCTCAGCGATGATCGGCAGCGTGTATGGGTCCCATTCAAAGAGCTTGTCGCCCCGCGCAACAGTCTGACCTTCGGTGACAAAGAGCTTAGAGCCATAGCCCAGCTTGTGGCTCGCGCGCTCTTCGCCGGCTTCGTCCTGGATCGACATCTTCATGTTGCGACCCATAACCAGCACTTCGCCCGCGTTGTTGGTCAGCGTCTGTGGGTTCTCAAAGACAACCTTGCCTTCCTGGCTGGCTTCCAGGAAGGACTGCTGGCCACCCTGCGCAACACCGCCAATGTGGAAGGTTCGCATGGTCAACTGTGTCCCAGGCTCACCAATGGACTGCGCGGCGATGATGCCGACGGCCTCTCCGGTGTTGACCATCGTACCGCGCGCCAGGTCACGACCATAGCACATTGCACAAACGCCCTCTTCCGCCTCACATGTCAGCGGCGAGCGGATGCGTGCGGTCTGCACACCGGCCTCGTCGATCGCGTCGGCCATGCGTTCATCGATAAGAGAGCCCGTCGCCACGAGCACTTCGGTCGTACCAGGGCGCAGAATGTCCTCAGCCGCAACACGGCCAAGGACACGCTCCGCCAGCGAGGCAACAACCTCTCCGTCGTTGACCGCAGCTTCGGCTGTGATCGCATTCTCGGTGCCACAATCAGGCATCCGGACAATGCAATCCTGGGCCACGTCCACCAGACGACGTGTCAGGTAACCAGAGTTCGCCGTTTTCAGAGCGGTATCTGACAGACCCTTCCGCGCGCCGTGCGTGGAGTTGAAGTATTCAAGAACGGTCAGACCTTCCTTAAAGTTCGAGATGATCGGCGTTTCGATGATGT
>CAZYQC010000093.1:0-8302 GCA_964649815.1 uncultured Rhodobacterales bacterium | reverse complement strand
AAGAACCACAGGATGTGCTGGTAGAGCACAGGGTCGCCACCACCGGCAGGATCAAAGAAGGTAAAGCCAAAGTTACGGTCCATCAACAGCATGGTGATCGCGCCCGCCAGAACAGGCAGAGACAGCAGGATCAGCCAGGATGTGACGAAGATCGACCAAGAGAACAGCGGCACTTTGAACAGCGTCATGCCCGGTGCGCGCATGTTCAGGAAGGTGGTGATCATGTTGATCGCACCCAGGATCGACGAGGCGCCAGAGACGTGCACCGCAAAGATCGCCAAGTCCATCGACCAGCCTTGTTCGTTGGTCGAGAGCGGCGGATAGAGAACCCAGCCAACGCCTGACCCGGCCTGCCCATTGCCGCCTGGTGCAAGAACAGAGCAGATTGCCAGCGTTGTACCAGCGACATAAAGCCAGAAAGAGAGGTTGTTCATCCGTGGGAACGCCATGTCTGGCGCACCGATCTGCAACGGCATAAAGTAGTTGCCGAACCCCCCAAAGAGCGCCGGGATCACGACGAAGAACATCATCAAGATGCCGTGGCCGGTGATCAGAACGTTCCACAGATGCCCGTTAGGCGTACAATTCTCGACCGTTGCAGCGGTCAACCGCGCGCCTTCCATACACATGTACTGAACGCCGGGGTCCATCAGTTCCATCCGCATGTAGACGGTGAAAGCGACAGAAACGAACCCGACAAGCGCGGAAACGATCAGGTATAAGATCCCGATATCTTTATGGTTTGTGGACATGAACCACCGGGTGAAAAAGCCCCGGTTGTCTTCGTGCTCGTGCCCATGAATGGCTGCGTCCGCCATAGGGTGCCTCCTAGATAGGGTAGCATGCGCCAAGCTCCCTTCGACCTGACGCATGGATTCCTCATCGTTTTACGGCGAGATAGGCGGCGCTTCAACGGTCGATCCTGCCGCAGGGCGGGATGAAATGTCGCGCTTTTTGACGCGCTTAAAGGTCTGAAGGTATTCAGGATGCTCTGTTCCCATCCAGCGGTCCCACCACGTAAAGTAAAAGCCCATGTTCCAGCGGCCCTGGCTGTGGTGCAAATCATGATGCGTGACCGTCGTCATCCAGCCGATCAACGGCCGACCGTCTTTGCGCGCGGGAAAGACCTCATAGCCGCAATGACCCAGGGTGTTTCGGATCATCATGTGGACAAGAAAGCTTAGCAACGCGATTGGATGCATCGGGATCAGAACGATCCAAACCACAAAGAAAACCGCGTTGATGACGGCCTCTTCCCAGTCAAAGGCATAAGAGGTGAACGGCGTGGGCACGTGGCTTTTGTGGTGCAACATGTGCCATTTGCGAAAAACCTTTGGGTGGTGCAAGGCGCGATGAGACCAGTAAAAATAGGCGTCATGCGCAAGAACGATCAGCACGGTCGACAAAATCAGATAGGCCAGGCCGTAATCGGCCACGGCAAAGTAAATTCGGGCGATGCCGACGTATTCCATCATCGCAATGCTTGTACCCGAGGCGGTGAAGATCAGGACAGTGCGGGCGCTTGTCAGCAATTCGCGGGTGATTTGGCCGTTGGAAGGTGCGCGGTCCTGAATTTTGCGGGCCTTCAACCAGCGCGCCAAGGCCACGTTGATGATCAGATATGTGCCGCCAGCGCCGATGATGTAGCGCAAGCTGTCGTGCAGGAAGGTGGCGTAGAGGTTCTGTAGAAAGACCTGTAACCAGATGTCATGTGTCATAAAGTTCTCCTTGTCATATGTGACAAGAGAGGGATGCGCCGTCGCGTGCGGCCTTGGCGCTGCGATTTCGGAACGTGGCGCGGGTTTTCAGAAATCAGGCCGAATTTGCAGGAATCGAAGCGCCGCTGAGCGCCGCCTCTCGGAAGGCGGTGGGGCTTTGGCCGGTCTGTTCGCGAAAGGCGCGGTTGAACGGCCCAAGCGAGGCAAAGCCCACGTCATAAGCGATGTCGAGAACGGGCCGCGTCATCTGAGAGGGATCAGCCAGCACGTCACAAGCGGCCTGGACGCGGGCCGCGTTGATAAAGGTCGAAAAGTTGCGATAGCCCAATTCCTGATTGATCGTGCGGCGCAAGCGGTATTCAGGCACCGCAAGATCTTGGGCCATCGTGCCGATGCTCAGACCTTCTCGGCGCCAGATGCCATCTTGCATTGCCGCCAGAACGCGGCTGGCGAGGGGGGACGCCTCTGTTTTCGGCTGCATCGGCGCAGCTTTTGGGGTGGTTTTGTCGGGCAGGATCTCGGCATTGGGTGTCAGGGCAAAGGCGGTAAAGGCAAAGACAATCGCAAAAAGGGCAGTGGCCTGAACCAAGAGCAAAGGCTCGGGCGGGGCTTTGCCCAGGCCCGCGACTTCGACCGCTGTGATGATCAGACCGGTAATGCCAAGAACCACGATAAAGCCGCGCCGCAAGGCGCGCCGCTTGGCGACCAGATCATCGGTTTGCTGTCGGAGGGCCGCGATGACGAGGCAAAGATAGAGAGCGAGCGCAAAGACGCCGCGCCCAAGGCCGATCATCGGCCAGATGTTCGCCAAAAGGCCCATTGCAACAACCGCAAACCCCAGCGCAAAAAGCAGGCTTTGCCAGGGGCTGCGGCTGAGCAGAATAGAGCAGACGACCCAAACCACCGACAAAGGCGCAAGCTCGGCCAGCAAAGTGGCTGCGCGTTGCAGGACGGCGGGCATCTGATGCCCTTGCGGCGCCGAGATCAGCAGATAGCCCGCAAGGCACAGCCAGGAGGCCAGAACGCTCCATGCTCTTGCGTCAGCGCGGCCGCGCATCACCACAACGGCAACCAAAACGGCGCCGGTTGCGATTGTCCCTCCGCGCAAAGCCATGTCCAACATAAAGCCAAGCTGACATGGCGCGCGGGCCTTGGTCACGCCGATTTCTGGAAATTCGACAAATCGGCGCGGATTTCTTGGGAAAGAGGGGCGCTTAGAACACCTGGGGAAAGGTTGTTTTGAGTGCGGTGTCCACATCGCCCAGGGCAACCGGCAATCCCAGATCGACAAGGCTGGTGACACCATGTTCCGCGATGCCGCAAGGCACGATACCTTCGAAATGGCTCAGATCCGGTTCAACGTTGATCGAGATGCCGTGAAAACTGACCCAGCGGCGCATGCGTATGCCGATGGCTGCGATTTTGTCTTCTGCGATGGCGCCATCGGGGCTGCGGGGCTTTTCGGGCCGCTCAACCCAAACGCCAACACGGCCGGGCCGGATGTGGCCCTGGACATTGAATTGATCCAAGGCCGCGATCACCCAAAGCTCAAGCTGTTCGACAAAGCGGCGCAGGTCCTTGCCGCGCTGGGCCACGTTCAACATCACATACGCCACGCGCTGACCGGGGCCATGATACGTGTATTGCCCGCCCCGGCGCGTGTGGTGAACGGGGAATCGATCCGGCTGCAACAGATCTTCCGGGCGGGCCGAGGGGCCTGCGGTGTAAAGCGGTGGATGCTCCAACAGCCAGATGCATTCATCCGCCCGACCGTCCGCAATGGCCGTTGCGCGCGTTTCCATTGCGCGTTCGGCGTCGGCATAGCCGGTCAGCCCTTGGGACGTGATCCAGGCAACCATAAAGCGGTTACGCCGCCTCTTGCGCGAGGCGGGTCAGCAAGGTTGCATAATTCTCGGCGCCTTGGGCGCCCGTGATCGCATATTTGCCCTCAAAGATCATGGTCGGCACCCCCGAGACGCCCTGCTTGGTCCAAAAGGCCTCTTTTTCGCGGACGCTTTGGGCCATTTGCCCGCTTGTCAGAACCCGGTCCATCTCGGCGGCGTCCAGCCCGACCGACTGCGCCACCTCCAAAAGCACCGATTTTTGCGAAACATCGCGGGCTTGGGCGAAATGCGCCTCAAAAAGAGCGAGCTTGAGCGGATGTTGTTTGCCTTGGCTCAAGGCAAAGTCCAACGCTTGATGCGCGAGAAACGAATTCACGATCCGGCTGTCATCGGAAAAGGCAAAGGTGATGCCCAAAGAGGCGCCGAGCGCGGTCAGTTGCGCCCGGGCGCGCGTGCTGTCTTCGGGGGACGAGCCGTATTTTTGCTGAATATGTTCCGCCAGATTTTGCCCGCCTTCCGGCATGTCTGGGTTGAGCTCAAACGGGTGCCAACGAATGCGCGCGCCCATCCCGGTATGCGCCAGCGCTTGTTCGAGCTGGCGATACCCAACGATGCACCAGGGGCACATCACATCCGAGACGATATCAACAGAAACGACGTGACCAGAGGGGGAGGGGTCGGACATTACGCATTCCTCGCGGCTTGGGGCCCGGTGGGCGGGGCACATGGCAATGAACCACCGAATTTCGCGAATGTGAAGCAATTCACGTAACTTTGGAGGCGACTCGTGTTAGCGTCGACCCAAGGACAAGTTAGGAGATTTTATAATGTATTCGAAACACATCACCGCCGCTTGTGTCAGCGCCTGCATCGCGCTCCTTCCGGCGAGCCGTGTTACCGCGGATGCAGGCGACTTTGTCGCAGGCGCAATCATTGGCGGTATTGTCGGCCACGCCGCCACAAAGAACGCGCAAAACAAGAAACGCACCACGCGGACCTATAGCTCTCAACCGCGTCTGCCCTCGACGCAAGAGGGGCGTCAAATTCAGGCGTCTTTGAACTATTTCGGGTTCCCCGCGGGTTCGGTCGATGGGCAGCTTGGCCGCCGCTCGCGCAATGCCATCGCCCAGTACCAGGCCTATATGGGCTATCCCGCAACCGGCTATCTGACGCCGTTTGAACAAAACATCCTTGTTTCATCGTGGAACCGCGCCCAAGCGGGCGGATACGCGACCACCCAAGTCGTTGCGACGCACCCCGATGGCACGCGCGGATTGCTCAAGACCTATCGGGCCGAGCTTGCAGGCCAGGGTGTGCCACAGCCCGTTGCGCCGACCACGACCGTCGTGGTGACGCCACAACCGGTTGCACCCCAGACGCCGACCACGACAATTGTTGCAACCGCCCCGCAACCTGCAGCGCCTGCACAACCGGCGCAGACGGCCACAGCGCTGCCCAACTTTCTTGGCGGCGGCAATACGCGCTCGCTGGCCTCGCATTGCAACACCGTGTCTTTGCTGACCAATTCCAACGGTGGCTTTACCACGCTGGCCTCGATGACCGATCCCATGCAGGCGCTGAACGAACAGTTCTGCCTGGCACGGACCTATGCGATTTCTCAGAGCGAAGAGATGGTCGCCCGTGTCCAGGGCTTTACCCCCGATCAGATCGCGGCCCAGTGTCAGCAATTCGGACCCGCGATGAAGGATTATGTCGCGTCCCTGTCGCTGAAGCCACAGCCGCAAGTCGTCCAGGATGTGACGGGCTTTATCTTGCAAACCGGCATGTCGCCCACCCAGCTGAGCGGGACCGCCAAGATCTGCATGGGCGTCGGATATCGTACCGATGACATGGATGTGGCTCTCGGTTCGGCGCTGTTGCTTTTTGCGATGGGCGAACAGGTCTATGGCGAAATGATGGGCCACCACCTTGTCCACGGGTTTGGCACCACACAGCGCCCGGATATGGCGCAAGTCTGGTACGCCTCGGGTCTGAACGCGATCGATGCCGGCGCGCAGCCTGTCTTTGGTCCCGGCCAACCCGAGCGGGTCGAACTTTTGCGCCGCGCCTCGGCCACTTTGAACGCAAACGCAGCTTTGGGTGGTGTGCCTCAGGTCCAGCCAGCGGCCACATTGCCCAGCTTTGGCGTCGCCTCGGACTAAGGCCCTTTAAGACGCAGAAAACCGCCGCGCCCCGTCGCGGCGGTTTTTTGTTGTCAGAGGCTCTTGGCAACGCCGCACACAACCGCTAAACCCCCGCCACCAAGCCAAGATGTGCGGTCGTGGCGGAATTGGTAGACGCGCAGCGTTGAGGTCGCTGTGGGGTAACTCCCGTGGAGGTTCGAGTCCTCTCGACCGCACCAACTTTCCCGATAAATTCGATGCGTGTGTCGGGTTCGCCCGCTGGTGTCCTCTGCAATCCTCTTATTCAAAACGGCCACGCGGCCAGGAGCCTGGATCAGTGCCAAAACGATCGTTTTTTGACGCGCGAGAGGGTTTTGGGCTGTGCGCGTGTGTTGGACGTTTTGATCGCTCTTAAGTTCGGCGGGTTTTTTCGAATTGCGTGTTTGCTCAGCTCCACACCACATTGGCCTCATGCGGCTGGCACTGTAGTCTGCGTTTTAAACGAAAAAGAGGGGCAGGCAGGCGCATGGGGGCGGTGTCGAATTGGTGGGCGATTTTGGCTGCGTTTGCGGTTTGCGTGGCGGGGGCCGTGCAGGTCGGGCGCATCGCGCCGGTTGCAACAGCCATTCAGGTCGATGCGCAGTTTGACCTTGTCACGATCGGGTGGCTGGTCTCTCTGATCACGCTTGCCTCGGCCGCCTTTGGCCTAATCGCGGGCTATTGGGTCGTGCGCATCGGTCTAAGGACTGCCTTGGTGGCCGGGGCCTGTGTGATGGGCCTTTGCGCGACCGTCGCGGCCCTTGTGCCGGTGGCGCCGGTCTTGCTGGGCGCGCGGGTTCTCGAAGGTTTGGGGTATCTGGCTGTCGTTGTCGCGGCGCCGACGCTTATTGCGCGCGAAGCCAGCGGGCGGGACACGCCCTTTGCGCTCGCGCTTTTTGGCACATTCTTTACGCTGGGGCTGAGCCTTGCGGCCTTTGGCGGCGGTGCGATGTCAGAGGGTGTCGGGTGGCGCGGTTGGTTCATTGCCAGTGCCGCGCTGGTCGTCGCTGTTGGTCTTGCGGCGGCACGCGTCATTCCCAAGGACCCGCCCGCAAACATGGACCAGCCCAAAGCCTGGGACATGATTGCCCAAATGCGTGCGGCTCCGTGGCTCTTGGGGGCGGCCTTTCTTGGGCTTACGCTGCTGTCGCTGTCCATTCTGAGCTTGCTGCCGATTTTTCTTGTTCAAAACCGAGACCTTGCGCCGAGCGTTGCAGGAGGCGTCACAGGGTCGGTGGCCTTTGCGAGTATCTTGGGAAGCTTATGCTATGGCGCGTTCGCAGCGCGCCTGTCGGAAAAGATCATCTTGGCTGTGGCCGGGGCGGCGTTGATCATCGCCGTCTTTCTGGCTTTTGCCGAAACGGCAGAGGTATCGCGGATCGTGACGTTTTCAGCCGTGGCTGTCTTTATGTCGGGCGCTTTGGTGGCTCAGACTTTTGCCGCCGTTCCACGGGTTGCAGGAACGGCGCATCTGATCGGGCCAACAAACGGGTTGGTGGCCCAGCTGGGAAGCGTCGGTGCGCTGACGGGGCCGCCAGGCATTGGGGTGCTGATCGCCTATGCAGGGTGGGGCGCGGTTCCGTTTGCCGTTGCCGGGTTCACGCTGTCCTATGCGGCCTTGCTGATCCTCGCGTTGCGCTCAGAGGCAGATGCACCGCGGCATGAACCCTGACCGCAAAGCCAAATCACGAATGCCGCGCGCTTAGCCGCGCACACCTGCGAATTTTTCGGCCCAAACCTCTCGGTCTTCATCGCTGATTTTGGCGAACAGCACATCGGGGACGTCGAACGCATGCCCTGGCTGCAGAGTGCCGAGGGTGGATTTGATATCCTCGGGCCAGGCGATGTCAGTCAGGCCAAGCGCTTTGGCAATAGCGGCCGCGCCATCTGGAATGAAGGGGGCGGACAGCACGGCGTAAAGACGCATCAGGTTCAGCGCAAGACGCACCTGGGCGGCGGCCTGGTCGGGGTTTTCCTTGAAGGTGGACCACGGCGCGACCGTTTGCAGGTATTCGTTGCCTGCGACCCAAATCGCGCGCAGCTCTTGGGCCGATTTGCGCACCTCCATCGCGTCCATCTGGGCCTCATAGCGACGGACCTTCGCCTCCAGATCTGCGACAAGCGCGGTTTCCTCAGCGCCCCATGCGCCGCCTGCTGGAACCTCTTGGCCGAATTTGGAACGGCAGAATTTGGTGATGCGGCTGACAAAGTTGCCCAATACGTCGGCGAGGTCTTTGTTCACGCCGGACTGGAAGGATTCCCACGTGAATTCGGAATCCGAGCTTTCCGGGCAATTCGACAAAAGCCACCAGCGCCAGTAATCGGCAGGCAAAATCTCTAACGCCTGGTCCATAAAGACGCCGCGCCCCTGAGAGGTCGAGAACTGACCGCCGTCGTAATTGAGGTAGTTAAAGGATTTCAGGTGATCCACGACCTTCCACGGCTCGCCCGAGCCCAGAAGGGTCGCAGGAAAGCTGAGCGTGTGGAACGGCACGTTGTCCTTGCCCATGAATTGCGTATAGCGCACGTCATCGGCGCCTTTGTCAGTGCGCCACCACCGTTCCCAATCTTTGCCGCC
>CAZYQC010000092.1:0-8355 GCA_964649815.1 uncultured Rhodobacterales bacterium | reverse complement strand
GGCATGCATATTGTCCGGGATTATCAATTCGTTGATGCGGCTGCGCGGGGCGCGAGCGTGGCTATTGGCAATTTTGACGGGGTCCATCGCGGTCACCAGGCAGTGATTGATTTGGCGCGCCAGGCGGCGCCAGGGGCACCACTGGGTGTTTTGACGTTCGAACCCCATCCCCGCGCCTATTTTGCACCGCAAGCGCCGTCTTTTCGCCTGATGAGCCCGGAGGCGCGGGCGTCGCGGCTTGAAAAGCTGGGCGTGGATGTTCTGTTTGAATTGCCGTTCAACGCGCAAATGGCGGGTCTTGCGCCACGCGACTTTGCACAAAGCATTTTGAGCGACAGTCTGGGCGTGTCCCATGCGGTCGTCGGCAGTGACTTTTGCTTTGGCAAAGCACGCGAGGGCACCGCGACAGATCTAGAAGCTTTTGGCGCAGAGATGGGATTTGGAACGACGATTGCGACGCTGATCTCGAACGACTCGAACACTGTGTCCTCGACCGCGATCCGCAAAGCGTTAAGCGGAGGCCATCCGCAAGAGGCTGCGAATATGCTGGGGCATTGGCACCGGATCGAAGGCCCTGTGATCGGCGGCGAACAGCGCGGGCGGACCTTGGGCTATCCGACGGCCAATATGGCGCTTGATGGGCTGCATTTGCCTGCCTTCGGGGTCTATGCGGTGTTGGTTGATGTTCGGGATGGGCCACATCAAGGCAGCTATCGCGGCGTCGCCTCTTTGGGGGTGCGCCCCATGTTTGGCGAGAACAAACCCAACCTGGAAACCTTTATCTTTGATTTCTCTGGCGATCTTTATGGGTCGGTTCTGTCTGTGGGACTGGTTGCGCATCTCAGAGGCGAAGAAAAGTTTGACAGCCTGGATGCGTTGATCACGCAAATGGATGCCGACACTGCGCAGGCCAAAACGATCCTGAGTGCGCTATGAGCGACCCAATAGATCGCAAAGACCTGGCGCCGCGGTTCTGGGAACGCAAACCTTTGAAATCTCTGTCGCAACGCGAGTGGGAAGCTCTGTGCGACGGGTGTGGCAAATGCTGTTTGAACAAGCTGGAAGATGAGGAAACGGGCGCAGTGGCGCTTACGCGTATTGCTTGCCGGTTGCTGGACGATGACACATGCCGCTGTGCGCATTACGAAAATCGCCATGCCTTTGTGCCGGATTGCATCGTTTTGCGACCTGACACGATAGACCAGCACGCCTATTGGATGCCGGCGACCTGTGCGTATCGCCTGGTGTGGGAGGGGAAACCCCTAGAGGATTGGCATCCACTGATCAGCGGCACAGCCAACAGCGTGCACCGGGCGGGTGTCTCAGTGCGGGGGATGACGCTAAGCGAATTTGACGTCCCCGAAGATGATTGGGAAGACCACATTATTGAGGAGCCGGTCTAATGTTCTTTGCGTCTGACAATGCGGGCCCTGCCCTTCCGTCGGTTATGGACCGCGTGATTGCTGCCAATTCCGATTATGCGATGCCCTACGGGGCCGACGACATTATGGCCGAGGTCCGCAGTGAGATCCGGCGCATCTTCGAAGCGCCAGATGCGGCGGTGTACCTGGTGGCGACCGGCACAGCGGCCAATGCGCTGGCGATTGCCACGTATACATCGCCGTGGGAGACGATCTTTTGCTCACCTGTCGCGCATATCCAGGAAGATGAGTGCAACGCGCCCGAGTTCTATGCGGGCGCGGCCAAGCTGACTTTGGTGCCCGGCGGGGACAAAATGACCAAGGAAGCGTTGCACGACGCAATCGCACGCGAAGAAAAGCGCGGCGTGCATGGGCCACAGCGCGGCACCGTCTCTATCACCCAAGTGACCGAACGCGGAGGGGTCTATGACCTGGCGCATTTGACGTCGCTGTGTGACGTCGCCAAGGGCTTTGGGGTGCCTGTGCATCTGGACGGCGCGCGTTTTGCCAATGCCCTGGTCGCCCTTGAATGTTCAGCCGCAGAGATGACGTGGAAAGCGGGTGTCGACGCAGTGAGTTTTGGTGGGACCAAGAATGGCTGTCTGGGGGTCGAGGCCGTGGTCATGTTCGATCCGGCCAAGGCCTGGGAATTCGAGTTGCGTCGCAAGCGCGGTGCGCATCTGTTCTCAAAACACCGGTATTTGAGTGCGCAGATGGCCGGATACCTCGCCAACGGCGCCTGGCTGGATGCGGCAAAGAAGGCGAACGCGAACGCAGCGCGGCTGGCGGCCGGACTGACCCAAGCGGGGGCAACGTTTTTGCATCCGCCCGAGGCCAACATGATTTTTGCAACCTTCCCGCGGCGGGTGCATCAAAAGCTGCATGACGCGGGTGCAAAATACTATGTTTGGTCCGGCAGCCTCGAAGGTGACGACCCAGAGGAACATCTCGCGGCGCGACTGGTTTGTGATTGGTCGATCTCGGACGAAAAGATCGACGCGTTTCTAAGTCACTTCTAGGCCCGACCAGAACTCTGAAATAGCGGCGGCGGTTTCGCTTGGATGCGTGATGGGGGCCATGTGGCCCGTGTCGGGCAGAGTGCGGCGCTGGCTGTTGCGCAAGCGGCGGTGCAAGGCCGCATTCACGGCGTCAATCGTGTCATCCGTCGATGCGCCCTGCATTAACAGCACCGGGGTGGCGAGCCTCTCGATTTTGCCGCTGTCCAACAGGCCCGGCGCATCATGCACCACAAAGGGCGTGCTGCCGCGCACGAAATGGATGCGGTCTGCCATATATTGCCGGGTTGGCAAGGGGATGTCGTTCCACGCCGACCCGTCGCCCCAACCCCGGTTGAAAGCGCGCGCTGCACCCATTTTGTCGCCTTTGTCCATCGCCTGTTCAAAGGTTTCGTTTCGCTGGGCATAGGCTGCGATCCGGTCGGGTTCATCTTTGGCCGCCGCTGCGAACCACACGGATTCAAACGAGACCACGCTGCGCACCAGGTCTGGCCGCTCACAGGCGAGCCGCAGCGCGATCGTGGCGCCAAAGGAATGACCGACGACATCCATCGGCTCGGACAAAAGCTTCAACGCCTCAGCGGTTGTCACATCGTGCAAATCGCCCATGTCGGGCGTCCAATCCCCGGACTTGCCGTGGCAGGGCATGTCAAAGGCGACAAACGTCGCTTCCTCTGACAAGGCCCGCGCCACGCCCCGCCATGCGCCTGAATGCGCCAAAGAGCAATGAATTGCCAAAACAGGACGTGGCCCGCCATCGTAACCGCGCTGGTGGATTGACAGGCTCACAAGTCGCCCGAAAGGTGTGCGTCCAGATCGTCGATGCGATCCTGGCCCCAGAACCGCTGTCCGGTCTCTTTCACGATATAGAACGGCGCGCCAAAGACCCCCGCCTCGACCGCCTCTTCGAGATTGCGGGCATAGGTTTCTGCGCCTTCGAGAAGACCGCGATCGGCCAAAGCAGGATCAAAGCCTGCCGCCTCCAGGCAGGCCTTGACGACATCATCTTGCGCGATGTCTTTTTCTTCTGCCCAAACAGCTCGGGTGATGGCATGAACCAATGCGCCCAAGTCCCCGCCACCGGCGTTTTGCGCAGCGATAAAGGCATAGGCCGCGGGCGCGCCATTGGTCGGCCAATGGGCCGGTTTGAGGTTAAATGGCATGTCCAGCTTTGTCGCCTGGCGGACAAGCTCTTGCGCGCGATATTCGATCCGACTGATGTGGCGATCCTTCGGCGGCACACCACCTGTACGCCCAAAGAGCGCAATGACATCACAAGGTTTGTAAGTGATTGTCGCCCCGTGCTTTTTCGCGACCTCTTCAAAACGGGTGCCAGCCAGGTAGGTATATGGCGACAACGTCGCCCAATAATAATCGATATGGGCCATGCGCCCCTCCTTCATCTGCTTTGCCGGACGGTAAGGCCGTGCTAAGCGGTGTCAACATCACGAATCTGTCACATTTGTCTGCTGCCCAAAGGATCATGCGAATGCCGCAAATCCAAGAACCCAAACTTATCTCTGGAAATGCAAATAAACCATTGGCCGAGGCGATTGCTCGGCGGATGTCGATGCACCGGGGTGTGCATATGAACCTTGTGAACACACGGGTTGAACGGTTCAACGATGGCGAAATCTTTGTGGAGGTGTTCGAGAACGTTCGCGGCGAAGACATGTTCATCATCCAATCCACGTCGAACCCGGCCAACGATAATTTGATGGAGCTCTTGATTATGACCGACGCACTGCGGCGGTCTTCGGCGGCGCGGATCACTGCTGTGATCCCGTACTTTGGCTATGCGCGTCAGGATCGGCGCACCAAGGCGCGCACGCCGATCTCGTCCAAACTGGTGGCCAACATGCTGGTGTCAGCCGGTATCGAGCGGATTTTGACGATGGACCTGCACGCGGCACAAATTCAGGGCTTTTTCGACATTCCAGTCGACAACCTCTACGCATCGCCCGTCTTCGCCATCGACATTGCAAACCAGTTCCGCGGCCGAATGGACGACCTTATGATCATTTCGCCAGACGTGGGCGGTGTGGCCCGCGCTCGGGAATTGGCAAAGCGGATCAACGCGCCGCTGGCGATTGTCGACAAACGGCGCGAACGGGCGGGCGAAGTCGCAGAGATGACGGTGATCGGCGATGTCAAAGGCAAGACCTGCCTGATCGTGGACGACATTTGCGACACTGCCGGCACATTGTGCAAAGCGGCTGAGGTCCTGATCGACAATGGCGCAGAAGAGGTTCATTCCTACATCAGCCACGGCGTCATGTCTGGCCCTGCGGTCGAACGCGTGACCAATTCTGTCATGAAGTCGCTGGTCATTACCGACACAATCGCCCCGACCCAAGACATCATCGATGCGCCAAACATTCGAGTGGTGCCGGTCGCGCCGATCTTTACTCAGGCGATCCTTAATATCTGGGCAGGCACGTCGGTCAGCTCGCTGTTCGAAGCCGACACGTTGACGCCGATCTATGACGGGACCTACGCGGCCTAGCGGTCACTCAAGATCCCAGTCATCATCGTCTTTCAGCTCACCAATCGCGATCCAGCTGACGCGGCACCGCGCGACCCTGGTATCGCCCCATGTGCTAAAGACGGCGTCAAAACCTTCCTCAGTAATCGATTGGGCGGATACGTCTGCACGCACCGCCGTTGATGTGTCGATGTCCCACATCGAGACAGAGATCTGTACGGCTGGCGGGCGCCGATACGGTTCGGAAAAAGACACTCTTAGGCGCTTTTCCCGCTCGCCTTTGCCAGTCCACATTTCGCCGCCGTTCTCGAAATCCGAAAACAACGTCAGCTCGCCCTGGTCGACCCCAATCAGATGATTGCGAAGTTTCTGCATGTTTTGTTCGATGTTCTCGCCCTAGCCTGATCGTTTTATCCTTATAGGCGCAAACAAAAAAGGCCACGGAAGTTCCGCGGCCTCATTTGAGATATGAAGACTGATTTACAGGGCTGGCTGCTTCGTCGCGAGACCGATTTCCGAGCCAACCGCAGCAATATCAGCAAGCGTTTTCGCCGCATCGTCAACAGCGCCGTTCGCTTCCTTGATGCGAGCATAGGCGTCTTGTGCCTCGTCAAACATCTCGTTCATGATGTCTTGCGTCATTTCCGAACGAGCCACAGCGCGTTCGGCCAGCACGGATATGCCCGCTGTGCCGATTTCTGCAAAACCGCCAGTCACGACATATTCTTGCGCGCCGCCTGCGGCCTCGATTGTCAGAACACCCGGGCGCAACGTGGTGATCGTTGGCGCATGATCCGACATTACAGTCATGTCGCCGTCTGCGCCTGGAATTTGAACGGAGGCTGCCTGCAAAGAGGCGAGGCTGCGCTCAGGGCTGACAAGATCAAATTGCATCTCTGCCATCGTCGTCTCCTTTTCGGGCACGGTGGGCGCATGGCCTGCCCTGCCCGAGTGTCATGTATAAGGCGGACCAATCGGTCCGCCGCCACGATTAGGCTGCGTCTGCGGCCATCTTTTGCGCTTTGGCGATCACTTCGTCGATGTCGCCAACCATGTAGAAGGCGCCTTCCGGCAAGTGGTCATATTCGCCTGCAACAACCGCCTTGAAGGATGCGATTGTCTTTTCCAGCGGCACCTGAACACCGTCAGAGCCTGTGAAGACCTTTGCAACGTCAAACGGCTGGGACAGGAAACGCTGAATTTTACGCGCACGTGCCACAGTCAGTTTGTCTTCTTCGGACAGTTCGTCCATGCCGAGGATGGCGATGATGTCTTGCAGCGACTTGTAGCGCTGAAGGATCTGCTGAACGTCAGAGGCCACTTTATAGTGCTCTTCACCCACGATCTGTGGGTCCATCAGACGGGACGAGCTGTCGAGCGGGTCCACAGCTGGGTAGATACCCAATTCCGAGATCGCACGGCTTAGAACCGTTGTCGCGTCCAAGTGCGCAAAGGTTGTCGCTGGCGCTGGGTCGGTCAAGTCGTCCGCAGGCACGTAAACGGCCTGAATGGAGGTGATTGAACCGGATTTGGTCGATGTAATACGTTCCTGCATCGCGCCCATGTCGGTTGCGAGTGTTGGCTGGTAGCCCACAGCTGAGGGAATACGACCCAACAGAGCGGACACCTCGGAACCGGCTTGTGTGAAGCGGAAGATGTTGTCGACGAAGAACAGAACGTCTGTACCGGACTGGTCGCGGAACTGTTCAGCCAGTGTCAGACCTGTCAGAGCAACACGTGCACGCGCACCGGGAGGTTCGTTCATCTGACCGTAAACCAGGGCCACCTGACTGTCCTCAAGGTTGTCTGGCTTGATCACGTTGGATTCGATCATTTCGTGGTAAAGGTCATTGCCCTCACGAGTCCGTTCGCCCACACCCGCGAACACCGAGTAGCCCGAGTGCACTTTCGCGATGTTGTTGATCAGTTCCATGATGAGAACGGTTTTACCCACGCCCGCACCGCCGAAGAGGCCGATTTTACCGCCCTTCGAATAAGGCGCCAGCAGGTCCACGACCTTGATGCCTGTCACCAGGATCTCGGATTCGGTGGCTTGTTCCGCAAACTCAGGTGCGTCGGCGTGAATGGGGCGTTTTTCGTCCGCCTCAACCGGGCCGCCTTCGTCCACGGGTTCGCCCACAACGTTCAGGATGCGGCCCAGGGTTGCGTTGCCCACGGGCACCATGATCGGGCCGTCCGTGTCGACAACTTCCTGGCCGCGGACCAGACCTTCGGTCGCGTCCATCGCGATGGTCCGGACGGTGCTTTCGCCAAGGTGCTGCGCAACCTCGAGAACCAGCTTCTTGCCGTTGTTGTCGGTTTCCAGCGCGTTCAGAATTTCAGGCAGGTGGTCATCGAATTGCACGTCAACGACGGCCCCGATGATCTGCGTGATCTTGCCTTTTGCATTCGCCATGTTTCGTCTCCGGTTCTCTCTTACAGCGCTTCCGCGCCGGAAATAATTTCAATCAGCTCGTTGGTGATCACAGCCTGACGCGAGCGGTTGTACTGGATGGTCAGCTTTTCGATCATGTCGCCCGCGTTGCGCGTGGCGTTGTCCATCGCCGACATCCGTGCGCCCTGTTCGGATGCGCCGTTTTCCAGCAGGCCTGCAAAGATCTGCGTGGCAACGCCGCGCGGCAGCAGGTCGGCCAGGATGGCTTCCTCGTCAGGTTCGTAATCATACAGCGTCGATGCGCCATCGTCCTCACCCGCGTCGTCAAACTTCGCCGGGATGATCTGCAGCGCTTGCGGATCCTGGCTCACCACGTTGACGAATTTCGAATAGAACAGTGTCGCCACATCGAATTCACCCGCGTCAAAGCGTGCCAGAACGTCTTTTGCGATGCCCTGCGCATCGGCATAGCCGACTTTTTTGACTTCGCTCAGATCCACGTGGCCCACGAAGCTGTCAGCATAGTCGCGCTTAAGTTGGTCGCGACCCTTCTTGCCAACGGTCAGGATTTTCACGGTTTTGCCAGAGGCCAACAGCTCTTCTGCATGCGCTTTGGCTTTTTTGACGATGTTGGTGTTGAAGCCCCCGCAGAGGCCCCGTTCCGACGTCATCACCACCAGCAGATGCACTTTGTCGTCACCCGTACCGCTGAGCAGTTTGGGTGCGCTGTCGCTGCCACCGACCGACGCCGCCAGCCCTGCCATCACCGCGTTAAAGCGTTCGGCATAGGGTCGGGCCATTTCGGCAGCATCCTGTGCCCGCCGCAGTTTCGCGGCGGCCACCATCTGCATGGCCTTTGTGATCTTGCGGGTCGATTTGACCGACTCGATCCTGTTTTTCAGGTCCTTAAGACTGGGCATTGCCTCGTCTCCTTACGCGAAGGTCGATGCGAACTCGTCGAGAACCGCCTTCATCTTGTCGACGTTTTCCCCGGACTTGAATTTGGGATCTTCATCCGCAATCCACTTGAGGAAATCG
>CAZYQC010000091.1:0-9290 GCA_964649815.1 uncultured Rhodobacterales bacterium | reverse complement strand
CTGAGGCGCTGGATTAGAATCCGAGGCCTTCGTACTTTTTCTTGAACTTGGAGACGCGGCCACCAGTGTCGAGCAAGCGAGATGTGCCGCCTGTCCAAGCTGGGTGAACGGAAGGATCGATATCAAGCGCCAGCTGATCGCCTTCTTTGCCCCAAGTGGATTTCATCTGAACGACTGTACCGTCGGTCATCTTCACATCGATGATGTGGTATTCTGGATGCGTGTCGGCTTTCATGCTTCCGCTCCTGCTTTGTCAGCCTTTGGCTTATAGTTCGTAACTTCGGCGATGCGCGCGGACTTACCGCGGCGCGAACGCAGGTAATACAGCTTGGCGCGGCGCACACGGCCACGGCGCACGACCTCGATGGAATCGATGTTGGTCGAGAACAGAGGGAACACACGTTCGACCCCTTCACCAAAGCTGATTTTGCGGACTGTGAACGAGCCTGCAATGCCAGAGCCGTTCTTGCGGCTGATGCAAACACCTTCGTAAAACTGGACCCGGCTCCGTGTGCCTTCGGTCACTTTATAGCCAACGCGAATTGTGTCGCCGGCTTTGAAGTCGGGAATGTCTTTCCCGAGTGAGGCGATCTGTTCCGCCTCGAGCTGTGCAATGAGGTCCATCTGACCTTCTCCGATACTGGTTCGCGTGTTGCCGCGAAACGTGGTTTGCTCGTCCCAGAGCTCCCTATCTTCACCGGGTCCGGTCTTGCCGCCCGCAGGAGTTACGTCCGATCTCTTGTCTGTGTGCTCTGTTCCGCACGACACAGAAGAATGTGCCATAAACAAAGCAGTCCGGACGAGTCTCCTCAGCCGGACAGGGGGCGTATAGAAGAGCGCGGCGATAGGATCAAGCTCTTTGTCCCCGCGGGGACAGACGCGATCTCAACGCGATTTGCGGCTGAAGACCATCTTCTGATGTCTCAGCTTCTCGGCGCTGCCTTCCCAGGCATAAAACAACAAGGCCGGGTTCGAATCTGCGACTGTGATGCGGTGCAGTTGCTCGGGCGGATTAAAGATCAACGAGCCGGGCGCGTAAACGCCTTGGTCATTCTCGGACACAGCGCCCGACAGGCAAATGTAGCTTTCCGTGATCCCGTCATGTGCATGCGCCGGATAGGTGCACCCCGGCGCAAACAGAACCAGCCCCAAAATGATGTCATCGGTCAGCACCGGACCGTTCGGACCAACGAGTTCGGCATAGGCGTATTTGTTCTCGAGCCCGCGCGGCACTTTTTCGTATCCGTATTGCCAAACCAACGTGCCGCGAACAGCCTCTAGGCTGCGAATGAAAGGGGCGTGACGCTCCATGCGACCGTTGTCCAAGGCGCGCGTCAGATGGCGTGTGACGGGCCGGTCTTGCGGGTCAGAGAATTGAACCTCGGCATTCGACTTAAGCACGCGATTGATCCGTTCGCGCACATTGCGTTGGTGGCTTCGGATCTTGGGGCTGCCTCCGGCAGAGAGTCTGCGGTAAAAGTCATAGCTGTCACGCAGGATGTAAATCCAATCTGGAAGATCGTTCAGCTTGGCAGATCCACTCACGGTTGCGCCCCTTCGTTCAAAGTTCACCCGACCTGTTAGGCTGTCGCGTGCCCGACGCAAGCGCCTGAGAGACTCTGAGGCGCAAAAGGCCCCGTCTGTTGGTCTGGCGATGAAAAAAGCGTCACAGGGGCGGCGATGTTTCAAAACGCCCACCGCAAGATGCCGTTGGCGCGTGCCGATCGTGGAGCGCACCCACGCTGGGTTCGATGCGCCTACGGGCATTCCATGCGATCCCAGAGGGGGGCAGACAGCTCTTGTGCGGTCCAGAGCGTAAGGTCAGAGGGCCCGCCTGATCCTCAAAAAATCTGTCCCCGCGGGGACAGGCTTGATTTTGCTAAGGAAAAGAATGACCCAATGGTTAATCCTTGGACGGGCGCCGGGCCCAGAGGTCGGGGCGCCGGGTTTTGGTTAGCTCTTCTGACTGCGTTCGGCGCCATGCCGCGACCTTGCCGTGATCGCCCGAGGTCAACACCTCGGGGATCGTGCGACCGTTCCATTCCGCCGGGCGGGTGTAGTGGGGGTGCTCTAACAGCCCATCGGCGTGACTTTCTTCCTCGGTCGAGGCGGCATTGCCCAACACACCGGGCAACAAGCGCACTGTCGCATCGATCATCGCCTGCGCTGCGATCTCTCCGCCGGTCATGACGAAATCGCCCAGCGATACTTCTTGGACGCCAAAATGTTCAAGCACCCGCTCATCCACACCTTCAAAACGACCGCAGAGGATCGTGACGCCGTCGCACCGGGCCAGGGTGCGGGCCATCTGTTGATCAAAGGGGCGTCCCCGCGGGGACATGTAAAGGATCGGCCAGTGGCCGCGCGCGTGGCTTTGGGCCTCGCTCAAGGCGGCACCAACGACATCGGGCCGCAGGACCATCCCCGCGCCGCCGCCTGCTGGAGTGTCATCGACGTTGCGGTGTTTCCCGACGCCAAAGCCGCGCAGGTCATGGGTGTGCAATTGCCAGCGCCCGTCTTGCAAAGCTTTGCCCGTCAGCGACAATCCAAGCGTGCCGGGAAAGGCATCAGGAAAAAGCGTGACGACCCGGGCTTGCCACACGCCAACAAGGTCAGGTGTTTCGTCCATCAAAGACGACGGCTTGAGCGTTGGGCGAATGGCCTTGCGGCCGTGAGACTTGGACGGGGTGTCGGACATGGCGCTTCATGGCGCCGTGGCGCCCAAAATGCAATCTTTGGCGTCAGCTCTGGGCCAAGAGCGCTCTTTTGGCGGTGCGGGCATCTTCGGCCGACAAGTCCGAGCGGTTGATGGCCAACAACTGGTCAAGAACCTGCGGATCGGGCCGCGCATTCGCGACGGGTTCCCGGGCAAGCCTGCTCAGCGGCGCAGGGCGCAGTCCCGCAAAAGAGGCGATGGGCGCAAGAGGGGTGTCGCTGTGCTCTTCCAGCGGAAAAACAGCGATATTGGCGGGTACAGCCGCGCGGACCTCGGCCACGATCGCGTCGAGATCGGCAGAGGCTTGGAAGTCTTTACAATAGGTTTCCAGATCCAGCGTCATGCGCGTGGCCCGGATATGCTGGGCGTGGCAACTGGCGAGCCAGGCCTCGGCCTCGCGGGTTGTGAACACAAAGTCGACCTGCGTTGTCGGCGTCACCGAAAAGAACGCATCTGCGATTGTGGCGACCAGGCTTGGGCATGCGTCATAGCGCGTCACCCCTCGGCGCCCCGGCATGTGACCAGCGAGATCCTCAGAACTGGCCAATACGGTGCCGTCGACCTGGGACCAGGCGGTTGCGAGCTCGGCGGCTTCATAGGTCACGAGGCCCAGGTCAAGCGCGCTGAGGCTTTGCGACCAGGCGCGCGCCGCTTCGCAAAGACCAACCATCGCGTCGCGGGTGCGCACGTGAATGCCCTTGCGGCGCAAGAGCTTGCGATTGTTGAGCATGGCGCGTTGGATCGTGGTGGTTCCGGTCTTGTGAAACCCGGCGTGAAACACGATCCGTTCAGCCATCGCTTACAACAGCCCTTCCGGTGGGTCGGCTATGATTTTGCCAGCACTTAGATCCACCGTGGGGACAACCGCGCGCGTGAACGGCAATAGAACCGTAGAAGAGGCGCCGGGAACGATAACTTCTAACAAGTCGTCGGCGCCGTGGTTCTGAACGGCTTTTACCCGCCCCAAGGCACCGCCGCCTGTGTCAAAGACCTCTAGGCCGATGAGGTCTGCGTGGTAAAATTCGTCGTCCGGCAGCGACGGCAACTGATCGCGACGCGCAAAGAGTTCGGTGCCTTTGAGAGCATCCGCCGCCTCTTTCGTGGCGACCTCGGCGATGCGGGCGATGAAACCACCTTTGGTGGGCCGGATCAGTGCCAACGTATAGCTTTGCGAACCATCTTTGGAACTCAGCGGGCTATAGGTTTCGATATCCTCAGGCGTGGCCGTGTAGGATTTGACGCGCACCTCGCCGTGGACGCCATAGGCGCCACCAATACTGCCAACAATAATGCGGGCCGGATCCGACATGGGTTTAAACGTTCCCGTTGGTTGCGTTCACGTGGGTTTTGCCTGCCCAAGACAGGTTTTGTCCAGAGCGATGCGTGAAGTGCGCGCCGCTTTGGCGCGCTGCATCGTCAAAACAAATGAGGCGCCGAACCCGGCGCCTCAGATTGGAGTGGATGCCGCCAGTGCGGCAAAAGCGTGCGACGCTTATTCTGCAGCTGCTTCTTCGACGGCTTCTTCTGCCGGTGCGGCTGCGGCTTCGGCAGCTTCTGCGGCCTTTGCGGCTTTTTCCTCAGCGCGGTCCTTGGCTTTCTGGCCAGGCTCGCCCTTTTTGAGGTTTGCACGCTCTTTCTTTTCGACCACGCCTGCCGCTTCGAGGAAGCGCGAGATGCGGTCTGTTGGCTGCGCGCCCTGGCTCAGCCAGTACTGAACGCGCTCCATGTCCATCTTCACCCGCTCTTCGCTGTCTTTTGGCAAAAGCGGGTTATAGGTGCCGAGCTTTTCGATGAAGCGGCCGTCGCGTGGCATACGGCTGTCAGCCGCAACGATGCGATAGAAAGGACGCTTTTTTGAGCCGCCGCGGGCCAGTCGGATTTTCATTGCCATTGTTGATGTCTCCTTTGAATGGCGGGGTGGTGAGCCTCGGGCTCACCTTACGTTTGGTGTTGCTCGTGATGACGGATCACCTCGTCGATCACGAAGCGGAGGAATTTCTTGGCGAATTCAGGGTCGAGGTCGGCCTGGTTTGCCAGGTCTTCTAGCCGTGCGATCTGAGCGGTTTCGCGTGTGGGATCGGACGGGGGAAGGTCGTGTTGCGCCTTAAGCTTTCCAACGGCCTGCGTGTGCTTGAAGCGTTCACCCAGCGTGTAGATCAAGATCGCATCCAGGCGATCGATCGATGCGCGGTGGTCTTTGAGGACATCGGCAGCTTTTTGGACAGGATCAGTCATGATGGGTTCCTGTGGGCTGTGGTTGAACGGCTTAGACACGCCTGCGGCTGCGCGTGATTGAGCGCCGTGGGGCGGTGCGTGGTTGCCGTTTGGAAAGCAAAGCAGATCCGGGTCATCAGGCCTGCCTCGCTGCGTCATAACGATAGATGGCGGCGTCTTCGAGCATGCCGTCCGCAGAGCCTCCAAGGCGCGCGGCCAAGGTCAGGGCGCGGGTGTTGGATGGGTCAATGTAGCTGACCAATGTGTCCCAGCCGAGCGTGTCAAAGGCATATGCCTTGGCGGCACGCGCGGCCTCTTCGGCAAGACCGCGGCCTTCGGCGGCCCGCAAAAACAGAAAGCCGAGCTCGGGCTCTGCGTCGCCGGGTTCAAAGCCCAAAAGAACAAAGCCCGCGATGTCGCCGGAATGTCCGACCGTCCAAATGCCGTGCCCATGCAACAGCCATGTCGATGTCAGCTGGGCAAAATCCAACCACGCGTCTTCGCGCGACATGGGTCCACCCAGATAAACGCCGCGTTCGGTGCAGGCGATCTCGGCAAAGGCGTCAAAATCGGAGACGCGTGGCGCTCGCAACAACAGACGTTCGGTCGTCAGCGTTGGCAATTGCCCTTGCAGATGCAGCGCAAACTGCCCGGCGCGGCCGCCGCTTGGGATTTCACATGCAAAGCTCATCCCAATTGCTCCGGTCCTGGGTGGCGCCAGATTTGCACCGGTCCAAAATGGTCATGGGTAAAGTTGTAGTCATAGGCCGCGCCAAGGCGCGTGGCGACGGCGGCCGAGGCGGTGTTTTTGGGGTCGATAAACGATGTCAGTGTCGTCCAGCCGAGCGTGTCATAGGCATAGGCGCGTGCGGCGCGGGCCGCTTCGGTGGCATAGCCTTTGCCGGTTGCCCCTTCAAAGAGATCCCAGCCGAGCTCATCCTCGGGAAAGCCCAGAGGATGCCACAGCCCGACAATACCAACCGCGTTACCCGTTGATTTTTCTTCCAGAACCCAGCGGCCAAAGCCTTTGATCACCCAGTGACCGACCTCCATCGCAAAGATGCGCCAGGCGCGTTCTGCCGTTGTGGGTCCGCCAACAAAATTAGAGCGGTCCGAGGCAAAAAAGGCGGCGTGAATTTCGATGTCTTGGGGTTCAGGCGCGCGCAGGATCAAACGCTCTGTTTCGACCCGTGGCGCAGAGAAAGTAACGGTCATTGAGGCCTCCGGTGACGGTAAACGACATCGACGTCGTCATATTTTTCGGCCGCATCATCACGGGTGGCGCCAAGCCGTTCGGCCAACGCGATCGAGCGGGTGTTGCGGTGATCAATGTAGCTGACCAAGCTGGCGGGCTGGATCGTGCTCCAGGTGTAGTCGAGGGCGAGTTTGGCCGCCTCGAACGCGATGCCCTGACCTTCGTGGCCGTCAAACAGGATCCAACCGATCTCGGTTTCGGGGAAATGCGGCGGATGGATCACAGCGACCTGACCCGCCAGCGTGCCGTCGGCGGTTTCAATGGCCCATCCGCCCATACCAGTCAGTGCCCAAGAGCCAACCTCGGATGCGAAGGCGTACCAGAAATGGGTCTCGTTATCGGGCTTGGAAACATATTCGGCGCGCGACGTTTGAAAGAACGCCCAGAAAGGCGCGGTGTCGGACATGCGGTGTGGACGCAAGCGGATGTTTTTGCCTTGAAGGGTCGGTGCGACGGTCATGCGGCCTCCCCCAAGCGGTAGGTCAACGCGCCTTCGTACCAGTCTGGCGCGGCCTCATCGGTCAGGCGTGCGCCCAGACGGTCGGCGATGCGGCGAGAGCCATGATTGTCTGGCATGATCCGTATGATCATGGCCGGCCAGCCCAAATCATCGAACAAATGCGCTTGCACGGCCCGCGCCGCCTCGGTCGCATAGCCGTGGCCTTCGTGGGCGCCGTCCCAGAGGGTCCAGGTGAATTCGGGCACCTGGCTGTCGTCAATGCCAAGCGGTCCGACATGACCGATAGAGGTGTCGCCGCGTGTGATCGTGTAGCGGCCATAGCCGCGCAGGGTCCAGTGACCGATCATCGCGCACAGCTTGTCGAAGGCTTTGACGCTATCGAAGGGCCCACCAACGAATTTGGCGCGCTCAGAGGCACAATAGGCCGTGTATGGCGCGAGATCGCGCAGATCAGGTTGGCGCAGAACAAGGCGCTCTGTTGCAAGGCTTGTCGCGGCGTGCATCATGTCAACGCCTCCGGGGGAAGGTGACGCCAGATGTTCAGCGTGCCGATCTCATCGCTCGTGAACACGCTTTCGTGGACCGCGCCCATGCGCTGTGCGAGCGCCTCGGAGCGTGTGTTGCCAGGGGCGATACAGCTGACGACAGTCGACCAGCCGAGAATGTCATAGGCATAGGCGCGGGCGAATGTGGCGGCGCGGTGGGCGACGGATTTGCCCTCGGCCCCTTCGAAGACGGTCCAGGCGATTTCAGGCGCGGGCCAGTCGACAGCATTCATCAGACCCACAACGCCCAAAGGTGCATCGGTTTCCGCATCCGCGACGATCCAACGGCCATAGCCGTAAATGTGCCAATGGCCGATCAGGGCGAGCAACCGGTTTTCTGCCGCAAAACCGGGGTAAGGCCCACCAACGCCCACCGCGCGGTCCGAGGCGCAAAAGGCAGTGTAGGCGGGCATATCCGACGCTTTGGGCGCGCGCAGGCGTAAATCCTCGAGCGTGTAGGTCGGGATCTGGACGGAGGTATGCGCGATCGGACCTAGCATGGTGCCACCAAACGGCCGCGCTGCCGCGCGATAGGAGATGCTGACATGTGGCGCGTGATCGCCCGGATAAGGGGCGCAGCACGGGTGTCAGCGGGTGTGATGTTTGTGCTGAGAAGCGGTTCAGGGGCAGGTCTGCCCTGAACGCGCGACATCGATGGTTTTGCCCGCTGTGCCCGCGTCAAGGACGTGCTGCGCACGCCGCCTCCGGCGGTCTGGCGATCCTTGACCCGGTCCCAGCGCGCGGTTGTGTGATAGAGGCGGCCCGTCATGCGGCGACCTCTGGGTGTTCCCACACCTGAGCTTTGGGCGCATGCGTGGGGCGTTGACCGGAGTTATGCGCGCCGAGGCGGGTTGCGACAGCCTGAGAGCGGGCATTGTCCTGATCGATGTAGCTGACGAGTTTCGTCAGACCGTGGGCCTCTGCCGCCCATTGGCGCACTTTGGTGGCTGCCTCGGTGGCATAGCCTTGGCCGGTGGCGCCTTCGAAGAGATGCCAGCCGATTTCGGGGCGGTCCCAGCCTTGGTGGTTCAAGATGCCGACGCGACCCAGGGGTACGGGGTTCTCTGCCGCGTGCAGGACGAAAAAGCCGTAGCCGTGCCAGTGCCAATGGCCGATGCCCGCCAGAAAGCCGAACCAGGCGTCGCTTTCGCTGCCCAGTTCATCTTGTTCGGCCATCTGCGGGTTGGTGGTCATAAAGCGGGTGAACGCGGCAAGATCGTCGCGCTCGGGTCCGCGCAGGACCAGCCGGTCTGTTGTCAGACGCGGCGCGGAGGTGAGGGGCTGTGTCATAGGCCGAGCGCGTCCGGTGATGCGCCGGTAAGGACCGGGCGGGTAAAGGTGCGATCAAAGCTGAGGATGCAGCCGGTGTCTTTGGCATGTTGGTAGGCGCGCTGGCACGCGGCGTCTTGGGCCATCTCTTGCCGATAGACCTCGTAGGCGGCGAGCGAGGGGAACGAGAACATCGCCCAGGCTTTGTTGTTGGCGCCCTCATGTGGGAGGAAATAGCCGTGGTGTGTGCCACCCATTTGGGTCACCAAATGGATCCAGGCCTTTGCGTAGACCTCGAAGGCATCGACCTTGGCAGGGTCGATCACATATGTGATCAGTGCCGTGATCATTTCTTTTTGCCAAATCCAGACAGGCCAGGGGGCAGGGCCATGCCGCCACCGCCAAGGCCGGGGAGGCCACCACCGCCGGGCATTTTGCCGCCCATCGCCTTTGCGGCGGCTTCGAGTTGCTTGGGGTCGATATTGCCCATATCGGGCATGCCTTTGCCGGTCATGGCACGCATCGCCTGTTTGAGCATGCCGCCTTTGCCTTTGCCGAGCTTTTTCATCATGTCGGACATCTGGCGGTGCATCTTGAGCAGCTTGTTGAGGTCCGAGACCTCCATGCCGGACCCTGCTGCGATGCGCTTTTTGCGACTGGCCTGCAGGATTTGCGGGGCGGCGCGTTCTTTCTTGGTCATGGATTGGATCATTGCGATCTGTTGGCGCAGGATTTTGTCGTCAAACCCTGCGTCCTGGACCTGTTTGGCCATTTTGCCCATGCCGGGCATCATGCCCATCATGCCTTCCATGCCGCCCATCTTGATCATCT
>CAZYQC010000090.1:0-9451 GCA_964649815.1 uncultured Rhodobacterales bacterium | reverse complement strand
AATCATGTCTCCAAAACTAAGACAACTTTGGCACAGTTTTACGGGGCCACGACACTTTTCCCATGCGCATGCAATCCCCAGACGCCTACTACCTCCTCGCCCCCAGCGAGAAGGGGTTCACGGACACGCATGTCCTGGGTCTGCGCGACTGGTTGGTCAAAGAGGCAACAACCCACCGCAGCTGGGCCGCCGGATACTGGCGCCGCATCAACGTGAAGTCGGTCAGGTATTGACCGCGGGGCTGTAGGAAATGGTCGGCATAGACTGTGTTATCGTTTGCAGCCCTGATTGACTTGGGACCGGTTGGCGAGCAGAGCAGGGGGAACCGCTGATTAAACCTGCGCACGGTCTGTGGGAAAAGCCGATCCAAGAAGCTGGCGTGAATCCTGTGCGCAAGCGTTATGCCAATGCGTCCCCTCGTTCTAAACCCCTGGCAAATACGTCATATGGTAAGCGAAGGTCTTTGATGCGCCGGGGGCTAGGGTCAGGCTGTTTGGTCGGTCTTCAAGCCGCGGACCGTCGCCGACCATCGACGCTGTGCCATGCCACGGCTCAATGCACAAAAACGGAGCGCCCTCGGGGCGCCAGAGGGCTAGGTCGGGGAGGTTTTCGAAGCGGAAATCCAGGTGTGGGCCTGCTTCTGTTCCGTAGCTGAGCGGCTCTGAGCCGTTTGGAAACACAAGCGCGCCGTCTGAAAAGAGAGGATCGGAAATTTCCAATCGGCGTGCTTTGAAGGGGCCAGGGACCGTGTTTCGTTCCAACAAGCCATCCGACCGCAACGGCCGTCGCTCAAGGTTGCTCGACGTGGCAAGCGTCACGAAATGCGGGTCTGCGGATCCGGGGAGGGGAAAGCGAAATGCCGGGTGAAAGCCAAAGCCAAACGGCATTGGCTGTTCGCTCTCGTTTGTGATGAGAGTGCTTACTGACAATGTTGCCTCGATGACCTCGTGATCGACTGTGACTTTGAAATCAAAGGGATAGATCGACTTGGTCTCTGGCGTTGCGCGCAGTACGTGTCGGCAATGGGTTTGGGAATGGTCTTTGAGGTCGAAGACCTGCCTGCGCGCCAAGCCATGTTGCTTCATCTCAGCCCGAATTCCCCCGGCTTCGACCACATCATTCACGGCACGACCGACGATTGGGAACAAAATCGGCGCGCGTCCGGTCCAAAAGGCCTCATCCCCGTTCCAAAGAAGATCCTGTCCTGCTGCGGTACGAAGGTATTGTATCTCTGCCCCAAGCGGCGCCACGGCAAGAGACAGGTGGTTTGATGAAATTTCGCAACGTTGGTGGGGCATTGGGACTCTGGTTTGTTCCGTTGAACGCTTGCCGTGATCCAAACCGCAGACACGGGCGAAAACAACTCCAAACTGCGGTCACGGGATGCAATGCCGCCAATCACGCCTGGGTTCGCTTGGGCGGCTTTGCTGGCCTCAAGTGCATTCGCCAAACGGCGCATAAACTATGAGCTGTCGTCGAACGGCAGGCTCAGTTGCGCCGTGCTTGTGCTTTTCGGTTTGCGTCCGCGATTTGGTATGCCGCTTTTGCGGCTGCCATGCTTGGCGACAACAGCGGACGCTTCGCTGCGAAAGTCATCTCCGGCCCGGACAGACCAAATTCGATCCCGCGCAAAGCGCGCGGCTGCCATGTGGTCGACAATGCGCATCGGGTACGTTTTGCCCAACACGTCGCCCGCGTTTTCGGCCTTCCACGGCTCTTGCAGGTGTTTGTCGGCAATCGCGTTCAGTTCCGGCACCCACTTCCGCGTAAAGACGCCTGTGGGGTCTTGGTCATACCCTTGCTTGACCGGGTTGTAGATCCGCACGGTGTTGATGCCCGTGGTCCCTGACTGCATCTGGACTTGGCTCCAGTGAATGCCGGGTTCGTAATCTGTAAAGTACCGCGCGAGCTGGAGGCCAGGCGCACGCCAATCCAACCATAGATGATAGCTCGCCGTGGCCATTACCATCGACCGCATGCGGAAATTGAGCCAACCGGTTGCACGAAGATAGCGCATGCAGGCATCTACGAACGGCAAGCCCGTTTCGCCGTTGGACCAGGCGTGCAGTCGGTCCTGGTCAGGCGCAGAGGGTCGGATGCCGTCATATTTGCTGTGAAGGTTTTCAAACTCGAGACGCGGTTCGTCTTCGAGCTTTTGTATGAAATGGCAATGCCAGTGCAAACGCCCGTTGAATGACGACAAAGCACCGCCCCATGTTGAGCGCCCTGCGGTGCCTGTCTCTCGCAGGGTCTTTTGCCGGTTCCACGTGGCCTGCGCCACTTCGCGCATCGATAGAGTACCCCAGGCCAGATGCGGCGACAGGCGCGAACAGGCCTCTTCCCCCTCAAGAGGGGACGACATCGCCCGGCGGTACGGCTCGCCACGGACGTTTAGAAAGCTGCGGAGCCGTTCTTGGCCTGCCGTGCGTCCGCCGGTTTGGCGCAAAGGGCATGGATCAGCGGGCAGGCCCAATTCTTGCGCGGACGGTATATGCCCGACCGCGATGTCGGTTGGCTGCAAATGTGGGCTTGCTGCAATGGGCTCTTGCATAAAGCGGTCCCAGTTTGCCGCCCAGCCATTCCGCGAGGCCAGCCTGCGTTGAACGCCGTGGTTTCGGATCTCGTTCCAAGCGATCCCTTGGCTTTTGCACCACGCCGCGACTTTGATATCGCGCTTGTAGGTCCAAGCGTTTCCCGTTTCTTCGTGCGACCAAAGCGCCGAGACGTCGTGCGTTTCAGACAAGGATGTCAGAATATCTATGACGTCCCCGGTTCGGATCACCAAGGGTTGCCCCAGATTGGCAAGCGCGTGCTGTAGCTCTTGCAATGTGTCGGCCACGAAAGACCATTGACGCCCGGACATGTCCGCTTCCTGCCAGAGCTCGGGCTCTGCAACATAGAGGGGAAGAACCGGGCCTTGTTCGGCCGCCAAAGACAAGGCGCGATTGTCTTGGACGCGAAGGTCACGTTTGAACCAAACGATCTGCAAGAGGCCCCTCCGATTGTGTGCCTGTTTGCCATGTGCACCTAATCTGCGCGCGCGTCTTCTCAACCATGTTCGGCTTTGATTATTGCCGTGCCGCAGTGGACGGATATCCATCTTCGGCGGGTCGAAAATCGCACAGCATGCGCCAGGGTGGCTGAGCACCCTTTGTCCCGTTAATCTCTGAGTCGGTGGGGCGCGGGCGACGCACGCCCCGGGGGGAGGAGCTGCGCGTTGAATATTCTTTTCATTATGTATGACCAGCTCAGATTTGATTACCTGAGTTGCGCTGGGCATCCCAGCCTGACCACGCCGAACTTTGACCGTGTCGCAGCAAAAGGCGTGCGGTTCACCAATGCATATGTGCAATCGCCGATCTGTGGCGGATCGCGGATGTGCTATTACACAGGGCGGTATGCGTCCTCTCATGGCGCGCATTGGAATGGGTTCCCCCTGCGCGTGGGTGAGCACACTTTGGGCGACCATATGCGAAAGATCGGTGTCTCTTGCTGGTTAATCGGCAAGACTCACATGAAAGCCGATGCCGAAGGAATGGAGCGCCTGGGTCTCGCCGCTGACAGCGTCATTGGGGCGCGGCAAGCGGAATGCGGGTTTGACATATGGATCCGCGACGACGGGCTTTGGGCGCAAGGGCCAGATGGGTTTTATGATGAACGGCGGTCGCCCTATAACGAGTATCTGAAATCCAAAGGCTATCAGAGTGAAAACCCTTGGGCCGATTTCGCGAATGCAGGAGTGGACGGAGACCAGATCGCATCCGGGTGGATTTTCCGAAATGCAGATAAACCTGCGAATATCCGCGAAGAAGACAGCGAAACGCCCTGGCTGACGAGCAAAACCATCGAATTCATCGATCAGCAACAAGAACCCTGGCTTGCCCATGTGAGCTACATCAAGCCGCATTGGCCCTACATTGTACCCGCGCCTTACCATGACATGTTCGGGCCCAATCATGTGCCAGCCCCGACACGGCACGAGGTCGAGCGTCAGGATCCGCATCCCGTCTATGGCGCTTACCAAAGCAACAGGATCGCTCAGGCATTTCACAAAGATGAAGTGCGGGAAAAGGTGATCCCGGCCTATATGGGCTTGATCAAGCAATGCGACGACCAATTGGGCCGATTGCTGGACCATTTGGAAGCGACAGGTCGCATGGACGATACGATGATCGTACTGACTTCGGATCACGGCGATTATCTTGGGGATCACTGGATGGGGGAGAAAGACCTCTTTCACGAAGCCAGTGTCAAAGTTCCGATGATCATCTACGACCCACGCGCCGAGGCAGATGCGACCCGTGGCACAACATGCGATGCGCTGGTCGAAAGCATCGATCTGGCGGCCACTTTCGTTGATGCGAAAGGTGGAAAAGTGCCTGATCATATTCTCGAGGGACGGTCACTTTTGCCGTGGTTGCGAGGGGAAACGCCCCAGGATTGGCGCACCTTTGCGATCAGCGAATACGACTATTCGGTCACGCCGCAGGCCGCCAAGTTGGGCGTAGAACCGCGCGACGCGCGATTGTTCATGGTGTTCGATGGGCGCTACAAAATGATGCACGCCGAAGGCGGGTTTCGCCCCATGTTGTTTGATCTGCAAGAAGACCCCGAAGAATTCCACGATCTTGCCAAAACGGACGGCCACACGGCCGAGATTGATCGGCTGTACGATTGCCTTGCCCAATGGGGGCGGCGCATGTCCCAGCGTGTGACCAAGTCCGACGACGACTTGCGCGCGATGCGGGGGCGGTCGTTGCGGCGCGGGATCCTTCCGTTTCTGGCAGACGGAACCGAGGTCGACGAAGACCTGTTGGTTGCTTATCGCGGCACGGTAAAGCAGCGTTTCACAGGCGAATGACGCCTGCCTTGTTGCAAAAACGCGGGCGGATTAACCGCTTGGCGGCAGATGCCCGCGCGCTTGCCAATCGTCGACGGTGGACAGAACGTGGTCGGTAAAGGCGGCATCGTTGATGTGGCAATCGATCTCCACCAAATTTACGTTTTCGGGGCAATGCGCGCGAAGCTCGTCGATAAAAGCTGCCAAACCTGCTGGGTCAGAAAGCGGGCCGCCTGGTCGGTCCCATTCGTTTCCGCCTTGCAGGGGGAGAAACAAGGTCGTCGGGCCGGTCGCGCTTGACAGCTTGGCGCACATCTCGCGGGCCATCTCGCAGCGCTGATCGGGGGACATCATAACGGATGACAAAAGCCGGTTGTGCGCATGGGTCTCTTGATCGGCGAGTTTCGGCGGTGTTTGCTGCCAACCGACAAAATCGACCAGGTCATAGCACCCGATTGAGACCATCTGCGGAATGCCCGCGAGGCCTGCGGCGGTCATGCGATCGGCGCCGGCAGAGATTGATGAGCCCATCAAGTGATTGCCAACCTCTTGCGGTGCAAAATCCATCACCGCAGCAAAACGTCCCTCTGCGGCCAAACTTTCAAAGGCCCGACCCCCCATGCCTGTGGCGTGGAAAACGGCGACTTCGTACCCGCGCGCCTCGAGCTCTGGTTTCAAGGTAACCATGTACCGCAGAACGGTCTTTCCGAACGAAGTCATGCCAATCAGCGGTCTGTCGTTTGTCGGTGCCTCTGCGGCGCGCGCGGCGCCCAATACCGCGCCCGCGGCCTGAGACAGGGATGACTTGCAAACCGAGTTCAATCCATAGAGCCCACCGGCCCACAGGATCATCTGAATATCCGCCGGAAGCCGGTCGGGCGGGATGAGCGGCGAAAAAGACACCGTCGAGACGATGTATTTCGGAACCCCCAGCGGCAATGCCGCGCAAATGTCCAGTGCCGCGTCCGTGCCCATCGTTCCACCCAAGACCAAGACACCGTCTATCTTGCCATCCGCATGCGCCTTTGCCGCCAGCATCGCGCCGCCGCTGGCCATGATTTGCATCGCCGTGTTTTCATCTTGGCTGTCGATGGCCGCTTGAATGCTGCTGCCTGCGGCCTGTGCGACATCGTGTTTGGAAATGTCGGTCGGGGTTGATGGGTCTCCCAGAACGCTGACGTCCATTGTCATCACACCGCCGCCTTGTCCGACAATTGTTTCTGCAAGATAGGTCAGTTCGTCGTCTTTGGTGTCGTAAGTGCCGACAAGCAGGATGGTTTTCTCGGTCACGGGCAGGTTCCTAAAGTTTTATCCAAGCGGTTTTCAGATCGAAGTATTTGTCAAAGGCATGCAGCGACTTGTCGTGGCCGTTGCCTGATTGTTTGACACCGCCCATCGGCACGGTCACATCCGTTCCGCCATAAGTGTTGACGTGAACAACGCCCGCTTTCAACCGACGGATCATTCGGTGCGCGCGGGACAAATTACTGGTCCACACTCCTGCAGCGAGCCCGTAATCGGTGCCATTGGCCATCTCAACGGCCTGGTCCTCGGTATCGAAGGCCTGGACCGTGACAACGGGTCCAAAAACTTCGTCCCGAACGATGCGGTCGTCTTGCGAAACGCCTGTTACAATTGTTGGCGCCATGTAGGTGCCGCCGCTGTTTTCCAAAAGGCGCGTGCCACCGGTGACGATGGTACGGCCTGCGGCGCGGGCCTCGGCCACGAAGGCCAGGTTCTGCGAAAGCTGACGTTCGGAGTTAATGGCACCCGCATCTGTTGCGGGATCCAAGGGATCGCCAACGCGCATGGCTTCGGCATGCGATGTGAGCTTTTCGACAAAGGCATCGTGAACGCTGCGCTCGACAAGCAATCGCGACCCCGCAATGCACACTTGCCCAGAGTTTCGAAAAATCCCCGCCGAAGAGACTTTGGCCGCTTCATCAAGGTTCGGGGCGTCTGCAAAGACGATATTCGGAGATTTGCCGCCCAGTTCCAGATAGACCCGCTTGAGGTTCGATGTGGATGCCGCTTGCATCAATTTGCGGCCCGTCGCGCCAGAGCCCGTGAACACCAGCACATCGACATCGTGACTTTCGGCAATCGCTGCGCCCACGGTTGCGCCTTCACCGGTCACGACATTCAGAACGCCAGCAGGGATGCCCGCTTGGGCTGCCAATTGCGCCAGCCGAAGCGATGTGAGCGAGGCTGTCTCGGCCGGCTTCAGCACGACCGTACACCCCGCGGCCAGCGCGGGGCCGAGTTTCCAGGCCCCGATCATCAGCGGAAAGTTCCACGGCACAATTGCGCCCACAACGCCCACAGGTTCTTTGTGAACAAGCCCCAGGGCGCCCGGCGCGGTCGGCGCAATTTCGCCAAAGATCTTGTCCGTTGCCTCGGCAAAATATCTGATGGAGGCTGCCGCGCTCATTGGTTCGGCTTTAAAGGCCATCCCGATCTCGGTCCCGTTGTCGCGCACGCCAAGAACGGCCAGCTCTTCTGCGTGGTCCTCGATCAGTTTCGCCCAGGCCAGCAGCGTTTTCTTGCGCTCTGCCGGGGCAAGACCGCTCCAGCGACCATCGTCAAATGCGCGGCGGGCAGATGCGATCGCCCGATCCGCATCCGTGCGACTGCCGTTGGCCATTGTGGTGATCAGCGCACCATCAATGGGCGACGTGACCTGCATCGTCGCGCCATCAGCCGCCTGCACGTTTTCACCGTCGATAAAATGGTGCGCGGGCGGCACGGCTTGGTTGCGCAGCATCTCGATTTTTGACCTGTCCAATGGGCTCTCCCGCACAGCGATTTCACAAATCCAGTTTTGTTATTGACAGAGAACGTCACTGTGTCAAAGTATTTGATACCAATGGTTCGAATAATGAACCGATCTACACAACGGGGATTACTCATGACAAAGTTCACCAAGGCCGTTTTGGCCGCGCTTGCTATCGGTCTCGCAGGCCCTGCCGTCGCCGAATATCCGGAAAAGCCTGTCAGCTTTATCGTTCCTTGGCCTCCGGGCGACCTTGAAGATGTGCTGACGCGCATGATCGCAGAGGACTTTCAGGCGGAATACGGCGTTCCTGCTGCTGTCGTTAACCGTCCTGGCGGCGGTGGTGGTCCGTTCCCGGGCGCTGTCGAGGTCGCAACGGCGCCGTCTGACGGGTACACCATCGGATCCTTTGTGCCCGCCGTTTCGTTGATCGGACACCAAATCGACATCCCCGAGCTGACGCCAGAAAAGTTCGACCCAATCGGTATCTTTCTGACCTATCCCTTTGTCGTCGCGACATCTGGGAATGCGCCTTATTCAAGCATGGAAGAGCTCGCCGCTTACGCCAAGGACAACGAGGTCTTTCTGGGCCACTTCGGCGATGTGCTGACGCCGACACAGGTGACCAAGGCGTTGGCTGCGAATATGGGCTTTGAGTGGGGCGGTGATGCACCTTTCGACGCGCTTGATTGTAACACGCTGGCGTCAGGCGACGCGGATGTGATCAATACCACGCTTCAGCTCATCTTGCCGTGCCTTGACGACGTCAACGTCCTTGTCTCGATCACCGGTGAAAGGATCTCAAAGATCCCTGAAACGCCTGCGATTGGCGAAGTTGATGCTGCGCTCAATATCTCGCTGTGGAACGGCCTGTTCGTGACCAAAGACACGCCTGCGGATGTGCGCGCCAAGATTGCGGCCGTCGCCGAAAAGACAGTCATGAGCGATCGCGCCCAAGCTGTCGCTGAAGAGACGGGTGCACTGGTCTATTGGCTGGATGCCGACGAAAGCGCGGCGGTCATTGCGGCCGACAAAGCCACGCTTGGCACGATCTCTTCCGCACTCGGCAACTGATCCGAAAAACATGAAAGGGGCGACCGTCGCCCCTTTCCCAAGCTTGAAAAGCGTTTTCCATGAGCAAACCCCAACTCATAGAGGTCAAGACCAGGGTCTCGGGCCAAGTGGTGTTTGTGATCTTTGGTTTTGCGGCGGCGGTCTTTCTGTTGTCACAGATCGGGAGCCAGACCGAGTGGAACGCCAATGCTCGAAACATCGCAGCGCAGCCGCGTTTATGGCCCGCAGTCGCGCTGGGCGTCATGACCGTCAGCTTTGGCCTGCATTGGCGTCTGATGCGACGTCGGCGCCCGAACGATCTTGATTGGGCCGAGGCGCGCCGTTGGATCGAACCGCTGGAGTATCTGGTCTGGTTCATCGTTTTTGTGTTTGCTGTGCCGCGTTTGGGCTTTTTGCCGATGAGCTTGGTGTTCGCCTGCGCGTTAACGTGGCGATTGGGCTATCGGTCGCGTACCGCGTTATGGCTTTCGGCCCTGTTCGCAGTCGCGGTGACCATCCTTTTCAAGGGCTTTCTGGGGGTGAATATCCCAGGAGGGCAGATTTATGAATTCTTGCCCGGCTCAATCAGAACCTTCTTTTTGGTGTACCTCTGATGGAGCTTCTTGCCTCTGCCATTGATGTTTTGTCACGTTGGGATGTGGCGCTTGCTTTGCTGGTGGGTTCTATTGGTGGCGTCGCTATTGGCGCCATTCCGGGCGTTGGCCCGGCTGTCGCCATTGCCATCCTTTTGCCCGCCACATTTTCGATGGACCCGATTGTTGGGC
>CAZYQC010000089.1:0-9530 GCA_964649815.1 uncultured Rhodobacterales bacterium | reverse complement strand
TTCCTGATCTCGTAGCCCTGGAACGGACGGGGACAGGCAAGGGCGCCGCTCGTCAAGCCCGCCGCGACGGGATGGTTCCGGGGATTGTATTTGGTGGCGACAACGATCCGCTCCCGATCAACATTCCATTCAACAAGCTGTTCAAAATGTTGAAGGCCGGACGGTTCAAGTCCACGCTCTTCAACTTGAAAGTTGACGGCCACGATGACGTCCGCGTCATCTGCCGCGATGTTCAGCGCGATGTGGTCAAAGACCTCCCTACGCATGTCGACTTTATGCGCTTGCGTCGGACAACCAAAATCAACCTCTTCATCCCGGTGGAAATCGTCGGCGAAGAAGACTGCGTTGGTTTGCGCCGCGGTGGCGTTTTGACAATGGTGCGTCCAGAAGTCGAATTGCTTGTAACAGCAGGCGATATCCCAGAGAGCGTCACAGCTGACATTTCTGGCCTGGGCATCGGCGATACTGTGACCATCAGCATGGTCGACTTGCCAGCAGGCACAAAGCCAACAATCGACCGCGACTTCGTGATTGCGAACATCCAGGCGCCTTCTGGTCTGGCTGCACAATCCGACGAAGAAGAGGGCGAAGGCGAAGAGGCCGAAGCAGAAGCCGCGACAGAATAATTCGCGCGCAGCTTTGAGGTTTTTGAAAGGGTCCGCTGTTATGCGGGCCCTTTTTCTTTGGCGCCGTAGCAAGGCCAGTGTAAGGCGCTAGACGTAATGACTCCTGGGCGCGCAATGAACGACGGCATTTACAAACTGCGATCCGATAGCCCGCTTGTTCCTGCGGTTCTGCGGCTGATCCAAGCCGAATTCGCCTATATGGAGACGCGCATCGATCCGCCCTCTTCGATGCTAAGAATGAGCGAACAGACCGTTCGCGATCAATGCGCAACGCAAGAGGTTTGGGTACGCGGCACGCCGCCCACCGCCTGCGTCTTTCTCACGGTGCAAGAGAATGCGCTTTACGTCGGCAAGCTGGCCGTGGCCACCTCGCACCGCGGTCAGGGCCATGCGCGCCAACTGATTGCCAAGGCAGAAGAGCGGGCGCGGGCATTGCGCCTGCCAGCGTTGGTTCTTGAGACGCGGATTGAACTTACGGAAAATCACGCAGCTTTTGCGCGCCTGGGCTTTCGAAAGACGGCAGAAGGCGCCCATGACGGCTATGACCGCCCGACGTATATCCGCATGCAAAAAGACCTCTGATGGTCATTCGCGCATTGATCCGGTATAGGATCTTCGCGGCAGTGCAGCATTAAGACAACGGAGCGGCGTATGAAATTGATAGTTGGCTTGGGCAACCCCGGCGCCAAATATGCCGGAAACCGCCACAACATCGGGTTCATGGCGCTTGATCGCATTGCGCAAGAGCACGACTTTCCAGCCTGGAAATCAAAGCATCAAGGCAGCATAAGCGAGGGCCGCTTTGGCTCTGACCGGGCGGTTTTGCTCAAGCCAGAGACGTTTATGAACAAGTCTGGCGACAGCGTTGGCGCCGCGATGCGCTTTTACAAACTCGACCCCGAGGATGTGATCGTTTTTCACGATGAAATTGACCTCGCGCCGGGCAAAGTTCGATACAAACAAGGGGGCGGTCACGCCGGGCACAATGGTCTGCGTTCCGTTCACGCGCATATTGGCGATAGCTATGACCGGGTGCGCATGGGCGTCGGGCACCCAGGGCACAAAGACCGCGTGCCCGGATATGTACTGCGCGATTTCGCAAAGGCCGACCAGGATTGGCTCGAAGATGTCCTGCGGGGCTGTGCAGACGGTGCTGCACATTTGGTAACCGGCGACAGCGGGCGCTTTATGAATGCGGTCGCTTTGCGCGTTGCGCCGCCGCGATCGTCCACCACGCGCGCGTCGGTCGAGAAAACGGAACCAGCTGAGCCTGCGCGGGATGTCGAGGACGCGCGCTCTCCCTTGCAAAAGCTGATGGATAAATTTCGATGAACCTGATCACCGCATTCCATCAACAGGCTGAAACATGCGGCCGCATGGGCTCGCCCTTTATGGGTCGCTTGTTGAATATCCTGGCCGACAATTGGTCGGAAAAAACCGCACTTGGCCAAGTGTTCGCGACCTATCGCGGTGATATCGGCCCTGCCGGGCATTCCTTGCCCTTGCGGCTGGCCGGTGGGTTGCATGCTTTGGTTCTCAGTGGGCAAGATCCCGATTTGGCCGCCGTTTACCCACCGCATGATCCAGACGACACCACGCTGACCGACGCGGTGATGCGCGCGCTAAGCCAGCACGAGGCATTTCTGTTGGATTGGACGCAGAGCGCGCCTCAAACCAACGAAGTGCGCCGCTCTGCAGCGCTTATCGCAGGCGCGCATGTAGCCCACGCGCATTTCCCACGTCCTATCGTCCTGTCAGAGCTTGGGGCCTCGGGTGGTCTTAATCTCAATTGGGATCGGTATGGGTTACAGATCGGCGACACGCGGCTTGGCCCGGATGATCCCGTTCTGAGCTTATCGCCCGATTGGACAGGCGCCCTGCCCCCGTTGGCTGGGCCGAATGTGGTTGAGCGCGCGGGCGTTGATCTGAATCCGCTCGATCCGCAAAAAGCCGACGATCATCTGCGTCTCTCGGCCTATCTTTGGCCGGACCAGCCAGAGCGTATGAGGCTGACCAAGGCCGCAGCCAGCATACAAAACACCGCCATCCACAAAGGCGATGCGATCGATTGGCTAGAGCAACGCCTCGCACGACCCCAGCAGGATCGCCTGCATCTCATTCAGCACACGGTTGCGTGGCAGTATTTTCCGGCAGACGCACAAGATCGCGGCCGTGCCCTGATCGAGGCCGCCGGAGAAAAAGCGACTGAAAACAGCGCACTGGCCTGGCTTCAGATGGAAACCGACGGGGACACGACAGGTGGCATCGGCGCGGCGCTTGTCCTGCGCCTTTGGCCGGGTAACTTGACGTTAAACCTCGGTCGGGCAGATTTCCACGGACGCTGGGTCCAGTGGCACTATGCTACGACCTGAGCAAAGACAGCGAGACACGCATGACACCTGACGCATCGATCAACGTCCTTGGAGAGGATCTCGAAGTTTGCGGCATGGATCCCGTCACAGGATTTTTCCGCGATGGCCACTGCAACACATGCACAGCCGACAGCGGTAGCCACACGGTCTGCGCCGTCATGACGGCTGAGTTTTTGGCCTATTCGAAATATGTCGGCAACGACCTCAGCACGCCCCGCCCCGAATTCAGGTTCGCTGGCCTAAAGCCTGGCGATCCTTGGTGCCTCTGTGCGGCGCGCTTTCTTCAGGCGCATGACGAGGGATGCGCGCCCAAGGTGCGCCTTGCGTCGACACATCAGCGCGCGCTCGACGTTGTCCCGCTGGACGTCCTGCAGGCAAATGCCGTTGATAATTTGGCTTAATCGGCCTCGGTCATGCTAACGCCAAGCGCCTTGGCCACCGTAAAGATGTCTTTATCGCCACGACCACACATATTCATGCAGATGATGTGATCTGCGGGCAGCGTCGGCGCGATCTTCATGACGTGGGCCAGCGCGTGGCTTGGCTCTAGCGCTGGAATGATGCCTTCCTGCTCGCAACACAGCTGAAACGCTTGCAGCGCTTCCTTGTCGGTGATCGAGACGTATTGCGCCCGCCCAATGTCATGCAACCAAGCATGCTCAGGGCCAATGCCCGGATAATCCAGGCCAGCCGAAATCGAAAACCCTTCAAGGATCTGGCCGTCATCATCTTGCAGCAGATACGTGCGGTTGCCGTGCAGAACACCTGGTCGCCCGCCGGTAAGCGAGGCGCAATGTTCCATCTTCTCATTCACGCCTTTGCCGCCTGCCTCGACGCCGATGATGTTCACCGCCTGATCATCCAGGAACGGATAGAACAGACCCATTGCATTCGATCCACCGCCAATTGCAGCGATGATCGTGTCAGGCAGTCGACCTTCCGCTGACATCATCTGTTCCTTGGCTTCTTTGCCGATAATCGATTGGAAATCCCGCACCATCGCCGGATAGGGATGCGGGCCAGCCACAGTACCGATGCAGTAAAACGTGTCCCGCACGTTGGTCACCCAGTCGCGCAGAGCGTCGTTCATTGCGTCTTTCAGCGTGCCGCGCCCGGATGTCACCGGCACCACTTCGGCACCCAGCAGCTTCATCCGAAAAACGTTGGGCGCCTGACGCTCAACGTCGTGGGCCCCCATGTAGACAACACATTTCAAGCCAAACTTTGCACATACGGTCGCTGTGGCCACACCATGCTGACCCGCGCCGGTTTCGGCGATGATACGTGTCTTGCCCATGCGGCGGGCCAGAATGATCTGCCCCAAAACGTTGTTGATTTTGTGCGCGCCTGTGTGGTTCAGCTCGTCGCGCTTCATATAAACTTTGGCGCCGCCAAGATATGTGGTCAGGCGCTCGGCAAAATAGAGAGGCGATGGGCGGCCCACGTAATGCGTCCACAGATCGTGCATCTCGGCCCAAAAACTATCGTCGGTTTTGGCGCGCTCGTACTGCTGCTCCAACTCCAGGATCAGCGGCATCGACGTTTCAGAAACGAAACGCCCGCCAAAATCGCCGAACCGCCCGTTTTCATCGGGTCCGTTCATAAAGGAATTGATCAGATCTTCAGGCATCAGTGATCCTCCGCATCAGCACAAGGTTGGATAGCGGGCCTCGTCGGGGCCTGCAAGTGTCAGAGCCTGCTGCATTGGCGCCTCGGGCCTCAGCGCGTCAGATTACCGCGCGCGCCGATCGCGCGGCCTCTACAAAGGCGCGGACTTTCGCGGGGTCTTTGCGCCCTGGCTCTGCCTCGACCCCAGAGGCGACATCGACCATGCGTGCGCCAGTGTGTTCGATTGCAGCGCCAACGGTCTCTGGCGTCAGCCCCCCCGCCAACATCCACGGCACGTCCCAGGACACATCCGCAATAAGCTTCCAATCAAAGCTCAATCCGTTACCGCCGGGCAATTCGGACGACGTCGGCGGCTTTGCGTCCAGTAAAATCCAATCCGCAACCGGGGTGTAGCGCGCGATCTCTGCGACATCCTCGGCATCCGCGACCCCAATCGCCTTCATCACTGGCAATCCGTACCGCTCTTTGACTGCTTGCACCCGCTCTGGGGTTTCGTGCCCGTGCAATTGGATCATGTCGATCCCGACCTGAGCAACGATTTCATCCAACCAGGCGTCACTGGCATCCAAGGTCAAGGCAACCCGCGTCAGATGTGGCGCTGCCCGATCTGCAAGATCGGTGGCAATGCTTGGGGTGACGAACCGCTTTGACCGTTCGATGAACGTCAAACCGCATAAGTCCGCCCCAGCCTCGCAAACGGCTGCGACATCCTCGGGCGTTTTCAGCCCGCAGATTTTCACCTGAACATCAGACATGGATAAGCGATCTAGCGGCCTTAGCTGGCCTTGTCGAGCAATGCGAGAACGTCGTCTTTGCCTTCGTGCTTGGCTTGACGCAGGCGTTCATTCTCACGCTCCAGCATGCGCGCCTCTTTGGTTTTGGTGGCGGCTGTTGCGCGGTGCTTGTGTTCGCGCAGCCATTCCCAAACGAAACCCACCAACAAGCCAACGATGATCCCCGCAAAGATTACCACAAAAAGCGGCAATTCCACCGACAGCGGCACAGGCACCAAACCTGCGATTTCGTCGGGCAACAGCGACACGGTCACAACCGCACGGTTGGCCAAGGCCACAGTGATCAGCGCGATCGCGAATGCTGCGATGATGGCATAGCGTATGTAACGCATTACTCTTTCCCGTTCAGGCGGTCTCTCAAAAGCTTACCGGTCTTAAAGAACGGAACGTGCTTTTCTTCAACATGCACTGTTTCGCCTGTGCGCGGATTGCGGCCGACGCGCGCATCTCGCTGCTTGACCGAAAAGGCACCAAAGCCACGCAGCTCTACGCGATCACCACGTGCCATCGCGTTGGTCACTTCGTCGAAGATCGTGTTGACGATGCGCTCGACATCCCGCTGATACAAATGTGGATTTTCATCCGCGATCAATTGAATCAACTCCGACCGGATCATCTTGTTCTCCCCCGCGTAGGCAGCGCGCCAGCATTTCTATCCTTCTGACTATAGGCACAAAGATGGCATGCGAAAACCGACTTGCTGCGGCGTCATGCAAAAATAGCGCGGTGAAATGCCTGTTTCGACAGCAAAATTCCTCGTCTCCTAGGCCACAACAAGGCTCGGATAGGGTTCTGCGACGCAGCGTGGCATTAGCTGATTCGGACCAAGGGCCACTGTCCAGTAATTCACGCTATAGCCGCGGACGACAGCTTGCGTCGCCAGCCATATCGACGAAAGTAATACTACCATGCATCGACATACCCTCCCCCAGGGGTTGTGTCGCCCGCAGAGGCAAAGGCCCGCGAAATGGCACGCACAGTTTCGGCAGGATCGATCACTGCATCGAACTCCAGGAACTGGGCCGCGCTGATCGCTTTGCCACGGTCATACAGCGCATCGACCAAGGCCTGAAATGTGGCTTCTCGTTCAGCGGGGTCTTTAATCGCGGCCAGTTTCTCCCGGTACCCAAGCTTTACGGCGCCCTCCAACCCCATCGCCCCCAGCTCGGCCGAGGGCCACGCACAGCAGAGCTGGGGCCGGTCAAACCCGCCGCCGGCCATTGCCATTGCACCCAGCCCATATGCTTTGCGCAGCAGCACAGTGACCAACGGCTGTTGAAAATGCGCGCCCGCAAGGAACATCCGAGAGACATGCGCAACCTGCCCCGTCGTCTCTACCTCGGGTCCGACCATGAACCCCGGCGTATCGCACAATGTCACCAGCGGGAGGCCCCACGCATCGCAAAGCTGCATAAAGCGCGCGGCGCTGTCCGCAGCCTCTGCATCAATCGCGCCACCCAGATGCAACGGATTGTTTGCAAGCAGGCCAACGGCACGCCCATCGATCCGACCCAGCCAGGTCATCATCCCGACGCCAAAATCTGCGCGCAGCTCAAGGCCCGAGCCGGGGTCGATCAATGCCTCGATCACATCGCGCATGTCATAGGCCCGTGTCCGATCCGTGGGCAGAGATTGTCTGAGGTGGCTCATGTCGCGCGCATGCGATGCCTGCGGCACCGATAGGCCCAAAAGGGCCTTTGCAGCGGCAACCGCCTCACCTTCGGAGGCCACCAAAACGTCGATAACGCCGGTCGCGCGCTGAATCGAAGACGGTCCAACGTCGGTCGGCAGGACTGCGCCCAGGCCGCCCCCTTCGATCATCGCCGGACCGCCCATGCCGATACAGCTGTCCTCGGTGGCGATCCGAACATCGCACACCCCGAAAAGGGCTGCGTTCCCGGCAAAGCAATAGCCCGCTGCAATGCCAATTTTCGGACCCTTGTGCGCCGCGAAGTGCCGAAACGACGTGACGCTCAGCCAAGCCGCCATCATATGCCCCACATCATCATCGTTGGGCCGCCCGCCGCCGCCTTCGGCGAACAAAACGATGGGCAATGCGCCTTTCTTGGCGACTTCGATCAAACGGTCCATCTTTCGGTGGTGAAAGTACCCTTGGGTCCCCGCCAGCACCGAATAATCGACGGCCATGACCGCTACGGGCCGACCTTGCACCGTTCCGGTTCCGCAAATAATGCCGTCAGCAGGTGTATTCCGGGCCAAATCGTCTTCGGATCGCCGCGTGCGCTGAGCGGCCACCGCAAGGGCGCCGTATTCCAAAAAGCTGTCGGGATCGAACAAATCTTCTACGTTTTCGCGCGCGGTGCGACGGCCTTTGGCGTGGCGCTTTGCGACCGCATCTGGCCGAGCCTCGTCTGAGGTCAGAGCAAGCCGTTCAAGAAACTCGCGAAGGTCTGCGCGCTCTTGCGGGCCGTCGTCTTTCGCCTCGCCCAATGCGTCTGCGGGCGAGATCGTGATGAGTGGATCGCCAGGCGACACCTCTGCGCCTTCGGCAACGTGGATCTGTTCAACACGGCAACCAAAAGGCGCCTCAAAGGCGCGGTGCATTTTCATCAGCTCTGTAACCACCAACGGCGCGCCCTCGGCCACCAGATCGCCGCGTTTGACCGGAATTTGCGTGATAAAGCCTGCGCTATCCGCCTTGACGACCGTCATTGCGCCCCTCCCCCCTTTTGGTGTGGCCGCATCCTTTCCCGCTCGCGCCGCAATATCAACGGCCTTGGTTCTAATCGCCAAATAACGTTGCGCACCTGGGGGGGGCTTGGCGCAGGCAAGAAAAAGGGCTTTACCTCAAGTTTACTTGAGCCCGTAAGCTGAGCCTCGCTTCTCCGTCTCGAAAGGCCCTTCATGGATCTCAATCAAGTCACCATCTCCGTCCACGACTTTGCCGCCTCCGTGGCCTTTTATGAAACGCTTGGCCTGAAACTGATTGTCTCAGCCCGCAACAGCTATGCCCGGTTCGAGCTGCCTTCCGGCGGGGCGACCTTTTCCATCCATTTGGATCCGCAAGCCCAGCCCAATGACACCACGTTGTTTTTTGAAGTTGATGATGTCGACGCCAAATACGCCGACTTGGTCAAGGCAGGCATTGTTTTCCAAGCACCACCAACCGACCAGAGCTATCGCTGGCGGACGGCCCTTTTTGCTGATCCCACCGGCAACAAGCTGTGCCTTTTCCACGCGGGCCAGGACAGGCGGTTTCCCCCTTGGCGCTTGTGACGCCCCCGCAAAAGAAAAAGCCCCGCACAAGGCGGGGCTTTCGAATGCTGTTGCAGCAAAGGCTTATTCGTCGCCTTTGAGCGCTGCGCCCAGGATATCACCCAAGGACGCGCCGGAATCGGAAGAGCCGTACTGTTCGACAGCTTCTTTTTCTTCCGCGATCTCACGCGCCTTGATGGACACGCCCAAACGACGCGACTTGCTGTCGATGTTGGTGACGCGAACGTCGACCTTATCACCAACCGAGAAGCGCTCAGGACGCTGCTCTGCGCGGTCGCGCGACAGGTCAGAGCGACGGATGAAGGATTTCATGCCTTCATACTCGACCTCGATACCGCCATCTTCGATCGCTGTGACCTCGACTGTTACAACAGAACCGCGCTTAACGCCGCCTGTTGCTTCGGCAAATTTGTCACCGCCAACCGCTTTGATGGAGAGCGAGATGCGCTCTTTCTCGACGTCGACCTCGGAAACAACGGCGTGAACCATATCGCCTTTGCGATAGTTCTGGATCGCATCCTCACCGCGCTCATCCCAAGAGATGTCAGACAGGTGGACCATACCGTCGATGTCACCTTCCAGACCTACAAAGAGACCGAATTCAGTGATGTTCTTAACTTCACCTTCAACCTCTGTGCCCTCTGGATGGGTCTCAGCAAAGACTTCCCAAGGGTTGCGCTGTGTCTGCTTGAGGCCAAGGGACACGCGGCGCTTTACGCCATCGATTTCCAGAACCATGACGTCGACTTCCTGAGAGGTCGAAACGATCTTGCCCGGGTGTACGTTCTTCTTTGTCCAAGACATTTCAGAGACGTGGACCAGACCTTCAACACCGGCTTCCAGCTCAACAAATGCACCATAGTCGGTGATGT
>CAZYQC010000088.1:0-9535 GCA_964649815.1 uncultured Rhodobacterales bacterium | reverse complement strand
GCGCATCGACTGGCTGGGGATATCGATTACATCCTGAAAGTGCGGGTCAAAAATGCGCGGGCCTATGATGACTTTTATCAATCGCTGATCGCCGAGGTGCGCATCTACAACGTCACAGCCTTGCTTTCGATGGAAGAAATCAAATCCACGTTGCAGCTGCCGCTCTAGGCTTTAATCGGCCCGCACCATAAGCGCGTCAAGCTTGTGAAAGTGATAGCTGTCGGCAAATCGCGGCGGGTCAACCACCCTCAGACCTGGACAGGCGGCAAAGAGCTTTTGCAGGCCGATCTGAAGCTCGAGACGGGCAAGCGGCGCGCCCACGCAGAAATGCAACCCGCCGCCAAAGGCCACATGCGCCGCCGCAGGCCGGTCGGGTTGAAAGACATCCGGGTTGGCACAAAGCGCCGGGTCGCGCCCGGCAGCGCCCAGCACAAGGGCCACTTGATCGCCGGGGTTCAGCGTCACGCCGCTCAGCGACACAGGCGCATAGGCGAAGCGAGTGAACACATGCAGCGGCGGATCATAGCGCAGGACCTCCTCCACCGTCGCGGCGATGGCTGCGTCTGTGAAATGCTCTGGGCCCGCATGATGCGCGGTCAGACAGGCAACCGCATTGCCCAACGTGTGCACAGTCGCCTCGTGGCCTGCGTTCAGCAAAAGAACGCAGGTTCCGATCAATTCCTCTGACGATAACTTTTCGCCATCCGCTTCTGCTGCGATCAAATGTGTGATCAGGTCATCGGCCGGGTCATTGCGCCGTTTTTCGACATAGTCGCGCAGAAAGGCGGCAAATTCGCGGGCGGCTGTGTTTGCAGCATCCTCGACCGCGCGGTCGCGGCTGGCTTGGTACATGGCCACCATCGCCGTTGACCAACGCAAAAGATCTGGGCCGACTTCTTCTGGGACACCCAGCAATCGGGCGATCACGCGCACCGGCAGCGTTTGGCAATAGGCAGGGATCAGATCAAAGGCGCCTTTGGGGAAGCGGGCAATGAGATCCTCGCAGATGGCCGATATATCGGGACGCAAAGCCGCGATCCGCCGCGATGTAAAAGCGCGCAGGACAAGTCCACGCAGCCGCGTGTGATTGGGCGGCTCCATATCCAGCATAGAGAACGCCTCGACCGCTTCGAAATCCTGCAGATGCGCGGGAACGGGATGGGGTCGACCCGCGGGATGCGCGCGCCCCAACCGGCGGTCTCGCAACAGCGCGTGGACGGTTGCGTGATCAAAGACCGCATACATCCCCATGCCCTCCCACCACAGCACAGGGCCTGCGTCTCGGGCGGCCTGATAGACAGGGTAGGGGTCCTGCACAAAGTCGGGGTCACGCAAATCAGGAAGCTTCATCATCTTATTCTGTCGTCTCCAGTCTGGCGCTTGCAAGCGCTGCCCTGTTATCGTGAAACGCATGATGGCAACAGGCTGGATCAGACGCGGGGCGATTGTGCTGGCATTTTTGCTGGCGGTGATGGCTTTGGCCACGGGCGTTTGGCGCTATGGATATTACCAGGCGCTTGATCAGCTCTCGCGCCAAGCGGCCTCTGGTTTGACGCTGGCCAGTGACCGGTTGACTGGCCAATTGCAACGCTATCGCGAATTGGCGGTGCTTTTGGCGGATGATCCGCGTCTGTCGCAAGTCTTGCTGGGTGACACGCCCAGCTTGGCCCGGCCGCTTTTCGTGGAGATCGCCGACAAAACCGGCGCGCTTGATATCGTGCTGGTCGATGCGGCGGGGCAGTCCACCGTATCGGCCTCGGGCCTGGATATCGCCGAAGACGCGATCACGCCCGCCATTGCGCGCGCGCTGCGCGGTGCCTTGGGCTGGGGGCATGGGCCTTGGGGCGATCGCAGCGCCCGCACCTCCTATTTCGCCGCCCCCGTTTTTTCGCCCAGCGGGAAACCTGCGGGCGCGGTCGCTGTCATAGCTGATCTGGTGGAGGTCGAATGGGACTGGGTCGGATCTAACCCGGCTGTCTTTTTCACTGAAAGCAACGGGCAAGTGATCGTTACCAACCGCAGCGAGCTGGTCTTTTGGCAGCGCCCCGAAGGCGCGGCGGGTTTGTCGCCCCCAAGCGGGTCTGACGCGCCCTTTGACAGCTATTTCGTTGGCCAGCACGAAGTGTGGCAGATGGGGTGGGGGCCGTATCTGCCCCGCAACGCGCTGCATATCACGCGCCCGCTGCCGGTGATTGGTTTGACGGGCGAGGTTCTGGTGGATGTCAGCCCGGCGCGCAGGCTTGCCTTGTTACAGGCCGCCGCCGTTGCCGCCTTGTGCCTGGCCTTTGGTGCGCTTCTTTTTCTGGCCACCGAACGCCGAAGGACGCTTGCCGTGGCCAATGCAGGGCTTGAGCGCCGCGTGGCCGAACGCACGGCGGCCTTAGAGGACACCAACCGGGCCTTGCGACGCGAGGTCTCGGACCGGCAAGAGGCGCAAAACGCGCTGGCCCAAGCCCAGGCAGAGCTGGTCGAGGCGGGCAAGCTTTCGGCGTTGGGGCAGATGTCTGCGGGGCTGAGTCACGAGTTGAACCAACCTTTGATGGCCATTCAATCCTTTGCCGAAAATGGACGCACGTTTCTGGATCGCGACAAGACAGAGCAAGCCCGGTCAAACCTGGGCCGTATCTCGGATCTGGCGGCGCGGATGGATCGCATCATCCGCAATCTGCGCGCTTTTGCGCGACAGGAAAACGCCCCGGCCAAGCAAACGGATCTGACGCATGTGCTGGCCAGCGTTTTGGATCTTGTCCAACCGCGGCTGCGTCAGGAAGACGTGCAGCTGGTTTACACCGCCCCCGATCAGCCTCTGTGGGTCAGGGGCGGGGACGTCCGCCTTGGGCAGGTGTTTGTCAACCTTGTCACAAATGCCATCGATGCCATGCAAGGGGCCGAGCGGCGCGCGCTCTTCATTGATCTGGACCTCGCTGAGACGATCACCGTTCATATCCGCGACACTGGCCCGGGCCTGGATGCATCAGACAAGGTGTTCGAGCCGTTTTACACAACAAAATCCGATGGCGCGGCCAATGGCATGGGGCTGGGTCTCTCGATCTCGTATGGCATTGTGCAAAGCTTTGGCGGGACGATCCGGGCGCAAAACTGGAGCGATGGTGCCCAGTTTTCGGTGACGCTGGAACGCTGGCAAGACAAGGCAGAGGCGGCGGAATGACGGTGGATGTCCTTTTGGTCGACGACGACGCCGCCGTGCGCGAAGCCATTGCGCAAACGCTCGAACTGGCGGATTTGGCGGCGATTGCCGCGGGATCTTTCGTTGCCGCCAAAGACCATATCACCCCGCATTTTCCTGGCGTGATCCTGTCGGATATTCGCATGCCGGGCAGGGATGGCTTTCACCTCTTGTCGCATGCGCGCGCCACGGACCCTGATTTGCCGGTCGTTCTGTTGACCGGAGAAGGGGACATACCGATGGCCGTGCAGGCCATGACCCAAGGGGCGTTCGACTTTCTCGAAAAACCCTGTGCGCCGGATCAATTGCTGGCCGTGATCCGGCGGGCGATGAAGACGCGCGCGCTTGTGCTCGAAAATCGACGCCTGCGCACGCTGGTCGAAAGCGGCGATCCTGCGGCGCGCATGCTCTTTGGCGAAAGCGCGCTGGCCGAAGGGTTGCGCGCCCGGGTGCGCCGCGTTGCCCCGTTAGAGACAGAGGTTCTGGTCTTTGGCCCGCCCGGTTCCGGCATTTCCAAGGTGGCCGAGGTCATTCATCTGTCTTCTGCTCGGTCCAAAGGGCCATTCGTAAAGCGCGCGACCGCCGATTTGATGCCAGATCGCCTTGGGCACGCGCTGGATGATGCGGCGGGCGGCAGCGTTTTTCTGGATGAAATCACGCGCTTGCCGCCTGCAACACAGCTCATGCTGCTCGAGCGTCTTGATGCGGGCTGTGACGCGCGCCTTTTGGCGGGCAGCACCCAAGACCTGTCGGCCGCTGTCGAAAGCGGCGCTTTGACGCCAGACCTGTACTACCGGATCGAAGTGATGCCAGTGCGCATCCCGGCATTGGCAGAACGGCCCTCTGACATCCCCGTCATGTTCCGCCACTACGTTGCACAGGCCTGCGAGCAAGCGGGTTTGCCCTTGCCGGATATCACGCCAGAGGTGCTGACCAGCTTGATGGCCCAGGACTGGCCCGGCAATGCCCGCGCGCTGATGTCTGCGGCGATGCGATTTGCGCTGAACGTGGATGAGGCGGATGCGCCAGCCTCGGATCTGGGGCTGTCAGAGCAAATGGCCCAGGTCGAAGCTTCGCTGCTGCGTTCTGCCCTCCAGCGTGCGCAGGGACGCGCGACAGAGGCCGCCAATACGCTCAAACTGCCGCGCAAAACCTTTTACGACAAGCTCGCCCGACATGGGATTCGAGCCGAAGACTTCCGCGCGGAATAGTGTGCGGATTTTCGCACATCGCCCGGGCGCACTGTGCGATTCTTCGCACGTCGGGGTGTTTGGGGTGTGGAAAAGAGCATTAAGTATGGCCATTAATATACTCATATTATTGCACAAATAGTGATTTTCGAATTTATCGGCCAAACCCGTTGCGCCGATGTTTGGCCCTTGCTCTCCTATTGTCGGTGCCCTGCGGATCACGCAAGGCGACCCGATATGGGAAACCGACTGGGAGGAGACAGTCATGAAATTCGTAAAAGCGACGATGGCCGCATTGGCCCTTAGCGTCAGCGCAACCGCCGCAATGGCCGCCTGCGACGACGGCGAAATCGTCATCAAGTTCAGCCACGTCACCAACACCGACAAGCACCCCAAGGGTATTGCGGCCTCGTTGCTGGAATCACGTGTGAACGAAGAGATGAACGGCAAAGCGTGTATGGAAGTCTTTCCAAACTCCACGCTTTACAATGACAACCAGGTTCTAGAGGCGATGTTGCAGGGTGATGTGCAGCTGGCCGCGCCGTCGCTGTCGAAGTTTGAGCAATTCACCAAGCAGTTCCGCATCTTTGACTTGCCCTTCATGTTCTCTGACATCAACGCGGTTGACGCATTCCAGGCGTCCGAGACGGGTCAGGCGATGAAAGAAAGCATGACGCGCCGCGGCTTGCTGGGGCTGGCCTTTTGGCACAATGGCATGAAGCAGATGTCGGCCAACAAGCCGCTCTTGTCGCCATCTGACGCAAATGGCCTGAAATTCCGGGTCCAGAACTCGGACGTTCTTAAAGCGCAAATGGCCGCCTTGGGCGGTTCGCCGCAGCCTATGGCGTTCTCGGAAGTCTATGGCGCGCTGCAGACCGGCGTTGTGGATGGTCAGGAAAACACGTGGTCCAACATCTACGGCAAAAAGTTCTTTGAAGTGCAGGATGGCGTGACCGAAACCAACCACGGCATCATCGACTATATGGTCGTGACATCGGTTGATTGGTGGGATGGGCTGCCGGACGATGTGCGCACGCAGCTGTCGACCATTGTGGCCGAGGTGACGCAAACGCGGAACTCTGAAGCGTTCCAGGTGAACGAAGAGGCGAAAGCGGCCATCATTGAAGCGGGTGGCGTTGTGCGCCAGCTGACACCAGAGCAACGCGCCGAATGGGTGGCGGTGATGAAGCCGGTCTGGGATCAGTTCAAGGACGATGTCGGACAGGACAACATCGACGCAGCACAGGCCATCAACGCCGCTGTGAACTAAGCGCGCAGGCCTAGAGCCGGGGTGTCGGACGGCAAGATGCCGTCCGATCCGCCGGGGGGCGCCGCCCCCCGGACCCCCCGGGAGTATTTTTATCCAAAAGAAGACTGATGTGTCAGAGCGCTGCGTGGGCGGGGCTTTGGCGCCAAAGGGGGCGAGATGGCTGCATCCTGGCAACCGCAATCCACGCTTGGGCGGATCGTCAATGAGTTGGAAGAGACCGCGATTGCGCTGCTTTTGGCGGGTATGACGATCATCACCTTTATCAACGTGGTGTTGCGTTATGGGTTTAACACCGGGCTCATTTGGGGCTTGGAGATGGTGACGTTTCTGTTTGCCTGGCTGGTGCTGTTTGGGGTCAGCCATGCGGTGAAGATCACGGCCAATTTGGGTGTGGATGCGGTCATCAATTTGTTTCGGCCATCGGTGCGGCGGGTGATTGGCTTGGTCGCGGGGGCGATTTGTGTGGCCTATGCCTTTTTGCTGTTGAAGGGCTCGTGGGATTATTGGGCCAATTTCGCCAATTTGCCCCAGACGACGGGGCGGTGGTTCCCGACGGGTTTTGAGGAGATGAAGCGGTCATCTTATCGGGCTTGGTATGAGGTGATCGATATCCCGCATCCGTCCTGGTTGGCGTGGATTGAGCCTTTGATGAACGAAGGCGAGGCTTACGAGAAAATACCGCGGTTCATTCCATATGCGATGTTGCCGTTTGGGGCTGCGCTTTTGCTGTTTCGGTTTGTGCAGGCGACGGTGCGGCTGTGGCGGGGTGAGGCGGAGGCGTTGATCGTGAGCCATGAGGCGGAAGACGCCATTGAAGACGTCAAGCACTTGAACGAAGGGCAGTAAGTCATGGAAGTCGCAATTCTTTTTGCCCTCGTTATCGGGCTGATGCTGATTGGTGTGCCGATTGCCGTGGCGCTTGGAATGTCGTCAATTGTGTTTCTTTTGGCGTTGAGTGACACGTCGCTGGCCTCGATTGCGCAGACGTTGTTTCAGGCGATGGCTGGGCATTACACGCTGTTGGCGATCCCGTTTTTCATCCTGGCCTCGACGTTTATGTCGACCGGTGGTGTGGCCAAGCGGATCATTCGGTTTTCGATCGCGATTGTGGGGCATTTGCCGGGGGGGCTGGCGATTGCGGGCGTCTTTGCCTGTATGCTTTTTGCCGCGCTCTCGGGCTCTTCACCGGCCACGGTGGTGGCGATTGGGTCGATCGTGATCGCGGGTATGCGTCAGGTGGGGTATTCCAAGGATTTTGCGGCAGGTGTGATTGCGAATGCGGGCACTTTGGGCATTCTCATTCCGCCGTCGATTGTGATGGTGGTCTATGCCTCGGCCACGGATGTGTCTGTGGGGCGGATGTTTTTGGCGGGTGTGATACCGGGCCTTATGGCTGGCACGATGCTGATGGTCACGATTTATGCCATAGCCAAGCTGCGCGATTTGCCGAAGGGCGAGTGGCAGGGCTGGGGCGAGGTTTGGGAAGCGGGGGCGCATGCCTCGGGCGGTCTGTTTTTGATCGTGATCATTCTGGGTGGCATCTACGGGGGTATCTTTACGCCCACTGAGGCCGCGGCGGTGGCGGCGGTCTATGCCTTTGTGATTGCCACGTTCGTTTATCGGGATATGGGGCCGCTTTCGACGCCGGAGGGGGAGGCGAACCATTCGCTTTTGCGCAAGCCCTGGGCCTTGGTGACGGCCTTTGTGCACAAGGATACGAAGAACACGTTGTTTGAGGCGGGCAAGTTGACGGTGACGCTTATGTTCATCATCGCCAATGCGCTGATCCTGAAGCATGTGCTGACAGATGAGCAGATCCCTCAGCAAATCGCCTCGGCGATGCTGTCGGCGGGCTTTGGTCCGGTGATGTTTCTGGTGATTGTGAACATCATCTTGCTGATCGGGGGGCAGTTCATGGAGCCTTCGGGCTTGTTGGTGATCGTGGCGCCTTTGGTCTTTCCGATTGCCATTGAGCTGGGCATTGATCCGATCCATCTGGGCATCATCATGGTGGTGAATATGGAGATCGGCATGATCACGCCGCCGGTTGGTCTGAACCTCTTTGTGACATCTGGTGTTGCGGGGATGCCGATGATGCGGGTTGTGCGGGCGGCGCTGCCGTTTTTGGCGGTGCTTTTCGTATTCTTGATTATGGTGACCTATATCCCAGCAATTTCAATCTGGTTGCCGACGATGTTGATGGGGCCGGAGATCATCACGAAGTAGAAATGTGCGGTGGGGCAGCGCCCGGATGGGGGTTTCACCCCCGTCGCACGATGTGCGACCCCCCCGAGAGTATTTGGGATCCAAAAGAAGATCAGGTGACGTCTTCGGGCCAGCTGACCGCCAGTTTGCGGGCGATGTCTTTGTTGAAGAGCGATGAGATGGCGTTGGCGAGGCGCGGTGAGCGGTCCATGACGTCGGTGAGGTCTTTGCGGTGCCAGCGCACGAATGTGGCGCCGGGTTGCGCGATGACGGTGGCCGTTGCAGGGCCTTCGATCAAAAAGGAGATTTCGCCGACGAAGTTGCCTGCGCCGAGCTTGACCGTTTTGTCGCCGCGTTGCAGCAGCATGGTGCCTGCGGAAACGAGAAAGAGGTGATCGGGGCGTTTGTGCTGTGTCGTCAGAACTTGGGCTTCGTCCACGGTGACCCAATCGGCGAATTTCATGATGCGGCGAAATTGTCCGGGATTGAGGGTTGGAAAGGAGCGATAGAGTTCGAGCATCTGCCGGTTCATGCCGGCAGTTGAGCGTTCGTAGAAGATCACGCCGATGATGGTCATATTCGCGATGATGATGGCGATCGTGCCGCCGATTGCTTCCCACAGCGGATCGTCGGCGACGAAATAGTAATAGAGAATGTAGAAGATCGAGCCTGCGAGGATTTGCAGGCGGAGCCAGATCTCACTGCGGGTCAGAAAGCCGATGACGTAGAAGAAGAGGGCGAAATGCGCAAAGACCGCCACGCTGGTGACGTAGGAAACAAAATCCATAAGAATCAATCACTTTTTTGAATGCAGCTAAGGGGCCCGTATCGATCCGGGCAACCTTTTTCTGCCTAAGCCGAGCAGCTGGCCCCGCCCAGGACGCAGAATTTGGCGCAATGGGGGTGATTGAGTGACACTGATCCTTCGGCCTCGGCCAGTGTTGTGCCCAGCTCGAACTGGGGGTCGTAGGGCAAGAGCGTGCAGGCCAGCACGGCGGGGCGCTCCGCGCCTTTGCGTTTGACGACCATGCGCGAGCTGGCGCACATCATCGCGTCAGGGCTTTTTTGCAGGATGTCCCAGCAAGATGTGGTGATTTCGGGCACTTCGACGGCCATGTCCATCTCTGGAAAGAGGACGGTTGCGCTGGGGTCGGTGGGATCGATGTCAAAGCCTTCGGTGGAAAAGAGTGCTGCAAAGCCTTTGCGGGCATCGGCCTCGCTTTCGGCCATATCGGCGCGGCCTGCGACGGTCATCTTGATCCCGTGATCGCGCAGCCAACGCATTCCGGTCAGCGATGACGTAAAGGCGCCGGTGCCGCGCTCTGTGTCATGGCCAGGGGCGCTGTAATGATCGAGCGAGATGCGCAAGGTCAGTTGGGCGTCAAAGCGCGCCTGCAAGGTCAACAGACCCGCCTGAACATTGGGGCGCATCATCGGGCGCATTGCGTTTGTGAGGATCAACACCTCGTATCCGCGGGCGAGCGCGGCCTCGGCCATGTCGATCATGTTTGGGTTCATGAACGGCTCACCACCGGTAAAGCCAATCTCGCGCACGCCCCAGGCGCGCGTCTCGAGCTGATCGAGATAGTCGCTCACCTCGGCTGTGGTCAAATAGACCAGCGCGTCATTGGTGGGCGAGCTTTCGATGTAGCAATTGGCGCAGGTGATGTTGCACAGCGTGCC
>CAZYQC010000087.1:0-9655 GCA_964649815.1 uncultured Rhodobacterales bacterium | reverse complement strand
GCTGCACGGGTCCGTTTTCCAAGCTTTGCCATCTTACTTCACCTCGATGCCCATTGACCGGGCAGAGCCCAGGATGATCAGCATTGCGCCTTCGACGTCATTGGCGTTGAGATCTTTCATCTTCGCTTCCGCGATTTCGCGGATTTGCGCGGCAGTCACGGTGCCAACAGTTTCACGCGAAGGGTTGTTCGCGCCAGACTTCACCTTTGCCGCCTTTTTCAGGAAATACGACGCAGGAGGCGTCTTAATATCCATCGAGAACGATTTGTCCTGGTAATACGTGATTACCGTTGGGCAAGGTGCACCTGGATCCATGTCCGCAGTCTTTGCGTTGAACGCTTTGCAGAATTCCATGATGTTGATGCCGCGCTGACCCAGCGCAGGGCCCACAGGGGGGGACGGGTTTGCCTGTCCGGCAGGGACCTGAAGCTTCATCGTCCCAGCAAGTTTCTTGGCCATTGGCCATCTCCTTTTCAACGTCCTAGGGTCGCGACCGTCGGACTATGGTTGACGTGGTCCGGCTTGCACATCGCGATGCGCGCACCTCCCACAGGTGAGGCGAGCCTCTACTCAGCCCACGCTGGTTTTGCAAGGCCTCAAATGCCAACACCCCGACTAGAGGCCAATAATCAAATCCGCCAGCCCCATCCAAAGTGGAATGGACAGGATCGCGATCGGCGTACCAAGTCCCGTTGAGCTGCCGACATAGGCCGATGGATTGGCTTCGGGCAAAGCCGCGCGCATGGTCGGCGGGCCCGAGATATCCGAACTCGAAGCCGCCATCACCGCCAGCAACACCACACCGCCTGCCGAGAACCCAGCCAATTCATGCGCCACAAGCCCCGCGCCAAAGCCGATCAACCCATGCACCAGCGGCGCGGTTAGCCCATAGGCGAGATAGGCATGCGCAACGCCCCGCAACTCGCTTAGCCGCGACCAGGCCTCCATCCCCATGATCAACATCAAAAGGGACAACAACCCCCGAAAGAGCGGCTCGTAAAAGCTTTTAAAAACCGCCTCGGGCTGGGCAAAAAGTCCGATCAGCAAGCCAACCAAGAGGGCCGAAATCGCAGGGCTGCGCACAGTATCAACCAAGATACCCCGCACCAGCCCCGGCTCAATATCACCGGCGCTCGTCCCACGGCCCACCGTAACCACGCCGCCCTGGACCGTCTGCGCCCGCCGCGCGCTGACCCGTGCCAACACAATCGCCGTCACCAAGGCCGCGACGTCCATGAACGGATAAAGCGCGCCCACGAACCCTTCATAGGCGATGCCCTCATCGTCCAAAATGGCCATGCCCGCCGCCAGCGTCGAGGCCGAGACCGCCCCAAACAGACCGACGGTCGCCATGCCGTCCATCTCGCCCACCCCTTTGAGGCGCACCAGCGTCATCCGCCCCAAAGCCACAATCGCCACACCAACAGCCGCCGCCAAGAGCGCTGGCAAGATCAGTTCAGCGGGATCTGAATTGCGCACCGATATCCCTGCGCCAAGCCCCACCTTGAGCAACAGCACAATGACCACGAATTTGTAGACCGGCGCCGGGATCTCGAATTTGCTGCCCATCGCAGCCAGGAACATCCCGCCGATCAGAAAGGCCAGCGTCGGCTTTTGGAACTGATCCAGGATCGTTCCGGCTATGAGGGCTATGGCATCCATCTTTACGCGCTCCGAATGAGGTTTGAGGTCATCTAGGGCGTGCAAAAGGAATAGAAAAATATATATAACTGGCCAAAACGTTCTGAAAAACTGAAGAATGGCTCTGAATTACGGACATTTACGATATTTCCACGCGGTTGCGCAGGAAGGGCACCTGGGTCAGGCGGCAGACAAGCTCAATGTGTCGCAATCTGCCCTCTCAATGCAGATCAAAGCGTTGGAGGCCCGATTGGGCGTGGCGCTTTTTGATCGGGTAGGCAGACGCCTTGTTCTGACAGAAGCGGGGCGGATCGCGCAGGCGCATGCGGATGAGATCTTTTCGACGGGCAATGCGCTCTTGGCGACGCTCTCGCGCCGCGCGTCCGTCGAAACACCTTTGCGCGTTGGCGCCTTGTCGACACTGTCGCGCAACTTTCAGATGACCTTTCTGGCGCCGCTGCTTGCCCCACCGCGCGTACCGGTCCGGCTCCGCTCGGGCGGGACGGCAACGCTCTTGGCTGGGCTTGAGGATCTCTCCCTCGACGTTGTGCTGACAACCGAACTTCCGTCGCCCGCAGGCTTTGCCGCACGCCGGATCGCGGATCAGTCAGTGGGCTTGCATGGCGCGCCACATCTGTTGACTGCGCCCGATCTGCCGACCCTCTTGCAATCCGCCCCCCTCATCTTGCCAACCGATACGGCCATTCGAACCGCCTTTTCGGCCCTCACCGACGGGTTAGAGATTACAGTCGCGGCAGAGGTTGACGATATGGCGATGCTCCGCCTTTTGACGCGCGCGGGCATCGGCGTCGCAGTCGCACCCAGCGTCGTGCTTGCCGATGAAATTGCCGCAGGCGGCGTCGCGACAGCCCCATTCGAGCTTGGTATATCCGAGCCATTCTACGCCGTCACCCGACCCCGCCAATTCGCGCATCCAGCGCTAAAGCGGGTCCTGCCCGGGCCAGCCTAACCCAGCCAACGATGACCCTGAAAAAGCAAAACCCCGGATCACGTCCGGGGTTTGCACCAGTTGTAATAACCGCGCCCTTGGTGAACGCGCAGACATCAGGTTTGTTTGTTGACCTGCGTGTAGTCCAACTCGACCGGCGTTTCGCGGCCAAAGATCGAGACGGTCACTTTGAGCTTTTGGTTTTCTTCGTCGACTTCCTCGACCATGCCGTCGAAGTCTTCGAATGGGCCGTCGTTGACCTTTACCTTTTCGCCCACATCAAAGCTGATCATCAGCTTGGGTGCTTCTTCGCCTTCCTGAACGCGATTCAGGATCTGGTTCACCTCGGCATCGCGCATCGGCATCGGGCGACCCTGTGGGCCCAGAAAACCAGTGACGCGATTGATGTTGTTGATCAGGTGATAGCCTTGATCCGACATCCCCATGTGCCACAGCACATAGCCCGGCATGAAGCGACGCTCGGTCGTGACTTTCTTGCCGCGGCGCACTTCGATCACCTCTTCGGTCGGTACCAAAACCTCATCGATTTCGTCTTCCAGACCGTTTTCAGCCACTGATGTCCGGATCTGTTCAGCGATCTTCTTTTCGAAATTCGAAAGGACGCTCACGGAATACCAACGCTTCGCCATGTGAACTGGGCCTCTTCATTCTACCGGGCGCGCAACGAACCCGGGCCTAAAATAAAATGTGGCGCGGGACTAGATTCGTCTCGCGCCCACAGGATTAGAAATGCGGGATACTCCGCAACGGCCTTTACTTCAAGATGCAGGGCTTAGATTTGTCGGCCCTTATCCAAAGGCCGACAGGATCGCCTCCAGGCCGCCCCGGATCAAAAGATCGACCAAAGCAAAGAAGACAGCCGTCAAAGCGGCCATGATGAACACCATCACAGTGGTCAGCAAAACCTCGCGACGTGTCGGCCAAACAACTTTGGCCACTTCGGCGCGGACCTGTTGAATAAACTGAAACGGGTTTGTGGTGGCCATGATGGTGTCCTGAAAATCGGTTTCAGGTGCAGATAACCAGACAACGGGCGGACTTCAAGCCGCCCGTTTCAGCTCGGGCTCAGGCTTCGCGCACCATACGGTCCAAACGCGCCTGCAAGGCCGCGTCTTCCTGCGCCAGGCTTTCCGACGTTTGCAGGTCGGGAAAGTACAGGCTGTCGACTGTTCCGTCGGGCAGCATATCCAGAATCCGGTCCCATTTGCCCGCCACCCGGTCAAGACGCTTGCGCATCTCTGCGGCGCGCTTTGGGTTGGTCTCATCCAGCTTGTGCAACCGCCGCATAATGCGGTTCCAGATCGGGTCCATTCCAACGGTGCTGAGCATCATGCCCAACGCCAGGACCACAAGAACAAAGGCCATGATGAACCACATAGGGCGCAAATACACCATCAGCGCCAATCCCGCGAAAAGGACGTGCCGTGGGCGAATGTGAAAGCCGAAGAGAACCACGCCCGCAGAGGCCGGAATGGTAAAGCGACCCAGCTTGCCAGGCGCTTCGGGGTCGACGCGATCCTGACTGCCAAGCTTTGGAAAAAGTGCCGCACGCGCCGCAGGCGCGTCGCCCTTCTCTGGTGCCACAACCGGTGCAGCAGCAGGGGCAGATGTTCCAAGAGTGCGCGCAACATCAGCGGTCTGTTCAGGTGCCCGAGAGGCAGGTTGAGCTTCAGCGCGGGCGGCAGCCTTCTTTTTGCGCTTGGACAGGCGGGGCGGGTCGATTTCTTCGGTCAAAACACTTCGAACCATCGCCAGAACTTCAGTTTCGGTCCCCACCTCTTGGGGTTTGCCGGGAATAGGCGTGTACATCGTTACAATCCTCTGCTGCGTTGCAGCATGTCGAGATAATGGCAGGAATCGCGCGAGCAGTGGCGATTTGACATAAATTCGACGCAGATTTGGCCCGACATATGGTCGAATTAAGGCGGGATTGCGGCACTGGTTCCTCGGGCCAGCCAATCCCGCAGCCCACGCGTTTACTGTTGCCAATCCAGCCACCAACCATGACGGGAATATGCCGTTACTAACATAAGTTGAACAAAAGTGTGACGCTTCGCGCCTCAAAACCCGCGCCAAGCCGATTGACGACAGTCACGCCAGATCAGCCGCCCATGCCACGCAGAATGCTCCCGATTTGCATCAGTTGCGACGCCAATGGGTTGGTCTTTCGCCAAACCATGCCAATGGTGCGCGAAGGCCGTGGCGCAGGAAAGCGCGCGACCGAGACCTTGGCCGACCGCCCTTCTAACGCCAGCGCCATTTCCGGGATCAACGTGACCCCCATCCCTGCCCCAACCATCTGAACCAGCGTGGAAAGCGAACTCCCCTCCATCAGCTGTCGGGCGGGCGCGCCGGACATTTCACAAAACGACAGCGCCTGATCCCGAAAGCAATGCCCTTCCTCTAACAACAACAGCCGCATGGCCTGCAGCGCGGCGGGGCTGGGCACAGGTTTGTCCGCATCCTCTGCCGCGCGGACCAAAACGAAGTCTTCGTCGAACAAAGCGAATTCTCTCAGACCGGGCTCTGATATCGGCAACGCCACAACTGCCACATCCAGCCGCCCTTCTTGCAAATCATCGATCAAAGACCCCGTGACCGCCTCGCGCAGATCCAATTCCAACTCGGGGAACCGGTCCGACAAGGCCCGGATAATGTCCGGCAACAGATATGGCGCCACCGTTGGAATGATTCCCAAGCGCAGCCGTCCTGCAGGGCTCCCCCCCGCGCGCACAAGATCTTCGAGCTCATCAACGGCCAGCAAAATGGGGCGCGCGCGGTCCAGGAAATCCTCGCCCAAAGCAGTCAGCCGAACCTGCCGCGCCGCGCGTTCCACCAAGGCCGCGCCCAACATCCCCTCCAACTCTTTGATCTGAAGAGACAATGCAGGCTGGGTGATCGCACACGCCTCGGCCGCACGTCCGAAATGACGATGACGCGCCAGCGATTCAAAGTAGCGTAGGTGTTTTAGCGTGAGGCCGATCATAAGAAAAACTCATCGCAATCGTTAGAAGTCCAAATTGGAAACTATCATAATTGAGTGTTAGAATAATTCTAGACTGGCCCCAAATCATGCCAGACGAACCTACGGAGATTCTTATGGACGGAAACAATCTGGACGGCGTATCCGGCTGCCCTGTTATGCACGGTGGCAACACGGCCACGGCAAAGCCTGTCACCAAATGGTGGCCAAATGCGTTGAACCTGGACATCTTGCACCAGCACGGCGCGCGCACCAATCCGATGGACCCGGATTACAACCACCGCGAGGCTGTGAAAGCGCTGAATTTTGACGCCGTCAAAGAAGACGTCAAAGCGCTAATGACCGACGATCAGGATTGGTGGCCTGCGGACTGGGGTCACTACGGCGGCCTGATGATCCGTTTGGCCTGGCACTCTGCCGGTTCTTATCGCATGGGCGATGGTCGCGGTGGTGCTGGCTCTGGCAACATCCGTTTTGCGCCCCTGAACTCCTGGCCTGACAACGCGAGCCTCGACAAGGCGCGCCGCCTGCTCTGGCCCGTCAAAAAGAAATACGGCAATGCGCTGTCCTGGGCTGACTTGATCATCCTGGCCGGCAACATGGCCTATGAAAGCATGGGTTTGAAAACCTTTGGCTTTGGCTTTGGCCGCGAAGACATCTGGGGTCCTGAACAAGACGTCAACTGGGGCGCCGAAGACGAATGGCTCGCCCCAAGCGAAAACCGCTATGACGACCTTGACGATGCGTCGACCCTCTTTAATCCGCTGGGCGCTGTCCACATGGGCCTGATCTACGTCAATCCAGAAGGCGTGAACGGCAACCCTGACCCAGCGCGCACAGCCCTTCACGTCCGCGAAACCTTTGCCCGTATGGCGATGAACGACGAAGAAACCGCCGCGTTGACATGCGGCGGACATACTGTCGGCAAAGCACATGGCGGCGGCGGTGCGCACGACCAGATCGGAGCCGAGCCCGAAGGCGCAGGCATTGCCGATCAGGGCTTTGGCTGGGCGAACCCAGGCCACGGCGGCAAAGCCTCTGGCGCCTTTACCTCTGGCATCGAAGGCGCTTGGACCAAAGAACCGACGAAATGGGACATGGGCTATTTCGACTATCTTTTTGGTTACGAGTGGGAGCTGACGAAATCGCCTGCGGGTGCAAATCAGTGGACAGCCGTCGACATGCCCGAAGACGAAAAGCCACTTGACCCATCCGATCCTTCGGGCCGCGCTGTGCCGCTTATGACCGATGCCGATATGGCGATGAAGGTCGACCCAATTTACAACGAAATCTGCCAAAAGTTCCGTGCCGATCCTGCGTATTTCGCCGACACCTTCGCCCGCGCCTGGTTCAAGCTGACCCACCGCGACATGGGCCCCCGTGCGAATTACTACGGTCCCGACGTGCCAGCCGAAGATCTGATCTGGCAAGATCCGATCCCAGCAGGCAACACTGGCTATGATGTCGCCGCGGTCAAATCCAAGATCGCCGACAGCGGCCTCTCTGCCGCCGAGATGATCGCAACCGCCTGGGACAGCGCCCGCACATTCCGCGGCTCTGACAAGCGTGGTGGTGCCAACGGCGCTCGGATCCGTCTTGCTCCGCAGAAAGACTGGGAGGCAAACGAGCCCGAGCGTCTGGCAAAAGTTCTTGGTATTCTTGAACCGATTGCCGCCGAAACCGGCGCCTCTGTCGCAGACGTTATCGTGCTTGCCGGCAATGTCGGGCTCGAGATGTCGATCAAAGCAGCCGGTCACGATATGGACATTCCATTCGCGCCGGGTCGCGGCGATGCAACGGACGATCAGACCGACGCAGAGAGCTTTGGCGTGCTCGAACCGCTTGCCGATGGCTTCCGCAACTTCCAGAAAGAAGCCTATGCCGTCAGCCCAGAAGAGCTGATGCTCGACAAGGCTCAGTTGCTGGGTCTGACAGCGGCCGAGATGACCGTTCTGTTGGGCGGTATGCGCGTGCTGGGCACCAACCACGGCAGCAACGGCCACGGTGTCTTTACCGATCGTGTGGGCCAGTTGACGAACGACTTTTTCGTCAACCTGACCGACATGGCGAACAGCTGGCACCCCGTTGGTGACACCTACGAAATCCGCGACCGCGCTTCCGGCGACGTAAAGTGGACGGCCACCAGCGCCGATCTGGTCTTTGGCTCGAACTCGATCCTGCGGTCATACGCTGAGGTCTACGCTCAGGATGACAACGGCGAAAAGTTCGTACGCGATTTCGTGGCGGCCTGGGTCAAAGTCATGAACGCCGACCGCTTCGATCTGGTGGCGTGATCCCGGGTCAAGCCCGGGAAGGGCGCCCTGGATTTGATCCGGGGCCTCTTAGCCACCAGGTCCCGGGTCAAGCCCGGGAAGGCTCGCCGGACCCCGATCCGGGGCCTCTCTGCCACCAGATCCCGGGTCACACCCGAGAAGGCTCCCCGGACCCCGATCCGGGGCCTCTCAACCACCAGATCCCGGGTCAAGCCCGGGACGACCAAAGAAAAAACCCCGCCGCAGGACTGCGGCAGGGTTCTTTTGTTCTAAACGCGAGGCAGTGCGCGTGGGCTTAGCCCTTTTCTTCCACAATCTCCACCAGATGTGGGATCTTGCGGATCATGCCGCGCACGGAAGGTGTGTCTTCCAGCTCGCGAGTCTTGTGCATTTTGTTCAGACCCAGGCCAATCAGCGTTTGGCGCTGCTTTTCCGGGCGGCGGATCGGTGAGCCGATCTGTTTTACAACGATTGTCTTAGCCATGTCGCCTCTCCTTACGCCTCAGCCGCCTCTGGGGCCGCTTCTTCTGCAACCGCAGCAGGGGCCGCGTCACGCTTGGGCAGAATGTCTGCAACCTTTTTGCCACGACGCTGCGCCACAGCACGTGGAGACTGCTCTTTCTTCAAGCCGTCGATGGTTGCGCGGATCATGTTGTAGGGGTTTTGCGAACCGATGGCCTTGGACACAACGTCCTTCACACCCAACATTTCGAAGACAGCACGCATCGGACCACCGGCGATGATGCCGGTACCTTCTGGCGCTGTACGCATGACAACCTTGCCAGCACCCCAGCGACCTTCCATGTCGTGATGCAACGTGCGGCCTTCGCGCAGCTGAACGCGGATCATCTGGCGCTTGGCTTGCTCTGTTGCCTTGCGGATGGCCTCAGGCACTTCTTTTGCCTTACCCTTGCCAAAGCCGACACGGCCTTTCTGGTCGCCAACAACAACCAGAGCGGCGAAGCCAAAGCGCTTACCACCTTTTACTGTTTTCGAAACCCGGTTGATCGCGACCAAACGGTCAGCAAATTCCGGTGCTTGCTCTTCCCGATCGCGACGAGGGCGACGGTTTTCACGTTCTGCCATATGGCATTCCTTATCTCAGTGGCGCGCCTGCGCCGGTAAACTCAATCCTGGTGCCTCAGCCGCAACCAAGGCCCGGATCATCGGGGTGGCGACACCGCCACCCGCAGGTCTTAGATTTTCAAGCCGCCTTCACGGGCAGCGTCAGCCAATGCTTTGACCTTGCCGTGGAACAAGAACCCGCCGCGGTCGAAATATGCTTCTTCCACTCCGGCCTTCTTTGCCCGTTCTGCGATCGCTGCGCCAACTTTGGTTGCCGCTTCGATGTTGTTCTTGCCAACCACGCCCAGATCTTTCTCCAAAGAGGAGGCCGACGCGAGTGTGACGCCGTTGACGTCGTCGATCAGCTGAACGCTGATGTTCTTGTTCGAGCGGTGCACGGAAAGACGTGCGCGGCCAGCATTGACCTTCCGCAATTTGTTCCGGACGCGCAGGCGGCGCTTCAAGAACAGCTGTCGCTTGGTGTTTGCCATCTGTCTGGTCCTTACTTCTTCTTACCTTCCTTGCGGAAGATATACTCATCTTTGTACTTGATACCCTTGCCTTTATAAGGCTCGGGCGCACGCCATTTGCGGATGTTGGCCGCAACTTCGCCGACCTGTTGTTGATCGATGCCTTCGACAACGATCGCGGTCTGCTTGGGCGCCGTGATTGTCACGCCGTCTGGCGCAAAGAAATCGACGTCGTGGCTGTAGCCGAGGGTCA
>CAZYQC010000086.1:0-9919 GCA_964649815.1 uncultured Rhodobacterales bacterium | reverse complement strand
AAGCATTGTGGGGCATGAGTATTTCCACAATTGGACCGGCAACCGGATCACCTGTCGCGACTGGTTCCAACTGTGCCTGAAAGAAGGTCTGACGGTTTTCCGCGATGCTCAGTTTACGGCTGACGAACGCTCTGCTCCGGTGAAGCGGATCACGGATGTGATTGATCTGCGCGCGCGCCAGTTCCCAGAAGACCAAGGGCCGCTGGCACATCCTGTCCGCCCTGAAAGCTTTCAGGAAATCAATAACTTTTACACGTCAACGGTCTACGAAAAAGGGGCCGAGCTGATTGGTATTCTCAAGACCCTGGTGGGCGACAGCGCGTATGAAAAGGCGCTGCAGCTTTATTTTGAGCGTCACGATGGCCAGGCCTGCACGATCGAAGACTGGATCGCGGTCTTTCAGGATGCCACGGGTCGCGACTTGCAACAGTTCCAACGCTGGTACGCGCAAGCGGGCACACCGCGTCTGAAAGTGTCAGAGACGTTCGAGAATGGCACACTCACGCTTACGCTGGCGCAAACCACGCCTGCGTCCACCGCAACGCCCGAGCCCTTGCCGCTGGTCATACCGGTGGCTGTTGGTCTGTTGGATGACACAGGGGCCGAGGTCTTACCGACCCAAATTCTGGAGCTGACAAAGCCGGAACAGACGTTTTCCTTCCCTGGCCTTTCAGGAAAGCCCGTTGCATCGGTTTTGCGCGGTTTTTCGGCGCCTGTCGTGCTGGAGCATGACGTGGACCAGGGGTTCCTTCTTGCGCATGACACCGACCCATTCAATCGCTGGGAGGCTGCACGGTCGCTTGCGCGTGGCTCACTTTTGCGCACGATCCTCAAGGGAGATGCACCAGACAAGGCATGGCTTGATGGCGTCGCAGGGATCGTTCGCGACACCTCGCTCGATCCTGCGTATCGTGCCTTGATGATCGGCCTGCCCGGACAAAACGAGCTGGCCGCCGAGCTGCATAACCTGGGCCATGCACCTGACCCAGATGCAATCTACACGGCTGTCGACCGACTTAAGACTGCTTTGGCCAAGACCTTGGGCGATGAACTGGCCCAGATCTATGCGGTCAATCAAGTGACCGAAGCCTATGCCCCCGACGCAAAACAATCCGGGATGCGCGCTTTGGGCAACGCAGCCCTTGCCCTGCTTACCCGGCTGGACGCGGGCGCACAGGCCGAAGCGCAGTTTGAAGCGGCCGACAACATGACCCAACAGCTTGCAGCGCTCGCCAACTTGATCCGCGCAGGCAAAGGCGATGCCGCTTTGGCCCGTTTTGAGGCGCAGTGGTCGGACGATCGTCTTGTGATGGACAAATGGTTCGCCCTGCAGGTCAGCGAAGCCAAGCCTGATGACGCCGCCGACACCGCCAAGGCCCTGACACGCCACACCGCATTCAATTGGAAAAACCCCAACCGCTTCCGCGCGACATTGGGCGCTTTGGCGATGAACCACGCGGGCTTTCACGCAAAAGACGGCTCTGGCTACCAATTGCTTGCCGATTGGCTCATCAAGCTCGATGCGGTGAACCCGCAGACAACGGCGCGTATGTGCCAGGCATTCCAGACATGGCGCCGCTATGACCAAATCCGCCAACAGCTGATCGGCGCACAGCTCGCCCGGATTGCCCAGACGCCCAGCCTGAGCGTTGACACAACCGAGATGATCACCCGCATCCGCGAGGCGTAACCGCCCCCGCGCTGCCCCAACAAGGACGCCCCCCATGCCCCCAAGACCCGTTTGCCTGATCACTGGCGCCTCTGCTGGGATCGGAGCCGCTTGTGCAGAGCTTGCCGCACAAAAAGGGTACGACTTGCTGCTAAACTACCGATCCGACGATGCCGGAATGGCAGACACCAAGGCGGTCTGCGAAGCTGCAGGCGCGCGGGTGGAGGTTGTGAAGGGCGACGTGTCGGACCCCCAGGACATCGCACAGATTTACACGCGGCTCGACGCCTCGTTCGGGCGTATCGATGCGCTGATCAACAACGCGGGCGTCGTGGGACAAACTGCGCGTTTGACGGAAATGGATCACGACAGATTGCTGCATATGTTCGGCGTCAATGTCATCGGTGCGATGCTGGTCGCCAAAGAGGCGGTCAAACGCATGGAAGCGCAAGGTTCAGGCGGCGCGATTGTCAATCTGTCCTCGGCCGCTGCGCGGCTGGGGTCGGGCGGTCAATATTTGGACTACGCTGCCGCCAAAGCCGCAATCGACACCTTTACTAAAGGATTGTCCGATGAGGTCGCGGCGCAAAACATCCGCGTCACAAGCGTGCGCCCCGGCATCATCGATACGGCCATTCACGCAAAAGGCGGCGAGCCGGACCGCGTCGCGCGGATGCAATCAAATGTGCCGATGAAACGGGCCGGCTCTGCGATGGAAGTCGCGAAAAGCATCTTGTGGCTCTTGTCGGACGACGCGAGCTATATCACCGGAACCGCAATTGATGTCACTGGCGGACGCTGATGGCGCCCTACGAATTCAGTTGCACGGCCCGAACGCGCACCACAGCACTTGTTGTCGCGCTTGTGTGGCTTGCCATCTTTGCCGCCATTCTATTTTTGAATGCGTCTTTGGTGTTGATGACCGTGCTTATGCTCTTCACGGCGCCCGCGCTTTACGATCTGATCTCGAACCGCCCCTCGGGCATGCGGTTGGACGCCGACGGGCTGCATTGGTTTACGGGCAAGCGGACAGGCGACATCACGTGGGCGAAAATTGAGTACCTGCGTCTGGATACCAGGCTCGACTTTTCGGTTCGGCTGAGCGCGGTTTTGGTCTCGGGCCGGCGCATTCGCCTGCCGATGGAGGTCATGCCCGATGTGACCGAGCTGGAAAGCGAGTTGACCAAGCGTGACATCCCCTTCCGTCGGCACCATTTTTCGCTTGTAGGCTAACGACTAAACCCTTGGTATCCAAGAATAGTGTAGCGCCCTGACGCTGATACCTCGCCTCCGAATACACCTTTTGGCCTATTGACTGTCGCGAAAAATGCGACCGCTGAGGGCAGTCAAACTTTACCATAAGTTGTTCGTATTCCCTGTATCCTAGAGAGCCGCATTCAGCACCAGTCTTCCCCCATAAGGTGAATTTTCTTAACCTTTACGGGAAGATTGTGGATAATACCCATTTAGAACGAGGAAACTGCTTCATGTTTCCCAAGCCTCGCCACGATCCTGCCAGAATGCGGATGCACAACCTACACAGTTAATGGTTGGACGAGTGACGATGGCCCTTGTAGAACACATCACATCCTTGATGTCATTTTGGCGTAGACGCAAACCCGTAGACGTTCCGGCGATGGATCCTGATGGTGTTCTGCAAGGTTCGGGCTCTATCCGGTTCCGAATTCCATCGTCAGTCGCCCCGACACAGCAAGGTCTGAGCGGATCCGCCGCAGCAGCAGAAGCGATCCGCCGCGGCAGCGCCACAAAGCCGACCGATCCGTCCCCTGCTCTTTCAAAGGCCTTGTCTATTCCGTGCCCCGACCCCACCGCAGAAGACCGCGAGCGGGACCGCCATCAGGCACATGGTCGCGCAATGGCCCGCCAGGAACGCTGGGACGATATAGCCGCTGCTTTGGCCGGTGCGGACAAGGCGCGCACACAGACCGATGGCGGCATGCCCTTGGCAGATCTCATTTGCTTTGGCGCGCGCAGCGATGTTGTCGCCGCGGTGGAACATGTGCTGGTCTCTGGCAAGCCAGACAAAGGCGCCCCGCTTTTGGATGGTATCGAAGCATTGGAAGAAATCCTGGCCGCGATGCCGGATGATCCCTGGATTGCCTCGATTGTGGCCTTCACACATATGGACATCGGCTGGGCTTGGCGCGGTACCGGTTGGGACGCTGAAGTGCCGGCCCGCAACATGGCTGCTTTTTCGGCCCATTTCGACCGCGCAGCAGATATCCTGGACCCGTTCAACGCCAAAGAGCTTGACGCGCCTCTGGTCGCCTCTGCCCAATGCGCCTTGGCAGCGGGCATAACAGATCGCCACCCCCGTTTGGCCGATCAATACGAAACACTGATTGACCTCAACCCTGCAAACCCGCGGGCGATGCGTGCCTTTGGTGCACATATGTTGCCCCGCTGGCATGGCTCTTATGAACAGCTAGAGCTGCAGGCGCGTCGCACCGCAGGGCGCCATGACGCGCAATGGGGCGCGGGTGGCTACACTTGGGTCATGTTTGATGCAATCTCGACTGACGCAGAGGCCTGCGCGAACCTGGACCTTGAATTCTTTATCGAAGGTCTGCGCGATATTCTGGCGCGCTGCACAGATCAGCATACCGTGAACCTTATGGCATCCTATTGCGCCAACACGATGGGCCACGTTGCGACCGGGAATGACGAAGCCGACCATATCCGCGCCCAAATTGCAGATTGTGCCGCTTGGATCGTCCGCGAGCACCTGACCGAAGTGCACCCGATGCTCTGGGCGCATGCCGCGCGCGGCTTTGATAATGCTTTGCGGGTGCGTTGCCCTGACCGTTTTGCCGCATCGGGCTATGCGGATGCGCTGCGCATTATTGCGGATCTTTATCGCAAGGAAATGCGGGTAGAACGTTCCAGCGTTTCGTTCCCGCGTGCCTTGCCCACGCCCAGCACCGCGTAAATCAAACGTCCCGCAGCCGACGCACGGCGGAGGCCAGCAACACCCTGGAATAGGCTTTGTGAAACCCTTTCAAAGCCCAGAACAAAGCGCCCATGCGTTCGGTTCCTGAACTGTCGACACGCGGATAAACGATCGATCCGAACATCACTTGGCCATCGCGCACGGCCAACCAACTGGCCGTTCGGCCGCTGGTGTCGCGCAACAAGATCTCGGTGCTGTCTCGTTGAACCACGCGCCATACGCCAAACCGGTCCGAACGCCCTTCTATCATCGCCTCTAGCGCCTCTTGCGACGTCGATCCGCGCTTGATGAGCCCCAGCAAAACACGCTCAGGCCAGAATGCCTTTGATGTGTAAAAGGCCCGCAGAAACACCTTGAGACCAATCCCGGGATCACATGCCGCAACATAAGCGTCTGCAAAAACGCTGCGTGATTGCAAAACAGCTCCGAGAAAGCTCTCGGACGGGGGCGCTATTTCCTGAACCTCGATCATGCGGTTTATCTGTGCGCTGAGCCTGGATTTGCCCATATCACGTGGCGATTGGTCGCTGCGCTCTCTTGCGACCGATCACACGCTGGCATAAGACCAACGCGCTTTAGACATGTAGGAGCACGGCATGCTGGATCTCAGCTACGAAAACCCCAAGCCAAAAGTGATCGCCGGGGCGAAGCACGATTGGGAACTCGTCATCGGGATGGAGGTTCACGCTCAGGTCAGCTCGAATGCCAAGCTTTTCTCGGGCGCATCCACAACCTTTGGCGCCGAGCCGAATGCCAACGTCGCTTTCGTCGATTCCGCCATGCCCGGCATGTTGCCCGTCATCAACGAATTCTGCGTCGAGCAAGCCGTCCGCACCGGACTTGGCCTAAATGCAGAGATCAACTTGCGCTCGGCCTTCGATCGCAAGAACTATTTCTACCCCGATTTGCCGCAAGGCTATCAGATTTCCCAATTGTACCACCCAATCGTTGGCGAGGGCGAAATTCTGGTCGAACTCTCTGAAGGGGTTGCGCGCAAAGTTCGGATCGAACGCATTCACCTGGAGCAGGATGCCGGCAAGTCGATACACGACATGGACCCCGCCATGTCATTCGTCGACCTCAATCGGACCGGCGTGGCCTTGATGGAAATTGTGTCCCGCCCCGACATTCGCGGCCCGGAAGAGGCGGCCGCGTACATCACCAAACTCCGCCAGATCTTACGCTATCTGGGCACGTGTGATGGCAATATGCAGAACGGCAATTTGCGCGCAGATGTGAACGTTTCGATCTGTCTGCCCGGTGCCTACGAAAAGTACCAGGAAACGCAGGATTTCTCGCATCTGGGCACACGCTGCGAGATCAAGAACATGAACTCGATGCGGTTTATCCAAGCCGCCATCGAGGTCGAGGCCCGCCGTCAGATTGCGATTGTCGAAGCCGGTGGCTCAGTCGACCAGGAAACGCGGCTGTATGACCCCGACAAAAACGAAACACGGTCAATGCGGTCAAAAGAAGAAGCGCATGATTACCGCTATTTCCCGGATCCAGACTTGCTCCCGCTGGAGATTGAACAAGCGTGGGTCGACGATATTCAAGCCACTCTCCCGGAATTGCCCGACGCTAAAAAATCGCGCTTTATCAATAACTTCAAGCTTACAGACTATGACGCAAGCGTGCTGACGGCAGAAACGGACACCGCGCGCTATTTCGAAGCGGTTGCAGATGGCCGCGACGGGAAGCAGGCTGCGAACTGGGTGATCAACGAGCTCTTTGGCCGTCTGAAAAAGGACGACAAAGACATCACAGAGAGCCCCGTAGAACCACAGCAATTGGGCGGTATCATTGACCTGATCAGCAAGGGCGATATCTCGGGCAAGATTGCAAAAGACCTATTTGAAATCGTCTATACCGAAGGCGGCATCCCTGCCGACATCGTCGAAGCGCGCGGGATGAAGCAGGTCACAGACACTGGCGCGATCGAAGCTGCCGTTGACGACATCATCGCCGCAAATCCAGAGCAGGTCGAAAAGGCCAAGCAGAACCCCAAGCTGGCGGGTTGGTTCGTCGGCCAGGTGATGAAAGCAACGGGTGGCAAAGCCAACCCCAAAGCTGTGAACGAGATCGTTACGGCGAAACTCGGCCTCTGAGGTCAATGTTGTGACCCGCCGCACAATCCTGATCCTTGCGGCGGGTGCTTCGCGGCGGATGCAGGGGCGTGACAAGCTCTTGGAACAGATTGACGGCGAAAGCCTGCTGCGCCGTGTGGTGCGCATGGCCTGCGCTGTCGAACACGCCGATGTCTATGTCGCGTTACCGGCCCGTCCTCATCCGCGCTATGGCGAAATCGACGGCCTGCCTGTTAGGCGGGTCGAGGTTGTTGATGCCGCAGAAGGCATGGCCGCGAGCCTCAGGTCCGGCATTGCGGCGCTTGACCCTAGCCCCCCCAACCTGATGATTTTGCTGGCAGATATGCCGGATCTGACAACAGGCGACCTGGAAACACTCTGGTCAGCTACGGGGCAAAGCGCCTTGGTCTGGCGCGGTGCAACCCAAGACGGCACGCCTGGCCACCCTCTGATCATTGACCAACATCTTTTTCCCGCGTTTCAGGCATTGGAGGGCGATGTGGGTGGCAAATCCGTCCTGGCAAATGTGCTGGATGAAACGGTTTTTGTGCCTTTGCACGCCGATCACGCCGTAACAGACCTGGACACGCCCGAGGCCTGGGCGTCGTGGCGCAAGAAAACCGGCCGCTGAAACGCGAAGAAGGCAGGTTGGCACCCGCCTTCTTCAAACGCCCTGCGTCTTGTGCTGCATACTCACTCCGGGTCGCCCCAGAGCGCAGGGTTTATTTCGTGATCAATCGGGCTTCGTGCTTTTTCAAGCTGCGGCGCGCGGCGGCGTAAGCCTCGATGCCTTGCTCTGTTTGAAGCTCTGGGAAAAGCTCAAAAATTTCAGACCTTTGCGCAGCTCCGACACCCGCCAGGGACATGTCCCCAGGTTGGAAGCTTTCTGTCCAAGCCCCATCAGACAGGATGACCTCATGCTGATCGAACATCACATGGATATAGGTGACGTCCGAGACCTCAACGCTGTCGACGCCGTCCATCCCAACCAGATGCTTGGCCGCCACAAGAACTTCGGTTTCGTCAAAGAAATACGCTGTCTTGTCATTCGACATCAGAACACGGTGGTTCGGAGAGACAAGCATGTCCCGCTCAGGCAGCCCCTTGCCCAGCGCGCCGCGCTGAATGAGGATCGGCCGCATATGCGTCGCGTCGCTCAGTTCGGCGCCGGTCAGGGTTTTCGTGCCCACCCAGCGGATCACCTGGATGCCATTGTCCCGCGTGATCACACGGTCACCGACTTGCAGATCCTCAACCTTGCGTTCGCCCTTGGGCGTCGCGATCAAAGTGCCCGGCGTAAAGCAGGGGATAATCCTCTCGATCTCGGAAAAGTCGATTTGGCCGACCAGAAGACCGTCTTTGTCGAAATACTCAACGCGACCGTCATGGCCATTTCCATTCCGGTCCGGTCCCTCGCGGAAGACCTTCAAGCTGCCGTCTTCAGGGGCCGAGCCGCGCAGATCAAGCGTGTCGTAATCCGTGTTAGCCGGGTTGTTTGGCCCAAAGAAGTTGCCTTCGCCACCGTCAATGACGTCGCCTGCGTTGACGTTGACGAATGTGTCTTCGCCTTCGCCCCCAAAGAGTTGGTCGTTGCCCGCGCCGCCATCGATTTTGTCATCGCCGTCGCCGCCGACCAGGGTGTCGTTGCCCTGCCCGCCGAACAGCTCATCCTTGCCTGCGCCACCTTGCAGCAGGTCATCGTCGATTTCGCCGTATAGTGTGTCGTCGCCTTCGCCGCCAAACAACACATCGTCGTCATCGGCGCCGAAAATCAGGTCATTGCCAGCGCCACCATCGATGGAGTCTTTGCCATTGAAGGGCACCTGATCTGGTCCAACCGGAATGTTGCCGATCAGGTTGTCCTCGTCATCTTTAAGGTCCAGCACATCGCCCACGCCCAGCGGATCGTTCCCGCCGTAGATCGTGTCGTTGCCCGCGCCGCCGATGATGTCGTCATTGCCTTCGCCACCGGCAATACGGTCGTCGTCGTTGCCGCCGCTGATCGTGTCATCGTCAATGCCACCATCGATCACGTCTTCGCCGTCACCACCGATGATAAAGTCGCCATCATCCCCTGTTGTGATCGTGTCATTGCCGTCACCACCGTCGACAAAGTCGCGGTCATTGGTCGGATCGCTGTCGGGGTCAAAACCCAAGAACGGATCTGGTGCGAAAGGATAGCCAATATCAGGCGCAAGATCGCCGTTTGACGTGTCGATATTGTCGTTGCCTTCACCGCCATAGACGCCGTCGCTGCCTTGGCCAGAGACAATGGTGTCATCGCCGCCGCCTGCGCGAATGATGTCGTCATCCGGCTCTTGCCCCGGACGGACCGCATCCTGGTTGTCGACCTTGTCGCCACCTGGATCGCCCTCATAGTCGACATCGATCAACTCACCTGCATCGGTGCCATTCACGATGCCGTTGCGCGTATCGATCGTGACAGTTGCAGTGTCGGTCAATCCGCCAGGCACATCCTGAATGGTGTATTTGACCGTCGCCTCACCTTCAAAATCCGCATTGGGCGTAAAGGTGATGTTTGCGCCGTCGAACGTGACATCGCCATCATCGGATGTTGCGCCAATGATCTCGATCTGATCGCCGTCGGGGTCGCTGTCGTTGCCAAGTACGTTGATGACAATCGCCTGGCCAGACACTCCGTCGGAAGCCGCGTCATCCTCGGCCACAGGGCCATCGTTCACCGGCGTGACATTGACCGTTACGCTTGCCGTGTCCGTCTCATCGCCGTCGGTGATCTTGTAGGTGATCGTCGTGGCACCGGTGAAGTTTTCGTCCGGCGTGAACTCCAGCTTGCCGCCGACGATATCCACTTGGCCATCGGGGCTGTCCGCCTCGACAATTGTCAGCGTGTCGCCATCCGGGTCGCTGTCATTCGCCAGAACGTCGATGGTGACAAGCGTGTCTTCTGCCGTCTCGGCATCGTCATCCTTGGCGACAGGCGCGTCGTTCACCGGCGTGACATTGACCGTCACGCTTGCCGTGTCGGTCTCGTCGCCGTCGGTGATCTTGTAGGTGATCGTCGTGACGCCTGTGAAATCCGCATCCGGCGTGAACTCAAGCTTGCCGCCAACGATGTCCACCTCGCCATCGGGGCTGTCTGCCTCGACGATCGTCAACGTGTCGCCATCCGGGTCGCTGTCGTTTGCCAGCACGTCGATGGTGACAAGGGTG
>CAZYQC010000085.1:0-10091 GCA_964649815.1 uncultured Rhodobacterales bacterium | reverse complement strand
TGGGGGGCTTCCAGCCCCCCAAACCCCCCGGGGAGTATTTTTATCCAAAAGAAGGGAGGAGTATTTTGTGCAAAAGGGAGGGGCCTAAAGCGGGTTGGCGAGGATCAGCCAGGCGGCGAGCGCAGCCTCGATCCCGCCGAACAAGAGCACTTTGGCCTTTGGAGGCGTGTCGAGCAACAGCGACAGGACGCGGCCCGTTGCGGCGCCGGCAAAGGCGATGCCGATCATGACATAGGCCAGCGGCTCTGCGATGAGGAGGGCGGCCGCGCCGCTGATGACAAAAAGACCACCGACAGAGGCGCGCATTTCGCTCAGGCCCATCGTGGTTTTGGTTGGAGCGAGATCGAGCGCGGCTGCGGTGTAGCGGGGGGCCAAAAAGCCAAAGAGACCAAAGGCGATGGTCAACAGGCAGGCGATGATATTGAGGGTGTCCGTCATGGAGCGCATTTAGCGGTCAGGCGGCGCGGGGCAAGGCATTCGGGGGTGGCCTTGGTTATTCTGCAGCACGCGCAGCGCGGGCGGCGAAGACGTGATTTGCCAGCGCGCGGGTTTCCGTTTCCAGATCGCTGAGCCCTTGGGCGACATCCTGGTGGGCCGCGGCTTCGAGCGCGTCTGCGATGGCGGTATGAAGGGCGATGATCCGGGCGCGGTCGCGGGCGCTGAAGGTGATCATGTTCATCAGAGGCTGCATTGCTTCTACGGCGCCGGCGAGTTGATAGCTGAGCACGGGATTGCCTGCGCTGTCGACCAAGGCGCGGTGGAAGGTCACGTCAGAGGCGCAGAAGGCTTCGTCGGTGAGGCCGGGTTGAGATTGGCGGTGGATTTCCGCGCGCATCGTGGCGAGGTGATCGGCTGTGCGGCGGGTGGCGGCGAGGGGTGCGCAGGCTCTTTCCAGGGCAAAGCGCGCCTCGCAGGCGGTGTCAAAGGTAATGGCGTTCATCGACAGCAAGAGCGTGGCTGTGGTGACCTGAGCGGCATAGGCGTCTTCATAGCGGATGCGGTTGACGAAGGCGCCGCCGGAGGCGCCTCTTTGGGTACGGATCAGCGATTGGGCCGCCAGACGCTTGAGCGCTTCGCGCACGGTGGGGCGGGAGACGGAAAAGTGATCTGAGAGCTCTGCCTCGGAGGGCAGCCGTTCGTCGACGTTGAGATCGCCCGACACGATGGCGTCGCGAATGGCCTGGGCGATTTGAGCCGACAAGTCGGCAGAGCTTTTGGGATCAATTTTCATTTGTCATACATTTATTTGTCTGACATTTATCCCACAAAGATCTGAGTCGCAAAAGGCCCGGTATGCCGCACCTGCTTCGTTCTACACTCTGGCTTGGCTTTTTTGGCCTGATCCTCGCGGCGTGGGTTTGGCTCTATTTTATGTCTGTGGGCATGGATCTGGATCTGTTGGGGCGACCTGGCGAGATGGGCGCGCGTATGGCGGCGATGGATCCGCGGATGCCCATGTATATGCCAATGGCGAATTTCGGGCCTTTGTTCTGGATGTGGGCGGTGATGATGGCGGCGATGATGTTGCCGACGCTCGTGCCCACGCTCACCACGTATGAGGCGTTGATGGTCAGTGCAGATGGCACGCGGGCCGGATGGTTGGGCGTGATCGCGGGCTATTCAATTGCCTGGATCGGGTTTGCGGCACTCATCACCGGCGTGCAGCTGGCGCTGCTGTTTGGTGGCGTCATCGACATGCTGGGCATCGGCAAGACGCCTTGGCTGGGCATTGCCCTTTTGATCGCGGTCGGGGCGTTTCAGTTCACCCGGGCGAAAGAGATCTGCCACGGGGTCTGTCACGCGCCGATGCAATATTTCCTGGGCAATTGGCGCACGGGCTTTGCGGGCGGGTTGCGCATGGGGCTGGGGCTGGGCGCGTTTTGCGTCGGCTGTTGCTGGGGCTTTATGGCGCTGGGGTTTGTGGGCGGTGTGATGAGCCTGCTCTGGATGGGCTTGGCCACCGTTTTCATGGTGTTGGAAAAACTGCCGCAAGTTGGTCATGTTGTGACAAAGCCGATGGGCGGCATTTTGATTGCCGCCGGATTGGCCTGGGCCGTTTGGGCGGTCGTATAAAGGGAGGATAGGCTATGCCTGCAAAAAAGAGACCTGACGCGGATCGGTTGCCGATCTCTCAACGGATCGACTCGCGTATGCCGAACCCCGGTCGTCGCCAGATGAACCCAACCGAATGGGTCATCAAGGGCGAGCTATTCATGAATTGCTCTTGCACGGTCTTCTGCCCGTGCGTGGTCAGCCTGGGTGTGCACCCGCCGACCGAAGGGGATTGCAAGGCCTGGATGGCCATTGCCATCGATGAAGGTCATTTCGAGGGTGAAGATCTTTCTGGCCTGAACGTCGGTCTGATGGTCGAGATCCCGGGCAAAATGGCAGAAGGCGGCTGGCGTGTTGCGGCCTATGTTGATGAGCGGGCCAGTGGCAAAGCCTACAACGGCATCTTGCAGATCTTTTCTGGCGCGGCGGGCGGAACAACCGGATTGTTCACAATGCTCGTCTCAGACATCGTGGGCGCCGAGCGCGAGAAGGTGGAAATCGTGCGCGACGGCAAACGGCGCGGGCTGTACATCGGGCGCAAGATCCAGGGCGAGATCGAGATGATTGACGGCGGCAGCCCCGATCATCCGGTGATGATCACCAATTCCAAATATTGGATGGGGCCGGATATCATCGCGGCCAAGGGGCTGAAATCCAAAGTGCGCGACTATGGGCGCGTGTGGGATTTTGGCGGCAAATCAGCCGAGATTTGCGCGATCGATTGGAAGGGCCCACGCTGATGATCACGCCCGCCTATGTGCACAGCATGGCGCGGTACGGGGCATGGCAAAATGGCCAACTCAAAGACAGCTGCGCGGGGCTCAGCGACGCGGATTTGCGCGCGGAGCGCGGCGCCTTCTTTGGGTCCTTGTTCGCGACAATGAACCACGTTCTGTGGGCCGACATGATTTGGCTAAGCCGGTTTGCGCCGGACCAGGTGGCGCCGCCGGCGATTGCGGCGGCGGATAACACGACGCTGACGCCCGATTTTGCCGCCTGGGCAGAGGCGCGGGCAGAGATGGATGCGCGCGCAATTGAGTGGTCGGGAACGGTGACGCAAGACATGCTTGACGGGCCATTGGCCTGGTATTCCGGCACAATTGAACAGGATCTGGAGCGTCCATTCGCAATCTGCGTGACGCATTTCTTCAATCATCAAACCCATCACCGCGGTCAAATGCACCAAATGCTGTCCGAGCTTGGTGCGCCCACACCGGTGAGCGATTTGATCTTTATGCCAGAGGAGTTGTGATGGCTCTGATTTCTCCATCCCGCCGCTTGCGCCGTACGCCCTTTTCCGAGGGCGTAGAGCGGGCAGGGGTCAAGGCCTATACGGTCTATAACAGGATGCTTTTGCCGACGGTCTTTGAAAGCCCCGAGGCAGATTACCATCACCTTAAGAACCACGTTCAGATCTGGGACGTCTCGGTCGAACGCCAGGTCGAGCTGCGCGGCCCTGATGCGGGCCGTTTGATGCAAATGCTCACACCGCGGGATTTGCGGGGCATGCTGCCGGGGCGCTGCGCCTATGTGCCGATTGTGGACGAAACCGGGGGCATGCTGAACGATCCGGTCGCCGTGAAACTGGCCGAGGATCGATGGTGGATATCGATCGCAGACAGCGATCTGTTGTTCTGGGTCAAGGGCGTGGCCCAGGGGTATCGTCTGGACGTGCTGGTGGATGAGCCCGATGTCTCGCCCTTGGCCGTGCAGGGCCCCAAGGCCGAAGATCTGATGGCCCGTGTCTTTGGCGAGCAAATTCGCGAAGTGAAGTTTTTCCGCTTTGGCTGGTTCTCGTTCCAAGGGCACGAATTGGCGATCGCCAGGTCAGGCTATTCGAAACAGGGTGGTTTTGAGATTTACGTCGAGGGCGGGCATCTGGGCATGCCGATCTGGGACGCGCTTTTCGAAGCCGGTCAGGATCTGAACGTCCGGGCGGGATGCCCCAACTTGATCGAACGGATCGAAGGCGGCTTGTTGAGCTACGGCAACGACATGACAGACGACAACACACCGCATGAATGCGGCCTTGGTCGGTTCTGTGACACCGCAACGGCGATTGGCTGCGTCGGGCGCGATGCTTTGCTGCGGGTGGCAAAAGAAGGGCCGGTTCAACAAATCCGGCCTATCGAAATCGAAGGCGATATCCCGTCGTGCGATCGGGTATGGCCCATTTATGCAAACGGAAAGCGCGTGGGCCAAGTCACGTCGGCGGCCAAATCGCCGGATTTTGGCGTGAACGTTGCCATTGGCATGGTGCGCATGACCCATTGGGACGAAGGCACACAGGTCGAGGTTGAAACGCACGCGGGCATGCGCGCTGCGACGGTGCGCGAGAACTTTTGGATTTAACCCGCCTTGTCGGGCAAACAGGATCGATTGGAAGGATTGAAAACGATGAAAGCACTGATTGTCCGCAAGGATGACGAAAGCGGCAAAACATCTGCAGCAGTTGAAGACATCACGGTTGATGATCTGCCTGCGGGCGATGTCACCGTTGCCGTGGAATATTCGACCGTAAACTACAAAGACGGTCTGTGCATTGGTCCAGGTGGCGGATTGGTGCGTGCGTATCCACACGTACCCGGGATCGACTTTGCAGGCACGGTCGAGGCCTCGGACGATGACCGCTATGCGCCGGGCGATAAGGTCGTGTTGACCGGCTGGCGCGTGGGCGAGGTTCATTGGGGCGGTTACGCGCAAAAGGCGCGGGTCAATGCGGATTGGCTGGTGCCTCTGCCGGCGGGTTTGGATACCCGCGCGGCGATGGCGGTCGGAACGGCTGGCTTTACCTCGATGCTGGCGGTCATGGCGCTGGAAGACCACGGGCTGACGCCGGATCAGGGTGCGGTTCTGGTCACAGGCGCCGCTGGCGGCGTCGGCTCGGTCGCAACCGCGATTTTGGCCAATCTGGGCTACGAAGTGGCCGGTGTTACCGGGCGCCCGGACACAGAGGACTATCTCAAATCCCTGGGCGCCACACAGATCGTTGCGCGCGAAGAGATCAACGAAACCGTCAAACGCCCGTTAGAGAGCGAAAACTGGGCAGGCTGTGTGGATGCCGTCGGCGGCGCGATGCTGGCCCGCGTCCTGGGACAAATGAAATACGGCGGCAGCGTTGCAGCAGTGGGTCTTGCCGGTGGCGCGGCCTTGCCTGCCACAGTCATTCCGTTCCTGTTGCGCGGCGTGAACCTTTTGGGGATCGACAGCGTCATGCAGCCCTACGACAACCGTTTGCGCGCCTGGGAGCGGATCGCAAAAGACCTGCCGATGGACAAGCTGGACGCGATGGTTCACCCCGCAACATTGTCCGATCTGCCGCAACTGGGTGCTGATATCCTGAAAGGCCAGGTCAAAGGCCGGGTCGTCGTTGATGTAAACGCTTGACGAAACGCCAGCGTTCGAGGACAAAGCGACCATGAACACGCATTTGACCAGCCAGCGATTTTATATCCGCTCTCATAAGTGAGCGGGCTGGAACAGATGTGAGAACAAGAACCGCCCCGCTGGGGCGGTTTTCTTTTTCTGGGTCTGCCCCACGGGCAGAACCGGAGAAGAAAGATGAACCACTCAATTGTTCGACCGATGCGCTATGCTGACGTTCGGTCTGTCTGCGACATGGTCGCGGATCTGGCGCGCGATCATGGTGATGTCGCGGCCATATCGCATACGGATATGATGCGTCTGTGTTTTGGCAAAGGCCACGCGCTCGAGGTCTTTGTGGCCCAAGACGGCGCCACGCTTACGGGTTACGCGGCCGTGGCGACCCATGTTCAATTGCAATTCGGTCGGGTGTGGGGGGATCTGCATCACCTCTATGTTAAACCGCCCGCGCGCGGCGCAGGCGTGGGGTCCGCCTTGATCAAATATGCCCGCGATTGGGCGATCGATTCCGGCTGCAGCGCCCTTGTGGTTGGCACCCATCCCGAAAATGTCCTGGCGCAGCGGTTCTACCAAACGCAAGGCTTTGAGGCACGCCAGGCGGCTGGGCCACGCTTTTCTATGGATTTGGCAAGAGATCAGAGGCTTGAAGAAGCCAGCTAGGCGGTTAGTGTCGCGTCAGATTTAGAAACAGGACGCGCGCGCTATGACCGCCTATGACGACAAGAATATCTTTGCAATGATCCTGCGGGACGAAATCCCGTCCTTCCGTGTCTACGAAGATGAAGACACTTTGTGCTTCATGGATATTATGCCACGGGCGGACGGGCATTGCCTGGTCATTCCCAAGACGCCTTGCCGAAACGTTCTGGATGCCAGCGACGCGCAACTGGCCGCCGTGATGTCGACTGTCAAAAAGGTGGCAAATGCCGCGCTCAAAGGTCTGGAGGCCGACGGCATTACCATCCAACAATTCAACGAAGGCCCCGGAGGACAAGAAGTGTTCCACCTGCATTTCCACATCCTGCCGCGCTGGGAAGGCGTGAGCATGCGGCCGCCCGGCGTGTTGGGTGATATGGATGAGATCAAAGGCATCTCAGAGCGGATCAAGGCCGGTTTCAGCGACTGACACCGGGATGTTTTGATTGCGGGCCAAAAGAATAGGGCCTTTGGCACCCAGCTGGGCTTGATCCCGTGCGAGGCGCGCTAGCTTACGCCTCCACAGAGATGGAAGGCCCTATGACGACTGCTCCTATTTTGCTTTGGTATCGGCGGGATTTGCGCCTGTCGGATCACCCCGCATTGTCTGCAGCCATCCAGTCCGGGCGTCCGGTGATCCCGGTTTTCATACGCGACGACGGCGTTGAAACGCTTGGTGCTGCGCCCAAATTTCGCCTGCATGCCGGGCTTGAGCGGCTGGCGCAGTCCTTGTCAACCGCAGGCAGCGGCCTTGTTCTGCGCAGTGGCGATGCACTGTCTGTTTTGCGCGCACTCATTGCGGAAACGGGGGCGGGCGCGGTCTATTGGACGCGCGCGTATGATCCGGCCTCGGTTGCGCGCGATACGATCATCAAGCAAGAGCTCAAGGCATCAGGGCTCGCGGCCAAGAGCTTTGGTGGACATCTGATGTTCGAGCCCTGGACGGTGCAAACCGGGCAGGGCGCGTTTTACAAAGTCTACACGCCCTTTTGGAAAAGCGTAAAGGACAGGGACGTCGCCGCCCCGATCGCCCGCCCAAGCCGCGTGCCAGCGCCGACCGAATGGCCACAGAGCGAGGCGTTGGACGATTGGCGCATGACCCAGCCGATGATGCGCGGCGGCGCGGTGGTGCGCCCGCATTTGCGGGTGGGCGAAGACGCAGCCCAAGACCGGCTGGCGGCCTTTGTTGACACATCCATCGCCTATTACGTCGAGACACGCGACATTCCCGCCGTGGACGGCACCTCGGGGTTGTCCGAAAACCTCGCCTTGGGAGAGATCAGCCCGTTTCAATGTTGGCATGCCGGCATGCGCGCCCACCAAGAAGGCAAAGCCGGTGCAGAGACGTTCCTGAAAGAGCTTGTTTGGCGCGAATTTGCTTATCACCTGATGCACCACACCCCCCACATTCTGACGCAAAACTGGCGCCCCGATTGGGACGCCTTTCCGTGGAACACAGATGAAAACGCGGCCCAGGTTGTCGCGTGGAAGCAGGGTCGGACCGGCATTCCATTTGTCGATGCCGCGATGCGCGAGATGTATGTCACGGGCCGGATGCACAACCGGGGGCGCATGATCGTGGCCAGCTATTTGACCAAGCATCTGTTGACCCATTGGCAGATCGGGTTGCGGTGGTTCGAAGATTGCCTCATCGATTGGGATCCCGCCTCCAACGCGATGGGCTGGCAATGGTCCGCGGGCTCTGGCCCGGATGCGACGCCCTATTTCCGGGTCTTTAACCCGGTGACCCAGCTGGAGAAGTTCGACAAAAACCACCGGTATGTGGACCGTTGGATTGCCGAGGGTCGATCAAACCCGCATCCAGACGCGCTAGGCTATTTTGAGGCGATTCCAAAATCGTGGGGTCTGGGTCCGCGCGACAGGTACCCCATGCCGATTGTGGCGGCAGACGAGGGGCGCAAGCGCGCGCTGGCCGCTTATGAGGCCCGCAAATTCTAGCGTGGGTTGGGAGAAGCCCGGGGGAGGCCCATTGCACCCTCGCGTTCGGTAACGCTGTTGAGAATTCAGCTTGTCCAATAGCGTCAACGAGTTAAGCTCAACGATTAAAGAAGCAGATCTGGGAAAAGTATGACTGTTCTGACAACCACAGACGGCCAAAAAGACTTACCGCGCTATTTTGCGCAGGTGTTTTCAATGGCGCAGGACATGAACAATGGGCGCGTGGATTTCGTTCTGCCGGACGGGCGGACCTTTCGCGCCCAGGGCAAGGCGCCCGGCCCGGTGGCCGAACTGCGCATTCATAACCCGGATTTGTTCGCGCGTTTGATCCGCGAAGGCGATCTTGGCTTTTGTGACGCCTATCTTGATGAATGGTGGAGCACGCCGGACCTGCAGGCCTTTATGGACCTGGTGCATGCCGACAACGAAGGCATCTACGACGGCTTTCCCGGAATGGGGCTTGTGCGCCGGTGGGAAAAGTTCCGGTTTTGGCTGCAACGGAACCACAAAGCGCAGGCCAGAAAGAACATCAGCTATCACTATGATCTGGGCAACGATTTCTATGGTCTGTGGTTGGATGACACGATGACCTATTCGTCGGCCTTGTTCGAGACCGGCCAAGAAAGCACGGAAAAAGCGCAGATCGCCAAATACGCCAGTATGATCGATCAGATGGGCGCGCAGCGCGGGGATCATATCCTGGAAATCGGCTGCGGATGGGGTGGTTTTGCGGAATATGCCGCGAAAGAACGTGGCATCAAGGTCACGGGGCTGACCATCAGCGAAGAGCAGTTTAAGTTTGCCCGAGAGCGCATTGAAAAAGCAGGGCTTTCTGATCTCGTGACGTTCAAGCTGCAGGATTACCGCGATGAACAGGGGCTCTACGACGGCATCGCCTCTATCGAGATGTTCGAAGCTGTGGGCGAAAAGTATTGGCCGGTCTATTTCGACACCGTGCGCGAGCGGTTGAAGCCCGGAAAATCGGCGACGTTGCAGATCATCACCGTTCAGGACCGGCGGTGGCATATCTATCGCCGCGGCGTGGATTTCATCCAAAAGTACATCTTTCCCGGTGGGATGCTGCCCAGCCCGAATGTGCTGCGTGAACATGTGATGCGCGCGGGGCTCGCGGTGGAACGGTCGATTGAATTTGGCGAAAGCTATGACATCACGTTGCGCCGCTGGCACGAGACCTTCAATGCCAAGTGGGATGAAATTGCCGCCTTGGGCTTTGACGAACGGTTTCGGCGCATGTGGAATTTCTATCTCACCTCTTGCGCGTCGACATTTCAAAGTGCCAATTGTGATGTGACGCAAATCACGATCAAACGCCCCGCTTGATCCACAGCAAAGAGCAACCAAATGCCGACCGCACCCCGTCTTGTCGCTGCAATTGTGCTTTCGTTCGTTGGTTACCTCGTATCCGCCCTGATCATTCCACTGCTGCCCGAGGGCACAAACCCAGGTTATTTCGTCTATGTGAACGCGGCTCTTGGGCTGGTGATTGGCTGGCAATCGGTGGGAACGCGCGTGGGGCGCGGTTGGACGGCGGCCATTAACGCGGGCCTCACGGGGGGCGTATTGCTCACAGTTGTGGGGCTTGCCATTCAGGGGGCAAACGAGATGGTCCGCCTCGCGATGAAGAACCGCTATGATGGCCCGATCGAGGCGATTGCCGCTGTGTTTGAAATTGCGATTGAGTTCTCTCTCATCATGATTGATGTCCAGGTCCTGACTGCGCTGATCGTCGGGTGCATTCTAAGCGGTCTCTGCGCGGAAATCGCAGGGCGGTTGTGGCGCTAGCATCGTGACATCTGATATTTTCCTATTTGGTACATTGCGTTATCGGCCTCTGTTAAACCTGGTGTCAGGGGGCGAGGTTGCCGATGATCGACTGCGGCCCGCGCGATTGCCCGACTATTCCGTTCTGTCCGTCAATGACGGTGCTTTTCCAATTCTAGAGGCATCAGCCGGCGCCTGGGCGCCGGGTGATCTTTTGC
>CAZYQC010000084.1:8763-10583 GCA_964649815.1 uncultured Rhodobacterales bacterium | reverse complement strand
CCGCCTTTTCGAGCGCGTCTGGATTTGTGGCCAGAAAGTTCGTCGGCGCCATCATATCGATGATCTGCCGCGAGAAATACCGCAGCCTTTGTGCGTCTTTGTCCGTCAAACCCTGCGCATCTTCTACGGCCTGTTCAATAGCCTGCGCGTTGATCAGGTATTGTTCCTTGATGAAGTTGAAATAGGGATTGTTGTCCCACAGCGGGTTTTGGAACCGTTTGTCCGCAACTTTCGCCCCCTCGGGCGGGCGCACAGCGCCTTTGGCCATCGCCTGCTGCGTCTCGACAAAATGCGTCACGGATTGTGACCAAAATTTAAGCTGATGCTCGAAAACCTTGGCCGGATCGCGCAAAGCTTCGTTCACATAAGCCGACGCGGCCTTCACGTACAAATCCTGATTCGGCCCGTCGAGTGCCGGATTATGCGTGCTGCGGTGCGTCATAACCTGCGTGAACCGTTGCGTCAGAGCCTCAACTTTCTTGAGGTTCTCGGTCAATTTATCGAGGTTACCTTCGGGAAGGGCACTATCGGTGGTGTCTTTTGTTGTCATGGACACACTCTCAACGTATGTTTGCAAACGCAGCATGACACGTCAGCCGCTGGGTCGTGCTCGAAGTATAGTCGCTGGCTGCAGGGGGCAAAGCGACAAACCGTCTTAGTCGGGCCAATCCGCCCGGCACCGAACCGAAGGAGCCCCGCATGCGCTACATGGTCAGCTACGATTACATGGAAACGATCCGCAACACGCAACAATGGCTTGGTGCGTCGGCATTGGCCGTGGGATCCTATCCTGCCTTTTCGATGTTTCCGAACCCTGCGCTTGAGTGGATGCGCGCCTGGGGCGAAGTGACCGAACGCACGTTTCAGCGGATGGTCGTCAAGCCTGATTGGGGCATTCCTTCGATCACAATGGCAGATGGCAAAGACCATATTGTGACGATCGAGAATGTCGTGCCAGGTGACTTTGGCGATCTGATCCACTTTGCGGTGTCAGGCCGCAAAGAGATGCCGCGCAAAGTTCTACTGGTCGCCCCCATGTCGGGCCATTATGCGACACTCTTGCGCTCGACCGTGATCTCTCTCTTGCCGGATTGCGAGCTTTACGTGACCGATTGGCACAACGCCCGCGACATTCCAGTCAGCGCCGGAAAATTCGATGTCGAAGATTACACGCTCTATCTGGTGGATTACATGCGCCACCTTGGCCCGGACACGCATGTGATCGCCGTGTGCCAACCTGCGCCGCTGACGCTGGCTGCGACCGCTTATCTGGCCGAAGAAGACCCCAAAGCCCAACCCAAAACGCTGACCTTGATCGGCGGCCCGATTGACCCGGATGCGGCGGCCACGGATGTGACCGACTTTGGGCGCCGGGTCACGATGGGCCAGTTGGAAGAATTCATGATCCAGCGCGTTGGCTTTAAGTACAGCGGCGTCGGTCGCAAAGTGTATCCAGGCCTGCTCCAACTCGCGTCCTTTATGTCGATGAACTGGGAAAAGCACTCGACGGCGTTTTCGGATCAAATCGCGCGCGTCGCCCGAGGCGAGGCCGGTGATCACGACAAGCACAATAAGTTCTACGACGAATACCTCGCCGTGATGGATATGACCGCCGAATTTTACCTCTCGACCGTCGAGCGCATTTTCAAGCGGCGCGAGATTGCAAAGAACACGTTCACCGTGGCTGGCAAAAAAGTTGACATTGGCAAGGTAACGACCGTGGCCGTCAAGACTGTCGAAGGGGCCAAAGACGACATCTCGGCTCCTGGGCAATGCGTGGCGGCCCTTGATTTGCTGACCGGCCTGCCTGACAGCAAAAA
>CAZYQC010000084.1:0-8663 GCA_964649815.1 uncultured Rhodobacterales bacterium | reverse complement strand
CTGGGCAATGCGTGGCGGCCCTTGATTTGCTGACCGGCCTGCCTGACAGCAAAAAAGCAAGCCATCTGGAACCGGATGCGGGTCATTATGGGATTTTCGCGGGCAAAAGCTGGCGCAATAATATCCGACCTCTGGTTCTGGATTTCATTGACAGCAACGCCAAGCCGGCCAAGAAGGCGGCCAACAAAAACGCCGCGGCCTAGCTTTGTGACCTGGGCCATTGGGGGCATTCTGCCCCCTTGCCCCCCTGAGGATATTTTAAGCCAAAAGAAAGGCCAGCGGGATCATCGTAGGACAAGCGGCATGGCAAGCCAGTCGCGCAGGGCGGCGGTGGTGGCGTCGGGACGTTCGAGTGTTGGCAAATGCCCTGCGTCGGTCAGGATGCGCAATTCGGCATAGGGGATCAGCTCGGCCATGAATGTGTGGCGTTTAACCGGGCAGAGCGCATCGTATTCACCGCAGAGGATGAGCGTCGGCACTTTGCATTTGCGCAACGTGCTTTGTTGGTCGCGGCGGCGCTGCAGGGCGCGCGATTGACGCAAGAAGACGTCTTTGCCCAAAGCCTCGGCCATATCCATCACGAGGTCGAGAACCTCGTTTCTATAGGGGCCTGGGGCGAGGTAATTTGGTTTCATCTCATCGCGCATGACCTCGCGCAGGCGGCCGGCCTTGACGCGGACCATCTGCGGTTCGCGCCCTGCGGCAACCGCAGGTGTTTCAGCAAGCGGGTTGGTGTCCATCAGCGCGAGGCGCGTCACGCGGTCAGGGGCGCGGCGCAAGATCTCCATCGCGACGATGCCCCCCATGCTGAGGCCTGCAAGGGCAAAACGATGTGGCAGCTCGTCCAACAGCCCGCTGGCGATTTCCTCGATCCGCTCGCCACGTGTCACCGGGGCGACGGTGACTGTGTATTCTGACGATAATTCAGCGATTTGCGGGCCGAAGAGGCGCGCGTCGCACATCATTCCAGGAAGGAATACAATTGGCTCTGGCACCTGCTTGCCCTGCTTTGTCTCGTTGCGCGCAGAATGCCGCTATGGCGCGCCGTTCTCAACCCCTAGCGCGGGTATTGGATGCCGCGAAACGGCGGAAAATCGGCATAGCGTGCGGCCCGTTTGCGGGGCGGTTCGTCGGGCGTGTGGCCTGCACGCAAAAGCATGCCTTTGGGCGCAATATAGCTGGATATTGTGCGCAGAGGCGTTGCGCGCCAATCCAGGTTAAAGGCGCAGAGCTTGGGGAAGAACCAAAGCCCTGAATAGGGCAGATGGTCGTGAATCCACCACGCCAGATCGCGCCAGTCGCGTCCAGCCTCATAGCGATCCGTGAACCAAGGTATTGCGAGCGACGTGCCTGCAATGGCGGCCTCGCCGTCTGCGCGATCCCAGATATGGCATTCGATCGGGTTGTCATTGCGGGCGCAGTTCAGTTGGTGGGCGTTGCCAAAGGCATTCAGCTCGGGCGCGCGATAGCCTGAACGGATGGCCAGCGGTCCGAACGTTTCGGTGAGCGGGTCCAGCAAATCCTGGCACAATCGCGTGCCATTGCGGATTGCCAGATCCGGATCTCGGGGAAGGTTTTGCACCTGATGGAAGCTGCCGATTTCCGAATAGAGAAAGTCGCGGAAATAATAGTATTTCGAAAGCCGCACACGCCCGAGTGTCTCTAGGCTCCACATGCTTTGCGGGCGGCGACGCGGCATATCACAGGCCTTCGATCCAGGCGCGCATGGCGGTCACGGTGGCCTCGGTCTTGCTGGGGGACATGATGTCACCGGCGATGACATGGGCAAGCGGGTCATCCGCGGCCGTCATCTCGCCAGGGTCAAAGCGGGCCGTCGGGCCACCCCAATCGGCCATGATCTGGGTGGTGATGTCGGGGCGCACGACCTGGTCCGCCGCTGAAAAGGCGAAGAGAGCAGGCACCGAGGTTTGCTCATAGTTGATCTCACGCACGGCTTTGACCAACGCCGCCATCGGGAAGACGGCTGTGGATGGATAATCGGTTGTCCAGAACTCGGCCTGACCATCATTGCGCGGCTCAAAGCTGCGCCGTTGACCAGCGATCAGCGGCACCCAATAGCGCGCCGCGGGCAAGGTCAACATCGGCTCGACGCCTGTGTTGAGCCCAAAATTGGGCGACACGAGGATCACGCCCGCAACGTCATCCATCAGGCCCGGCACCACCTGTGCCCCGGCGACCAAGGTGCCTCCGGTTGAGGTGGCGATTACGATGACCCGCTCACCTGTGGCGCGCGCCACAGCCAAACCTTCGGCCAGATCGCGCATCCATCCGGCGACAGTGCCTTCGGCCATCGCGTCAGGTGCGCTGCGACCGTGGCCTTGCAGTCTTGTGTAGACCAAATTTGCACCCAAATCCGCCGCGAGCCGATCTGGAACTGGTCGGATTTCTTCGGATGTGGCGGAAAACCCGTGCACATAGAGAAGTGAGATCGGCGTGGCCGCGCCCGGCTCGGCAGCCCAGATGATCCGTTTCTGGGTGCCGGGGATAATGTCTGACACCTGCGCCTCTTGCCCGGCGAGATAGGCGGCAGGGTCCGCGCCAATCGCAGCGGCGTCGAATTGCGGATCTAGCGTGACGTCTTCGGTTGGGCCAAGGACATAGACAGCCGCAACAGCGATCAGAAGCAGGACCAGCACACGGCCGATCTGGCGAAATACCCAGGTCATCATTGAGCCTCCAGAACCTGTGACACCGCATCTTCGATCAGCCCCAGGCACGGGCCGTCCGAAAACCGGTGATCTGCATCTTTGACCAACATCAGCCGCATATCGGGGCTCTCTGCATGCTCGAGCAGGCGGATCGCCGTCTCAGTGCTGACCGCTGTGTCCGCAGTCCCTTGCAAAGAGCGCACCGGAAACGGCAGCGCCAAGGGCGCGCGCAGAACCAGTTGATCCCGTCCGTCTTCGATCAGGCGTTTGGTGATGATATAGGGCTCCATATAGTCCGAGGGCATCGCGATCTGGCCTTGCTCCATCACCTCGGCCTTTTGCGTGTCAGAAAAGTTGGCCCAATAGCCGTCTTCCGTGAAATCGGGCGCTGCCGCGATTGTCACAAGGCCGGCCACGCGCTCGGGATGGCGTTTTGCGAACAAAAGCGCCTGCCATCCGCCCATAGAAGATCCAACAACGACAACCTTGCCCGTCGTCAGCGTGTCAATCGCGGCGGCAGTGTCTTCGGCCCAATCGCCGATGCAGCCTTCTTCGAACGTGCCAGAGCTTTGGCCGTGCCCGGAGTAATCAAAGCGCAGAAAGGCGTGGCCGAGGTCGCGGGCCCATGCTTCAAGGTGGAGCGCCTTGGTGCCCTCCATGTCGGACTTCAAGCCGCCCAGAAAGACGACGCATGGGCCTGCGCCAGGCGTGAGGTGATAGGCAAGGCGGCGCCCCTGCGGGGTTTCAAGCTCTAGCGGCGCGGTCATGTTCGATCTCCATCGCGTTTGTCCAAAGGCGCTGCCCAAGTGGCGGGATCTATGATCAGCTCGGCGACAGCCTCGGCCCCGACATCCAGCAAAGCTTGGCCTTTGGCGGTCGAGGATTTCTCGGGATAGCCGATCACGCCATTGTGCGTCACATGCGTCAAAGGCCGCCACCGATAGGACGCGCGCCCAGCGCCTAGAAACGCGGGGCCATTGCCCGAAGGCACGTTCAGAGAGGCCAGATCGGACGTATCGACCAAATCAGGCTCGCAAACCATCATCATCGAGGTCTCGCCCTCGCCCGCATGCATGATCGATTGCTGGTCTTCCATAATCCCGTGATACCGGTCGCCTGCTTCCATCACATATGTCGTGGCCACAAGCGTCGCATCAGAGGTTGGCGCGATCTCGTCCAAGATCTGTTGCAACGCGATAATGTTGCCGCCGTGGCTGTTGGAAATGAGGATATCGCGAAAACCTGCACGTCTGACGGCGGCGATGAGATCCGCGATCAACGCCCGAAAGGTAGCATGGCTCAGCGTCAGAGTGCCGCCAAAGCTCATGTGATGCTCGCTTAAGCCGGACCAAACGACCGGGGCCACGATGGTTTTGCGCTTGGGCCACGCCAGACGCGCGGCGCGCAGGGCGACCTCGTGACCAAGTCGGGTGTCCGTCATGACTGGCAAATGAGGCCCGTGCTGCTCTATCGATGCAACAGGCAGAATCACAACAGCGTTTTCCTGCGCCAGCGCGTTGATTTCCCACGCTTTCATGCGTGCCCATTCCACTTCGGCCATGAGTCCTCCCAGAATTTTTCTCAATTTGCACAACCAGTTGCAGGGCGGCAAACCAATTTTATTAGGTGACTCTATTGTCACGTGACTATTTAGTCACTTAAAAGCTCTGCATGGATACGATCTTCAAAGCTCTCGCCGATCCCGCGCGCCGAACGCTGCTCGACAGCCTGCGAACAAAGGATGGGCAAAGTCTTCAGGACTTGGAGGCACAGCTGGACATGACCCGCTTTGGCGTCATGAAACATCTCGCCGTGTTGGAGGACGCCAAGCTGATCGTGACGCGCAAAGAAGGGCGCTTTAAGTACCACTACCTCAACGCCCTTCCCCTGCAACAAGCCATTGATCGCTGGATCGAGCCCTTGCTCGTGAAACCGGCGGCGCGGGCAGTGCTTTCACTCAAAACCCAACTCGAAGGAGAGACCGCAATGTCGAAACCAGATTTCGTCATGCAAACGTTCATCAAAACCAGTCGCGACCGTCTTTGGGCCGCATTGGAAGACGAAAATAACGTCGCGCATTATCATTTCATGGCCAGCCACGCCGACAGAAGCGGCGACAAAACGGTGATGTATCTGCCCGACGGCACGCCACTCTTGACCAACATCCTGATCAAAGCGGACCCAAAATCTCGGATGGAAATGACGTTTGAACCGCATTGGGCCGACATGCCGCCCTCGCGGGTTGTTTACCTGATCGAAGAGGAAGGCGCGCATTGCTCGCTGACCATTGAACATTATGACCTGAACATGCCTGTGGTTGCGGGCGAAGGCGTAGCGGATGGTTGGGCGCGTTGGGCCTCGGGGCTCAAGACCTGGTTGGAAACTGGCCAAGATGCGCATTTTGGCAGCCGGGCGGAGACAGCATGATGGCGGTCGAATTCACATATCTCGCGCTCACCGCGCTCTTGGCCGCGACACTTTGGGTGCCTTACATCATAGGCGTCAACACCGCCCCAGCAGGCAGCCTGCCCGAAGATCGCCCCGATGGTTTTATCCTGGCCGCAAACTGGCGGCTGCACCGGCCTTGGGTTCAACGCGCCTATCGCGCGCACCAAAATGCCATCGAACAAATCGTTCCGTTCGCCATATTGGTCTTGCTTTTGGATCGGCTGGACGGCTTCACGACGCTTACCGCCTGGACATGCGCTGCTTTCTTTTGGATCCGCGTGGCGCATGCCGTGGGCTACATCACTGCCTGGGCAACCTTTCCGGTCCGCCCGATCATCTTTACCGCCGGATGGGTTTGCTGTGTGATCCTAGCGGTCGCAGCCTTCGGTGCCGCGTAACACCAACTTGCGTGAAAAGGGGCAAGCCAAAGGATCGGCTTGCCCCTTTTCCTTTCCGCGGACGACAGTTAGCGTCAGCATATGCCCGCCCCACCGCGCGATCTGATACCCATCTTGTCGACCTCCAACTTCCTGATCGGTGTTGGCGCCTTCGTCATCGTAGGCTTGGTCGAACCCTTGGGCGCGGACATGGGCATCTCTGCCACCCAGGCAGGCGTGCTCATGACGTTCTACGCCCTTGCCTACGCGGTTCTGTCGCCCATTTTGGTCGCTCTGACCGGGGCTGTTGGGCGGCGGCGCGTGATGGCCCTTGGGCTGACGATTTTTGCCCTGTCGGCCCTTGTCTCTGCTTTGGCGCCGAACCTGACTGTCTTGAACGTTGCGCGTATTTTGGCTGCCGCCGGCGCGGGGATGTTCACCCCAGTTGCCGCCGCGACCGCTGGCGCAATCTTTCCCGCCGAACAACGCGCCCGCGTCCTGGCGGCCGTGTTCTTTGGAATGACCTTGGCGCAGGTCATCGGCGTGCCTTTCGGCGCCTGGATCGCCTATACCTTCGGCTGGCGTTGGGCCTTTTGGCTGGTCATCGCCCTTGCGCTGCCCTGCATCTTTTTGATCTGGACCCGCGTGCCCGCCGGGTTGCAATTCCAACCTGTCAGCCTGGCCGATCTGCGCGCAACACTGGCCGACGTCCGCATGCTTGTGGCTGTGCTTTTCACCGGCAGCTTTCTTGGCTCCATCTACGTCCTATACACCTTCATCGCCCCCCTGCTTAGCGAGACGATGAGCTATGGGCGCGACGGGGTGACAACGATATTGATGACCTTTGGCATCGGTGCGGTCATCGGCAATATCGCAGGTGGCATCCTGGCGGACCGCTTCGGATGGCGGCGCACGCTCTCGGCGTTGTGCCTGTGCCAAATGGCCGCCATGCCAGCCTTTTCGATGCTGCCCATTGCCGATGCGGCCCTCTTTGGTTTGGCCCTTTTGTGGTCTGCCTCGGGCTGGGCGTTTATGTCCGGTCAACAGATGCGCCTCATCGGCCTTGCAGGCGCCCAGGCGCCTGTCGTGCTCGCCCTGAACGCAGCCGCCATCTATGTCGGCGCGGCCGTAGGCTCTGCCATAGGGGCCTGGGCGATTGAAAGCTTTGGCATCCAATCCATTGGCCTGACCGCCGGCCTTTGCGCCACATTTGCGCTCGCGCATATCACGCTCTCGGCGGCTTGGGCGCCAAAGCCACGCTAATCGACAGCCGCGTCGAAACCCGCCTTGACGAAGCCGCAATCTCCTGTCATCTGCCGCCCTACGACATAACCCGCAACCGGGCGTTCCGTGGGCGCCAAACCGACGAGGAGCCAATCAAATGGCCACTATCTCTGTTACCTTTCCCGACGGCAATTCACGTGACTATGACGCAGACGTAACACCTGCTGCAATTGCCGAAAGCATTTCCAAATCTCTTGCCAAAAAGGCGATCTCGGCCACGGTGAACGGGGCGCATTGGGACTTGCAATGGCCTATCGACGCCAACGCAGACATCGCCATCCACACCATGCAAGACGAAGCGCAGGCCAACGAATTGGTCCGCCACGATCTCGCACATATTATGGCCCGCGCCGTGCAAGAGATCTGGCCCGACACCAAAGTCACTATCGGCCCCGTGATCGAAAACGGCTGGTACTACGACTTTGACCGGGCCGAGCCTTTCACGCCCGAAGATCTCGGCGCCATCGAGAAAAAGATGAAAGAGATCATCAACAAGCGCGAGCCTGTGACGACCGAAGTCTGGGACCGCGACCGCGCCGTTCAGTACTACAAAGACAACAACGAGCCCTACAAAGTCGAACTGATCGACGCCATCCCAGGCGACGAGCCTTTGCGCATGTATTGGCATGGCGATTGGCAAGACCTCTGCCGCGGCCCGCACCTGCAGCATACCGGCCAGGTTCCGGCGGATGCGTTCAAGCTGATGTCGATTGCTGGTGCCTACTGGCGCGGCGATTCAAACCGTGAAATGCTCCAGCGGATTTACGGCGTGGCATTCACTGGCAAAGAAAAGCTCAAAGCACACCTGCACATGCTCGAAGAGGCCGCGAAACGCGATCACCGGAAACTGGGTCGCGAAATGGACCTCTACCACATGCAAGAAGAGGCTCCGGGCCAAGTGTTCTGGCATCCAAACGGATGGACCATCTACACCGAGCTTCAGGATTACATGCGCCGCAAACAGCGCGCTGGCGGTTATGTAGAAGTCAACACGCCACAGGTTGTTGAACGTAAGCTTTGGGAAGAATCCGGGCATTGGGAAAAGTACCAAGAGAATATGTTCATCGTAGAAGTGGACGAAGACCACGCCCGCGAAAAGGCGATCAACGCGCTTAAGCCCATGAACTGCCCGTGCCACGTGCAAATCTTCAACCAGGGCCTCAAGTCCTACCGCGATTTGCCTTTGCGCATGGCCGAATTCGGCTCTTGCGCCCGGTACGAGCCGTCAGGCGCTTTGCACGGCATCATGCGCGTGCGCGGATTTACGCAAGATGACGGACATATCTTTTGTCGCGAAGATCAGATCGAAGAAGAAACCGCGATCTACATCGGCTATTTGACCAGTGTCTACAAAGACCTTGGCTTTGACAAATTCCGGGTCAAATTCTCGGATCGGCCAGACACGCGCGCGGGCTCCGACGAAATCTGGGACAAAGCCGAAGAGGCGCTTTTGTCCGCCACCCGCGCCGCCGGGATCGAACCCGAAATGAACCCTGGCGAAGGCGCGTTCTATGGCCCCAAGTTGGAGTTCGTTCTAACCGATGCGATTGGGCGCGATTGGCAATGCGGCACGCATCAGGTGGATTTCGTGCTGCCTGAACGTTTGGACGCCAGCTATATCGGCGCCGACGGCGCGAAACACCGCCCTGTCATGCTGCACCGCGCCTGCCTTGGTTCTTTTGAACGCTTCATCGGCATTCTGATTGAAGAACATGCGGGCAAGTTGCCGTTTTGGCTGGCTCCGCGCCAAGTTGTCGTGGCCTCCATCACATCGGATGCCGATGCCTATGTCGCCGAAGTCGTTGACCAGCTCAAAGCGGCGGGCGTGCGGGCCGAAGCGGACATTCGCAACGAAAAGATCAACTACAAGGTCCGCGAGCACTCG
>CAZYQC010000083.1:0-10726 GCA_964649815.1 uncultured Rhodobacterales bacterium | reverse complement strand
CGACGCGGGGGGCGCCTGTCTCGGCCAGCAGTGGTTTGAGGATCGCCATGCCGCCCTTGATCGCGTTGGCCGCAAGAAGAACCTCTGGGACAAACAGGATACCGTCGCGGAAGTCGTTACCAACGATGGTCATACCGCCAACCAACGCTTCGGTCAGAATGCGGTAGGGGGCCCAACCGCGTTCCAAAAGAATGTTCACGCCTTCTTCGATTTCTTCCTTCAAACCATCGTAGAGGTCGTCAAACATCTGTTCGACAAGCTCTTCGTCGTTAAGTTCAGACAGGATGATTTCGTCTTCATCGGACATGGTATGTTCCTTCTCGCATGGCGGAGGCCGAGCTAATCTGGTGATGTTATCGTCAGAATGTCGCAGGTCGACTTTGCAGATTACGACATAGGTGGCGTCGTGCGCGACCTCAAGACAAAGTTAACGCACCGCTTTTGCGCTGAATTCGCGACATAATCTGGCGCATGTTCTTATTATGTTCTATATGGAGGCCATGACTGGTCCTATTCGCGACGCAAAAATCAAAGCAAGAGGCGCGCTTTCCAACGATGTCAGCCGCTTTGACGCCTATACGCGCGAGGTTTTTGACGACGGTTGGCACGTCCCGGACGACGATGTGCCGCCGCTGAAAACAGAGGTGCGCACGGAACAGGCCAAGTCGCTGATCAACTACGTTGCCTCGCCCGATTTGCCTTTTGATCGGTCGATAAATCCTTATCGCGGATGCGAACACGGCTGTGTTTACTGTTTTGCGCGCCCGACCCATGCCTATCTGGGGCTGTCGCCGGGTTTGGACTTTGAAACCAAGTTGATTGCCCGCACGAACGCGGTTGAGGTCTTGCGGCGCGAGCTTGCCAAACCCTCTTACAAAGTGGCGCCGATTGCGATCGGCACGAACACCGACCCGTATCAACCTCTTGAAAAAACCTACAGGATAATGCGCGGCTGTCTGGAGCTTTTGCAAGAAACGCAGCATCCCGTGGCCATCGTCACAAAAGGCAGCTTGATCGAGCGGGATTTGGATATTCTGGCGGATATGGCGCGCAAGGGATTGATGCGTGTGGGTGTCTCCGTCACGACGTTGGACGCAGATCTCAGCCGACGTCTTGAGCCGCGCGCGCCAACGCCCAAGCGTCGCCTGGCCATGATTGAACGCCTTTCGGCGGCGGGTGTTCCGGTGCGGGTCATGGCCTCGCCCTTGATCCCGTCGCTTACCGATCCAGAGCTGGAGGCGATCTTGGCGGCGGGAAAATCCGCCGGCGCCCGGTCGGCGAGTTACATCATGTTGCGCCTCCCCCGAGAGGTGTCGCCCCTGGTGCGCGAATGGTTGGCCGAACATGCGCCAGACCGGGCCAGGCGCGTGATGGCGCGGGTGCGCGACATGCACGGCGGTCAGGATTACGATGCGCGATGGAACCACAGGATGCGCGGCGAGGGGGCCTATGCCGATATCATCGCCCATCGCTTTGCTGTGGCCGTTAAACGGTTGGGTCTAAAAACAAAATCGCCTGCGATGCGGTCGGATATGTTCCGCGCCCCGGTTCTGCCCAATGCGCAGCTAAGCCTGTTCTAAGCGGCACGGCGTCCGCGACGGCGTGTGCGGCGGGCGTTGCCAGAGGCTTCGTCATCGCCTGTGCCATCCGTTTCAGATGAAAATGGGCCGATCTTGTCGACGATTTCTGCAAGATCGGGTTTGTCGCGCGCCGGTTGCGTGTCGAGCGCTTCGCGCATCAGCCGCAGATGCTCTGGCATGGTCCCGCAGCACCCGCCCACAATCCGCGCGCCGCATGCACGGGCCAGCACCGCATATTCGGCCATCAACTCGGGCGTGCCGTCATAGTGGATATGTCCGTCGTGGTATTTTGGAATGCCCGCATTGCCTTTGGCGATGATGGGCGTTTGCGTGCCCGTGGCCCCAAAGCCGATGATCGTGCGCAAAAGATCAGATGCGCCTGTGCCGCAATTGGCGCCAAATCCAAGAGGTGCGTTTGGCAGATCGGCGACCATGTTGACCATGTCGGTCGAGGTAACGCCCATCATGGTTCGTCCGGCGGTATCGAAACTCATCGTGCCGCACCAATCGATCCCGGCGAGCGCAAAGCCTTCTGCGGCGGCGCGGAATTCTTCGGGAGCGGAAATGGTTTCAAGCCACACCAGGTCGGCGCCGCCTTCTTTCAGGCCGTCGGCTGTTTCATGGAACATCTCGACTGCGATGGAATGCGACAGCGCGCCAACAGGTTCCATGATCTCGCCCGTGGGTCCGACGCTGCCTGCAACCAAAACGGTGCGCCCCGCGGCATCCGCCACATCGCGACCAATCTCAGCCGCGATGCGCGACAGCTCATGGGCGCGCTTTTCTGCGCCGTGCAGCTTGAGGCGCGAGGCATTGGCGCCGAAACTGTTCGTGAGAAAGAGATCAGACCCCGCATCAACGGCCCCTGAATAAAGCGCCTTGATCTTCTTTGGCTCGGCGTCGTTCCACAATTCGGGCGCGTCACCGGACATCAGGCCCATGTTAAACAGATTGGTTCCAGTGGCACCGTCTGCAAGCAGGGTGCCTTTTTCGTCCAAAAGCTGGTTGAAGATATGTGTCATGCTCAGACCTCATGCGGGTTTTACCCGGTATCGCATGGCCGAGCGCATGAGGCGACTTCATAATTTTCATGAAGAACTTGAAGTTTGCCTCATGTTGGGTTGCGCAAACACCTGCGCAACCCGAGGGTTGTCGCGCCGATTAGTCGGTTTCGTTCATGATCTGCGCTTTGGCTTCTGACATCAAAGCGGCCATTTTAGTGCGGATCTCATCCTCGGTCGCCTTGTCGCCAAGATCGCCTGAAACTTTGCGATAGACATCTTCATCGCCAGCTTCTTCAAAGTCTGAGGCGATCACTTCCTTGGCATAGGCGTCGGCGTCATCGCCGGATTTGCCCAAAAGCTCTGCCGCCCAGAGGCCCAAGAGCTTGTTGCGTCTGGCTTCCGCCTTGAACTGCATTTGCGCGTCGTGGGCGTATTTGGATTCAAACGCGTTTTCGCGATCGTCAAAGGTGCTCATGGCAATCTCCTGATTTGGGCCGTTGCTTGATAGGGATATGCGAGCAAGAGGGGCGTTTCGCAAGCCTTCTGCGCAGCCATGCTTGCGGCATTTGCACCCTTACCGTAAGACACGACCCAAGCAGCGGGGTTTGGACGGCCCGCTTTTCGCGAAAGGACGCCCATGGCGCGACGCAAAAAGATTTACGAAGGCAAAGCGAAGATTCTGTATGAAGGGCCAGAGCCTGGTACCATCGTGCAATATTTCAAAGATGACGCGACCGCCTTTAACGCTCAGAAGCATGACATCATCGAAGGCAAAGGCGTGTTGAACAACCGCCTGAGCGAGTTCTTCATGAACGGTCTGATCCAGATCGGGGTGCCAACGCATTTCATTAAGCGTTTGAATATGCGCGAACAATTGGTCAAAGCCTGCGAGATCATCCCGCTTGAGATCATCGTCAGAAATTATGCCGCAGGTTCGCTTAGCACGCGGCTGGGGATCGAAGAGGGCACGCAATTGCCGCGCCCGATTGTCGAATATTGCTACAAGGACGACAGCCTGGGCGATCCGCTGGTCACCGAAGAACATATCGCCGCCTTTGGATGGGCCAGCCAGCAAGACATGGACGACATTGTGAGCCTGGCTTTGCGGGTCAATGACTTTCTATCGGGCATCATGTTGGCTGTTGGCATTCGTTTGGTTGATTTCAAAATCGAAATTGGCCGTATCTACGACGGTGACTTCATGCGGTTGGTTGTCGCGGATGAAATCAGCCCCGATTCTTGCCGCCTATGGGACATTGAAACCGGTCAAAAGCTGGACAAAGACGTGTTCAGGCGGGATTTGGGCAATTTGTCGGATGCTTATACCGAAGTCGCGCGGCGCCTTGGCGTGATGCCCAAAACCGCCGGCCCAATCACCAAACCAACATTGATCAACTGACAGGACAATTAGTGATGAAAGCCATCGTGCATGTCATGCTCAAAAACGGGGTTCTTGATCCGCAGGGAGAGGCGGTGCGTCACGCGCTGGGGTCCTTGGGCTTTGAAGGCGTCAACGGCGTTCGCCAGGGCAAGATCATCGAGCTCGACCTCGCAGAGGGCATGTCTGAGGCTGATGTGACTGCGATGTGCGAAAAGCTTCTCGCCAACACGGTGATCGAAAGCTACCGGGTGGAGATGGCGGGATGAAGGCTGCGGTCGTCGTCTTTCCTGGGTCAAATTGTGACCGGGATCTGAAAGTCGCCTTTGAAGCCGTGGGCGCGCAGGTCGAGATGGTGTGGCACAAAGAAACGTCGTTGCCGGATGGGGTCGATATCGTTGGTGTCCCGGGCGGGTTTTCCTTTGGCGATTATTTGCGCTGTGGGGCCATCGCCGCACAATCGCCGATTACATCCGCGGTGAAATCACATGCGGAGCGGGGCGGCTATGCGATCGGCATCTGCAATGGGTTCCAGGTTTTAACGGAAACCGGTCTGTTGCCGGGTGTTTTGCTGCGCAATGCGGGTCTCAAGTACATCTGCAAGACGGTCGAGCTTCGGGTAGAGACGTCGCAATCTGCCTTTACGCATGGCTACAATGCCGGTGATGTGCTGGGCATCCCGATTGCGCATCATGACGGCAATTACTTTGCCGATGAGGACACGCTCAGCAAACTGGATGCAGAAGACCGCGTTGTCTTTCGCTACACCGAGAACCCCAACGGTTCCAAAGGCGATATCGCCGGGATTTTGTCGGACAACAGGCGCGTGCTGGGTATGATGCCCCATCCCGAGCGTGCGGCGGATGTTGGCCACGGCGGAACGGATGGCGCGGCGCTCTTCCGCTCAATCATCGGCAGTTTCGAGACCGCATAGCTTGAGTGACCGTGAGAGCGGCGATAAGCTTCTTTCATGGCTGAGCAGGTCGAAGACAGAGACAGTACCGCCTATGCCTGGCGGGTTCGGATGGCGATCGTTGCAGTAACGAGCGCCGCGATCATCGTGGTGTCGATCACCAACCGGATGCTGACGGACCGTTTCACCGAGACGACACGTAACCGCGCCGAACTGCGATTGACCCTCTATTCCGGGAACCTGCTGGCGGAGTTGCGTCAAAACGCGATTGTTCCGCAATTGTTGGCGCGCGATCCGGCCTTGATCGGGGCGTTGAATTCGGCGGATTACCAATTGTCGACCCAACGCTTGATCTCTTTTGTCGAAGAAATCGGCGCGGCGTCTTTGATGTTGCTGGACAAAGATGGCCGAACGGTCGCGGCGACCGAACGCGAACGCATCGGAGAGCAGCACCGCAACCGCGACTATTATCTAGAGGCGGTGCGCGGGTCCGAGACGATTTTCACAGTCTCGCGCAAAGATGCGGGCGGGTATGAGTTTTTCTATTCGCGGCGGGTGCAGGTTGGCACGGACACGCTGGGGGTGATCGTCGTTGAGGTCGATCTGCAAAAGTTTGAACGCGCCTGGGCCGGGATATCCGCCGCCGTGCTTGTAACCGACAGCACCGGCGAAATCGTGCTGGCGACCGAGCCGCGATGGCGGGGCCGGACCGAGGCCGAGGCGTTGGCAACGCAAGACCCCCAAGGCGCGATCGAACGGGCCATTCGGGCCACGGCGGATTGGTCTGCCTTGCCGCCCGATGCCTATGTTCAAGGCGAGGCGGTGATGCGACTGGAACGCCGGATCGCGTTCCGCGGCTGGCGCATCACGTCTTTCACGACCTATTCCAGCGTGCGAGAGCGGGTAAACGTTGTTTTGGCGCTCGAGATCATGGGATTCGCCATTCTCTTGGCGCTGACCTTCTATGCGCTGAGCCGACGTTCGGCGGTCCGCATGCGCCTCTTCCAGCGTGAATCGGCGGAGCTTCGCGAATTGAACCAGCGTTTGCAGCGGGAAATCGCCGAACGAAAACGGGTTCAGGAAGACCTCGCCGTGGCGGAACAAACGCTTGAACAAAGCTCAAAACTGGCAGCTCTGGGTGAGATGTCAGCGGCTGTCAGCCACGAGCTGAATCAGCCGCTAGCCGCGATGAAAACCTATCTGGCGGGCGCGCGCCTGTTGCTCAGCCGGAACCGCCCCGAAGAAGCCGTGGCAAGCTTTCGCCGGATCGACGATTTGATCGAGCGCATGGGCGCGATCACGCGCCAACTCAAGAGCTATGCGCGCAAGGGCGCAGACGCGCTAAGCCCTGTGGATATGGGCGATGCGCTGGTTTCTTCGTTGGCCATGATGGAGCCGCAATTGCGTCAACGGCAAGTCCAGATCGGGCGTATTCTGCCCGATGAACCGGTGCGCGTCATGGGCGACCGAATGCGGATTGAACAGGTCATGGTCAACCTATTGCGCAACGCGCTGGATGCGACAAAGTCCGAACGCCACCCGGCGGTCGACATCATCCTGTCGGCCGGTGAAACGGCCACGTTGACTGTGCGTGACAACGGGCCGGGTATTGCTGATCTCGATAGCCTGTTCGAGCCATTCTACACGACCAAGGCGCCTGGCGACGGTGTTGGCTTGGGGCTTGCGATTTCTTCTGGGATCGTCAACGACCTTGGGGGACGACTGACAGCGCGCAACGGGCAACATGGCGGCGCTGTATTTGAAATGCAGCTGCCGATCTTGGGCAGCGAAGACAACATAGAAGCCGCGGAGTAAACGCGATGAGCCAGGCAATGAAAATCGCCATCGTTGATGATGAGCAGGATATGCGGCAATCGATCAGTCAATGGTTGGCGTTGTCGGGCTATGACACCGAAACATTCGCCAGCGCCGAGGATGCGCTAAAGGTGCTGGGGCCAGAATATCCAGGCATCGTGATCTCGGACATTCGGATGCCGGGCATGGATGGGATGCAGTTCCTCAAAAAGCTGATGGGATCAGACAGCGCACTGCCGGTGATTATGATCACAGGGCATGGGGATGTTCCTATGGCGGTTGAGGCGATGCGTGTCGGAGCCTTTGATTTCCTGGAAAAGCCCTTCAACCCGGATCGGATGTCAGAGCTGGCCAAAAAGGCAACTGTTGCGCGTCGCTTGACGATGGACAATCGTGCCTTGCGGCGCGAGCTGAGCGACGGCGGCCAGCTGATGAAAAAGCTCATTGGCAACGCCCCCGTGATGGAACGCTTGCGGGAAGATATCCTCGATCTTGGTCAGGCGGATGGCCATGTTTTGATCGATGGCGAGACAGGCACAGGCAAAACGCTGGTTGCACATGCGCTTCATGCTGTGGGCAGCCGGGCGGGCAAGAAATTCGTGTTGGTCAGTTGTTCCGCCCTGGAAGAAGACGCGCTGTCCAAACGTCTGTTCGGCCCGATGAACCCAGAAGACGCGCAGCTGCCTGCGATGGAAGAGGCCCGCGGCGGCACGTTGGTACTCGAGGATGTCGAGGCCTTGAGCGAGAGCTTGCAGGCCCGGCTTTTGAGTGTGATCAACGATCAGGGTACGCCCGCGGAAACGCGGATCGTGGCGATCTGTAACCTGCAAGAGGCCGGCAAAACCTGCGAAGACGCGTTGCGCCCGGATCTCTTTTATCGGCTCGCGGCTTTGCGCATCACCGTGCCACCCCTGCGGCAGCGGGGCGAAGACATTCTGACCTTGTTCACACGGCTTTCTGAACAATTCGCCGATGAATACGGATGCGACGCCCCGAAGGTCAGCGCGCAAGAGGCTGCGCAACTGCTCCAGGCGCCGTGGCCAGGCAATGTGCGGCAGCTGATCAACATCGCCGAACGCGCCGTTTTGCAGGCGCGCCGTGGAACCGGCACGATTGCCTCGCTGTTGATGAGCGATCACGAAGAGATGCAGCCGGTGATGACGACCGAAGGCAAGCCGTTGAAAGAATACGTCGAAGCCTTTGAGCGGATGCTGATCGACAACACGATGCGGCGGCACAAAGGCTCGATCGCCAGCGTCATGGAAGAGCTCTGCCTGCCGCGCCGGACGCTCAATGAAAAGATGGCGAAATACGGGTTGCAACGGGCCGATTATCTTTAGGACAGGCGACCCTTTGCCGGGGGCGGGCGGTTCAGTTGCAACCTGTCAGAAAGAGTGACCCGTTGGTGCGCGAATGGTCATTGTCGGCCCGTCGTGCATATGAGACGAGCCTTTTGTGAAACCAAAAGGCCCGCGCATGTCCAAGGCATTCCTTTTCGATATGGACGGCTTGTTACTGGACACAGAGCGCGTCTACCGCGACGCGTTCTTTGACGTCACATCGTTGCTTGGCTGCGCAAAAGCCAGCGACAGGGTCTTTTTCGACGGGCTGGTCGGAAGCTCTTCGGCCTATACCGAAGTGGCGTTGCGCGCGTATTTGCCAGAGAGCGTCGGGCTCGGGCCGTTCATGTCAGAGTGGTACGCAGCATGCGACCGGCGACTTGCGGGCGGCGTGCCGGTCAAACCCACGGTGCGGGGCGTTTTGCAAAACCTGCACGATCAAGGTGCCGTCATGGCGGTTGTCACGTCGAGCGCGAGCGCACACGCGCATGACCATCTCGACCGGGCTGGTCTTTTGGCGTTTTTTCACTGCGTCACCGGCGGAGATGCGGTCTCGGCCAACAAACCGGACCCGGCGCCCTATGTAGAAACGGCACAAAAGGTTGGTTTTGCGCCAAGTGATTGTTTTGCCTTTGAAGACAGCGACCGTGGCATCACGGCTGCGGTGCGCGCGGGATGCACATCGTTTCAAATTCCCGATTTGCGGCCACCGGCACAGCCGCTGCCTGCGCTTGGGCAGTATGTGGCCAAGGATTTGTTAAGTGCGATGCGCGTATTGAATGCCCTCACAGGCAAGGCTTTGGTTTAAGCGAGATTAAAATGTCGCATTTGCCATTGTCATTCGGCAACGAAACGCCTTATCTAAACCAACGGGTGTATTCCGTTCAGATGTGAATGCACCGTTATGAGTTTCGCTGTTTTTGAGAGGTGGCGGCCGATGTGGCCGACGTTCAAAGACAGGCAGATTGGGCCTGATTGGCCATGAGACGCTCCCGGAAGACGAAAGTGTTTTGGGGCATTTGCGGGCACGGTGGGCGAGACGCGCACAGTGTCGGAGAAGAACCGCGATGACGCGCGCGACGACAGTGGATTTGCTGAAAAGAGCCGGTGACGGCTTGCTTTCCGCGCCGTCAGATATCGCTCAGACAAGACACATATTCCTTAGCGGCGCACCCCCAGGGGTGCTGCGGCGAAGGAGGTTGTGCAACGGAATTAAATGGCAAAAAAGATGCTTATCGATGCCACCCACGCGGAGGAAACCCGCGTCGTGGTGGTCGATGGAAACAAGGTCGAGGAGTTCGACTTTGAATCCGAAAACAAACGCCAGCTTGCTGGCAACATATACCTCGCAAAAGTAACGCGGGTCGAGCCGTCGCTTCAGGCGGCCTTTGTAGATTATGGAGGAAACCGGCACGGGTTCCTCGCGTTCTCTGAAATTCACCCGGATTATTACCAAATTCCTGTCGCAGACCGCGAAGCGCTTTTGGAAGAAGAGCGTGCATATGCGGAATCGATGAAGGCGCGGGACGAAGAGGAAGATAAGCCCAAGCCAAAGCGCAGACGTTCGCGCAGCAAAGCGGCAAAGACCGAAAACGAAGACGCAGTTGCCACGACCGATATCGCGGGGATGGAAACCATCGATCCCGAAGGCGAAGACGGCGCAGAAGCGTCAGATGCGCCTGAAACGGTCGATGCGGGCGATCAAGGTGACGCAAAGGACGCCGCGGACGAGGCGGCTGCGGAAGAGGCGCCTGCGGACGAAACACCTGCGGAAGAAGCGACAGATGCAGCCGACGAAACCGGTTCGGACGTAGACGACGGCGACGCGCAAGCCGCAGACGACAATGTCTCGGACGAGGCTGACGACGAAGACGACGAACCGCAGCGCAAAGACAAGAACGCAGCGTCCAAGGATGAGACAATCGAAAGCGTCGCCGACGACGATGACGTGGAGGACATTCGCCCGCCACGCAAACCACGTCCGCGGCGCTATAAGATCCAGGAAGTCATCAAGGTACGCCAGATCCTGCTGGTGCAGGTCGTCAAAGAAGAGCGTGGCAACAAAGGCGCGGCGCTGACCACGTATTTGTCTTTGGCCGGTCGCTATTGCGTTTTGATGCCAAACACAGCGCGTGGCGGCGGGATCAGCCGCAAGATCACCAACGCCCCCGACCGCAAACGCCTCAAAGAGATCGCCGGCCAATTGGACGTCCCTCAAGGGGCGGGTCTGATTGTGCGCACTGCTGGCGCGAAACGGACCAAAGCGGAAATTCGGCGTGACTATGAGTATCTTCAACGCCTGTGGGAACAAATCCGCGAATTGACCCTCAAATCGATTGCGCCCGCAAAGATCTACGAAGAAGGCGATTTGATCAAACGCTCGATCCGCGATCTGTATAATCGTGAAATCGACGAGGTTTTCGTGGAAGGCGACCGGGGGTATCGGATCGCAAAAGACTTCATGAAAATGATCATGCCGTCGCATGCGAAGAACGTCAAAAAATACGAAGACTCACTGCCTTTGTTCGCGCGCTATCAGGTCGAGACGTATCTTGGGGGCATGTTCAACCCGACGGTACAGCTCAAGTCCGGCGGCTATATCGTGATCGGCGTGACCGAAGCGCTTGTCGCGATTGACGTGAACTCGGGCCGGGCCACGAAAGAGGGCTCGATCGAAGAAACCGCGCTCAAGACCA
>CAZYQC010000082.1:0-10820 GCA_964649815.1 uncultured Rhodobacterales bacterium | reverse complement strand
AGACGCCGCCTTTTTTCTGCTGTTCTGCCACACAATGCAGCGTCAACGTGGTCTTGCCCGAGCTTTCAGGCCCGTAAATTTCGACGATCCGCCCCATCGGCAAACCGCCGATGCCCAAAGCGATATCAAGGCCCAAAGAGCCGGTCGAAGACGCTTGAATATCCTGGATGGCGTTGTCGTCACCCAGCTTCATGATCGACCCTTTGCCGAACTGGCGCTCAATCTGCGCCAGCGCGGAATCGAGCGCTTTTTGTTTGTCTGCGTTTTTCTTACTGTCCATAGTCAAAAGGTCTGCCGTTGCCATCGCGTTGGTCCTTTGTGTCATACCCCGGCGGGGGCGGCAATCATGCCGTACTGCTTCGATGTTCTCATTGTGTTCCTTATGGGACCAAAATGAGAACATTTCAATAAAATTCGTCAAACTCACTTTTGCGCGGCAGGGTTAAGAGGTAGTTTATGAAGGAGCAGAAAAACAAAAAGACGCGTGAGGTGCAGCCATGATGGTGTTCTACAAAGAACGGTTGGCGCTGTTGTCGGTGCCCAAGACCGGCTCTTCCGCCTATGAGACCGCGCTACGCGATCGCGCCGATATGGTGATTTCCGAACCGCCCGCCCTCAAACATGCGCCGGTTTACCGCTACAACAGATGGCTGCGGCCGATGTTTTTGCGGGTTTGCGGCGTCGAGCTTGAGCTTGCCGCAGTCATGCGCGAGCCGATTTCATGGCTCGGCAGCTGGTGGCGGTATCGCCAGCGGCCGTTCATGGAGGGCAAACCAAATGCCACCCACGGGATAAGCTTTGACGATTTTGTGCTGGCCTATCTTAAGGGAAAAAAGCCAGCGTTCGCGGATGTCGGCAGCCAGGCAGCTTTTCTTGAACCGCAGCCCAATGGCACCAAGGTCACGCATCTGTTTCGGTACGAGGCGCCAGACGTGTTGAACAGTTTTTTGGAAGGGCGGCTGAACCTGACGTTGTCGCTGGGCCGGGAAAACGTGTCGCCCGAGATGCCCATGCCGCTCTCGCCCGAGGTCGAGGCGCGGCTGCGTCGGAAATGCGCCCATGAATTCACGCTTTACGAGTCGATTTGATCGTAACATTGCGCGGATCGGCCTAGTGCAGCTGGCGTTGCACGGTTTCTGTCAAATCGGACAGCGAAAACGGTTTCGGCAAAAAGACTGAATTTGGGATCACGCCGCTGTCGGGCCCCAACTTGTCCTCTGCGTAGCCAGAGACGAAAACAACGCCGACATCTGGCCGCTCTTTCAAAGCTTCGCGCACCCAACTTGGGCCGTCGCGACCTGGCATGACCACATCTGTCACGAACAAATCAACGCTCAGCGACGGGTCTTCGAGCGCTTTCAACGCGTCCTCACCCGAATCGGCCTCCAGTACGGTAAAGCCACGCATCCGCAACGCGCGGCTTGCGAAGGCGCGCACCGGCGCTTCGTCTTCGACCAACAAGATGACCGCATCGCCGCGCAACGGTTTGTCTTCTGCTGGTGCGGGCGCCGGGGCGGGTGCTGGGCTGACTGCGGCGTCGATCATCGGGAACATCAGGCTGAACGAGGTGCCAGAGCCCACCTGGCTGTCAACAAAGACAAACCCGCCCGATTGTTTGACAATGCCGTAGACCATCGACAGGCCCAGGCCAGTGCCCTCGCCCGTTCTTTTTGTCGTGTAAAACGGCTCAAAAATCTTGTTCATCTTGTCGCTTGGGATGCCGACGCCTTGATCAGAGACCCGCAGGACCACGTAATCGCCCTCCGGCACGGTCACTTTGTCCCGCAGCAGCGGTTTGCTCAACTTCAAACTCTCGGTTTCGATCCGGATTTGCCCGCCCGTCGGCATGGCGTCGCGCGCGTTGACCACGAGGTTCAGCAGAACCTGTTCAAGCTGGCGCTTATCCGCGCGGATCGCCTCGAGCGTTGGGTCATGGCTGAGGGTCAGGGTCACCTTTTCGCCCACGAGCCGGTTCAAAAGATGGGTCAAATCCGCCAACGTATCCCGCAGATCCAGCGGTTCCGGCTGCAACGTCTGTTTTCGCGAAAAGGCCAGCAATTGCGACACCAGCCCCGCCGCGCGATTGGCGTTTTGATAAATTTGCTGAAGATCAGCATAGTCGGTGTCGCCGGGGTCGTGACGCAGTAACAACAGATCGCAATGCCCTGATATCGCTGTCAAAAGATTGTTGAAGTCATGCGCCACACCGCCGGCAAGCTGCCCGATCGCTTGCATCTTTTGGCTTTGGACGAATTGCGCTTCGAGCGTTTTTAGCTCGGTCGCATCTGTCAAAACCGCAAGGATTTCTGGTGTTTGACCGCTTTGGACGCGGTTTAAGGCGACCTGAACAAAGGCATCACGGTCGGCGCGGCGCAGTTTGAGGAACTCCGCCCGTTGCACCGCGCGCCCGGCCAAGGTTTCGTCCAGCCAGTCCTGCAAGGGGCGGCCCAGCCCGTCCATCAGCTGTGATATATCCGTCGCCTCGGATAATTCCGGCCCGAGCAAGGCGCGCGCGGCCGCGTTGAACGCTGTCACGCGGCCGTTTCGATCAATCTTGAGCAATGCGGCGGGCATCTCGTGGAACGGCGGCCAGATCGCGGTTTCCACCTCGGGCGGCGGCAAGAGATAGAGCGTCTTGCGCCCGACCCCGGCATCCGTCTGCGCCAAGAGCCGTCCAACCGGGCCTTGCTCCGTCGCGATATCGACGACGGTACCAGGTTGAACGCTTTGCCCCACAAGCAGATCCTGCGTGGACTTAACCCGTCGCCCCACGAGCGCCCGGGCCGCATCATTCATATAAAGAACCGTCCCGTTGCGCCCCAGATTTACCGCAGGCAGCGCGCTTTGGTCCTGTGATTGGGTCGTCACATCGGTCAGAACCCGTTCGATACGCCAAACGAACATTTCGCCCAGCATATTTTGCACCGACACCCGCAATTCGCCGTGTCGAATGGCGATCGCCTCGCGCGCGGCGCGGTGGCGTTTGGCGGCATCCAGCATGCGGCGAAACACAGCCTCGGGGTTCGACAGATGAACGCCCAACATGCGCGGCACCGTGTCGGCGCCAGAAAGCGGATAAATCGTCTTGGCCGCCGCGTTTGCGGTGATGACCTGCCCCACGTCATCGACCACAAAGGCCGGCACCAGATCGCCCGCGACAAAATCGTTGACCACACGTTTGACGCGGCTGACATGTGCCGCGCGCAGCCGCTGGCTAAGCCAGCCCCAAACCGCCACGAACGCCAGCGCACCAGCGGTCGTCCACAAGGCGCGCTGAGCCTCAGGCATTTCGACGAAAACCGCCCCCAACGCGACCAACGCCGCCATGCCGACAAGAGCATGCCCCCGCGGCCCAACCTTCAGCCCTGCCTCGAAAAAGCGCTGTGACAAAAGTGCCTGCTCGATCACTTAACCCTCGCTCAGAATCGATGCGTGCTTGTCACCTGTGCGGAGTTAATCCCGGTTTAACGCCGGTTGATCCTGTGATGAGCAGCGTCCCGCAAAATCTCCCTTAGGTTGTTTTGCGGGGTTAATCCTGACGCGTCAAGTGTGCCGTGTAGAAACCATCGCATAGCGCAGAGACCGGCCACCGCTGTGACACACCACAGCGCCACTCTGGATGTGCCTGCAAAAACCGCTCGACCACAGCTTCGTTTTCCAGGCGAAAGACAGAGCATGTGGCATATGCAATTACACAGTATTTCCCGGCCATTTCAGCAGCTTCTGACAGTATATTAAATTGAATATCCGCCAGATCGTGAACGCGGGTTTCAGACGTGCGCCACTTGGCCTCTGGCGCGCGGCGCCACGTGCCACTGCCGGAACAGGGCGCATCGATCACGATCATATCGAATTTTGCCACGTCAGCCGCATTAAGATCTGCAATCATAGGTATAGTCGCGTCCGCCCGCGCCGCGCGCTCTGGCAGGTCGGCCATCCGCTTTTTGTCGATGTCATGGGCCGTCACATCCATGCCGCGCGCAGCCAACGCCAGCGCCTTGCCCCCGCCTCCGGCACAATAATCCAGCACGCGCGCAGCATCCGGCAGCCCCGCCACAAACGCCTGGCTTGCCGCATCCTGAAACTCAAACAGTCCGTCAGCAAAGGCCGCCGTGTTGCGCAATCGGCGCGCATTCTGGGTCACGGTGAGGGCAAATGGCGCTGTGGTATTGGGCTCGGCCACAATATCGTCCGCAACTAATGCGGCCTGCACCTTGTCGATGGTGCTGCGCGCAGCGTTCACGCGGATCGTCACAGGTGCACGTTCGGCCAAGTGCAAGGCGGTGCGCTCGGCCGCATCGCCCAAACTGTCGATCATCATAGAGACCGCCCAATCCGGCAGGTTCCAGCGATCTCCAACCTCGACCGGGTCTTGTCCGCCTGCGGCTTCTGCGTCGGTCAAGGGCGCGGGTGCATGGCCAATGCCCGAGAAAAACGCTGTAGGATCAAGCGATTGCGCTCGCAAGCGGCCCAGCATGCGCAATCGGCCTGACGTCCCCCCTCCACGCAGCGCATCGCTGCGCCAATTGCGCAGGCCGTCAAACACAAGATCCCGGACAGCGGCCCGGTCTTTCGATCCCGCAAACCGGCTGGCCCGCGCCCACCGGGTGAGCGCCGCCTCGGCCGCTGCGCCACTGGAAATGGCGTCCATCACCTCGATCGCGGCAGCAACACGGGCACCAGGCGTCATTGCGATATCACCTTAAGAACCGAACCCAAGCATATGAAAGGTCACATTATTCTGTAGTTTGGACTCTCGCGCGTGATCTGCACATCATGCACGTGGCTTTCCTTCAACCCCGCGCCGGTGATCTTCACAAAGCGGCATTGGGTCCGCATCTCTTCGACGGTTGCGCATCCGGTATAGCCCATTGCGGCCCGCAAACCGCCCACGAGCTGATGTAGAACCGTGCCCGCTGGCCCTTTGTACGGCACCTGCCCCTCAATCCCTTCGGGCACCAACTTGTCGCTGGCGGCGTCTTTCTGGAAATACCGATCCGCGGATCCGCGCGCCATCGCCCCCATCGACCCCATGCCGCGATAGGCTTTAAAGCTGCGACCTTGGTACAAAATCACCTCGCCGGGGCTTTCATCGGTGCCTGCAATCATGCTGCCCACCATTGCGCAACTTGCGCCCGCGGCGATGGCTTTTGCAAAATCGCCCGAGAACTTGATCCCGCCATCCGCGATCACGGGCACGTCGCCCGCGGCGCTGGCGCAATCCATGATGGCCGTCAGCTGCGGCACACCAACGCCCGCAACCATCCGCGTGGTGCAAATGGAGCCCGGACCAATGCCCACTTTGATCGCATCAGCACCCGCATCGATCAAAGCGCGCGTGGCCTCGCCTGTGGCCACGTTGCCCGCAACGACCTGCACCTCGTTCGACAGCATCTTGGCGCGTTTGACAGCCTCTGCCACGCTCGCCGAATGGCCATGCGCCGTGTCGATCACGATCATGTCGACGCCCGCATCAACCAAAGCCTCAGAGCGTTCGAACCCCGCATCTCCGACCGTTGACGCCGCAGCCACCCGCAACCGCCCAAGGTCATCCTTGCACGCCGTTGGGTTTACGACGGCCTGTTCGCTGTCTTTTAACGTCAAAAGCCCTGTCAATTTGCGGTCTTTGTCCGTCACCAAGAGCTTTTCGATCCGGCGCGCCTTCATCAGGCTGATCGCCTCTTCGCGGTCGGCCGGCTCTTCCAGGATCGCGAGGTTTTCTGAAGTCATCATGACATGCACAGGCGTGTCATCCGAGGTCGCAAAGCGCATGTCGCGGTTTGTCACGATGCCCACAACACGCCCGGCCCCGTCCACCACGGGAAAGCCGGTGAAGTTATAGCGCTCGATCAAGGCTTTGGCATCTGCCAGCGTCTGATCGGGGCTGAGCGTGATCGGATTGTAGACGATCCCGCTTTCAAACCGCTTCACACGCCGAATTTCGCGCGATTGCTCTTCGGTGTTTAGATTGCGATGCACGACGCCAATGCCGCCGGCCTGCGCCATCGCGATGGCCATGCGGGCCTCGGTCACTGTGTCCATCGCAGAACTCAGCAGGGGGATGTTCATCGAGATTGATCGCGTCACCCGCGTGCGCGTGTCAGCCGTCGCCGGCAAAACGTGCGATTCCGCAGGTACAAGCAAAACATCATCGAAGGTGAGCGCCTCGCGAATCTCCATGACAAACCTCATTTCCGGAGCAACGGTTGGCACGCTCCTATTTCACGCATCCGCACAAATGGAAAGACCTGTTGCCATCCCCGGTGCGAGATGCGCAGGATCGCCGCAGATTGCACAAGGTGAGCGCACATGCCCAACGACTACGATTCCGGTCGCCTGAATTTGCCATTCGTCGGCATAGCCACATTCGCAAAAGCGCCCTATGTCCCGGATTGGAGCGCGTTGCAGGCGGATGTGGCTGTGCTGGGCGCGCCATTCGATTTTGGAACGCAATACCGCTCGGGCGCGCGGTTTGGCCCCCGCGCTGTTCGCGAAGCCTCGACCTTGTTCAGTTTCGGGCATGCGGGTGCCTATGACCACGAAGACGACGCCACCTATTTGCCAGCCTCTGTCCGCATTGCCGATATGGGTGACGCCGACATTGTGCATACCGACACCATCAAGAGCCATGCCAACATCGAAGCAGGCGTGCGCGCCGCCAGGGCTGCGGGCGCCTTACCGGTTGTTATCGGGGGCGATCACTCGGTCAACATTCCTTGCATAAACGCCTTTGACGGGGCCAAGCCCTTTCACATTCTGCAAATCGACGCGCATCTCGACTTTGTGGACGAACGTCACGGCGTCCGGTTTGGACATGGCAACCCCATGCGCCGCGCCGCCGAGAAAGACTATGTGACCGGCCTAACCCAAGTCGGTATTCGCAATGTGTCGTCCACTGCGCGTGAAGGCTATGAAGATGCGCGCCGCATGGGCTCTAACATCTTGTCGGTGCGCCAGGCCCGCGCTTTGGGCCCAGACGGCGTTATCGCGCGCATCCCCAAAGGCGCGCCCCTCTATGTCACAATCGACATTGATGCCTTTTGCCCGTCCATCGCCCCCGGAACCGGCACGCCCAGCCACGGCGGCTTTCTCTATTACGACGTTCTCGAGATGTTGCAGATCGCCGCGCAGACGCATGAGATCATCGGCATCGACCTTGTCGAAGTGGCGCCGGATTATGACCCGACCGGCTCTACCGCGACCCTTGCGGCGCAAATCCTGCTGAATTTCCTGGGATTCATCTTTCACGCAAGAAATTTCAGATAAATCAAAACTATATCTGACGAAGCTAAACCAAAACAGAGTTTGCTGCCTCTGCGGAGTTTTGACGGCAAATTCTGCAGCAAATCTCTGGAAATGACGCGAACATTCTAAATTCGGACGCGATGCGCCTTTCTCGGGCCGTTTAGACGGCTATGTTGCGCAAAAATCAAAAACTGTGGGATTGATCATGAGCCAAGATCCACTCGTCATTTTTACCCCGTCCGGCAAACGCGGGCATGTCCCCGCAGGCACGCCGGTTTTGACCGCCGCACGCCAATTGGGTGTGGACTTGGATTCGGTCTGCGGCGGGCGCGGCATATGCTCCAAATGTCAGATCCAGCCGTCTTTTGGCGCGTTTCCCAAACACGGCGTCACAGTCGCCGATGACGCGCTAAGCGCCTGGAACGCTGTTGAGGCGCGCTATGACGAGAAACGCGGGCTGAAAGCTGGTCGGCGTTTGGGGTGCCAGGCCACCATCCAATCCGACGTGGTGATCGACGTCCCGCCTGAAAGCCAAGTCCACCGTCAGGTTGTGCGCAAGGCTGCGACGGCGCGTGACATCACGATGGATCCCGCGACGCGGCTCTACTTTGTCGACGTCCAGGAACCTGACATGCACGAGCCGACAGGCGATTTAGAAAGGCTCGCTAAGGCCTTGGAAAATCAGTGGAACATCAAAGATATCTCGGCTCCGCTGTCAGTGCTGTCGCGCTTGCAGCCGACGCTGCGCAAAGGCAAATGGCAAGTGACTGTTGCGCTGCACAAGGGCCACAATGACAGTGGGCACCGGGTTATCGACATCTGGCCCGGTCTGCACGAAGGCGGGCTCTATGGTCTGGCCATTGACCTTGGCTCCACCACCGTTGCGGCGCATCTGTGCGATCTCGTGACCGGCGATGTCAAAGCGTCTTCGGGGATTATGAACCCGCAAATCCGCTTTGGCGAAGACCTCATGAGCCGTGTGAGCTATGCCATGATGAACCCCGGTGGCGATGCAGAAATGACGCAAGCCGTGCGCGCGGCTATCAACGATCTGACCACCGCTATCGCAGAAGAGGCCGAGATTGACCCGCGTCTGATCGTCGAGGCGGTCTTCGTTTGTAACCCGGTGATGCACCATCTGCTGCTTGGCCTTGATCCGGTCGAGCTTGGTCAGGCGCCATTTGCGCTTGCCACCTCAAACAGCCTGTCTCTTGACGCGGCCGAGCTTGATCTGTCCACGATGAACGCCGCTGCGCGCATCTTCCTGTTGCCGTGTATCGCGGGCCATGTCGGCGCCGATGCTGCGGCTGTGGCCCTGTCCGAGGCGCCCAACAAATCCGAAGATCTGGTTCTTGTGGTGGACGTCGGCACCAATGCGGAAATCCTGCTGGGCGACAAAAGCCGGGTCTTGGCCTGTTCCTCGCCCACAGGCCCCGCGTTTGAAGGCGCGCAAATCAGTTCGGGCCAGCGTGCCGCACCTGGCGCGATTGAGCGGATCGAAATTGATCCCGTCACCAAAGAACCACGTTTCCGCGTGATCGGCTCTGATCTGTGGTCAGACGACGAGGGCTTTGCCGAGGCGACTGCGGCCACAGGCATCACGGGCATCTGTGGCTCTGGCATTATCGAGGCTGTGGCCGAAATGCGGATTGCCGGTCTTTTGGACGCCTCCGGCCTCATTGGCGGGCCTGACCAGACCGGCACATCGCGCTGCGTGGCCGAGGGGCGTACGCATGCCTACCTGATCCACGATGCCTCCGCTGATGGCGGCCCGGTGATCACCGTCACCCAAGGCGACATTCGCGCGATCCAGCTTGCCAAATCGGCCCTCTATGCCGGCGCCCGCCTGTTGATGGACGAAATGGGCACCGATCACGTGGACCGTGTCGTGCTCGCTGGCGCCTTCGGAGCGCATATCTCGACCAAACATGCGATGGTGTTGGGCATGATCCCAGATGCGCCTTTGGCCAAGGTCACATCGGCCGGGAACGCCGCTGGCACGGGCGCGCGCATAGCACTTTGCAACATCGAGGCACGTGCCGAGATCGAGCAAACCGTGCACCAGATCACCAAGGTAGAAACAGCGATCGAGCCCAAATTCCAAGAGCATTTCGTCAACGCCTCTGCCATTCCCAACTCTGTCGACCCATTCCCGATCCTGAACTCGGTCGTCGACTTGCCAGCGGTGTCGTTCAACACAGGCGGCGGCGACGCGGCACAAGGCGGCCGCAGACGGAGACGCCGCGCATGAGCAACGCAGAGCAAAAGGATTATTGGACCGCGCAGACAAGCTGGGTGTCACAGCAAGAGGCGATGGACCAGAACCTTGGCCCGGTGTTGGATTTGGTGCTGGAGCGTGCACAGCTGCGCCCTGGCCAATCGGTTCTCGATATTGGCTGTGGCACAGGCGCGTCCCTGTTGGCAGCGGCCACCCATGTTGGCGTGAACGGTCACGTCGAAGGCGTTGATATTTCAGCATCTTTGCTGGAATTGGCGAAGGACAGAACAGCGGATTACGCGCATATCTCTGTGCGCGAAGCGGATGCTGCGGCTGACGATCTTGGCGGACCGTATGACGCCATGATCTCGCGCTTTGGCGTGATGTTCTTTGCCGACACGACCGGCGCCTTTACGCATATCCGCCGGGCGCTCAAACCCGGTGCGCAATTGACGTTCGCCACCTGGGCGCCTCCTCCGCAGAACCCTTATTTTATGGCGCCTGCCCAAGCGGCCCAGTCCGTTTTGGGCAAAATGCCCAAGGCTGATCGCACCCTGCCCGGCCCCTTTGCGATGGAAGACCCCGAGCGGATCATTCCGATGCTTTCTGCGGCTGGCCTGACAGAGATCGCCTGCGATCCCGTGCCTCTGCATCTGCAGCCCTCCGGCAGCCTCGCCGACGTCGCCCACCTTTGCCTTTTGATCGGCCCACCCGCAGGCGCCATCCGCCATTTCGACGCGGATGCCGACCAGATAGACGCCGTCCACGCCGCGGTGATGGAGGCGCTGTCCCCGTTCGAGACGCCCCAAGGCCTGCGCCTGCCCGCTGTGATCAACCTCTATACCGCAATCGCGCCCTAGCCTGCCCCAAACGCCGGTCGCAGGCCCTGCAAGCGATTGTGAACGCACCCGCCCTTGCCGCCTGGCCCGAAAGGCTCAATTTTCGCCAAAACCGCGCGACGAAAGGCCTCCTGCAATGGCAAAAGACCCAACTTTTCTCGACCTCGCCTTGCAAAAATCCGTCATGCGCCGCGCCGCAAAAATCTCGGCGATCGTCGGTACCATCCTGATCATCATCAATCACAGCGACACGATTATGATGAACTCAGGCTCCTGGATAACGGCCCTCAAATGCGCCCTGACCTATGCCGTGCCCTATTGCGTTTCCACCTATTCCGCCGTGATGGCGATGCGAGAAAAAGCACTGCAACCGGCGGTATAATGCACGGTCTGGTTTCGCCACAACCAGAGCGCACACACCAGAACGCGAAACAAAGCTTGCGAAAGGCAAATCAGAGGTTTGCGCGACACCAAGGCTATGGCATATAGAGATCGCTATACAGGCCAAGTCTTTGGGA
>CAZYQC010000081.1:0-11317 GCA_964649815.1 uncultured Rhodobacterales bacterium | reverse complement strand
ATCGAACCAGGCGTGCGTCTCCGCGAGGGAGTTACAGTCCCCTGCCACACCTTGCGGCCTGTCGCCCACTTGCCAAGGTTGCCCTCGGCGTGCGCGCGTGATTACTAGCAGCCTTATCGGCGGTCAAGGCCAATTCGCCCCTTAACGCAAAGGCAGTCGGCGCAATGAAAAAACCAAAGTGGGTCGTCCAGAAGGAACAGGCCAAACGCGCAGAAGAGGCCGCGACGGTGTGGCTCTTTGGCCTGCATGCCGTGCGGGATGCCTTGCTGAACCCAAAACGCGAAAAACTGCGCCTGATTGTCACCAAAAATGCAGCCGACAAACTGCAAGACGCCATCGCCGAGGCGGGGGTTACGCCCGAGATGTCAGACCCGCGTCGTTTTTCTGCGCCGATTGATCCGGCCTCGGTTCATCAGGGCGCGGCGCTTGAGGTCAAGCCGCTTGACTGGGGGCGCTTGGACGATTGGGCGATTGGCCCAGCCGCACCGCGTCTTGTCTTGCTCGACCGTGTGAGCGACCCGCATAATGTCGGGGCCATATTGCGCTCGGCCGAAGTGTTGGGCGCCCAGGCGGTGATTGGCATGCGCCACCACGCGGCACCAGAGACCGGGGCGCTGGCCAAAGCCGCCTCTGGCGCGTTAGAGCGTCAGCCCTATCTGCGCGTCCGAAACCTGGCCGACACGATCACCGAGCTTCAGTCGATGGGCTATCTTGTGTTGGGCCTCGACGGCGAGGCCACAGACACGCTGCCTGAGGTTATTGCCGGGCGTCGGGGCGATCCCATAGCGCTTGTTTTAGGGGCCGAAGGGCCCGGGCTGCGTCAGAAAACCAAAGAAACGGTCGATCACCTCGTCCGAATCGACTTTGCTGGCACTTTTGGCTCTCTCAACGTCTCAAACGCCGCCGCGATCGCCCTATATGAAGTGCAGCGAAAGGGGATTTGATGGGGTATCCGACGAAAATTGTAACGTGCTGCTATTGCGGCGCGCGCGCGGCGCTGGTGCTCAAGGGGCAGGCGCAACACGAATTGGCCTGTTCACAATGCGGCGCGCCGCTGCATGATCTCAAAATGTTGCCGGTGGATCGCACAGGCGACAAAGAGCTCGTCCGCCCGGCCCGCAGCGTCGGACCAAAGGCAAAAAAGCCTTACAAGCCCAAGAAAGTTAAGAAGAAAAAGAAGAAATCCATGTTCGGAAAATTCTCTGATGTCTTTGATGACGCCTTCGACATCCTGGACGATATCTTCGATTGATCGGCGCAAAACCGCCGGATTGTAACTTTGCGTTCACACATTTGAGAGACAGTATTTGGAGTAAGCACGCGCGCCCTTATCTGAAGGTTATAGGCGCGGGTCTGGAACGCCCGTCGCTTACTTCACTGTCCCTCGTTCCGTGACTGGCGCTCCCCGATGGCGGGGGGCGCTTTTTTCTTTGGCACGCCCCAGGTAAAAACCCCCATGCCCGACTATTCCGACGCCTATCTGAAGGCCATCCTGAACCAAGTCCGCACCATCGCGATGGTCGGCGTATCCGCCAACCCGGTGCGGCCAAGCTATTTCGTGGCGCGGTACCTGTCGCTCAAGGGCTTTACCGTTTTGCCGGTCAATCCGGTCTATGCGGGCGAGCGTCTGTTTGGGCAAACCTGCTTTGCCACTTTGGCTGAGGTGGGCCAACCCGTTGATATGGTGGATATCTTTCGCAAATCAGACGCCGTGCCCGCAATCGTGGACGAGGCGCTAGAGGCGTTCCCGCATCTCAAAGCGGTTTGGATGCAGATTGGCGTCCAGAATGACCAAGCGGCGGCCAAGGTGGCAGAACGCGGCATCGACGTGGTGATGAACCGCTGTCCGAAAATCGAATATCAGCGCCTTTTCGGAGAATTGCGCATGGGCGGCTTTAACACCGGCATCATTTCATCCCGGCTGTAGCACCGCGCGGGCGTCAGCGGCGCGCGGCCTTTTCGGCGATCCCCGATTGCCCCTGACGCGCATCAAGAATCGCCAGGACATCTGACAACGGCACGTCGCGCGCCGCCAGCATCACCAAGAGATGATAGAGCGTGTCTGCCGCCTCTGCGGCCAAGGCCGCTTGGTCGCCCTTAACCGCTTCGATAATGGCTTCTACCGCTTCTTCACCGAATTTCTCGGCGCATTTTTCGGGACCTTGCGACAGTAACTTTGCCGTCCAACTGCTTGATGGATCGGCCGTTTTCCGGTCGCAGATTGTGTCGTACAAATGCTCCAGTGTCATGTCATCCTCATCGGTATGCCGGCTGCCGACATATGCGCCTTCGCCTCTGCAATCGTATAATCGCCGAAATGAAAGATCGACGCGGCCAGAACAGCCGAGGCTTTGCCTTTGGTGACGCCGTCAACCAAATGATCAAGGGTTCCCACGCCGCCCGAGGCGATTACAGGGATTGTCACGGCCTCGGAAATGGCCCGCGTCAACGGCAGGTTAAAGCCCGCCCGGGTGCCGTCCCGATCCATTGACGTCAACAGAATTTCTCCGGCCCCCTTGCTGGCGGCCAGTTTGGCAAATTCCACGGCGTCAATCCCGGTGGTTTTGCGCCCCCCGTGGGTAAAGATCTCCCACTTGCCGTCCGAAACCGTCTTGGCGTCAATCGCGCAGACGATTGCCTGTGCGCCAAATCGGTCAGCGGCGATGGATAGAACATCCGGGTTCGCCACAGCGGCCGAGTTAAAGCTGACTTTGTCGGCACCCGCCAACAAGAGGTTGCGCACATCCTCTTCGGTGCGCACGCCGCCACCGACCGTCAACGGGATAAAGCATTGCTCTGCGGTGCGCCGCACCAGATCAAACATTGTGCCGCGGTTTTCATGCGTTGCGTGAATGTCCAGGAAACACAGCTCGTCCGCGCCCGCCGCATCATAGGCCTTTGCCGCCTCGACCGGATCGCCAGCATCAACAAGGTCGACAAAGTTCACGCCCTTGACAACACGGCCATCGGCCACGTCCAAACAGGGGATGATCCGGGTCTTGAGCATGTTGGCCTCTTTGCTGTGCCGCGCCTGCCTAATCGACTTGCCCACGAAACGCCAGCACGGGCAGCGCGCCCTAATCGCCCCAGGCTTCTATGTTGGCAAAGCGCGCAGTGCCGACAGCGCCTCTTTGAGATCTATCGCCCCGTCATAAAGCGCACGACCTGAAATGGCCCCCGCAATTTGGCCTGTGGCTTTCAGGGCAAGCAAGTCCTCCAACGAAGACACCCCACCCGAGGCGATGATCGGGATATCGACCGCGCGGGCCAAAGCCTCGGTCGCGGCGATGTTCGGGCCTTGCATGGCCCCGTCGCGATTGATGTCGGTATAGATGATCGCCGCCACGCCCGCGTCTTCGAAGGCCCGGGCAAGATCGGTGGCATTCACATTTGTCTCTTCGGCCCAACCTTTGGTCGCGACCATGCCGTCGCGCGCATCAATGCCAACGGCCACATGGCCCGGAAACGCCCGCGCCGCCTCGCGCACCAGATCAGGGTTTTCCACCGCCACCGTGCCAAGGATGACCCGGGCCAACCCTTTGCTCAACCACGCCTCAATCGTGGCCATATCGCGGATGCCACCACCCAATTGGGCTGGAACATCACAGGCCGCCAGAATGGCCTCAACCGGCGCCGCATTCACCGGCTCACCCGCAAAAGCGCCGTTCAGATCAACCAGATGCAGCCAGGAACACCCGGCCTCGACGAAATGGCGCGCTTGGGCGGCCGGATCATCATTAAAGACCGTCGCGCTGTCCATTTCTCCATGCACAAGCCGCACGGCCTGTCCGTCTTTGAGATCAATGGCGGGGTAAAGGATCATAGCGGGCAGCCTCGTGTCACGTATCGGGCCGCTCTTTGGCACCCTCGGCGACAAGTTGCAACGCGACCCAAAGTCAACCTTGCCTGATGGCCGCCTTTTGCCGCACACTTTTCGCGTTTCGATGTGGGAGGTTCGAATGAAACGCATTTTGGCAGCCGCACTCTTTGTTGCAGGCACCAGCACAGCCTGGGCCGCTGATCCGGTCGAAGGCACCTGGGAAAGTCCAACAAACGATGATGGCGCATCCATCCAGGTCCAAATCGCACCCTGCGGCGGCAGTTTCTGCGGCACGATCACAAATGTGAAAGGCGGCGATCAAAGCATCAAGGGCGAGCGTATGCTGTGGGATATGGCAGCCAAAGGCGGCGGCACATATTCCGGCGGCAAAGTCTGGGCCCCCGATGATGACAAGACCTATCGCGGCAAATTAGAGCTCAGCGGCAATTCCCTAAAGATTAGCGGCTGCGTATTGGGTGGCGCTGTTTGCCGGGGCGAGACCTTCGCCCGCGTCAACTGACGCGTCCTCAGCCTAAGGCGCCCAGGTCAAAAAGTTGCGGATCATCCGCAGCCCGGCGTCATGGCTCTTTTCGGGGTGAAACTGCATCCCCAGCATCGTGTCGCGGCCCACAACGGCCGTGACATCGCCGCCGTAATCCACATGGGCCATCCGCTCTGCGCGCTGATGCACCTGCATATGATAGCTGTGTACGAAATACGCATGCGTGCCGCTGCCAATGCCATCAAAGACAGGGTGATCGCTCTCTAGTACAAGATCATTCCAGCCCATATGCGGAACCTTCAGCGTCGGATCCGCCGGCGCAATCGGCACGACCTCTCCATCAATCCAGCCCAGCCCGTCTGTGTCCTCGTATTCCCGCCCAATTTGCGCCATCAGCTGCATACCAACGCAAATCCCCAGGAACGGGCGCCCCTTCACCTCGACAGCCTCGCGCAAGGCCTCCAGAATGCCGCTGGCCCCCGACAACGCCGCCATACAGGCCGGAAAGGCACCGTCGCCCGGCAAGACGATCCTGTCCGCTGCCGCCACGTCCTCGGCCTTGTCAGTCACCGCAACATCGCCCGCGCCGGCCTCGCGGGACATACGCTCAAACGCCTTGGCCGCGGAATGCAGGTTGCCGCTCTCGTAATCGATCAAAACGGTGCGCATAGACCTTACAACGCACCTTTGGTCGACGGGATCGCATCCGACTTGCGCGGATCAACCTCCAAAGCATCCCGCAAAGCCCGCGCCACCGCTTTAAAGACCGCCTCGGCGATGTGATGGCTGTTCAACCCATGCAGCTGATCCACATGCAACGTGATGCCGCCATGCGTGCTGAAGGCTTGAAAAAACTCCCGCACCAATTCCGTGTCGAACTGCCCGATCTTGTCGGTCGGCAAATCCACATTCCACACCAGATAGGGGCGTCCCGACAAATCCAGCGCCGCCCGCACCAAAGCGTCATCCATCGGCAAAAGACACGCCCCATAGCGCCGAATGCCCCGTTTGTCGCCCATCGCCTCACTCAGCGCCTGCCCAAGCGCTATGCCGGTGTCCTCGACCGTGTGGTGATCATCAATATGCAGATCGCCCACAGCGCGGATTGTCATGTCAATCAACGCATGCCGCGCCAATTGATCCAACATATGATCAAAAAATCCGACACCCGTCCGATTGTCATACTGACCCGTCCCATCGAGATTGATCTCAACCGAGATATCCGTTTCCGCCGTTTTCCGCGTCAAAGAGGCTCTGCGCATGCTGCGTCCTTTTCACATTCCGCGCCTCTATAGGCCGCTGCGCCAGCCGCGCCAAGGGATTGCGCGGGCAGGGGCCTTGTGTCAGGGACATCTCATAGGGTTTTGTGCAACAGCACCGAAAGGGCCAGGCCGATGACAACATGCGTATTCATCCAGATCAGATGCAAACCCGGCACCACCTATTCCGTCGCCGAAGACATCGCCTTGCGCGAAATGCATTCCGAGCTCTATTCCACCTCCGGTGATTTTGACCTCCTGATGAAAGCCTACATCCCCGACGGAGAAGACGTTGGCAAATACATCAACGATCGCCTGCTCGACATCGACGGGATCGAACGCTCGCTGACCACAATGACCTTCAAAGTCTTCTAACCCCGCCCGGTCCACAACAGACTCTCCTGCATTCTTTTGGCTCCAAATATCCCGGAGCGCGAGGCAGAGCCTCGCTCCCACCTGCAAACATCCTGCCGCTCGGGCAAAAGAAACAGACCCACAACCGGCCACCGTGCGCCCGAGGTCACAAATGACCCTCATCATACCCAGCCTTGATCACTTGCCTGCTTACGTGGCCGCGCTTGAACGCGGCTGGTCGCCCGACAACCTGCGCCCCGAGGCGGCGCTGGAACAGCTGCAAAAGATCCAGACCGATGCGGCGTGGTTTGTGGCAAGCCTTGAGGATCCCCAGGCCAAGGCCGGGCCGGTGGTCTTGCCCGTTGGCTCACAGGTGCCACGCTTGCCCAGTTTGCGCCGGTGGATCTGGTCAGATGGCTTTTGTGGCCATATCGGCCTGCGGTGGGCGCCCGGCACCGATGCATTGCCGTCCACCTGTTCAGGTCATATCGGATATAGCGTCGTTGCCTGGCGTCAGGGCGAGGGCTTGGCCACTGGGGCATTGCGCGCCATCCTGCCTGAGGCGCGCGCCGTGGGGCTGTCGCAGGTCGAGATCACCACAAGCCCAGACAATCCAGCCTCCATCCGGGTCATCGAAAAGGCAGGCGGTGTGCTCAGCCGCAGCTATCTCGCTGATCCCGCGCTTGGCGGCCACGAAACCCTCGCATATCGGATAACGCTCGGGCCTTAGGCGCATCTGCACAGGTTGCTGAAGGCAGACATACCACACCACAGGTGACCGGAGATCCGGTCACGTGAAAACACTGTGGTGTGGTGGTGTTTTGGAGCGGGCGAGGCGATTCGAACGCCCGACCCTTACCTTGGCAAGGTAATGCTCTACCCCTGAGCTACGCCCGCTTCCTTGGGTGAGGCGTCAGATATAAACATCGTGCGGGGGCTGCAAGAGGAAAATGGCGCTGAGCTACATTTTTCCGACCAGAACGACGGAAAAGTTCTGCGGCCGCGTTGAAGCTTGCAACACGACAGCAACGGAAAGGGGCCTCCATGCTCAGCTGGGAGACGATCAAAACGGTGATGTTGGTTGGTGCAATTGCCTCGGGCTGTGTGCTTGAAGCGGCAGCCCAAGGGCGTCCACCGGCGCGGATACATACCGCAACCAGCACCGAGCCGCTCACTCTGATGCCGTCAGACGTGGTTTATCGCGGTGCTGAGGTCGCAATCGACGAAAACCGACGCAGCCTGTCGATCACGGGAAATGGCATCCCCGATCACGCCGCGGGCCGCTTTCCAAACGCGGGGAACCCCCATGATCTGCGCGCGCAAGAGGTTGCATTCCGGGTTCCCAAAACCCCGCGCGTGACTGGTCAAACGTTAGAGCTGAGGCGCGATCTTTATTTCGGGGTCGCCTTGAACGGCGTTCCCTTCGACCCTGGTGCCGCAGAGTTCTGGCGCGGGCGCCCGCAATCTGGTTGGACATACGAGGCGCTGGGCGGCGCGGTGCGCTTGGGGCTTGATAGCAACCACGCCCATGTCCAACCGAACGGCAGCTATCATTACCACGGGCTCCCCACTGGGCTTTTGGCGGATTTGAACTGGCGGGCAGAGGCTGCGTCCCCGTTGGTCGGATATGCCGCCGACGGCTTTCCGATTTACGCTGTGACGGCACTTGTGGAGGGGGAAACGGCGCAGGTGCAGAGCAGCTATCGCCTGAAATCCGGCGCGCGCCCCGGTGGGGCAGCACCCGGTGGCGTCTATGACGGGACTTTCGTGCAGGATTACGAATATGTGCCGGGGGCCGGGGATCTGGATGCGTGCAACGGCATGGTGATCACCAACGCGGCCTATCCCGATGGAACTTACGCGTATTTTTTGACGGAGGAATTCCCGGTTGTTCCGCGCTGTTTGAAAGGAAAGCCTGATCGCAGTTTTTACAAGCGATAAGGGGCTTTGGCTTCGGATCGCTGGCGCGATCCGACCGGCCCGGGGGGCGCCGCCCCCCGGGACCCCCCGGGAGTATTTGGATCCAAAAGAAGGGGCAGATCAGATCTGTGTGAGGATCAGGAGCCAGACCGCGGCGGCGGCGATCACGCAAAGGGTGGAGAGCATGCCGATTTGCCGCAAGATGAGGATCTGCGGCGCGCGGCCAAAGCCATAGGCATGCAAGGCACGGCCCGTGATCAAGGCGAGGCCCAGGATGTGCAGGCCAACGGGTGTGGCGCCGCTGAGCTCTGACAGAGCGATGAGGATGAGGGCCAGCGGGGCGTATTCGATGAAGTTGGCGTGGACGCGCATGCGTTTGCGCAGGCCTTTATCCTCGCCATCGCCCAACGAGATGCGTGTTTTTCCCCGATAGAGGATCACCCAGAGGGTGAGGCCCAGGTAAAAGAGCGCCGCGATCGCAGCGTAAAGGGAGGTGATAACGACGCTCATGCGGTGGCTTTTCCTTGTCTCGCGGGTCAGTCGAGTTCGACGAGGAGGTCTTTGGCATCGATTTGACCGCCTGCATTGACATGCACGGCTTTGACCACAGCGTCGCGTTCGGCGTGAATGCCGGTTTCCATCTTCATGGCCTCGATCGTCAGCAAAAGATCGCCTTCTTTGACCTCTTGCCCGACAACGGCGCCCACGGAGGCGACAACGCCGGGCATCGGGGCGCCGACATGGTTGGGGTTGCCGACCTCGGCCTTTGGTCGGCTGGCCGTCGCGGATTTGACCAGGCGGTTGGGCACGCGGATGACGCGCGGCTGGCCGTTGAGTTCGAAAAAGACGCGCGCTTCTCCGTCTTCGCCAGTCTCACCAATGGCTTGCAGCCGGATTTCAAGCGTTTTGCCGGGGTCGATCTCGACCGCGATCTCTTCGCCCGGTTGCATGCCGTAAAAGAACGTATGCGTGGGCAGCGTGCGCACAGGGCCATATGTGCGGTGGCGGCCCATGTAGTCGAGAAAGACCTTGGGATACATCAGATAGCCCGAGAGGTCTTCGTCATCGACCTCTTTGCCGTCCATCTCCTTTGAGACGTCCTTGCGGGTCATTTCGAGATCAACGGGAGGCAAGCTTTTGCCGGGCCGTTCATCCAGTGGCGCGTCGCCTTTCAGGACTTTGGCCTGGATGCCCGCGGGGAAGCCGCCGGGGGGCTGACCCAGATTGCCTTTCATCATGTCGACAACCGAATCCGGGAAAGCGACGTCTTTGTCGGGGTTTTCCACGTCGTCGCGCGTCAGGCCCTGGCTGACCATCATCAGCGCCATATCACCGACGACTTTGGAGGATGGCGTCACTTTGACGATATCGCCGAACATATGGTTCACATCCGCATAGGTGCGCGCAACCTCGGGCCAGCGTTCCTCCAGGCCGAGCGAGCGGGCCTGCGCCTTGAGGTTGGTGAACTGACCGCCGGGCATTTCGTGCAGGTACACTTCGGAGGAAGGCGCCTGCATACCGGATTCGAAGGCCGCGTAATGCGCGCGCACCGCATCCCAATAATCCGAGATTTCGCGCACCGCTTCGATGTCGAGCCCGGTGTCGCGATCGGTGTGACGCAGCGCTTCGACGACCGTGCCCAAAGTGGCCTGCGAGGTGTTTCCGCTCAGCGCATCCATCGCGCAATCAACCGCGTCAACGCCTGCCTCGGCGGCGGCCAGGATCGTCGCGCAGGCCACGCCAGCTGTGTCATGGGTGTGGAAATGGATCGGCAAACCGACCTCTTGCTTGAGCGCTTTGATCAAGACTTTGGCCGAGGCTGGTTTCAGCAGCCCTGCCATGTCCTTTAGCCCAAGCACATGCGCGCCGGCGTCTCTGAGTTGATGGCCCATGTCGACGTAGTACTTAAGGTCGTATTTTGAGCGGTCGGCGTCCAGAATGTCGCCGGTATAGCAAATGGTGCCTTCGCAGACTTTATTCTGCTCGATCACCGCATCCATCGCGACGCGCATGTTTTCGACCCAGTTGAGGCTGTCGAACACGCGGAAGACGTCGATGCCCGTCACCGCCGCCACGCGTACGAATTCCTGGACCACGTTGTCGGGGTAATTCGTGTAGCCCACGCCGTTGGAGGCGCGCAACAGCATCTGTGTCATCAGATTGGGCATGCGTTCGCGCAGATCGCGCAGCCGCTGCCAGGGGCATTCCTGCAAGAACCGGTAGGCCACATCGAAGGTCGCCCCGCCCCAGCATTCCATCGAAAAGAGCTGCGGCAGGTTCGCCGCATAGGCGGGCGCCACCTTGATCATATCGTAAGACCGCATGCGCGTGGCCAAAAGCGACTGATGCCCGTCGCGCATCGTTGTGTCGGTGATCAACAGCTGTTGCTGGGCCTTCATCCAGTCTGCAACCGCCTGCGGGCCCTTCTGTTCAAGCAAATTGCGCGTCCCCATCTGCGGCTCGCCCGTGCTGGCTGGCGCTTTGGGGTCCTTGATGTCGGCCCGTGGCCTGGGGCGGTCTTTGGTTTCGGGATGTCCGTTGACCGTGATGTCCGCGATGTAGGTCAGAACCTTTGTCCCGCGGTCGCGGCGTTTGGCGAAGTGAAACAGCTCTTGCGTCGTGTCGATGAACTTGGTCGTGTATTCGTTCGACAAAAAGGTCGGGTGTTTCAGCAAATTCTCGACGAATGCGATGTTCGTTGACACCCCGCGAATGCGGAACTCGCGCAATGCGCGGTCCATGCGCGCAATCGCCGCTTCGGGTGTCTGGGCCCAGGCCGTGACCTTGACCAGAAGTGAATCGTAATACCGGGTGATGATCCCGCCGGAATAGGCCGTGCCTCCGTCCAGACGGATGCCCATGCCGGTGGCTTCGCGAAAGGCGGTGATGCGGCCGTAATCGGGGATGAAATTGTTCAGCGGATCTTCAGTGGTGATCCGGGTTTGCAGCGCATGACCGTTGAGCGTGACATCGTCCTGGCTGGGCTTGCCGGTGGCTTCGGCGATGGTCTTGCCTTCGGCGATCAGGATCTGGGCCTGCACGATGTCGATGCCGGTCACCTCTTCGGTGACGGTGTGTTCGACCTGCACGCGGGGGTTGACCTCGATGAAGTAGAATTTGCCGGTGTCCATATCCATCAGGAATTCGACCGTGCCGGCGCATTCGTAATTCACGTGGGCGCAGATCCTGCGGCCCAGTTCACAAATCTCTTCGCGCTGGGCTTCGGACAGGTAAGGGGCGGGGGCGCGTTCCACGACCTTTTGGTTGCGCCGCTGCACCGAACAGTCGCGTTCGTAGAGGTGGTAGATCTGCCCGTGCTTGTCGCCAAGGATCTGGACCTCGACATGGCGGGCCCGGGTGATCATCTTTTCCAGGTAGCCTTCGCCGTTGCCAAAGGCGGCCTCGGCTTCTCGGCGGCCTTCCAGCACCTTTTCCTTCAGGTCATCGGGCCCGGTGATGGGG
>CAZYQC010000080.1:0-11407 GCA_964649815.1 uncultured Rhodobacterales bacterium | reverse complement strand
TGCCCTGCGAGCCGGTAAGGCCCTGGCAGATCACTTTGGTATTTTCGTCGATGAGGACTGCCATCTGAGGAGTCTCCTTAGTGCATTACAGTGTTGCGGTTCGTGCTTGGGGCCTGACGCATAAAAGGCGTGTTCGACCGCAGCGCTGGTTCCGCATTTTGATAAAATTCTGATGTCGATAGACGTCGTCTGACGGGGGTGTTGAGGCTGTGGTGCGCGACACGTTTTGCCGTGGGCAAAGGAAGGACGCGAAGCGCCCGACCGGTGCCGTGAGGCATGCTGGATTGCAAAGCCGCAGCCATAAGAGCTTACCCCTTCACCGCTTTCACGATTTTCTGAGCGCCGTCTTTCAGGTCATCCGCTGCGATCACGTCGAGGCCGGAGTTGTTGATGATGTCCTTGCCTTGCTCCACGTTCGTGCCTTCGAGGCGCACGACCAGCGGCACTTTGAGGCCAACCTCTTTCACAGCGGCGACAACGCCTTCTGCGATCACGTCGCAGCGCATGATTCCGCCGAAAATGTTGACCAAGATGCCTTTGACGTTTGCGTCCGAGGTGATGATCTTGAACGCCTCGGTCACTTTCTCTTTGGTCGCGCCGCCGCCGACGTCGAGAAAGTTTGCGGGCTCGGCGCCATAGAGCTTGATGATGTCCATCGTCGCCATTGCCAGACCCGCGCCGTTGACCATGCAGCCGATTTCGCCATCGAGAGCGATGTAGTTGAGGTCATACTTGGAGGCTTCGAGTTCTTTGGGGTCTTCTTCGGTGGTGTCGCGCAGTTCCGCGATATCGGGGTGGCGGTATACGGCGTTGCCGTCGAACCCCATCTTGGCATCAAGACACTTGAGATCGCCGCCATCTGTCACGATGAGCGGATTGATCTCGAGCATCTCCATGTCTTTTTCCATGAACATTTTATAAAGCGTGCCCATCAAGGCGACGCATTGTTTGACCTGTTTGCCTTCGAGACCCAGCATGAAGGCAATGCGGCGGCCGTGGAACGCCTGATAGCCGGTGGCCGGATCAACCGCGAACGAGAGGATTTTCTCGGGCGTTGAGGCTGCGACTTCTTCGATGTCCATACCGCCTTCGGTCGAGCAGACAAAGCTGACGCGGGATGTTGCGCGGTCGACCAGTAGGGCAAGGTAGAGTTCTGTCTCGATGCCCGAGCCGTCCTCGATATAGATGCGGTTCACCTGCTTGCCTGCAGGGCCGGTTTGGTGCGTGACCAACGTGCGGCCAAGCATTTTTTTGGCCTCTTCCGCGGCCTCTTCTACGGATTTTGCCAGACGCACACCGCCTTTGTCGCCTGCGTCGGCCTCTTTAAAGCTGCCTTTACCGCGGCCGCCGGCGTGGATCTGCGCTTTGACAACCCAGAGAGGACCGTCCATTTCGCCCGCAGCGGTTTTGGCTTCCTCGGCGCGCAGCACAACGCGCCCGTCGGACACAGGTGCGCCGTAGCTGCGCAACAAGGCCTTGGCTTGATATTCGTGGATATTCATCGCAACAGTCCTAAGTATGGGCAATTTTCCAAGGTATAGGCACCTTGGCGGGCCCCGAGAAACCTTTATTGCTTGGCTTAACCGGAATTTAACCAAATTTGAGCGCTTTGTGATCACACGTTCAAAAAGTGTGATCACATGGGGCGATTGAACGCCGAATCTTAACGCAAAGCACCGGGCACCGTGGGTCGACGTGCCGCGGGCAGGGGGCTGAAGCCGCGCCATCAGGCGCCGTGTTCCGCAATACCGCTGCAGTTGCTGGGGGGCCTTTCCGATGGTGGAGGCCGCATGGGCCAAGGACCTGTGGCGCCTTTCAGGGGTCGGACTGACCATTGCGGTCTGGTCCATTGGTTTGAACCGCGCGATCTGATGCGCAATAGCGTCAAATCATGCCTTCGGACCGACCCAAAGCGGGCTTGGGCAAACCAAGGATCACGCGCGGTGAACAAGGTGACTTGACGGCGGTTTGAGCATCCTCTTTGGTGCGCGAAACTTTGGACGTGGAGCCCCGTAAATGTTTGAAATTTTCCCCAACGCGCGGATCAAGGCCTCGCCTTTCTATGATGTCTGCGTCGAGGAAGGCATGAACTCTGCCTCGATCTACAATTCGATGATCATGCCCTCTTCCTACGGTGACCGAGAGGCGGAGTACTGGCGCCTGATCGAAGGCGTCTCGCAGTGGGATGTGAGCGTTCAGCGGCAGGTCCAGCTGAAAGGGCCGGATGCGGGCAAGCTGGCACAGATCCTGTCGGCGCGGGATCTTTCGAAATGCGCGATCGGGCAGGGCAAATACGTCGCGATTTGCAACCAATATGGCACGATCCTGAATGATCCGATCGTGGCAAAGCTGGCGGACGATCTGTATTGGATTTCGATTGCCGACAGCGACATGTGGCTGTGGTCCGAAGCGATTGCCTCGGAACGCGGTCTGGACGTCGAAGTGTCGGACCCCGGCGTGGCGCCTATGGCGCTTCAGGGTCCGCTTGCGGAAAACACGGTGGCCAGTGTGTGCGGCGATTGGGTGCGTGATCTGCGGTATTTCTGGTTCCGCGAAACGGAGGTTGAGGGCATCCCGGTGCTTGTTCAACGGTCCGGCTATTCCAAGCAGGGTGGTTTCGAGATTTATCTGAAAGACCCAACCAAAGGCCGCGAACTGTGGAACATCTTCAAAGAAGCGGGACAGCCGTTTGGCATCGGCCCAGGCAGCCCGCAAACGCCAGAGCGTACGGAAAGCGGTTTGTTGTCGGTCGGCAGTGACACCGACGCACATACAAACCCGTTTGAAGTCCGCATGGATCGCTTTACCGACGTCGATATTCCAGACGACACAATCGGTGTGCACGCGCTGAGAAAGGTCAAGGCCGAAGGGCCCGTGCGCCAGCAACTTGGGCTCATCCTGGAAGGGACGACGCCAGAGAACCTGGGCTTTAACTGGGAATCCATCTCGAAGAACGGGACGAAAGTGGGCGACATGACGAACTGCATCTGGTCGCCCCGGATGAAGGCAAACATCGGATTTGCGCTTGTTTCGTCCGAGCTGGCGCTGGGCGACGAGGTTGTGGTTCACCGCCCCAGCGGAGCAACGGCTGCGCAATTGGTCTCGCTGCCGTTTCTCTGATGCGGCTGAGGCTGCTCGGGTTGGGGCGCTGTCCTAGCCCGGGCGGTCAGCGGTCAACAAGTTTACGACGTCATCAATAGAGGGATGCCGCCGCGTGGCATGCGGCAAGCTGATCACCAAGGCACGCCCTGTTTCGCAGCCCCGGTCGCCAATTCGGACGAGAGACCCTGCGTTCAGGGCCTGTTCGACCAAGCTCTTGTGCCCCATGAGAACGCCCGCGCCCGATTTCGCCTCTTCTACAGCAAGCGCGAACAGCGAATATCTTGGCCCGCGGGTCGGATTGCCGATCGGGGTTTCTGTCGCTCTGGCCCAGTCGGCCCAATCGTTCTGCCAGGTTTGATCATGCAAGAGATTTGCCGTGGTTAAATCCACGCCCTGCGCAAGGCTCGGGGCGCAGACCGGGAATATCACGTCTCGTTCCAACACGATTTCGGTGCCGTGCCCCGTAGGTTCGGTCACAAAGACGGACACATCAAAGAGGTCACGTGACAGGCGCGGAGGTGTTTCCATTGCTGTCACCGACAAGTTCAGATCGGGGCGTTTTTCGCGCAGCTTGCCCAGCCGGGGTGGGAGCCAAAGTTGCGCGATAGAGGGCAGCGCGGCGATGTGAATATCGCGGTTTGGAGCCAGATTGCGCAGGCTTTGCGTGGCGCCTGCCAGCGCGTCGAAGGCCGCTGTGAATTCCGCTGACAAGGATTGGCCAGCCGAAGACAATGTCACGCCCTGAGCGTTGCGTTCGAACAGACGCGCGCTCGCCCAAGCTTCGACCGATTTGATGTGCTGGGACACGGCACCTGCGGTGACGCCCAGTTCCTCGGCGGCGGTGACGAAACTGCCCAAGCGCGCCGCAGCCTCGAAGGCGCGCAAGGCATTGAGGGGTGGCCCCTTGGGGCGGCGGGGGATTACGGGCACATCAGCTAGCCTTAGATTTTCTAGGTCAAGAAATAGCAAAACTGGTTTGCTTTGTCATGCGATCTGCCCAATCTGAGGGAAATGACAAAGGGGTCAGCCATGACATTAGAAACGCGACACTGGGTGCCAGCCGAATGTGAGACCTTGGTCCAAAAGATAGCGGGCGAGACAGCGGGCGCGTCTTCCACAGCTGTGCTGGACCGGATCGAAGGCCTGGCGGCTCGGAACCGGGTCATTCACGAGCAGGAGTGCTTTAACCTTAATCCCGCAACCAACGTCATGAACCCTCGGGCGGAGGCTTTGTTGTCATCCGGCATCGGGTCGCGCCCCTCGCTTGGGTATCCGGGTGACAAGTACGAGATGGGGCTGGAGGCCATCGAAGAGATCGAGGTGATCGCGGCAGAGCTTTGCGCCCAGGTTTTCGACGCCAAGTTCGCTGAAATCCGCGTCCCCTCTGGTGCAATTGCGAACCTTTATGGGTTCATGGCCACCTGCAAGCCAGGCGATACGATTGTTGCTCCGCCCGCGTCCATCGGGGGGCATGTCACGCATCATCTGGCGGGCTGCGCGGGATTGTTTGGGCTGCGTATCGTTGAGGCGCCGACCGATGCGGATGGCTACACGGTGGATTTGGATCGCCTGCAAGAGATCGTGCGCGCAGAGCAGCCAAAGCTGATCACCATCGGCGGGAGCCTGAACCTGTTCGAACATCCGGTGCGGGCGGTTCGAGACATTGCCGATGAGGTCGACGCCAAAGTGATGTTCGACGCGGCCCATCAATGCGGGATCATCGCCGGTAAAGCCTGGCAAAACCCGCTGGCCGAAGGGGCGCATTTCATGACGATGAGCACCTACAAGAGCCTGGGCGGCCCGGCTGGCGGCTTGATCGTGACCAATGAGGCCGAGATCGCCAAGGCGCTGGACGCGATTGCCTTTCCTGGGATGACCGCAAATTTTGACGCGGCAAAATCTGCGGCTCTGGCAGTGACGATGTTGGATTGGCTGGATTACGGCCAAGCTTATGCGGCCGAGATGATTTCGCTGTCGCAGGCCCTGGCGGCAGAATTGCACAAGCTCGGCGCCGAGGTGTTTCGCGGTCGGGACGGGCACACGCATTCGCACCAATTTGCAGTGCTGGCGGCCCCATTTGGCGGCGGGCAGGCCGCGTCCAAGGCCTTGCGGCAAGCTGGCTTTTTGGCCTGTGGGATTGGTTTGCCTGTGGCAGAGGTCACGGGGGATATGAACGGTTTGCGGATCGGGACGCCCGAATTGGTCAGATGGGGTTTGACAGCGGACCATGCGCCGCGTTTGGCGGGCTTGATCGTGCAGGGATTGCGCGGCAAAGCCGTCGCGGCAGAGGTCGCAGACTGGCGGCAGAGCTTTTCAACGCTGCACTTTGTTCACCAGTAATCATGCGGGACAAGAAAAACGCGCCCTGCGAATGGGGCGCGTTGTTGGGCATCGTGTTGGGGCGATTTACGCGCTGAGCGAGGCGTCCAGCTGAGCCAAAATCGCGTCGCCCATTTCGGTGGTGGAAACGGGCTGAACACCTTCTTCCCCCAAAAGATCCGCAGTGCGCAGACCTTCGGCCAAAACGGCCTCGACCGCGGTTTCAAGGCGGTCAGCTTCGGCGCCGGCATCAAACGAATAGCGCAGCGCCATTGCAAAGCTGAGAATACAGGCAATCGGGTTCGCCTTGCCCTGGCCGGCGATGTCTGGCGCAGATCCGTGGACCGGTTCGTAAAGCGCCTTTGGGCGACCGTTATCCATCGGAGCGCCCAAAGACGCGGAGGGAAGCATGCCCAGAGAGCCGGTGAGCATCGCGGCGATGTCAGAGAGCATGTCGCCAAAGAGGTTATCTGTAACGATGACGTCGAACTGCTTGGGCCAGCGTGTGAGCTGCATGGCGCCTGCATCTGCGTACATGTGGGTCAGCTCGACATCTGGATAATCTTCGTCGTGTACCTTTTGCACGACCTCACGCCACAGAATGCCCGATTCCATGACGTTGGCTTTTTCCATCGAGCAGACTTTGTTGTTGCGGCGGCGGGCGAGTTCAAAGGCAGACCGCGCAACCCTGTCGATCTCGCTTTCGGTGTAGCGTTGGGTGTTGATGCCGACGCGTTCGTTGCCTTCGGTGAAGATGCCACGTGGCTCACCAAAGTAGACGCCGGAGGTCAGCTCGCGCACGATCATAATGTCGAGCCCGGCCACAACGTCGCGTTTCAGCGACGAGAAATCCGCAAGCGCGTCAAAGCATTGCGCCGGGCGTAGGTTAGAAAAGAGGTCCATCTCTTTGCGCAGACGCAGCAGGCCGCGTTCGGGTTTGACCGAAAAATCGAGGTCATCGTATTTCGGGCCGCCAACGGCACCCAAAAGAACGGCGTCAACCTCTTGGGCTTTGGCCATTGTTTCATCGGCCAAAGGAACGCCATGCACATCGTAAGCTGCGCCGCCGACCAAATCTTCGCTTACGTCGAAGGTCATATCGCGCTTGTCGCCGAACCAGTCGATCACTCGGCGGACCTGCGCCATCACCTCTGGGCCAATTCCGTCACCGGGCAAGATCAAAAGCGAAGGATTGGGCATAGCGAAGTCTCCTCTCAATGGTCGCGACGGGGCGTACCCCTGCGATTGAGGAGGGTCAAGCCGTGTGGGCGGAATTTGACGGGACTTAGGGCAAGGACAGGTCCACCCAGAGCAGGCGATGGCGCGAGGCCTGTGCAATAGCGTCAAAACGGGCATCGGTTGGCGCAGGCCAAAAGACACCGTGATCAGCCACGTTTAAGGCGCGGTCGGGCAAGATGTAGCTGACGCGCAAGTTGCCTGGGGTCGGGTCTTGCCAGTCGACCGTGTCGGTGGCTTCTGCACCAACGGGGGCAAGCGGTGTCAGTCGCGGATGCGCAAGCAGGGTTTGAATGGCCTCATGCCGCCCCTCGCCATCCTGGGGGTCAAGATTGGCGTTGCCCATCAAAACAATCGGCCCGGTTGGGGGCGTGATGGGGAGCTGACCATTCAGAAGGTGATGCCACAGCAAAACCTCGTCCGCGTTTCTGAGGCCGTTGCGATCCTCTGGCCCGTCAAAGACCGGGGGGCTGGCGTGGAAGGTGAGGATCGTTATCCGGTGGTCACCGGGCAGGGCAATCGGCACCATCCAGTGACCTGTGCTGGAGAGCCGCTGGATGCTGAGCGCCTCAGCGCTTGGGAATGGCGTGTCGTTGATTTGCGGCAAGCGCGCATCCGGCAGGTCGCGCCACAAAAGATCCGAGGCGTTGACGGCTGCGTCCGCGTGGATCGGGAACCGTGACAGCAGGGCAAGGGCGCCATCACCGTGAAATCGGCCCCATCCCTGAGCGTCGCCCGGACCGCCGGTTTGACCGTCGCCGTCCAAATCGAGCGGTGTCGCCAGACCGGCGTTTGGCACCTGCGTATAGTGATGCGGATACCCGGCTTGGTTTGCCAACCAGCCGAGGGCCTTGCCCTCGGCGTCCCAGTCGATGCCTTGGAGGGCCACGATGTCAGCGTCGGCGGCCTTGAGCACGGCGAGGGTCGCGTCAATTTGCGGGTCATCGCCGCGCACCATGTCGCGCAGCAAGAGGCCGGGGCCCTTACGGCTTAGCTCGGTCGTCCAGGTGGCGAGGCGGATGGTCTCAGCGCCAGACGCGCTGAGGAGAGTAAACCAAAACAGAAGGCTTAGGATTAGGCTGGCTGAAACTCGGCGTCTTGATCTTTGGTAAAGGCGCGCCTGCGTTGATCGGCGATCATTTCGGCGATCCGGTGCATGGCGATCCCGCGCATGATGACACTGGCTGGCAAAAAGGCCCATGCCGCTACTGTCCAGATCAAAGCTTGATGGTTGGTTAAGGCAATCGGATCGATCACATGGGTCGAGAGTTTGAGCAGCGCCGGGATCAAGAACGGCAACAAGCATCCCAACGCGATATTTATGCGGGCGTCGCGGTTCAGGCGGGTTAACACATCGCCGCCTGCGGTCGGGTCAAAAAGCGGCAGGTTGATCCAGACATTGAAGACGCGCTTGCGCGAGGGCCAGCCCAACACGCGCACCAGAAAGATGAAGGCCGCCAGGGTGATCAGCGCCGCCAGATAAGCGATGCCCGCTGCGACGCGGATCAGGTTCACCAATTCGGGCGCCGTCTCGCTGGGTAGCATGACGATCAAAAGGCGCACGGGCGAGTAGGGGAAATCCATTGCGTTGCCGACAATCGTGCCAACAGAGGCAATCGCGCCTGCAAACAAGCTGGGCTCAGAGAGGCCGCGCATCAGGATGGTCAAAACGCAGATTGTCAGGAACAGGGACAAAAAACGCAGGCGGTTGAACGGCGCGGCGTCGCGGAATTCGACAATGCTGGGGGCTTCGGCGTTGTATTCGATGAACGTCAGGATTGCGGCAACCATTGCGACAAGCAACGTCACTTGAGTGCTGTCCGGACCAACGTCCGGCAGCAGAAGTGCGGGTGTTGCGACAACGATGGCCACCAATAGGCCCCGGGTCGCAGCGCCTGTAACGCGCGCAATCACAATCTTTATCCCTTCAACTTGGTCAGCGACGATGCGTGCCGTGCGCTTGTCCCAACTTGATCCCGCCGGATCGAACGGGCTGCCTCAATTTTGCCCAAAAAATGCCCTGATTGACCCTTTGGCTCAAGTTATTTGGTTAATAAAGCCTAAAAGATCGGGCATTTTCAGGGAGGTAGTGGTGCCATTGTGCATCATTTCGGAGGCCGAAATGTGGCGGCGGGCCACATCTTGTGGTTTTCCAAGCGTGGCCCCCAACGTCTGAGCGCGGCGCTTTTGCACCGCGCTGACATATTTTCTTTAGACCCAGGGGCGCGCCTGAGCGGCTTGGGCTTCAAATGTGTCGATGGCCGACGATTTTTCCATCGTGAGCCCGATGTCGTCCAGACCTTCCAGCAAGCAGTGCTTTTTGAAGGCATCGACTTCGAACGAGATGACCGCACCGTCGGAGGTCGTGATCTCTTGCTTGGCGAGGTCTACGGTCATGCGCGCGTTCGACCCCTTTTCGGCGTCTTTCATCAACAGATCGACCTGTTCCTGTGGCAAGGCAATGGGCAAGATGCCGTTCTTGAAACAGTTGTTAAAGAAGATGTCCGCAAAGCTGGGCGCGATAACGCAGCGAATGCCAAAGTCTTTCAAAGCCCAAGGTGCGTGTTCGCGGGACGAGCCGCAGCCGAAATTGTCGCCAGCGACAAGGATTTCGGTTTCACGGTACTGGTCTTTGTTGAGCACGAAGTCGGGAATTTCATTGCCATCATCGTCGTAGCGCATCTCGTCAAAGAGGTTCTTGCCCAGGCCCGAACGCTGGATCGTTTTCAGAAACTGCTTTGGGATGATCATGTCGGTGTCGATGTTGATCAGCGGCAGGGGGGCGGCGATGCCGGTCAGGGTGGTGAATTTGTCCATATCGAGGGGACTCCTTTATCAGGCGTGTCGCGTCAGATCGGGGCCAAGTTCAAAGCCGATCTCAGATGCGAAGGTGTGAAGAAAAGACCCGGCAAACGGGCCGTTGCGCATATGTGCTGCGCGGATGCGAGAGGCATAGAGGTGAACGGCAAGGGTGTTTTCGTCCAGCCATCCGTCTACGCCGCCGTAGGGGTTAAAGTAGATGTCAGCCATCGACCAATGCACCGGGTTCAGAGCGGATTTGGGCTTGGCATATTTTGCCTCGCCCGTGGTCTTGAGCGCCCATGTCACGGCCAAGGGGCCAAAGACGTTCGGAACAGCGTCGGCGGCTGCCAGCAGGGGCGAAGCAGCGCCCTTGACAGCTTTCAATGCGATTTTGCGATAGCGATGATTGAGCCATTCGGGAAACAAGTCCGGGTCGTTGACCCGCTCTAGCAGCAATTGCAGGGCCGGCGACGCCTTGGGCATCCCCAGCACACAATTGTTGATCGTGGTGTCGGATTCGTAGCCCAGCAGATACCCGTCCTGCAGAGTGAACTCTCGCAGACAGAGGACATCCGTATCGACCCAAATGGCGCCGGTCTTTTCGACCATGCTGAGACGAAACAGGTCCGCAAAGACGGTTGGCGTGACCTTTTCCAAAAGCGTTTCGGCCATTGGATAAACGTCCAGCACATGCGCCAGCGTCACGCCCTCCACGTCGACATGTGTCATGTCGCCGGCGTGGTAAAGCGTAACCGGATGCCCGCGCGCAACAAAACTGGCCAGCGACAGGCGGTCTAGCCACCGCAGGTCGCTGCCGGTCCAGAGTGAGGCGATTGGGGCTGGCATGGCCTTGGCTCATCTTCCCGCTGTGGGGTTACATCATCTCGCGCACGTCGGTCAGGCGGCCAGTGACCGCCGCGGCGGCGGCCATTGCTGGTGACATCAGATGCGTCCGTCCCCCGCGGCCTTGGCGGCCTTCGAAGTTGCGGTTGGACGTGGCAGCACAGCGCTCGCCCGGTTGCAACTGGTCGGGGTTCATCGCAAGGCACATCGAACAGCCTGCCAGACGCCATTCAAAACCGGCCTCTTTGAAGATGTCGGCCAGGCCTTCTTCTTCGGCTTGGGCGCGGACCAGACCCGATCCTGGCACGACCATTGCGCGCATACCGTCCTTGATCTTTTTGCCCTTAAGAATTTCTGCGGCGGCGCGCAGGTCTTCGATGCGACCGTTGGTGCAAGAGCCGATAAAGACCGTGTCGATTTCGATTTCATTGAGCGGCGTGCCAGAGGTCAGGCCCATGTATTCAAGCGACCGCGCTGCGGCGTCCACTTTGCCGCCTTCAAAGTCGCTGGCATTGGGAACGGCTGCTGTGATCGGCAGGACATCTTCGGGCGATGTGCCCCATGTCACGACGGGTGCGATATCCTCGCCCTTGATCGTCACGATCTCGTCCCAATGCGCATCATCATCGGAATAAAGGGTTTTCCACCAGGCAAGTGCGGCTTCCCATTGGGCCCCTTTGGGCGCATGGGGGCGGCCTTTGACGTATTCAAAGGTTTTCTCGTCCGGGGCAATCAAACCGGCACGCGCGCCGCCTTCGATGGCCATGTTGCAGACGGTCATGCGGCCTTCCATCGACAGATCGCGAATGGCTTCGCCGCAGTATTCGATGACATAGCCTGTGCCGCCTGCGGTGCCGGTTTTGCCGATCACAGACAGGGTGATGTCTTTTGCGGTCACACCTGGGCGCAGTTTGCCGGTGATTTCGACCTTCATGTTCTTGGACTTTTTCTGGATCAGGGTTTGCGTGGCCAGAACATGTTCTACTTCGGACGTCCCGATGCCATGTGCCACAGCGCCAAAGGCCCCATGGGTCGCGGTGTGGCTGTCGCCGCACACCACGGTCATCCCGGGCAGCGCCCAGCCCTCTTCAGGCCCCACGAACTG
>CAZYQC010000079.1:0-11690 GCA_964649815.1 uncultured Rhodobacterales bacterium | reverse complement strand
GGTCATTCCGCATGTGACCAACGAAATCAAAGATTTCATCGGCATTGGCGATGATGAGGTCGACTTTATGCTGTGCGAAATCGGCGGAACGGTTGGCGATATCGAAGGTCTGCCCTTCTTTGAGGCCATTCGTCAGTTTTCGCAGGACAAGCCGCGCGGACAGTGCATCTTTATGCATCTGACGCTGCTGCCTTACATCAAGGCAAGCGGAGAGCTGAAGACAAAGCCGACACAGCATTCTGTCAAAGAGCTGCGCTCGATCGGTATTGCGCCGGACATCCTTGTGTGCCGTTCCGAAGGGCCGATCCCGGCAAAAGAGCGGGAAAAGCTTGCGCTGTTTTGCAACGTTCGGCCCGACAGCGTGATCGCGGCGCAAGATTTGGCGACGATCTACGACGCGCCGCTGGCCTATCACCGCGAGGGTTTGGATCAGGCGGTTTTGGATGCTTTCAACATATCGCCGGCCCCAAAGCCCGATTTGGACGTTTGGGAAGACGTCTCGGACCGCATTCACAATGCCGAGGGCGAGGTGAAGGTCGCGATTGTGGGCAAGTACACACAGCTTGAAGATGCCTATAAGTCCATCGCCGAGGCGTTGACCCACGGAGGGATGGCCAACCGGGTGCGGGTCAAGGTCGAATGGGTCGATGCCGAGCTTTTTGAGCGCGAAGACCCGGCCCCACATCTGGAAGGGTTCAATGCGATCCTGGTGCCGGGTGGATTTGGCGAGCGCGGCACCGAAGGCAAGATCAAAGCGGCCGAATTCGCGCGGACACGTAAGGTGCCTTATCTGGGGATCTGCCTGGGCATGCAGATGGCGGTGATCGAAGCGGCGCGGAATTGCGCCGGGTTGGAAACGGCCGGCTCGGAAGAATTTGATCACGAGGCGGGCAAAAAGCGGTTCGAGCCGGTTGTCTATCACCTCAAGGAATGGGTGCAGGGCAACGCAAAGGTTTCGCGTAAGGTCGATGATGACAAAGGCGGCACAATGCGTCTGGGCGCCTATGACGCCGTTTTGTCCGAAGGGTCGCGCGTGGCCGAGGTCTATGGAACCACGACAATCGACGAGCGGCACCGCCACCGGTACGAGGTGGACATCAAGTACCGCGAACAGCTGGAGGGCGCGGGGCTGTGTTTCTCGGGCATGTCACCGGACGGGCGTTTGCCTGAGATCGTCGAATGGACAGACCACCCGTGGTTTATTGGCGTGCAATTCCACCCAGAACTTAAATCCAAGCCGTTTTCGCCGCATCCTTTGTTTAAGGATTTTGTGCGCGCGGCCAAGGATGTCTCGCGCCTGGTCTAAGGCCCATTTAAGCGGCACTTTCCCGCGATAGGGGACGTGCGCTGTCCCACAGCGCGTTTGCCGCGCGTTAACTGTCACAAATTTCTGCCTTGCGTCCAAGCGCCAGAATCGGCACGGTCATCACCCTAAAAAGCGCTGTTTTTTCAGCGCCTTACGATTCGGACTGTGCACACTTCGGAAACAATGACGCGGAAACGGTAAGATGGTTACAACAACGGACACACAGCAGGCGCAAGCCAACGACAGCTTTGATGGCTTGGACGTCACATTGCAGGCAACCCTGCCAAATTTCGCGACTGAGTCCTTTGAGATCGACGTGGACATTACAACCTCTGGCGTGGCCCCAAAGGTCAACCTGGCGTTGGTAATCGACACGTCCGGGTCAACGCGCCTGTCGTCTGGGTCAGACGTCGATGGGGACGGAGACAACGACACCTTTCTTGAGGCGCAACAAGTCGCGGCAAAGGCGTTTTTTCAAAACCTGATCGATGCGGGCTATCCGCCTGAGGATGTCACAGTGACATTGGTGGAATACAACACCCGTGCCGACCTTTTGGGTGAGTTCACGCTGGATCAGCAATCGCTCTTTGAATCCGAGGTTGATGACCTCCGCTCTTCTGACGCGACCAACTTTGAGCGGGGTTTGAAAGAGGTCATCGAAGCTTGGGACGACCGCAACAATGACAGCGATCCAGACAATGATGTCGACAGCGGGTCGACCAACGCGGTTGTATTCCTGTCTGACGGAGAGCGTAATGGCGGCGGCGATGGCGCAGACGAACGTGACGAATTGTTGGAAGACTTCGGCGCGCGGATCACGGCGATCGGCGTGGGCGAAAATTCGAGCCTGTCAGACCTGAACGTCATCGACAACACGCCGGGCGGAAACTCGGCACAAAAGGTCGTTGACGCGGCGAACCTCGCTGACGTCATTTCCGCGCCACCCCCTCTGCCCGAGTTGGAGCGGATTGAGTTTGTGGTCGACAGCAACGAAGATGGCGTGGCGGATACGACCGTTGTTGTGGACCGCAACGATGTGGAATTGGTCGAAACGCCGCTGGGTTTTCGGATCGAATGCATCAAGATCGAAGGTTATCCCTTTAACCTTGGCGAAGACCTTGAGGTCAGCGTGCGGGCCGTCTTCAACAATGGCGCCGATCTGCTGACCGTTGGAAACATCATCATCCCGCAAACGGTCTGTTTTGTGACGGGCACGCGCATTCTGACACCGGAGGGGTCGGTGAACATCGAGGATATCACGCCCGGGACGCGGGTCGTGACGCGGGATCACGGGGTTCAAAAGGTCGCCTGGGTCGGCGCGTCGCGCGTGACGGCGGCGATGATGAAAGCCAAGCCCGAGCTGCGGCCAATCCGCATCATGCCAAACGCCTTTGGGCGCCAACAGCCATCGCGGAACCTCTACCTCTCGCGGCAACACCGGGTGCTGGTGCGCGACTGGCGGGCGGAAATGATGTGTGGGGCGGCAGAGGGTGTTCTGGTTCCGGCGGGGGCCTTGGTCAATGACAAAAAGGTTACCGTTGATTTCAGCCGCACCGAAGGGGTGACGTATTACCATCTCGCCTGCGACGCGCATGAAGTTGTTTATGCCGACGGTCTGGAATGCGAGACGTTCCACCCCTCGGCGCAAAATATCGCAGGCATGTCTGCAGAGGCGCGGGATGAGTTTCTGACCCTGTTCCCAGAGATGGCCGCCGAGGATGCCGGAATTCCAGCTGCCCGCGCGGCGTTGCCCATGTCAACCGGGCGAACCCTGTCCTAGCGCGCGTTACGCGGTCAGGGCCATCGCCCACCAATCCCGAATATCGCTGACCGATATGCGGGATTTCAGGCCGATGCCCACCACACCTGTTGGGGTGCCGGGCTCTCTTGGCTTGATCGACCAGGTCTTGCCAACGCCGTGCACCTCCCACCCCGCGTCACCGTCTGGGACAACGCCTTTGAACCGCAGCAGGCCCTTGGGGCGGTTTTGCATGAGCGCGGTCAGGCGTTCGCGGCTTTGGGGTTTGGGGTCGGGATCATTCCAGGACACATATTGCGCGTGGCTCACCCCCGGCTGAGGCACGGCGCCCGGGCGCAGCCCAACCAGCAGCGGGGCGATCTGGTCAACCTCGCCCAGATCCAGCGCAGGTCGCCCCAACGCCTCGGGCCAAGCGCCGTCTTCTGTTTTCGAGACAAGCAAGATGTCGGCCACATCCACTTGGCTGCGCAGCTGTGCCCCGATTTGAAGATCGCGCGACAGGTCATCATAGGCCAGCGCATCCACCAAAACGGCAATGCCACCATAGGCCAGCTCTGGCTCGGTCTGGGCGACCTGTGCGATGCGGGCAGGATCCGCAATGCCAGAGGCTTCGATCACCAAATGATCAGGGCGCTCGGGACGATCAAGCACATCGCCGACCGCCATAAAGAGATCCGCCCCCATCGTGCAGCACACACATCCATTCGAAAGCTCAAGTGTGTCGTCAGTGGCACTTTTGAGCAGGCCCGCGTCGATATTGATCGCGCCGAAATCGTTGACCATGACCAAAAGGCGCAAACCGTGATCTTCTGACAGCAATCGATTGATCAGCGTCGTCTTGCCTGCGCCCAGATAGCCTCCAATGACAGTCAGCGGCAGCCTCATAGCAGATGCGGTACGCCGCCAGAGACCGTGCCCAGCACTGGAACGTCCTTTAATGCCTGCGGTGAAACGGCCCGGGGATCATCGCCCAGCACCGCGAAATCCGCGATCTTGCCCACCGAGATCGAGCCGATGTCGCGATCCAGTTTCAACGTATAGGCCGCGCCCATCGTGATGGCATAAAGCCCCTCTTCCACCGTGATGCGTTGTGCCGGGCCAAGGGTCTTACCGCTCATCGTTTGGCGATTGACCGCGCACCACGCGGTAAAGAGCGGCCCCAGCGGTGTCACCGGCGCATCGGAATGGATGCCGATATGGACGCCCAAATCCAGCGCGGATCGCGCACCGTCCATCCGCGCAGCCATATTCGGACCCAGCGTGAGCGATTCGTGCTGATCGCCGAAATACCAGATGTGATTGGAGAAAATGTTGCAGCAGACGCCAAGCTCGGCCGCGCGTTTGAACAAATCCTCGCCCATCATCTGACAATGCTGCAACACGTGGCGATGGCCTTGGCCCGGATAGGCCCGCAGCGCGGCTTCGATCGCATCAAGAGACACTTCGGCGGCTTCGTCCCCATTGACGTGAATGTGCATCTGAATGCCGCGCTTTTGCATCTCAAGGCACAGGGCATGAATGCTCTCTGGTGGCGTGTTCCAGATGCCATTTGGCTGGCCGCCAACATAGCCGGGCCAGCGCACCCGCGCCGTCCAACCCTGGATCGACCCATCGGTCATCAGCTTGACCGCCCCAAGCCGCAGCTTGTCCGTCGATTGCTTGGCCACGGCCTCTGCCTTGTTGGCCACGCTGACAGGATCTTCGGCGGCGCCAAGTGCGGGCACAATGCGCAAAGGAAAGTTCGGATCGCCGGTGATCGCGCTCATCGTTGCGATGTCTTCTTCCTCAAGCCCGGAATAGAGATCGGTGATGGTCGTGACCCCGGCGCGTTTGGCGACCTCTGCATAGGCGTGGATCGCCTCGGGTGTCTGGCTCAACCCCCTGAAATCAATGCCTAAACGGCGCATCACCGGGAACATCGCCGCCATTTCCTGAAGCTCTCCGGTGGGTTGGCCGTCTGGTCCTTTCACAACGCCCTCGGCATTCGTGCCCGCATCATAGCCCGCCATCTCAAGCGCAACCGAATTCACGCACATAAGGTGAAAATTCGAGAACATGATCGCGATCGGGCGCTCTGCGCTGATCTGATCGAGATGTTTTGCAGACAGACGTTCGGTCGGCAAAAAGATCGGATCAAAGCCCCAGCCGATCAAAGGCTCACCTTCCGACAAGCCCTGTTCGTACGTCTTTAGCCCCGCAATCACGCTGTCGATATCGGTCATGCCAGGCCACAACGTGCCGTTCGGATCGATCCGATCGTGGTAGCCTGCATAGGCATATCGCCACATGGCACCCGCCATCATATGCGCGTGCCCTTCGACAAATCCCGGCATCAGCACCGTGTCTGATAGGCTCTCATCCAGGATCACTTCGCCCCAAGCATCAGCGCAATGGGCATCCCCCACCGCAAGGATGCGCCCGTCTTTCACCGCAACATGCGTGGCCTCCGGCAGGTTGGGATCCATCGTGATGATCTTCTGAGCGCTGAATAGGGTGATGCTGGCCATGCGGGCGATCTCTTACGTGATTTGTTGTTAGGTCAAGAAAACGCTTCCCATCGCGCCTGTCCAGCGCTTACCGTTCGGTAAAGACAAGAAAGAGGGAGACCTACATGAAACGTTTCACCAAGATCGCGGCCGCCGCCGCGCTGATGGCCAGCACGGCCTTTACCGCGCCAGCCTTTGCCGATGGCGGCACGCTCGTCATCGCATCGACCCAGGTGCCACGCCACCTCAACGGCGCGGTTCAGTCCGGCATCGCCACCGCGGTGCCGTCGACCCAGATCTTCGCATCCCCCCTGCGGTACGACGAAAACTGGAACCCACAGCCCTATCTGGCCGAAAGCTGGAGCGTGAGTGACGATGGCCTCAGCGTCACGCTGAACCTGGTCCAGAACGCGACTTTCCACGATGGCAAGCCCGTCACATCCGAAGATGTGGCCTTCTCCATCATGACGACCAAGGAAAACCACCCGTTCAAATCAATGTTCGCACCGGTCGAGGGCATCGAAACCCCCGACGCGCATACGGCGGTTATCAAGCTCAGCCAGCCACACCCGGCCTTGCTTTTGGCCCTGTCGCCCGCCCTGGCCCCGGTTCTGCCAAAACACGTCTTTGGCGACGGCCAAGATCCGAAATCCCACCCCTCGAATTCGGCGCCCATCGGATCCGGGCCCTTCATGCTCGAAGAATTCACCGCTGGCGAAGCCGTTGTGATGAAGAAAAACCCCAACTTCTTTATCGAGGGCCGCCCAAAGCTGGATGAGATCATCATTCGCATCATCAAAGACCCATCAGCGCTCTTGATCGCGATGGAGAACGGCGACGCAGATATGTACCCCTTCATGGCCGGCTCCCAGGAAATCCGCCGCCTTGAAAAAGACGAAGACCTCGCTGTTACCACCGAAGGCTATGCCGCTGTCGGCCCGATCAACTGGCTTGCGTTCAACACGGCCTCGGAAAAACTCTCTGACGTCCGCGTGCGCCAGGCCATTGCCTATGCCGTCGATCGCGACTTTATCACCAAAGCCCTGCACCGCGGCGTCTCCAGCCCCCAGCGCGGCCCCATCATCGAAAGCTCTCCGTTCTTTGACGAATCCATCCCCGCCTATGATGTCGATCTGGACAAAGCCAAGGCGCTGATGGCCGAGGCCGGCTTTGGCGACGGCATGGAATTGACCGTTGACTATATCCCCGGCCCAAAGGAACAGCAGCAATCCGTCGCGGAATATATGAAATCGCAGCTGAAAAAGATCGGCATCGATGTCACCGTCCGCGCCGCGCCCGACTTCCCAACCTGGGCGGGCCGCGTTGGGGGGCACGACTTTGAATTGTCGATGGATGTCGTCTTTAACTGGGGCGATCCGGTGATCGGCGTTCACCGCACCTACCTCAGCTCCAATATCCGCAAAGGCGTGATCTGGTCCAACACCCAGCAATACGCCAACACCAGCGTCGATGACATCCTCAACGCCGCCGCGGTCGAGCAAGATCCAGACAAACGCAAAGCGCTCTACGCCCAATTCCAACAGCAGGTCGCCACTGACCTGCCCGTCTACTGGATCAACTCCCTGCCCTACCATACCGCCTATGACAAAAAGCTTCAGAACGTGCCAACCGGCATCTGGGGCGCCATGCATCCGATGGATATGGTGGAATGGGGCGACTGACCCCCTAACGGACCCCGGCTGGGGCGGCCCAAACAGGCCCGCCCCAGCCACACCCCACGCTTTCTTTTGGCTCCAAATATCCCCGCCGGAGGCTCCCCTCATATGCCGCTTGCCCACCCCTTTCAGAGATCTCAGAGCACGTGAACGCCGCATATATCATACGCCGCCTGTTCTACGGCATGCTCCTGATGCTGGGCGTTGTCATTCTGAACTTCCTGCTGATCCGGCTTGCCCCCGGTGACCCCGCCGTCGTCATCGCCGGCGAAATGGGTGGCGCAACAGAAGAAATGCTGGAAAGCATCCGCGAGGAATACGGGCTCAACAAACCGGTCCTGACCCAGCTTTGGATCTATGTCAGCTCAGTGGCCCAAGGCGACCTGGGCGAAAGCTTCTTTTTCAACCAACCCGTCGCCCGCCTGATCGGAGACCGCATCGGCCCCACGATCCTCCTGGTGATCACAGCCCAGCTTATGTCGATCCTGATCGGCGTCTTTCTGGGCGCCATCGCCGCGCGCAAACCGCACGGGCCGCTTTCGGCCTTTGTTAGCGTCTTTGCCACCATCGGCTATGCCGTTCCGGTCTTTTGGACCGGGATCATGCTAATCATCCTTTTTGCTTCCTGGGTGCCCATTTTCCCCGTCGAAGGCATGCAATCCGTGCGCCTGCGCGATGCCCCCTTCTGGACCCGCTTTTGGGATGTTGCACACCATCTCGTCTTGCCCGCCTTCACCCTGGCCATCATCTATCTGGCCCAATACGCCCGCCTCACCCGCGCCTCGATGCTTGACGCGCTCTCTGCCGATTACATCCGCACCGCCCGTGCGAAAGGCCTCAATGAAACCCAGGTCGTCTTCTCCCACGCCCTCAGAAATGCGCTTCTGCCCATCCTGACCGTTGCCGGGTTGCAATTCGGCAATCTGATCTCCGGCGCCCTTTTGGTCGAAACGGTGTTCAACTGGCCCGGCATGGGCCGCCTCGCCTTCGACAGCATCCTCAGACGCGACTACCCCACCATCATGGGCGTGCTCTTTTTCGCCTCGCTCATGGTTGTCGTCGCCAACCTGATTACCGATTTCAGCTACCGCCTTGCAGATCCGCGGCTCAAGGATGAAACATGACGGACACGCCCAACATCCAAAGCCCCAGCCACTCACCCGCTGGCGAAGCCTGGCGGATGTTTCGCAAAAACATCCCCGCCATGTTCGGCCTGGGGCTGATGATCGCCATCCTTGGCATGACGCTCTACGGCACCTTCGTCTTCACCGGCGATCCCTATGAAATCGTCTGGGCCCCGCACGAGCCGCCCGGCGTCACACCTGAATTCCCGCTGGGCACCGATTACCTCGGCCGCAACATCCTCGCAGGCCTGCTCTCCGGTGGCGGCCCCACCCTCGCCGTCGGCGCCGCAGCCGCAGCCATCACGATGATCATCGGCCTCCTGCTGGGCGCAGCCGCGGGGTATTTCGGAGGCTGGGTCGACAACCTCCTCATGCGCGTCACGGAATTCTTCCAGGTCCTTCCTGCGCTTTTGTTCGCAATGGTCCTTGTGACACTCTTTTCCCCGTCGCTCTTCGTCATCGCAATGGCCATCGGCGTCGTCAGCTGGCCACAAACCGCCCGCCTCACCCGCGCAGAATTTCTCAAAATCAAAGAGCTTGAATACGTGACCGCCGCCCGCGCCAGCGGCACGCACAACTGGCGCATCATGTGGCGGATCATCCTGCCAAACGCCGCCCCCCCACTGATCGTATCGGCAACACTCACCGTCGGCGTCGCCATCTTGTTCGAGGCAGGCCTCTCCTTCCTGGGCTTGGGCGATCCCAATGTCATGAGCTGGGGCCTTATGATCGGCGCCAACCGCGAATATATCCTCGATGCCTGGTGGCCCGTCACAATTCCCGGCGTCATGATCTTCTTGACCGTCTTCGCCGTCAGCCTCATTGGCGATGGCCTGAACGACGCCTTCAACCCCCGCCTCCGCAGACGCTAATCCTGCTGCTTCTTTTGGATCAAAATACTCTCAGGGGGTTTGGGGGCAGACTGCCCCCAACGGTCGGATCGCGACCGGGATCCGGCATCACGCCCGTTCGGAATATTCCATCGTCTCGGTGTTCACGACGATCTGCTCGCCCGGGCCCACAAATGGCGGGATCGAGATCCGCACGCCATTGTCAAGAACGGCGGGCTTAAAGCTGTTGGCCGCCGTCTGGCCTTTCACCACCGGCTCGGTCTCTTCAACCGTGCACACCACCTTTTGCGGCACCGTCGCGTTCAGCGCTTCTTCTTCGTAGAACTCCACGACGATCGTCATGCCATCCTGCAAAAACGGGCGCCGATCCCCCAAAAGCTCTGAGGGCAATTCGATCTGTTCATAGGTTTCGCTGTCCATGAAAACGAGCATGCCATCGCTTTCATAAAGAAACTGTTGGTCTTTTTGCTCCAGCCGCACCCGTTCCACTTTGTCGGCGCTGCGGAAACGTTCGTTCAGCTTCGAGCCATTGCGCAGGTTGCGCAGTTCGACCTGCGCGAAGGCACCGCCTTTGCCCGGTTTGACGTGGTCCACCTTCACCGCAGCCCAAAGGCCGTCATTATGTTCCAAAACGTTCCCGGGGCGGATTTCATTTCCGTTGATCTTGGGCATGACGTAAACCTGATTTTCTGGTTGATGAGACGTTCTGCGACCCTATATCTGCTAGGTTGCACGGCGGCAAGCAGCCAAACTGGGCATCTCGGCGCGGCAAGCCATGCAAAAAACGCAAGGGTGTCATGCAAAAACGAGGTACCCGAATCGTTGCTGATCGGTCATAAAGAGCCTCACGCCGAAAACACAAGAGCAAGAATAAAGGAAGGACGACGAATGACGCAATTCGTTGACGGCACTGCCTTTAACAATGAACAAGGCAATCGTGCACGTAAACTGTTTGCAGCCGTGGTACTGGCTGCGCTGGATGACGCCATTGCAGACGACAAAAAGTTTGGCAATGGGCCAGAGCAAATTGCCCGCTGGGCGCGCTCACGCGATGGGCGCGAAGTGCTAAGCTGCGCTGGCATTGATCCAAATGAACGTGTTGTCGAAGGTCTGATGGACTTCGTCGCCAAAGGGGTTCGCACATCTGTGGCTCTGTCGCGCGAGGAATCAGAGCGTCGCAATGCGGCACAACAAGCGGAAGCGGCGTAAGCCTTTCCCGCAGGCCTCTCTCCGGTGAGAAAAAACGCGTCGGCTGCCCGGCGCGTTTTTCTTTTTTCAGGCGCCTATCTCAAAGACAAAGAGCCATTGATAGCCGATCCACAATTGAGCGGCTGCCAGAACCAGGGTCAGAGCTTTGACCCATCTGGGATAGCCGCGCCACAAGATCAGCACCGCCGCAGCCATAGCTGCAACCAGTTCGAGCGGCGCAACAATGCGCGCGCCTTGGGCTCGGTCCCAATAGCTGATCGGGCTTTCGAAAACCCAATTCGACAGCGGCCAAAAATGTGGCCGCCCGTCATCATGGTGAAGCGGAAAGTCGAGCGCGATGTGCAAAAGTGCGGCGGACACAAGGGCGACGGCCCATGCTTTTTTGGCCATCAGGGCCGCGATCAATAACAGCCCCCACACGATGAACGAATTGTCGATGGCAAAGACCGTTTGCCACGCATCGGAAAAATAGAGCTCTCCAAAGACCCGTTGGGGCGAGATGCCAAGAACAAAGAGGCTGGTGCCCGCCATCGCATAGAGCGATGCATCCGGGAGGAGCGCGCCGATGATTGCTGCCAGAGTGATCTTGGATTGGTCTGGTCGCCCAAAGGCCGCAGCGCCCAACAACAGATGAGCGGGCGTATTCATATGCGCGCGCTCAGTGACAAGGCGCTATTCGAAGTCCCGCGATGCAAGCACGCGGTGGATCTCTCTGCGCACCAGCTTTCTAACATTGCGCGTGATCCGTTCCCCCAAAGCGCCTTGCAGTTCTTCGCGGACAATATCGCTTACGATTTCGCGCAACGTTTCTTCATCCAGCTCTGCTTCGTCAAAGGTCACTGCGTCGTCTTGATGCGCATCGCCGTTCACGTCGCCGTTTTGCAGGTCGTCCTCAGGCGCGTCGGGCTCTGCTGCGGTCAGCTCGACCAAGTCCGGTGTGGCGTCTTCCCATGTCATTGTGGGCGCATCGGTGCCGGCATATTCATCCGCGCCGGTGTCGTCAGGCTCCCACCGGTCCTGGCGCCGCTGGATCAACGTCTCAAGCGCTGCGACCTTGTCGCCGAGCGAGGATGGCTCTTCTGTGTCCTGTGGGTCGGCGTCGACCACGGTTTCGTGCGCTGCTTCTGGCTCTGGGGCGGTGTCCGTTTCGGGTTCGAACTCGAACTTAGGCTCCGGCTCTGGTGCCGGGTCAGACGCAACCTCTGCCGGTTCGACCGCAACAGGGGCGTCGTGCACAAAGTTAAGGTTGATCGCGAAATCGTTGGCTTCGGCTTCGGCT
>CAZYQC010000078.1:0-11752 GCA_964649815.1 uncultured Rhodobacterales bacterium | reverse complement strand
TTCTCATTGAAAAGACGATGAAAGGTTTCTCCACCTCGCCTCATTTCGCCAAGCTGGGGATGCGGGGATCGAACACCGCTGAGCTGATTTTCGACGACGTGGAAGTGCCATTTGAGAACGTGCTGGGCGAAGAAGGCCGGGGCGTTCAGGTACTGATGTCTGGGCTGGACTACGAGCGCGTGGTGCTGGCAGGCATCGGGCTTGGAATTATGGCGGCCTGTCTGGATGAGATCATGCCCTATCTGGCCGAGCGCAAGCAATTCGGCAAACCCATCGGGTCCTTCCAGCTGATGCAGGGCAAGATCGCGGATATGTACACCGCGATGAATTCCGCGCGCGCCTATGTCTACGAGGTTGCCCGTGCCTGCGACCGGGGCACCGTCACCCGGCAGGACGCCGCCGCCTGTTGCCTTTATGCCTCCGAAGAAGCGATGAAACAGGCCCATCAGGCGGTGCAGGCGATGGGCGGGGCCGGGTTCCTTAACGACGCGCCCGTCGCGCGCATCTTCCGCGACGCAAAGCTGATGGAGATCGGGGCTGGCACCTCGGAAATACGGCGCATGCTGGTGGGGCGCGAACTGGTCACGGCGATGGGCTGATGCCACGCTCCGTCCTCCTCACGACATCTGTTCTGGTGGTGCTGGCCGGGATCGCGGGCTTTTGGCTGGGCCAGCGTCAGGTCACGCTGGACGCGACGGGGATCATCAACGCGGTCGCCGCGCGCCACGTGGCCGAACACGGCGGCAGCGTGACTGACTGCCTTGGCTGGGCGGGCGAAGGGGCAGAGGTGTTCCGGGTCAAATGCGGTGACGTCACCTATCTGGTGGACCGTTTCGGCGGTGTCAGCGTCCTGCCGGGGGACCGGCTGTGAACATGGCCGCACAGTGCCTTGCGCATGCTCCGGATCAGGTCGCGATCATCGATCTGACTGGCGCACGCCACGACGTGACCTATGGCGCATTGGCCGCGATGGCGGACGGCCTTGCGCGCGCGCTGCTTGCGCAGGTGCAACCCGGAGACCGGGTCGGCGTGTTGCTGTCGCAATCGCAGTGGTGCGCCGCCGCCCACCTCGCCATCTGGAAAATCGGTGCGATTTCAGTGCCATTGTTCAAGCTCTTCAAGCAGGATGCGCTGCGGTCGCGTATCACCGATTCAGGCCTTTCGCTGGTGCTGACGGACGCCGACGGGGCCGCGCTGGTCGGCGATCTGGCACCTTGCCGGCAGGCGGACACGGCGGGAATCGCGGGCGACCCCGTGCCGTATTTCGAAGCGGGTCGCGAAACGCCCGCCGTGCTGATCTACACGTCCGGCACCACCGGTACGCCCAAGGGCGCACTGCATGGGCATGGCGTGCTTGACGGCCACCTGCCGGGCGTCGCGCTCAGCCATGACAATCTGGGCCAGCCGGGGGATTGCCTCTGGACACCTGCGGACTGGGCGTGGATCGGTGGTCTGTTCGACGTTCTGATGCCCGGCCTTGCGCTGGGGGTTCCGGTCGTGGCGGCGCGCATGCTGAAGTTCACGCCTGAGGAGTGCGTGAGGATCGTATCGCAAGCATCTGTCAAAAATGTGTTTTTCCCGCCCACGGCGCTGCGCATGCTCAAAGCGGCGGACGCGCGTATCGACAGCCTGCGGTCAGTCGCGAGCGGCGGCGAGCCGCTGGGTGCCGAGATGCTGGCATGGGGGCAGCGCGCCCTTGGGCTGACGATCAACGAATTCTACGGACAGACCGAATGCAACATGGTGGTCAGTTCCTGTGCGGCCCGTTTCGCGCCGCGCCCCGGTGCGATGGGCAAGCCGGTGCCGGGATTTGACGTGGCGGTGATTGACGGGCAGGGCAATATGACAGAGGGCGAGGGCGATATAGCGGTCAGACGCGGCGCGCCGTCCATGATGCTGGAATACTGGAACAACCCGACCGAAACGGCTGCCAAATTTCGCGGCGATTGGATGCTGACCGGGGATCGCGGCCAGCAAGACGGAGATTTTGTCCGCTTTATTGGACGCGATGATGACGTGATCACCTCTGCCGGGTACCGTATCGGCCCGTCCGAGATCGAGGATTGCCTGATGACCCATCCGGACGTCGCCACGGTTGGTGTGGTGGGCAAACCAGACCGTCTGCGCACAGAGATCGTCAAGGCCTATGTCGTGCGCCGCAAAGGCGCGCAGACCGACGCGCAGGCGTTGCGGGAATACGTCAAGGACCGCCTCGCAAGCTATTCTTATCCAAGGGAAATCAGCTTTGTCGATGCTTTGCCCATGACCGTCACGGGCAAGGTGATCCGCAAGGAACTCAAGGCCCGCGCCGCTGCCGAAACAGGAGAAAGCCCATGAAACTCACCTCGCAGGCCTTGCCCGCGTCCGAAACGTTCCGCGCCAACCGCGCTGCCCACCTTGAGGCGCTTGAGGTGGTGCGCGGTGCTGCCGAAACTGCGGCGGCGGGTGGCGGTGCGGCGTCGCGCGAACGCCACGTGTCGCGCGGCAAGATGCTGCCCCGCGAGCGGGTGGCCAACCTGCTCGATCCCGGCTCTCCCTTTCTCGAAGTGGGCGCGACGGCGGCGCACGGCCTGTACGACGGCGCGGCCCCTTGCGCAGGTGTGATCGCGGGTGTCGGGCAGGTCATGGGGCAGGACGTCATGGTCATCTGCAACGATGCGACGGTCAAAGGCGGGACCTATTACCCGATGACGGTCAAGAAACACCTGCGCGCGCAGGAGATCGCCGAACAGAACCATTTGCCCTGCATCTATCTGGTCGACAGCGGCGGGGCGAACCTGCCCAATCAGGACGAGGTGTTTCCCGACCGCGATCATTTTGGCCGTATCTTCTACAATCAGGCGCAGATGAGCGCCAAGGGGATCGCACAGATCGCTGTGGTCATGGGGTCTTGTACCGCAGGCGGGGCCTATGTGCCCGCGATGTCGGATGTCACGATCATCGTGCGGGATCAGGGCACCATCTTTCTGGCCGGCCCGCCTCTGGTCAAGGCGGCCACGGGCGAGGTTGTGACAGCCGAGGAACTGGGCGGGGGCGATGTGCATACGCGCCTGTCCGGTGTCGCCGACTATCTGGCCGAGGATGACGCCCACGCGCTGGCGCTGGCGCGCAGAAGTGTCGCAAACCTTAACCTTTGCAAAGCGGGCACGGTCACTTTGCAAAGTCCCGAAGACCCCGCCTATGATCCCGAAGAGATCCTGGGTGTGGTGCCAGGCGACCTGCGCACGCCCTATGACATTCACGAGGTCATCGCGCGGGTGGTGGACGGGTCGCGCTTTGATCCGTTCAAGGCGCGGTTTGGCGAAACGCTGGTCTGTGGGTTCGCCCATATCTTGGGCTGCCCGGTCGGCATCATCGCCAACAACGGTGTGCTGTTTTCCGAAGCCGCGCAAAAGGGCGCGCATTTCATCGAGCTGTGCAGTCAGCGCCGTATCCCGCTGGTATTCCTGCAAAACATCACGGGCTTCATGGTCGGCAAACGCTATGAAAACGAAGGGATCGCGCGCCACGGAGCCAAGATGGTCACCGCCGTGGCCACCACTTCGGTGCCCAAGATCACCATGCTGGTCGGCGGGTCCTTCGGGGCGGGCAATTACGGCATGGCCGGGCGCGCCTATTCCCCCCGGTTCATGTGGACCTGGCCCAATTCCCGCATCTCTGTCATGGGCGGCGCGCAGGCCGCAGGCGTTCTGGCCACCGTCAAACGCGACGCCATCGAACGGGCAGGCGGTCAATGGTCCACAGACGAAGAAGCCGCTTTCAAACAACCCACGATCGACATGTTCGACACCCAATCTCACCCGCTCTACGCATCAGCTCGATTGTGGGATGACGGCATTATCGACCCGCGCAAGTCACGCGACATCCTCTTTCTGTCCCTCTCCGCCGCACTCAACGCACCAATCGAAGACACGCGCTTTGGCGTCTTTCGCATGTAACTTCTTTTGGATCCAAATACTCCCGGGGGTCCGGGGGCAGGCAGCCCCCGGCGCGTCCCGAAACCAAAGGTGAAACGCATGATGTTTCATAAAATCTTGATCGCCAATCGCGGTGAAATCGCCTGCCGCGTGATTGAAACCGCGCAGCGCATGGGCGTGAAAACGGTCGCTGTTTTCTCGGATGCCGACGCATCGGCCAAGCATGTCGCGCTGGCGGACCAAGCCGTTCACATCGGTGGATCGGCGCCTGCCCAAAGCTATTTGCGGGGCGACGCCTTGATCGAGGCCGCCCGCGCCACCGGCGCCACGGCCATCCACCCCGGATACGGATTTCTCAGCGAAAATCCCGATTTCGTCGAGGCTGTCGAAGCCGCGGGGCTGACATTCATCGGCCCGTCCGCGTCGGCGATCCGCGCGATGGGGCTCAAAGACGCGGCCAAAGCGCTTATGGAAGAGGCTGGCGTGCCGGTTGTGCCGGGCTATCACGGGGAAAACCAGGCCGACGCCCACCTTGCAGAGCGGGCGCAGGCGATCGGGTACCCCGTGCTGATCAAGGCCGTGGCGGGCGGTGGCGGCAAGGGCATGCGCCTGGTCGAAGATCCCAAGGAGTTTGAGGCTGCGCTCGCCAGCGCCCGGGGCGAGGCCAAGACAGCCTTTGGCAATGAGGCGGTGCTGGTGGAAAAGTTCGTCGCCAAGCCGCGCCATATCGAGGTTCAGGTTTTCGGCGACGGTGAGCGCGCCGTGCACCTCTTTGAACGCGATTGTTCTTTGCAGAGGCGCCACCAAAAAGTGATCGAAGAAGCACCCGCGCCAGGCATGACGCCCAAGATGCGTCAAGCAATGGGCGCAGCGGCGGTCAAGGCGGCGGAGGCCATCGGATACAAAGGCGCAGGCACGATCGAGTTCATCGTTGATGCCTCCGAAGGGCTGCGCCCGGACCGGTTCTATTTCATGGAAATGAACACCCGCCTTCAGGTCGAACACCCCGTCACTGAGGCAATCACCGGCGTCGATCTGGTGTCCTGGCAACTGCGCGTCGCCGCGGGCGAGCCTTTGCCAAAGACCCAGTCCGAGCTTGCGATCAACGGCCATTCCTTTGAGGCGCGCCTTTATGCAGAGGACGTGCCGAAAGGGTTTCTGCCTGCCACGGGAACGCTGTCGCATCTCGCCTTTCCCCCTGGCGCGCGCTCTGACAGTGGCGTGCGTGCAGGCGACACGATCTCTCCCTTTTATGACCCGATGATTGCGAAAATCATCGTGCATGGCCCGACCCGCGAAACGGCCCTGCGCGCGCTCAGCACCGCTTTGGATGAAACGCAAGTCGGCGGCACGGTGACAAACCTCGCGTTTTTGGGCGCTCTGGCCGCGCATGACGGCTTTGCAAGCGGCGATGTGGACACCGGCCTCATTGCCCGCGATCTAGATCAGTTGGTGACGGCGCACGAGGCCCAGCCGGTACATGCCGTCGCGGCGGCGATGACGGTTACTTCGCTTGATCAACCCACAGCCGAAACGGGCTTTTCCCTTTGGGGACCAGCATCGCGCCAGGTCCCGCTGATGCAAGACGATCAACGGATCGCGCTAAAGGTGGATGTCCACGGGCCTGACCGGCAAATCTGGTCGGTCGATGGCGCCGAGTTCATAGCCCTGCGCGGGCCCAACGGCTGGCGTCTCAACGATCAGCCCATGCCGGACGTCTCGGTGGAGGGGCGGGATATCACCGTGTTTGACGCCTATGGCATCGCCTATCAAAGCGTCGATCCTTTGGACGTGGCCGCAAGTGCCGCGGGCGACGGGAACGTGATCGAGGCGCCGATGCCGGGCCTGGTGAAGGTTGTTTTCGCGACCCCCGGGCAGGCCGTTGAAAAAGGCGCGCCGCTTGCGATCCTCGAAGCGATGAAGATGGAGCATACCTTGACTGCCGCCCGCGACGGTGTGGTCGCAGAAGTGCTTGCAGAAACCGGAGCACAAGTCGAAGCTGGCGCAGCCCTTGTACGACTGGAGAACGCGGAATGACGCTGGTACTGCACCATTGCCACCAAGCCCGCTCCATGCGGTCGCTTTGGCTGATTCATGAACTCGGTGTTCCGTTCGAGCTGGTCGTGCACCCGTTCGACAAATCTTTGCGCGCCCCGGAATATTTGGCCCTCTCGCCTGCGGGGCGTGTTCCGGCCCTTCAGGATGGCGATGTGACGCTTTTTGAAACCGGGGCGATTGCGCAATATTTGTGCGAGACCTACGCGCCCGAAACGTTCGGCAGGCCACCTGGCCACGCAGAGCGCGCGGAATGGCTCATGTGGCTGCATTTCGCAGAAACGCTGTCTGTCCATGCGGCAGCGCTGACCCAGCAGCACTTGGTGCTGCGCGACGATTCCATGCGCAGCCCGGTGATCATGAACCTAGAGGCCAAGCGCGCGGCGAAATGCTATGATGCAATCGAAGCGCGGCTGCGCACCAGCGGGTCTTATCTGTTGGCGTCGGGTCTTTCTGCGCCTGACATCTCAGTCGGGCAGGCTGTGTATCTGGCTCAGTTTTTTGTCAAACCAGACCCTTGGCCGCGGCTTTTTGATTGGTACTCGCGCCTGACTGCGCGGGCGGCTTTTCAGAACGCCTTGCCGCCAAAGGGGGAAGAGCTGATGCAAAAAGACTTCTATCCGCCTTGGGACATGCCCGCATGAGCGAATACGTCGAAATTTTTGAAGTCGGGCCAAGGGATGGCCTGCAAAACGAAGCCCGCGACATTCCGGTTGCAGAAAAGATCGCCTTGGTCGACACGCTGAGCGCCGCAGGGTTTCGCAGAATTGAATGTGCCAGCTTTGTGAGCCCAAAGTGGGTGCCGCAAATGGCCGGCTCGGCCGAGGTTTTGGCCGGCATTCGACGCGCAGAGGGTGTCCGATATGCGGCGCTGACGCCCAACATGCGTGGCTACGAAGACGCGCGCACCGCCCAAGCTGACGAAATCGCCATCTTTGGCTCGGCCTCCGAGGGGTTTTCTCGGGCCAATATCAACGCAAGTATTGCAGAAAGCTTGGATCGGTTCAGGCCGGTTGTCGAGGCGGCGCGCTCGATCGACTTGCCGGTGCGTGGCTACATTTCTTGCGTGGTCGAATGCCCTTATGATGGCGCGGTGGCGCCGCAAAAGGTCGCCGAGGTGGCGGATGCTCTTTTTGCGATGGGTTGCTACGAAATCAGTCTTGGGGACACGATCGGGCAGGGCACGCCTGACACCATCGCACGCATGTTGCTTGCGGTGCGTGACGCTGTGCCGGTGACCCGATTGGCGGGCCATTATCACGACACCAACGGGCGGGCGCTTGAAAACATCGACGCATCACTCAGCCTTGGTGTGCGCGTGTTTGATGCCGCTGTGGGTGGGCTTGGCGGATGCCCCTATGCCCCAGGCGCCGCGGGCAATGTCGCGACCGAAGCCGTTTCATCGCATCTGACGCGGCTTGGGTATGAAACGGGTTTGGACGAGGCGATCATCGGCAAAGCTGCGGACATGGCGCGGGCCATGCGCGGTGGTTAATGCCCTTGCCCTAAGGATTGGTGGATCATGAACTACGAGACTTTGGCCGTTGAAACGGACGCTCGCGGCGTCGCGACCCTGACGCTGAACCGACCGGAAAAGCACAACGCCATGTCCGGTCAAATGATTGCGGAATTGCTGGCTGCTGCACAGGCGCTTGCGAGCGATGACCACGTTCGCGTCGTTGTCCTGACAGGGGCGGGCAAAAGCTTTTGCGCGGGCGCCGATTTGGGCTGGATGCAAACGCAGATGGCCTCTGACCCGGACACCCGCGCCAAAGAGGCCGGGCAACTGGCCTATGCGTTGCAGGCGCTGAACACTTTGCCCAAGCCGCTGATCGGAGCGATCCAGGGCAATGCGTTTGGGGGCGGGGTCGGCCTGGCCAGCGTCTGCGATATCGCAATCGGCGCATCGCACCTCAAAATGGGTCTGACCGAAGTGCGTTTGGGGATCATTCCCGCCACGATCGGCCCCTATGTTCTGGCCCGCATGGGCGAAGGGCGCGCTCGCCGCGTCTTTTTCTCTGGGCGGCTTTTTGGCGCGGACGAAGCGCAGGAGTTGGGTTTGCTGGCCAAGGTCGTTCCCGCCGAAGACCTGGGCGCGGCTGTCGAAGCGGAAGTGACGCCCTATTTGTCAGGTGCGCCTGGTGCCATCGCCTCGGCCAAGGCGCTTGCGCGGGCCTTGGGCCCTCGGATCGATGAAGACACCATCGCCCATACCATCGGTCAACTCAAAGCCCGGTGGGAGACCGAAGAAGCCGCCGAAGGCATTGGCGCGTTTTTTGATAAACGCAAAGCGGCTTGGATGCCTGACGCGTGACCTGAGGGTATCTTCGGGCTAGGAATGCGGTATGTCCCACAGGTTCTCTGCCCCCATTCCGATCCTTCGCAGCTTTGACGAAGCAAAGGCGCGCGATTTTTACATCGGTTTTTTGGGATTCACGGTTACGTTTGAACACAGGTTTGAGCCGGACACACCGCTGTACCTTGGGCTCAAACTGGGGGCGTGCGAAGTGCATGTGTCCGAACATTTCGGAGACGCGGCTCCGGGCGCGACTTTGCGTGTCGGTGTTGATGACGTTCACGGCTATTGCGCGGCGCTGAATGCCAAGGGGTATCGCAATGCGCGACCGGGCATCCAGCGCCAGCCGTGGGGGATGGACGACATGACCATCAACGACCCTTTTGGCAACAAGCTGATCTTTTGCACGCCGACACCGTCAGGGAACGCGCTCTGATCAAACATCCGATCCCGCGCCCGTCAAAAAGGGTGCAGCTGGGCAAGAAACGCAAAATCTGGTGTTTGGGACACGGTTTCTGCGCTTGCCTTTATTGACGCTGCAAGGCGGCACGGGTACGAGAGAGCAAGTCAACTTTGCCACTTGACCTCATGAGCCTGTTTGAAGGGCCTCGCGATAGAAGGAAGCTCACGTGGACGAACTCCTCCGGGAATACCTCCCTATCCTTGTTTTCTTGGGCGTTGCCATCGGGTTGGCCCTTGTTTTGGTTCTTGCCGCCGCTGTCTTGGCGGTGCGCAATCCTGACCCCGAAAAGGTCTCGGCCTACGAATGTGGGTTCAACGCCTTTGACGATGCGCGGATGAAATTCGACGTTCGGTTCTATCTGGTCTCGATCCTGTTCATCATCTTCGATCTGGAAATCGCCTTCCTTTTCCCTTGGGCCGTCGGGTTCAAAGACATGTCGATGGCCGGTTTCTGGTCCATGATGGTGTTCTTGGGCGTGTTGACCATCGGATTTGCGTATGAGTGGAAGAAAGGTGCCCTCGAATGGCAGTGATGACAGGTGCCAATACCGCCGGTTTCGACCGGGAGGTGGCCACGCAGGACCTCAACCGCGAACTGTCTGACAAAGGCTTTCTCGTTACATCCACCGAAGATCTGATCAACTGGGCCAGAACCGGGTCATTGCATTGGATGACGTTCGGCTTGGCCTGCTGCGCGGTCGAGATGATGCACACGTCGATGCCCCGCTATGACGCAGAGCGGTTTGGCATCGCGCCACGCGCCTCTCCGCGCCAGTCCGATGTGATGATCGTTGCGGGCACGTTGACCAACAAGATGGCTCCGGCGTTGCGCAAGGTCTACGATCAGATGCCAGAACCACGCTATGTGATCTCGATGGGATCCTGCGCGAATGGCGGTGGCTATTACCATTACAGTTATTCCGTTGTCCGCGGATGTGACCGGATCGTGCCGGTCGACATCTACGTGCCGGGCTGCCCGCCAACGGCCGAGGCCCTGCTTTACGGCATTTTGCAGCTTCAGCGCAAAATCCGTCGCACGGGCACGATTGTACGCTAATCCGCGTAGAGGAGTAGGCATGTCAGAGGCACTTCAAGAACTAGGTGGCTATCTGGAGGCAAAGCGCACGGATTGCGTTTTGGCCTGGGATATCAGCCACGGAGAGCTGAACATCGACGTCGCGCCAGCCAATATCGAAGGCTTTGTCGAATTTCTAAAGACCGACAGCTCGTGCAAGTTCTCCACGCTGGTTGATATCACGGCTGTTGATTACATCGGTCGGGCCAAGCGCTATGACGTGGTCTACCATCTGCTCTCTATGTATCAGAACCAACGCATTCGCCTGCGGGTCTCGATCCGCGAAGATGCGATGGTCCCCTCGGTGACTTCGGTGCATCCTAGTGCGAATTGGTTCGAGCGCGAAGTGTTTGATATGTTCGGTATCTTGTTCGCCGGTCACCCGGACCTGCGCCGTTTGTTGACCGATTACGGATTTCGCGGCCACCCGTTGCGCAAGGATTTCCCGACAACTGGCTATACCGAAGTCCGCTATGACGAAGCTGAAAAGCGCGTCGTTTATGAACCCGTCAGCCTCGTGCAGGAATATCGGCAGTTCGACTTTATGAGCCCCTGGGAAGGGGCCGAGTACATCTTGCCCGGCGACGAAAAACCCGAAGCGGAGGCGAAGTGATGGATTTCATCATTTGGCTTGTTATCGCCGCGGCCAGCATCATTCCGATGGTAAAGCTGTTGCCGCATTTCGGAATCAATCAATACTGGGCCGCTGCATGTGTCGTGCCAATCGGCACGATTGTTTTGCTGTGGGTCATGGCCATGCGTCTGCAGGAGCTTGAAAAGCGGTGAAGGACCAAGCGAACCAACCCGACGACATCGTGCGCGCGCTCTGCACAGCATATTGCGACGCGATCCACTTTTCGAAACCTGACGTGTTCCAGGACCTGTGCCACGACAACTTTGTCATGTTCGAAATGGCAAATGGCGCGGTTGCGAACACCTGGGACAAAGCGGCCTATCTGGCGCGTGTCGCTGGCCGCGATGCCTTTCCCGGTACGCCGTCATACGAGGTCCTGAGCGTCGATATGACCAGCGCAGAGATGGCGCGGGCGCACCTTTGGGTGGATGTGCCGCCAAAGCGATACGAAGATCATCTTGGATTTGTCTTTGCAGACGGGTCTTGGAAACTCTTGACCAAAGTATTCCGGACGATGGAGGGCTGACAGAATGGACGGCTCCAAAGGATTTGAAGACGCGCTCACAGGTGAGCAGCAGATCCGCAACTTTAATATCAACTTTGGCCCCCAGCACCCGGCTGCGCACGGCGTTTTGCGCCTGGTGCTTGAGCTGGACGGCGAAGTGGTAGAACGCTGCGACCCGCATATCGGTCTGCTGCATCGTGGCACGGAAAAACTGATGGAGAGCCGCACGTATCTCCAGAACCTGCCGTATTTCGACCGCCTCGACTACGTTGCGCCAATGAACCAGGAACACGCCTGGTGCTTGGCGATCGAAAAGCTGACCGGCGTCGAAGTCCCGCGTCGCGCCTCGTTGATCCGCGTTCTTTATTCGGAAATCGGGCGCATTCTGAACCACCTGCTGAACGTCACGACGCAGGCCTTGGACGTCGGCGCGCTGACACCGCCGCTCTGGGGCTTTGAAGAGCGTGAAAAGCTCATGATCTTTTACGAACGCGCCTGTGGCGCGCGTTTGCACGCCGCTTATTTCCGGCCAGGTGGCGTCCATCAGGATTTGCCGTCTGACCTGATCGACGACATCGAAACCTGGGCGCATGCGTTCCCGAACGTTTTGGATGACATCGACGGCCTGCTGACCGAAAACCGCATCTTCAAACAGCGCAACGCAGATATTGGCGTTGTCACCGAAGATGACATCCAGAAATGGGGCTTTTCTGGCGTGATGGTACGTGGCTCTGGCCTCGCCTGGGATTTGCGTCGCGCGCAGCCTTATGAATGCTACGACGAATTCGACTTTCAGATTCCGGTTGGC
>CAZYQC010000077.1:0-12494 GCA_964649815.1 uncultured Rhodobacterales bacterium | reverse complement strand
CGTGTCACACAACGCACCTCTCAAGGCGACTTTGGTACGGTCATTTGCATTTTTCATCTTTGCAGCCGCATATTGGGCGCTGCTGCCGCTGATTGTTCAAGGCATCGAAGGCGGCTCTGCAACGCTTTACGGCACGCTGTTAACCCTCATCGGATCGGGGGCCGTGCTGGGCGCATTGAGCTTGCCGAAACTCCGCTCAAAGCTGGGGGCAAGTGCGATGGCCGCTGCTGGCACGGTCGGAACCTCCGTTGCGATGATCACGTTGGCCACCGCCTATGATCCGCGCATAGCCTATGTCGCGGCTTTGATCGGCGGCTTTAGCTGGATCGCTGTTTTGACCACCTTCAACGTCTCTGCCCAAACGGCCCTGCCGAATTGGGTCCGCGCGCGCGGCCTTTCGGTGAACTTGATGGTGTTCTTTGGCTCGATGGCCTTTGGTTCAGCGTTTTGGGGCCAAGTCGCCAGTTTTACATCCACGCAGACGTCTTTGGTGATCGCGGCGATCGGGCTCTTGCTTGGGCTTTTCTTGACGCGAAACTTCACATTGGGCCAAGCCGAAGGCCTTGATTTGACGCCCGCTCTGCATTGGCCAGCGCCTGCCGTCGTCCTGCCTGAAGAAGGATTGGAAGACCGGGGACCAGTGATGGTTGAGGTCGAATACCGGGTTCGCTCCGAAGACCAAGAGGCCTTTCTGACCGCTCTGCATCAATGGTCCAACGAACGGTGGAGAGACGGCGCCTACCAATGGCACGTTTTTCAAAACGCCGAAGATCCCGAAGTTTGGATCGAAAGCTTTATGGTGCAGTCGTGGCAAGAACATCTGGCGCAGCACAATCGCGTGTCAAAGGCGGATCAGCCGCTCCAGGAAACAGTGCGCGGGTTCGACACGCGGCCTTCGGGGCCGGTTGTCAGACACTTTATCGCACCGTGAGACCAAGGCGATCCAAGAACCCACCAAGAGGCACGGGCGCGTCTTTGATCGGGAATCAGAGCATCGACGGTCGCAAATCAAACCAGATAGACTAAATTTTGAACCAAAGGTTGCCGGACCCAGTCGCAAACGCAGCCAACATCACCAAAGGACCCCAAGCATGAGCTGGAACCCGACCCAAAACCCAGACTGCCCAAATGCGTCTTTGAACAGCATCGAAACCCTGATCATCCCGCGGGCCCGCGATCTTGGTGGCTTCGAAGTTCGGCGCGCCCTGCCCGCGCCGCAGCGGCAGATGGTTGGCCCCTTTATCTTCTTTGATCAAATGGGGCCTGCGGAATTCATCACAGATGGCGGGATCGACGTGCGCCCGCATCCGCACATCGGCTTGGGGACGGTGACATATCTTTACGATGGCGAGTTCGAGCATCGCGACAGCATCGGAACCCATCAGATGATTTACCCTGGCGAGGTCAACTGGATGGTTGCGGGGCGCGGCGTAACGCATTCCGAAAGGACCAGCGACGAGACCCGCGCAAAGCGTAACAGGCTGTTCGGCATTCAAACCTGGATTGCTCTGCCAGAAGACAAAGAAGACATGGCGCCGGACTTTGAACATCACAAAGAGCATGCTTTGCCCGAGCTTTCTGACACCGGTGTTCAGGCCAAGCTGATCTTGGGGTCTGCCTATGGCAAAGAAAGTCCTGTCACGATGCAATCCGAGACGTTCTACGTCGACGTTGTGCTGCAGGCAGGCACGCACTTTCCCTTGCCAGACGATCACGAAGACCGCGGGATCTATGTCACCGAAGGCTCGGTCGAGATCGCCGGCGAAACCTTTGAAGCGGGCAGAATGATGGTGTTTCGCCCCGGCGACAAAATCAGCGTCCGCGCTGGCGAAAGAGGCGCGCGGCTCATGGCGCTGGGTGGCGCGACGTTGAATGAACAGCGTTACATCTGGTGGAATTTCGTTTCGTCTTCCCGCGATCGCATCGAGGAAGCCAAAGAGGCGTGGAAAGCGGCCGATTGGGAAAACGGCCCGTTCAAGCTGCCTCCTGGGGATGACGAAGAGCACATTCCGATCACGCCAGAATTGGAACGCACACGGCCCAGAGGCTGATCGGCATCAGCTTCTTTCGTAAAGCAGCACGCGCGCGATCAAACTGTCGCGCGTGGGCGAGTTTGTCTTTTTGCGCGCGTTGCTGAGGTGGAATTCGACCGTTCTGTCGCTGATCCCAAGTTTGTCCGCGATGGCAGAGACGCGCAGCCCACTGGCGAGCCAGGCAACACAATCCCGTTCCCGGTCTGACAAGAGCTGAACGTTGTGTCCTTTCGCTTCGGCGTCTCCGATTAGCGCGCTTACCTTTTCGTTGAACGTGGCTGCCATCAGTGCAAGGCGCGCCGCGTAACTGCGCTGCCACAAGTCGAACTGGTGTCCCGGCGCTTGGGAAAAGATATTGACCATGTTGGTCCCCCAGCGTGTGTGGAAATGAATGCACACAGCCCCTGTTCCAATCGCGTCCTTCGCCTCGTCAAACATATCGGCAATCGCCCCTTCCGCGTCGTAAAGAGGGCATGCGGGATCAAAGCTGGTGATCAGAGGCGTATTGATTTTACCGGCACTCTGAACGCCTGGGTCAATTTTATCGTATCCACGTTCTATATAATGCCGCTTCCAAGCGTTTGATGCCGTTGTGAATGACGACACAGCTTCGTGCCCGATCAGCCCCCGATGTGACAGATTTACGACGTCATACTGCGACAGCTCGGCCAGGAAACAATTTAAAGCGTCAGGAATCGTTTCCACTTCAGCGAGAAGTTGTAGCCAGTCCCCATTATTTTGCACTTGCAGAAATCCCTAGCTTAATTCCGTTAAGAAATCCTGTGATCTTCCGGCCGCGGTGGCGCTGAAAATGAAAGAAAAGCGGCACGCAAAACCGAAAGAAAGGAAGCTAAATTGTTGTTTATGAAGACATTCTTGGTTGATGATAGCCTCACCGTAGACCCTATCTCCACCGAGTTGGACCTCACCTTCTTGCCACTCGAAGAGGTCGGCACGATCGACTTCGCAGATGCAGCATTGGACATTGGAAATCCTCCTGCAGTCACAGAACCTGCTCCAATTTTCGTTGCTCCGTCAACTGATTTCTCCAGCGTTTCCGTTTCGGCGACTGCGGGTGTCGGCGTTGATGGCACCACGTTTTCAAGCGTTGAGTCGTCCGTCATCGGCAATGCGTCACTGACGTTGGACGTGACGGTCATCGGGACAGACTTTGGATCTTTGGACTTGTTCTAAAGACGCCGGAAGAGTGGCCGACGCTACTTAAAAAATTGGTTTGCGGCGGCATCGCGCCGCCGCAAATCTGGATCAGAAAACTGCGGTCATCGCAAAACTGGGCGCAAGAGCTGCAATAATAAAGCCGATGCCGATGATGCCGAAGAACCCAGTCAAAATACCCTGGGACCGGACATAACCCGTCGTTACCATCAGCACAGATGCGCCGACGTTCGAAGCAAGCCCCATCGCAACAATCTGCGCCGGGTACTCACCAGCGAGGGTTTGCAAGAAACCGCCGCTATAGGCCACCACCAACGCGGTGATCGCCATACCATAAAGGCGATACATCGCGATGTTGGGCGAACCAAAGCCCGACATCCGATCCAGCGTTTCCTTTTTGAAAAAGAAGAACGGGATGCAGACTACGGCAATGGTGACGACGACCTTGGCGATAAGAAGAAGGCTGAGATAAGTCATGAGCCGTCTTTTATTCCGCAGCCATTGCCTGAACTTGCGGCGCAACCTGCTGAACCGCTTCCAAGCTCTTTTGAACGTCGCGCCAGCCCAATTTCTTGCGCAATGCGCCACAGGCGGCAAAGAAAGTCTCCATGTCGACGTAATCGGAATGTCGCTGCGACCCAATCAGGCCAAGAGGACCCGTGAAGTCAGTCGGCTGTTTGACTTGCTCCCACGCTTTTTTCCAAGCTTCGGGTTTGTCGCGCTCCATCTCGATGGCGTCGGCGATCAAGGACGTCATTTCGTCAAAGATGTAGTACCCACCGCCGTTCATTTCGGTGAAGCCGGCCGCAAACAGACTTGGGTTGCGTTCGTTAAAGACCGTGTAGGCCAGATGCGGCTTGCCGTTCTTCCAATTCATCAGCTCAGAGTCGACGTAAGGGATGGCATAGTCATAGCCGGTCGCAAACACGATCAGGTCGATCTCTTCGCGGCGCCCATCTTTGAATTCAACGACCTTTCCATCGAGACGCGCGATATCTGGGCAAGCAGACACATCGCCATGCTGGAGATAGTGGATCAGTTGCGAATTGATGATGGGGTGCGACGCGAGAACGCGGTGATCTGGCGCTTGCAATCCCAGCTGGGTCAGATCGCCATTCAACGTCTTCAAGATGCGCTCAAAGAAAAAGCGACGGACTTTGAACGGCATCCAGTGCGAGCGGGCGCCAAAGACATCCGCAGGAACGCCAAAGATATGCTTTGGCACAAAGTGATATCCGCGCCGCATGCTGATAAAGGCAGCATCCGCAGACTGTGCCGCGTCACACGCGATGTCACATGCCGAATTACCGGCGCCAACGACCAGAACGCGCTTGCCTTCGAAAAGGGATGCTTCGCGATAATCGACCGAGTGCATCGTCTCGCCAGTGAACTCACCGGCATAGGTCGGCATGTTCGGCTTCCACGTATGCCCGCTGGTGCAGATCACGTGGGTGAAATTCTGGCTTTGACCGTTTTCAGTGGTGACTTTCCAACCATCACCCGCCTTTGCGACGTCTTTGACCCCCATAGAAAAGGTGATCTTGCGACGCAGGTCATAGGCGTCGGTGAAGTTATTGGTGTATTCAAGGATCAAACGCTGACCCGGATAGTCCGGATAATGGTCGGGCATGGGAAAGCCGTAATACCCAGCCATCGACCGCGAGGAGATAAAATGGGCCGAATTGTACATAGGCGTACCGGGGTTATCGATGTCCCAGATACCGCCGACGCCAGTGTGGCGTTCAAATTGTGTGTACTGGATATTGCGCAAAGTCAGATTGCGTGCAGCAGCAAGGCCAGCTGGCCCAGCGCCAATAATGCAAACATTAGGAGTTGAATCGGTCATGGCCACCTCTAATACGAACTATATTCGTATTTGAAATACGAATAGTATTCGCATATGTCAAGCAACATGACTCCGAAGACCAAACAGACCTGGGTTGAGCCCACGCAAAAGCGCAGCAAAGACAAAGTTGCGCGCATCCTCGAAACGGCGCGTTCGATGATCGTGCAATCGGGTTCCGCGAACCTGAAAATGACCGAGGTGGCCAAGTCTGCTGGCGTTGCGATCGGGACGCTGTATCAGTTCTTCCCCTCCAGTACCGCGCTGGTCGAAAAGCTTTTTGAAGTGGAAATGGAGCCGGTAGACGGACGCCTTGAAGAGGCGCTTGCGCAGGCCGACACGCTGGACGCGCTGCTTGAGACTGTGGAACACCTTCTCGAGGATCAGATCGCTTTGGTTCAAAACCGCCCTGCCCTTTTGGTGATCTGGGGCGCGGCCGGGTTGCACCCGGATATTCAGGCCGCTGATTTCCAGAACACGCAGATGAACGCCGAGCGTTTGTCGCTCAAGCTTGTTCAAGTGATGAACGCGCAAGACAACAAGGAAGAGATCGAGACCTTGTCTATGTTGATCTGTCATCTTTGGAGCGGCGTCGTTCGTCTTGCTCTTTTGGATACAGAGCGCGGACCGAAACCATATGTGGCACATTACAACGGCATGTTGCGCGCCTATGCCCTTCAAGTTGCCGGACGCACGTAGACAGCCTTGTCTTTGCCAAACAGATGGCCGGACCCTCTCGGACAACGACACAAAACTTCGCGAAACGGGCGCGCTATCTACCTAAGGGCTGCTTCGGTCCGGTTCCTGGCGCCGGTACGTTTTAATATGGCGCTGACGTGCAGTTTGACCGTGCCTTCAGAGATATTCAGCTTTTGGGCAATCTCCAAATTCGTAGCGCCTGCGCGCATCAGATCCAGCACCTCTTTCTGGCGCTTGGTGAGTTGCGCTTGGGGCGGTGATGTCGTCTCAGGCGCGTCGGATGAGGTCGCGGACACCAAGCCACGTGTCGCAGACAGAGCCTTTTCAAACGTGCGGAATTTTTCGGTTAATGCGTCAATCTTTGCGGAGATCTCTGCGGGATCACGCCGTCGCCCTTCTGACAGCGCAGTCACCGCTGACCGCAGCGCATCCAAAGGAGCGACCAGATCTTGCGCGGCGATGTAATTGAACCGTCCTTCGGCAACTTCGCTGCGGCGCGCCTCCGACAGGGTTCGCTCCAATGCCATCAGCGCCTCGCGGCGGTCTGTGATGTCCAAGGCAACGCCGTCCCAAATCACCGCGCCATCGGCTGCGGGGCGCGGTTGCCCCAAAGAACGGACCCATCGGTACTCTCCGTTTGGCGCTTCAACCCGCACTTCTATGTCGAGAGGTATCATGTCTCGCGCCGACGTCTCCAACGCCTCAATGAACCGGCGTCGATCGCCTGCGTGCACCCAACTGTGGTCCACCGCATCCGCCTGCATCAGCGCCTCTGGGTTCATGCCGAATGAGCTTTGAACCCCCGCGCTGACGTATAGGTAACGGTACTTTCCATCGCTTGTACGCAAGCGTTGCATCGTGTGGCCGGGGAATCGCTCGGCCAACAGATCCGGCACATCTAGCGCTTGGCGTGAGGGGGCTATTTCGTCAGACATAAAACTAAAGTTATATAAATACCCTCAATTTTCAACAAAAATATAACTTACTATATGACTATCGGCATGTTTGTTCTATATCCGAGTCGCACAGACGGACCCGCTGTTCGGAGGGGAACTTGGATAAAATCATTATTGAAGCGCGCGTGAACGAGCTTGCGACCCGCAAAGGCAATCCGCATGTGCCGTTTCTGCCCAAGGAAATCATTGCAGATGCGAAAGCCTGTTATGACGAAGGCGCCTCGATCTTTCACTTCCACGGAAGAACCGAGGATGGCGCGCCAAATCATGATCCAAACTTCTATCTGGAAACCAATGCGGGCATCCGATCCCAGTCTGACATTCTGATCCACCCGACATTGGGCTATGTCGCAAACGATGCCGACGCCAAGGGGCGATTTGCGGCCATCGAAGAGATGATGAAAACGGCCGAGACCGCGCCAGACTTTGCCCCGATGGACACCGGTTCCGTCAACGTTGACTGGTGGAACCCCGAGGCCGGCCACTATGACACGACCGAGCTGATCTACAAAAACTCGACCGGCACGTTGATGTACTTTGCCGAGCGCATCCGCCACTTTGGTCTCACCCCATATTTGGTGAGCTGGAACGTCAGCTTTACCCGCCAGATTGAGCAGTTTCTGAAGATGGGCGTGCTGTCTCAGCCTGCGTATATCTGCTTTTGCATGACAGATGAGATCATCTTTGCCGGGCATCCCGGCACCGAGGCGGGTCTGGACGCGCATACCGCCTTTCTGCCATCGGAATTCGAAACGGTTTGGACCGTGGTGAACTACAAAGGCGATCTTTTCGAATTGACCGAAAAGATCATTCGCCAAGGGGGCCATATCTCAATCGGCTTGGGCGACTACGCCTACATGGATGGCGCCCGCCACATGACCAACGCCGAGGTGATTGCCAAGGTTGTCGCACAGGCGCGTTCGCTTGGCCGCGAACCAGCGACCGTCGCCGAGACACGCGAGATCCTCAAAATGCCAGACGTCAAAATCGCGGGATGACCCGCGCGATGAACCAACAATCCAAGGGAGGAATAAATGACTTTTTCTAAACTCTTCGCAAGTGCAGCCGCTCTTGCAATCTCGACCTGCGCTGTCAGCGCGGAATCGTTCAAAATGCAGACGTTCCTGGGCGCGAATGCCTCGACGACCAAAGCGTTTGAAAGCATGGCGGCACAGCTTGCAGAAGACACAGACGGCGCGATCCAAATCGAAGTGTTGCCAGGCCGCGCGGTCGTTGGTGCAGCCGAGACAATTGAGGCCATTCAAAACGGCCTGCTGGACGGTCAATACACGGCGCCGACCTATTTCGCGGGCAAAGACCCGGCGATGGGTGTTCTGGGCGACACGCTGGCCGCCTATCCAGACAGTGAAACCCGTGACCGCTGGTTCACCGAAGGTGGTGGCCTGGAATTGTCCCGTGCGCTTTACAGCAAATACGACCTGCACTTTATCTGCCCCGTTTACTGGCCGTCCGAGCAGATCCCGTCAAAAGTTGAAATCAGCGGCGTTTCTGACCTGGAAGGTCTGAAAATGCGCGCGCCAGGTGGTCTGGCCTCTGATCTGCTGTCCCGCGCAGGCGCGTCGCTCGTCACGATGGGTGTCGGCGAAAGTGTGACAGCGATGGAAACCGGCGTTCTGGACGCCACCGACCTGGCGAATGTCGCGCTGAACGTGGCTTTGGGCATGCACAATCAGGCAAAATATTCAGTCCTCGCCCGTCACTCGATGGCCACCACAGAAATGAGCGTTTCCAAAGCGAAGTGGGATTCACTGTCGGCTGAAAACCAAGCAAAGTTCGAAGCGGCGTGCAACGCTATGTCCAGCAACTTGATCGCCACGCTGAACGACGAAGACGCAGCAGCCGCGACGAAAGCCAAAGACGAGCTTGAAGTGACCTTCATCGAATTCGGTGCAGAAGATGCAGCTAAGTTCCGCGCCCTGACGACCGAAGTTTGGGCTGACTGGGGCGCGAAAAGCGCTGACGCCCAAGCTGTTGTCGATAGCCACAAGGCATTCATGGCAAGCATTGGCTTGACGAACTAAGATCCTCCCTCGCGGGTCGCCTCTTTTGGGGGCGGCCCGTTTTCTTTTGGAAATCCATATGTTTCTTGACCGCATGGCGCTTTGGCTGGGTCGCACAACCGCTTGGTTTTTTGCCGCGATTGTTTTGATCATGGTCTACGAGGTTGCCGCTCGATACGGATTTAATGCGCCAACCACCTGGGCGCATGAAACCTCCATCCTGTTGGCGAGCTTTGGCTTTGTCTTTGGTGGTGCATTCTGCATGGCCGAAGGCACTCATATGCGCATCACGCTGTTGGTTGAAAAACGTCCAAAGATGGCGCGGTTTTCTGATGCGTTGAGCATCGTTGCCGGCGTCATTTACATGTCCGGTCTGGCTTATGCCTCCTGGCGCATGGCCGAACGCGCACTTTGGCGCTTTTCGCTGAACGGCGCCTGGGATCCAGAACGTTCAGGAAGCACACTCAATTCCCCTCTCCCGAGCTATCTCAAGGCGCTTTTGTTCATTGGCTCGGCACTCTTTCTTGCGATCATTCTGCGCCGCGCAGTGCAGTGGTTCACGCACTCCAAAGAGAGCTCGCACTGATGGATATCGCAACGATCACATTTTTGATCATCGGCGCGATGGCAACCTTGCTGGTGCTTGGCGTGCCTTTGGCCTTTGTCTCTGGCGCTATTGCTGTGGTTTTGGCCGTCACGCAATTTGGCTTTAACGCTCTTTTCATCGTCGGCAGCCGAACAGTCGACTTTTTGGACAGCTTTGCGCTGATCGCGGTTCCGATGTTCGTGCTCATGGCGTCGATCATGGAAAAATCCGGGGTCGCCAAAGACCTCTATCGCGCCTTTCACGTGTGGGCCGGATCCGTCCGTGGCGGGATCGGCGTTGTCACAACTGGGGTCGCCGTTTTGCTGGGCGCCACGACGGGCATCATCGGCGGAGAGATCGTTTTGCTTGGCTTGATCGCATTGCCGCAGATGCTCAAGCTGAACTACGACCGCAAATTGGCCATCGGCACGATCACAGCGGGCGGGTCGCTGGGCACGATGATCCCGCCGTCCATCATTTTGATCTTTTACGGCCTAACCGCCGAGGTCTCGATCTCGCACCTCTTTCTCGCGACATTGGTGCCGGGCCTTATGTTGGCGAGCTTTTATGTCAGCTACATCCTGATCCGATGCGGCCTGAACCCCGATCTGGGGCCGCCCCTGCCCCAAGAAGAACGCGACATGCCATTGTCGGAAAAGCTCGCCTTGTTCAAAGGTGTCGCTTTGCCGATGTTCGTCGCGGGCGGTGTTTTGGTCTCTATCTACGCAGGTTTTGCGTCGATCACCGAAAGCGCCGCCTTGGGCGCGTTTGGGGCGGCGGTGGCGGCCTGGGTGCGCAACGAATTCAGCTTTGCAATGCTTAGCGAGGTTTTGGTTCAAGCCTTGCGCACCTGCGGCATGGTGTTTTGGTTGGTCTTTGGCACGAATGCCTTGATCGGTGTCTACAACCTCATGGGTGGCATCACCTTTGCCTCAGAGTTGTTGGCAGGCGTCAGCCAAGAGCCGATCATCATCCTTTCCGTGATGATCGCTGTTTTCATCTTGCTCGGCTTTTTCATCGATTGGATTGGCATTCTGTTTCTGACGATGCCGATCTTTCTGCCGGTGCTGACCCAACTGGGCTATGATCCCATTTGGTTCGGGATTGTCTTTAACCTGTCGATGCAGATCGCCTATCTCACGCCACCATTTGGGCCGGCCTGTTTCTATTTGAAAGGTGCAGCGGGCGACAGCCTGAGCCTCAACGAAATCTTTGCTGCGCAATGGCCCTTTATCGGCCTTCAAATCCTGGCGCTGATCATTGTCGTCGCGTGGCCCGATTTGTCGCTTTGGTTGCCCAGACTGGTCTACGGGTGACGCGATGGCAGATGTTTCGATCCTGACCACCCTCAATCGCGCCGCTCCGAACGCTTTGGACGCCACTGAACGGCGCGAGGCGCTGCGCACCATGTTGCGCATCCGTCAGTTCGAGACACGCGCCAAAGAGTTGTTTCTACAGGGCGCGATCAAGGGAACGGCGCATTCGTCTGTCGGTCAGGAAGCAATCGCAGCAGGCGCGTGTCTGGCCTTGGAAGAAAACGACTTTCTGCTCACGCACCACCGTGGTCACGGTCATACGATCGCCAAGGGCGCTGACATTCGCCTGATGTTTGCAGAGTTGATGGGGCGCGCCTCGGGCTATTGCGCGGGCCTGGGCGGCTCTATGCATATCGCCGATTTCGAACGCGGGATCCTTGGGGCGAACGGCATTATTGGCGCGGGCATGGGGCTGAGCACCGGTGCCGCGCTTGCGGACCAATTGAACGGCTCTGGCACGATTGGCATCAGTTTCTTTGGCGACGGCGCAGCCAACGAAGGTATTTTCCATGAGGCGATGAACCTCGCCGCGATCTGGAAGCTGCCGCTGATCTTCTTCTGCGAAAACAACCAATACGGCCTGTCGACACCGACCGAAAAGGTTACGGCAGGGCCGTCGATCGCCGCGCGTGGCGATGCATATGGCACGCCAAATACGCGGATTGATGGCAATGATCTGAGCGCCGTGCGCGAAGCCGTCGTGCAAGCCGCATTGCGTGCCCGCGACGGTAGCGGCCCAACGTTGATCGAGGCGATGACCTACCGCTGGGACGATCACTCGATGCGGGCCAACCTGCCCAGCTATCGCACAGAGGACGAAGAAGACGCCTGGAAAACCGCAGAGCCGATCATCCGGCTTAAGGCCGAAATGATCGCGCGCTCGGAATTGGGTGAGGCCGAGTATCAGGCGATCGTGTCGGAAACCGAGGCAGAAATAGAAGCCGCCGTGTCCTGGGCAAAGGAACAGCCAGAACCGGATATGGCCCACGCGATGACCCTCGTCTCGCCGCCCAAAGTCTCGCTTCACCAGGACCTCCCGGCTGAGGGCACACGCAAGATCACCTATGCCGAAGCGATCACAGAGGCGTTCGCGCAAGAGATGGAACGCGATGACGATGTCATCCTTCTGGGGGAAGACATCGGCGAGATTGGGGGCATCTTTGGACTGACCCGCGGGCTCTATGATCGCTTTGGCGCGGACCGCGTTCGTGACATGCCCATTTCCGAAGGCGTCATCGCGACCTGCGGTGTTGGTGCCGCTATGCGCGGCAAGCGCGTGGTCGTCGAAGCCCAGCTTTGGGATTTTGTCACGTTGATGATGGACGCAATCGTCAACCAAGCGGCCAAGGCGCGATACATGCTTGGCGGCAAGGCCAAAGTCCCAATCGTGTTCCGAGGACCGCAAGGCGCGGGCATCCGGCTGGCCGCGCAACACACGCAAAGCCTCGAGATGTTTTTTGCCAATGTGCCGGGGCTCGAAGTCTATGCCCCGTCTTCTGCCTACGACGCAAAAGGGTTGATGAGCGCTGCGATCCGCAACGATGGCCCGGTGGTCTTTCTGGAACACAAATTGCTCTACCTTGGGCAGGCGCAACCGGTTCCTGAAGACCGTTATTTGATCGAGCCTGGTCGCGCGCGGGTTGTCCGGGAAGGCAAGGATTGCACTGTCATCGCGACCTTGGCGATGGTGGAACGCGCCGTTCAAGCCGCAGAGCACCTCGCCCGCGAAGGCATCGAGATCGAGGTGATTGATCCCCGCACGATCAAACCACTCGACATGGAGACAATCTGCGAGAGCGTGAAAAAGACGAACCGGGCTGTGGTCGTTCACGAGGCGCCACTGTTCGGCGGTATCGGCGGAGAG
>CAZYQC010000076.1:0-12933 GCA_964649815.1 uncultured Rhodobacterales bacterium | reverse complement strand
GATTTGCCCCATGATTCCAGTCTTTTGATCGTCCGTCAGCTTGTCGGTCATGGCTGTCGCAATAAAGCCGGGTGCAACGACGTTCACGGTGATCCCGCGCGAGGCCACCTCGTAGGCGATGGATTTTGACATGCCGACCATGCCTGCTTTGGATGCGGCATAGTTGGCCTGACCGGGGTTGCCTGTCGCGCCAACCACCGAAGAAATGTTGACGATGCGGCCCCAGCGGGCCTTCATCATGCCGCGAATAACACCCTTGCAGAGGCGCATGGTCGCGGTGAGGTTCACGTCGAGCACCGATTGCCAATCGTCATCACCCATGCGCATGAACAGCTGATCACGGGTGATGCCCGCATTGTTGACCAGAATATCCACGCCGCCCATCGCCTCGGCCGCCTGAGCTGGCAGCGCATCAACGGCTGCGGCATCGCTGAGATTGCAGGGCAAAACATGCGCCCGCGCGCCCAGCTCGGCGGCCAGAGCCTCAAGCGGCTCGGTCCGGGTTCCGCTAAGGCCGACGGTTGCGCCCGCTTGATGCAGCGCGCGGGCGATATCTGCGCCGATGCCACCAGAAGCCCCTGTAATCAGGGCGTTTTTACCAGTCAGGTCGAACATGATTTATCCTTCTAGAATGCTGGCAATGTCGGCGGGCGCGCCGACCGCTTTGCAGACGATGCTGCGATCAATACGGCGAATCATACCAGAGAGGGCTTTGCCTGCGCCAATCTCCCAAACCTCGGTCACGCCTTGTCCTGCCATCCAGGCAACGCTTTCACGCCAGCGGACCGAACCGGTGACCTGATCAACCAGGTGGTTGCGCAAGAGCATCGCACTGGACACGCCTTCGGCAACAACATTGGCCACGACAGGCACTTTGGGCGCCTCGATGTCGACATGGCTGAGGGCTTCGGCCATCACGGCTGCGGCCGGTTCCATCAAAGCGCAATGGAATGGGGCCGAGACTGGCAACATGACTGCCCGTTTGGCGCCTTTTTCCTTGGCCAGTTCCACGGCGCGTTCCACGGCGGCTTTGTGGCCTGACACAACGACTTGTGCGGGATCATTGTCATTTGCGGCCTGACAGACCTCGCCCTGCGCGGCCTCAGCCGCCACCGCGGCGGCCGTTTCGAAATCAAGCCCCAACACAGCCGCCATTGCGCCAACGCCCACCGGGACCGCGTCTTGCATGGCTTGACCGCGCGTCCGCAACAGGCGGGCGGTGTCCGTCAAGCTGAGCGCACCCGCAGCGCAGAGGGCAGAATATTCCCCCAAAGAATGCCCAGCGACGAAATCCGCCTTCTCGATCGATAGACCTTCGGCTTCGAGCGCGCGCATCGCGGCCATCGATGTGGCCATCAACGCCGGTTGCGCGTTTTGGGTCAGCGTCAGCGTCTCGGCGTCCCCTTCCCAGATCAACGCGCTGAGTTTTTCGCCCAATGCATCGTCGACTTCGTCGAAAACCGCCTTAGCTGCTGGATACGCATCCGCCAGATCGCGTCCCATACCGATGCTCTGCGCACCTTGGCCCGGAAACACAAATGCAATGCCCATGAACCCCTCCCCCGAAATCTTTTGGTGCGTGTAAGCGCACTGCCCACTGCACACAAGCAAAGAAGCACGTGCACAGCAATCGTGCGAATCTTCGCATTGTGTTTACGTGGCTTCCACCAACATACCTAAATGCGGCACAGCAAGTGAGGCAAGCATGTCCCTGACGAACACAACGCAGACCTACGGTACGGTGACCAAGACATTCCATTGGCTCACCGCTTTGTTGATCATCACCTTGATCCCTTTGGGCATCATCGCCAATGGCCTACCGTATGAAACGTCCGAAGAGCTGGCGCAAAAGGCCTATTTGTTCTCGCTGCACAAGACGCTGGGCATCTTTGTGTTCTTTGTCGCCTTGGCCCGCATTCTCTGGGCGCTGAGCCAGCCCAAACCCGGCCTGCTGCATGCCGATCGCAAAGTCGAAAGCTGGGCGGCTGAAACGGTGCATTGGCTGCTTTATGGCTCGCTCTTGCTGGTTCCGCTCAGCGGGTGGATCCATCACGCGGCCACGACGGGCTTTGCCCCGATTTGGTGGCCGCTGGGACAATCTCTGCCCTTTGTTCCAAAAGACCCGGATGTGGCGGCGACGTTTGCGGGGCTGCATATCGTCTTTGAGCGTGTTCTTGCCCTGTCGATTTTTCTGCATATCGCAGGCGCGCTGAAACACCACTTTGTCGACAAAGACGTCACATTGCGCCGCATGTGGTTCGGATCGGCATCTGTTCCCAAGACGTCCGGCGGGCACAGCCGCGCTGTGCCGCTGGTATCCGCCTTGGCCGCTTGGGTGATCGCCCTCTTTATCGGCAGCAATTTGGGCGTTTATTCGCACCACGGCGCAAGCGCCGCGCCAGAAGCTTTGGCCAGCGTTCAATCTGATTGGACCGTGCAAGACGGCACTTTGGCCATAACCACCAAGCAGTTCGGCCAAGAAGTGCAAGGCGCCTTTGCCGATTGGACCGCAGCCATCCAGTTCGACCCAGAGGTGACGCAAGGCACGGCTGGCGATGTGACGGTAACCGTCTCCATCGGCTCACTCACGCTGGGATCTGTCACGGATCAGGCCTTTGCCCCGGATTACTTTGATCTGGTGAGCTTCCCCACAGCCACTTTCAACGCCGAGATTGAGCCCATCACCGATGGATATGTCGCCAAAGGCGTCCTGACGATCAAAGACAAGGCGATGCCGCTTGAGATGCCGTTTGGCCTGTCGCTGGACGGCGATACCGCATCGATGAGCGCGACGCTCGCGCTCGACCGGCGCGACTTTGGCATCGGCCTGAACATGCTGGACGAAGGTCAACTGATGTACCAGGTCAAGGTGGACGTGAATTTGGTGGCGACGCGCGCGGCGACTGAATAACCCTGCGACCTAGCGTCCCGCCCGTATCGACAGACGCCGCCTGCTCGCTAATGTGCCAAGCGAGGACGACACGCATGCCCTATCATTGGACCACAGACCCCGGCGCCCAGACGCAAGAGCTTCGGCTTTGGCCGCACGAATCCCTTCCGCCAAAGGGGTTCGCCGCGTTCATTTTGGCGACGTTTACGCTGATCCTGATCCCGACGCTGCCGCTCTTGGGTTCGCCTTTGTTGTGGGGGGTGCTGCCGTTTTTGATGTTGGCTGTGTGGGGCATCTATTTTGCCCTTCAGCGCAACCACCGCGCACGCCAAATCGTCGAGGTGTTGACGCTTGATCCCACCGAGACGCATCTTGTCCGGCAGGATCCATCGGGCCAGGTCAGAACATGGGCATGCAACCGATATTGGTGCCAGGTCCGCAAATACGACACCGAAGGTCCTGTGCCGCATTACGTCACGCTCGCCGGCAAAGGGCGCGAGGTCGAAATCGGCGCCTTTCTCAGCGAAGAAGAGCGGATCGCCCTCTACGAGGATTTGACACGCGCCTTGCCGCGCGACAGCTAACCCTCGTCCTGGGCCGCATGCTGAAGGTCGCGCAATGCCGCCATCGCGGCCTCGGCCAAATCCGCGGGCACAAAGACATGGTCATGGTGAAACGCCGCGACGACGTTTGCCGGGATATTGGCGTCGGCCAAGGCCGTAGAGACGGCCGCCGTCAAACCGACCCCTTCCAAATCCGAAAAGACGCTCAGCGTGATCTGGCGCATCACGACGTCCACATCAAAGCCCGCCGCGCGCGCTGTGTCCTCGGGCAAAATCAACGATAGCCCTTCTGCCTCGGCGAAAGTGCCAAGTGATGCGCTCATCAGTTCGGTATTTGGCTGTCCGGCGGGCAAAGAGGCGAACACATAGCGCCCTTCGCGCAGCTCGGGCGACATCCCCGCGATCATGGCGCGGCGGTCTTTTACCCGCGCCATGTGCAGCTCAGGCGGCGTTGCCAGCCGCGCAAAGGCGGTCTTTGACCATTGGCCCCACGCTGCCAAAATCCATTTGGCCGGTGTAACGCGATTTCAGAACGCCCATGACCTTGCCCATGTCGCGAATCCCTGCGGCCCCAACCTCGGTGATGGCTGCGTCGACCGCTTTCTTCGCCTCAGCATCGCTGAGCTTTTGTGGCAAGAAGTCTTCGATGACGATGATTTCTGCGCGCTCACGCTCGGCCAGATCAAGGCGCCCGCCCTCTTCATAGGCTTTCGCACTTTCCGCGCGCTGTTTCGCCATTTTTCCAAGAATGGCAAGCACTTCCGCCTCGCCAACGCCATCATCCTGACCCGCCGCGCGTGCATCAATGTCTTTGTCTTTGATGGCTGCGTTGATCAGGCGCAAAGTTGACAGGCGTGCCTGGTCTTTTTCCTTCATTGCCGTTTTCAGCGCCGAAGAAATCTTACCCCGTAATTCCATTTGAGCCCAGTCCCCGTGGGTTGTCATGAAATGTTGAAATTAGTCGAAACCGCATCGTCACGCAAGCGCCTTGATGCCCCGTAAGTCTTTGATTTTGCTTATTAACACAAAAACAGAAATCTCCTTGACCTCTTGCGGCTCTCTCCCTATTTTCGCGCCAATTTGCCTGCCATCATACTGGATATTGTTATGCCCGCGCCATCCACCGCCACCGCTTGTATCGCGCTTGCAGACGGGACGCTGTTTTACGGTCGCGGGTTTGGCGCAGAGGGTCAGACAACGGCCGAGCTGTGCTTTAACACCGCCATGACCGGCTATCAGGAGATCATGACAGACCCCTCTTATGCCGGACAGATCGTGACCTTCACCTTTCCGCATGTCGGCAACGTGGGCGTTAACCCCGATGACGACGAAACCGCAGATCCGGTGGCCGATGGTATGGTCGTCAAATGGATGCCGACCGACCCGTCCAACTGGCGCGCGGTCGAACATCTGTCCGAATGGCTGGCCCGCCGTGGGCGCATCGCGATCGGCGGCGTCGACACGCGCCGCTTGACCCGCGCGATCCGCCAAGCTGGCGCGCCGCATGTCACGCTCCAGCACTCTGCCACAGGCGATTTTGACACCGACGCCTTGGTCGCCTCGGCCCGCGCCTTTGCCGGGCTGGAGGGTATGGACCTCGCCAAAGATGTGACCTGCGCACAAAGTTATCGTTGGAACGAAATGCGGTGGGCCTGGCCCGAAGGCTATAAACCCCAAACCGCCCCAAAGCACAAAGTCGTTGCCGTCGATTACGGCGCAAAACGCAACATCCTGCGGTGTCTGGCATCGGCAGGATGCGACGTGACCGTTTTGCCAGCGACCGCAACCGCCGAAGAGGTCCTGTCGCACAACCCCGACGGGGTGTTCCTGTCAAACGGCCCCGGCGACCCTGCGGCAACTGGTGCTTATGCCGTTCCGATGATCCAAGAGGTTCTCAAAGATGCGGATCTGCCGGTTTTTGGCATTTGCCTCGGCCACCAAATGCTTGCGCTGGCCTTGGGTGCAAAAACCGTCAAGATGAACCACGGGCATCACGGCGCGAACCATCCGGTCAAGGATCTTGAGACGGGCAAGGTCGAGATCACCTCGATGAACCACGGCTTTGCCGTCGACGCCCAGACCCTGCCTGACGGCGTGCTGGAAACGCATACGTCTCTTTTTGACGGGTCAAACTGCGGGATCCGCGTTGCAGACCGTCCGGTTTATTCGGTCCAATACCACCCCGAGGCCAGCCCCGGACCGCAAGACAGCTATTATCTCTTCGAGCGTTTTGCAGCCGCAATGGACGCGCGCAAAGCGGCCTGACCGCTTTACGGTTCATTAACCCAGATCGCGGCAAGGTGCGCGGGTTCTGACCCGAAGGAGCTTGCCCTCTCATGAGCGACCCGTTGGTCCGGTTGCATGCGCCCCAACAGGTGCAGCGGCAGGTGCCCTTTGCACCGCTGGGGCAGCATCTGTTGTCTGCTGGTCTGATCTCTGAGGCTGCTTTGCGCGCGGCGCTGCGGGATCAACGCAAACAGCATGCGGCCTTGGGCGACATCCTTGTCGCCAAGGGAGAGCTGCAGCGTGCGGATCTCTATGCCGCCCTTGCGGCACAATTCAGCGTCGATTTTGTCGATCTGACCACCGCTCCGGCCAGTGAAAGCGTGCGCCGTTCACTGCCCGCCGCGCTTTGCGTCACCCATCAGGTCGCGCCCTATCGTTGGTTGGGCGACACATTGCTTGTCGCCACACATCAGCCGCAAAAGTTCGATCAGGTTCGCGCCGCAGCTGCCGCCTTGGATCTGCGTGTGTTGCCCGTTATCGCCCTGCCGGACCACATCAAGACCCGCATTCACACCCTCTTTGGCGCCTTGCTGGCTCAGCGTGCGATGATCCGAACGCCCGACGCTTTGTCCTGTCGCAGTTGGTCGCGCAGGCGCCCGCATCGCGCTGTCGCCGTCGCCACCATTGCCGCGCCGATCGCTTTGGGCTTGGGGGTTTGGCCGGTCCAGGCCATTGTGGCCCTCAGCTTTTTGGCCGTGGCGTTGCTGGTTCTTGCAACCGGCCTCAAGCTTGCCGCCTTTTTGGCCCTGCAAAGACCCCAGCCTGCGCCACCTGCACCTGCCGCTTCGCTGCAACGGCTGCCGCGCATTTCGGTGATGGTGCCGCTTTTCAAAGAAACCGAAATTGCCGAGGCGCTGGTAAGACGCCTCCAGGCGCTCAGCTATCCCAAAGCGCTGTTAGAGGTCGTGCTTGTTCTCGAAGCGCAGGACCGACAAACGCGCAAAACGCTGGCCAAGACCGCCTTGCCCTCGTGGATGACCATCGTCGAAGTGCCGCATTCGGACACGATCACCACCAAGCCGCGCGCGCTCAACTATGCTTTGGATTTCTGCTCGGGCGATATCATCGGCGTCTGGGACGCTGAAGATGCGCCCGCCGCCGATCAGTTGGAAATCGTCGCGGCCGAATTTCGCAAAAGCGCACCCAATGTCGCGTGCCTGCAAGGCAAGCTTGATTACTACAATTCAAGCGCCAATTGGATGGCGCGCTGCTTCACCATCGAATACGCGACGTGGTGGCGCTGCAATCTGCCCGGGATCGAGCGTCTTGGCCTGGTTTTGCCACTGGGCGGCACCACGCTCTTTTTCAGGCGCGCCGCCTTGGAACGCCTTGGCGCATGGGATGCGCATAACGTCACCGAAGACGCCGATCTTGGCGTGCGGCTGGCGCGCAAGGGCATGACCACGCGCCTGATCGACACCGTCACCCACGAAGAGGCGACCTGCCGTCCTTGGCCCTGGGTCCGGCAACGCTCGCGCTGGCTCAAAGGGTTTTTGGTGACCTATCTGGTTCATATGCGCGCCCCGCGCACATTGTGGCGCGATCTGGGGCCCCGTCGGTTTTGGGGTTTGCAAGTGATGCTTTTGGTGGCCGTGGCGCAATTTCTGCTGGCCCCGGTGCTGCTTAGCTTTTGGCCCATGATGTTCGGCTTGTCCCATCCGCTCAGCACGGCGTTGCCGCCTGTCGCGCTTTGGGTCGTGCTGGGGCTGGTGATCCTCTGCGAGGTGACGGGGCTCTTTGTCTCTTACAAAGCGCTCGATCGCCCAAGTCACCGCGGTCTGCGCCCTTGGGTCCTCACAATGCCGATGTATTTTACGCTCGGAACGCTTGCGGCCTACAAGGCCATGTTTGAGCTGGTCGTGACGCCGTTCTTTTGGGACAAAACCCAACACGGCGTCAGCCACAGCACCACGACCTAACGCCCCTCTTCGCGGCGTTTTTCTGCGTCCTGCTGCAAGCGGGTCATAAAGGCGACCGAGATATGCTCGCGCAGCGCATCCCCCGCGCGGGCCTCATCCCGCGCTTCGATCGCTTTGACGATTTCATGATGTTCATGCTGCGCGATGCGCGTCCGGCCTTCGGCCTCCAGCGAGGTGGTCGCCATCAGCGCCATCGTGCGATGCACAAGATCCAGCTGCTGCACCAGGTATCTGTTGTGCGAAGCAAGGTGGATCTGGATGTGAAACCGCCGATTGGCCCGCGACAGCGCCGGAGGATCGTCCACCAACAGATCGTCGGCTTCGACCATATCGCGCAGCATCCGCACCTCTTCTTCGGTCGCATGTTTGGCAGCCAGCGACGCCGCCAGCCCTTCCAACTCGCGCCGGACCATATAGAGCTCGGCCATCTGGTTGTGATCCAGCGACGCCACGATCAACGACCGCCCATCGCGCGACAAAAGCGATTGGGTCTCTAACCTCTGCAACGCCTCGCGGATGGGCGTGCGCGACACGCCAAACCGTTCGGCCAACTCGCTTTCCACCAGACGATCACCTGGCCGATAAACGCCCACATCAATCGCATCCAAAATCATTTGGTAAGCATCAGAGGGTTGCGGTCGGGGCGTTGTCATGGCGTTTGCCTTTGAAATGCGAGCAATTGACATAGGTTACGGTGCTGATGCCCTTGCTCGCAAGCCCAACATCTTGCCACTTGGCTCTGACCGGCCTAAGCCAGCCCCATGCCACGCGAAGAATTCTCACATGTCCGCGCCTGGGTCTTTGACCTCGACAACACGCTCTATCACCCCTCCGCCCGCCTGTTCGACCAAATCGAACTGCGCATGACGCAATGGGTGATGGAGAGCCTGAACGTGGATCGCGACCATGCCGATACGCTGCGTCGCACCTATTGGGCGCAATACGGCACCACGCTCGCCGGCCTGATGCGCGAGCATGACATCGACCCAGGCCCTTACCTGACGGATGTTCACGACATCTCGCTGGATCATCTGACCCCGGACCCCGATCTGGCGGCCCGGATCAACGCACTGCCCGGGCGCAAGATCGTCTATACAAACGGCACCGCCCCCTACGCCACCCGCGTGGTCGAGGCCCGCGGCCTGACCGGCTGCTTTGACGCTGTCTTTGGCGTCGAACACGCGTCTTTTCGGCCAAAACCCGAACAAGCCGCCTTCGAGATGGTCTTTGCCCAAGCGGATGTCATTCCAGCCGAGGCCGCAATGTTCGAGGACGAGCCGCGCAACTTGGCCGCGCCGCACGCGATGGGCATGAAAACCGTCCACGTGGCCGATACGCCCAAACCCGCCGACCACATCCACCACCACACCAAAGATCTGGCAGACTTCCTCGCCCGGATCGCGCCCTGAGGCAGCATGCCACGTCGGCGCCTGTCTCAATCCGCCCTACCTATCCCTGTGTGAGCATGCGCGACGTTGATATCCTGGTGGCTGGCGGTGGTGTTGCCGGTCTGACGGCTGCGGCTGCGTTCGGGGCTGCGGGCTTTGGCGTGCTTTGCGTTGATCCTGCCCCACCGGTGACCCGCCGCGATGACCCCGGCGCCGACATGCGCACAACGGCTTTGCTGCAACCGGCGCGCGCGCTGCTATCGCAGGCTGGCGTCTGGGACGCCATCGCAACCGAAGCCGCGCCACTTCAGGTGATGCGCATCGTTGACGCCGGCGGCCCAACCGGCGCGGCACGGCGCGTCAAGGACTTTGACGCCATCGATGTCTCTGATCTGCCTTTTGGCTGGAACGTGCCAAACTGGCACCTCCGCGCGGCCCTGTTAGACCGCCTTTCCGCCTTAGCCAACGTGGACTTCGCCCCGGGTCTGTCAGCCGAAACGCTCTTTACCCGCACCAAAGAGGCGCGCGTGGGTCTTAGTGATGGTACGCGCATCCGCGCCCGTTTGGTGATCGCCGCTGACGGACGAAACTCTGCGATGCGCCGTGCCGCTGGAATTGACGTCCAAACCCAACGCTATGGGCAAAAGGCCATCGCCTGCGCCGTGCATCATGACGCGCCGCATCACAACGTCTCGACCGAAATTCATCGCACCGGCGGGCCTTTCACCCTTGTGCCGCTGCCCGATCGCAATGGCTGCCCCTGCTCAGCGCTGGTTTGGATGGACGACGCCGCCGCAACGGACGCGCGCATGCAGATGGACGAGGCCACGTTCAACGCCGCGATGGACGACCGCTCTGCCGGTCTTTATGGCCCGCTCCGCCTCGCCTCGCCCCGCGCGGTCTGGCCAATCATCAGCCAACGCGCCACCTCTATGGCGGGCGAGCGTCTTGCCCTTATCGCCGAAGCTGCCCATGTGGTGCCCCCCATTGGCGCGCAAGGGCTCAATATGTCCTTGGCCGATACCAAAACCCTTTTGGATCTCGCAACGGCCGCACCGCAGGAACTCGGCACCGCTGATATGCTGGCCCGCTATGAAAAAGCGCGCATGGCAGACGTGCGCACTCGCGTGGCTGGCATTGATCTCTTGAACCGCGCAAGCCAAGTGCACAGCCAGCCGCTCAAAGACGCACGCATGCTTGGCCTGGACGCACTATATGCCGCCAAACCGGTGCGTCAGATGTTGATGCAAATGGGCCTCGGCCTCAAAACCCAAACCTGAACCCTTAGGCCGAGGGCAGACAGCAATCCGTCTGCGCTCAGGATCAGAGAACCTGATCCACAACGCGTTTGAGCCGCGCAACCGTGCCGTCTACATCATAAAGCTTGTCCAGCCCAAAAAGCCCGATGCGGAAGGTTCGGAAATCTGCTGGTTCATCACATTGCAGCGGCACGCCTGCCGCGATCTGCATCCCTTCGGCTGCGAATTTCTTGCCGGTGTGGATGTCGGGGTCTTGGGTATAGGACACAACAACACCCGGCGCGCCAAAGCCCTCAGCCGCGACCGAGGTCACGCCCTTTCCCGCCAACATTGTGCGCACGGCCCGCCCCAGCGCCCATTGCGCCTCTTTCAGCGCGTCAAAGCCAAATTCTTTGGTCTCAAGCATCGTGTCCCGAAAGGCCCGTAACGCATCCGTCGGCATTGTCGCATGGTACGCATGCCCGCCGTTTTCATAGGCCATCATGATCTGGTGCCACTTTTTCAGATCAATCGCAAAGCTGTCGGATGTCGTCTCCTCCAGCCGCGCCAAGCCTCGCTCCGAGAGCATGACCAGCCCAGCGCAGGGCTGAGCTGACCAACCCTTTTGCGGCGCCGAAATCAGCACATCCACCCCAAGCGCCCGCATATCCACCCAGACACATCCCGAGGCGATGCAATCCAGCACCATCAACGCTCCAACCGCATGCGCCGCCTCGGCCATCTCTGCGATATAGCCATCCGGCAAAATCACCCCCGCCGATGTCTCGACATGCGGTGCAAAGACGACATCCGGTTTTTGCGCCTTGATCTCGGCCACAACCGCTTCGATGGGATGCGGCTCAAACGGTGATGCACTGGCATTTCCGGTCTGACGGGCCTTCAAAACGGTGGTTTTGGCTGTCAGGTCTCCGGTCTCAAAGATCTGGCTCCAACGATAGGAAAACCATCCGTTGCGCACCACAAGCACCTCAGCCCCCCGCCCGAATTGCCGCGCGACCGCTTCCATACCAAAAGTGCCGCCACCTGGAACCACGACCACGCCCGCGGCACCATAGACCTCTTTCAGCATGCCAGAGATATCTGTCATCACCCCCTGAAACGCAGCACTCATATGGTTCAGCGAGCGGTCCGTGAAAACGACGGAAAACTCTTCCAAACCATGCGGGTCAATCGTGTCAAGCAACGCAGCCATGTTACATCCTCTCCCAATGTTCAGGCAGACATAGGCCGTCCCCCGGGCAAGGGCAAAGCCTACATTGGTATACATTCGCCCCCAGCCGGCCGCGCCGCGCTGCCTATCGGAAATCCGTGGTGCGCATTTTAGCCAATCGGCCCGACCAGGCGCTCTTCCGACAAAAGCACATTGGCCTCAACCTCGCCCGCCCCCGGCAAGGTCATGATGCGCCGCCGCAAAACGCGCTCAAAATCGCTCAGATCCCGGGCCACCACGCGCAAGCGGTAATCATATAGGCCCAACACATGCTCCACCGTCTGCACCTCGGGGATCGCAGCGACCGCGCGTTCAAAATCCTCCAGCGCCACACGCCCCTTCGCCGCCAGCTTGACGCCCAGAAAAACCGTCACGCCAAAGCCCAACGCCTCCGCATTGAGCCGCAGCCGCTTGCCCTTGACGGCCCCCGATTGCTGCAACCGCTTGATCCGTCGCCAGGCCGCTGGCTGGCTCAACCCAACCGCCCGCCCAATTGCGCCGGCCCCCAGCGTCGCATCCGCAATCAAAAGCCGCAGGATCTGCCGATCAATGTCATCCAGCGCAATCACAGCGGCAACGCCTCTTTCGACTTGATCCGCGCCACATGCATCAAAGCTTCAATATCCGCGATATGCGGCAACGTCAGAATCTTGTCGCGATAGATCTCCTGATAATGCGCCATATCCCGCGCGATCACCGAAAGTCGGACATCCACGCGCCCCAAAAACGTCTGGATCTCCAAAACCTCCGGCACCAAGCGCGCCGCCGCCTCAAAGGCCGAAAACGCCCCCGTCTCGCCCTTGTCCAGCGTAATCCTCAAAGAAACCTCAACCGCATAGCCCAACGCCGTCCAATCCACGACCCAGCCCACACCGGCGATCAACCCGGCCTCACTCATCCGCGCCTGCCGCCGCGCCAATTGCGCCGCCGACACACGCGCGCGTTCGGCGAGCTCCGCCGGTGTCAGCGACGGGTCCGCCTGCCATTGCCGCAAAATGCGCCTGTCCACATCGTCAAACATGATTTTGCCGCATTATCAAATTTTCACGCATGATCCATCCTTCTTTTGGATAAAAATACTCAAATTCAAACCCTGACCACCCGCGCATCCTCCGGTACACCCGCCCCAGACAAACCAAAAGGAAGAAAACCATGCGCGTTTATTACGATCGCGATTGCGATGTGAACCTGATCAAAGACATGAAAGTCGCCATTCTCGGCTACGGCTCCCAAGGTCACGCCCACGCGTTGAACCTGCGTGACAGCGGCGCCAAGAATGTCGTTGTCGCTCTGCGCGACGGCTCGCCCTCGCGCGCCAAAGCCGAAGGCGAAGGCCTGCACGTCATGGACATCGCCGCAGCCGCAGCCTGGGCCGACCTCATCATGTTCACAATGCCCCACGAACTGCAGGCCGAGAC
>CAZYQC010000075.1:0-13020 GCA_964649815.1 uncultured Rhodobacterales bacterium | reverse complement strand
TGGGGGAGATGTTTATGCCCCAGCCGGGGGTGTCGGTGACGGTGGCGTGGCCGTTTTCGATGGCGAAGGGGCTTTCTTCGAAGATGTCGTATTGCCAGGGGTAATACTCGGGGCCTTCGATTGCGAATTCCAGGTATTTTCCGGCGTTCGGAATGGCGCGTAAGAGGTGCATGGTGACGAGGGTCACCAGCGAGAGGTTGGCGGAATGTGGCGTGACGGGGAGGCCCGCGTCTTGGGCCATGCGGCAGACGCGCAACGTGCGGGACAGACCGCCCAGATACATCACATCCGGTTGGACGATGTCGACGGCGCGCATATCGATCATGCGGCGCCAGGTCGGAAGATCGCAATCTTGCTCTCCGCCGGTGACATCGATGGTGAGCGCGTCGGTCACCTGTTTGGTTTGCTCAAGCTCCCAATAGGGGCAGGGCTCTTCGTAGTGGCAAAAGCCGTTGTCTTCGAGGATACGCCCAACCTCGATCGCGCGGTCGGGCGTGTAGCAGGAATTGGCGTCAATCAGCAGCGCGCAGTCGGGCAGGGCTTTGCGCATGGTGGGGATGATCTCTTCGGTGCGGCCGGGCCATTCATCCTGGTTGCGCCCCACCTCTGAACCGGCGCGCATTTTGAAGGCGGTAAACCCCTGCGCGTCGCGGATTTTGCGCAGCCGGTCCGCTTCGTCCCGAGGGGTGATATCGCGGCGCATCGACGAGGCATAGGCGCGGATCGGTCCGGGCGATCCGCCAAGCAGCGAGACGACCGGTTTCTCGGCCCGCTTGCCGCGCATATCCCAAATCGCCGTGTCCAGGCCGCTCATCGCGCGGCGGAGGTAGCTGCCGGGAAACTTATGCTCGCGCTCGGTGACGCGGTCCAACAGATCGTCAAGATCGGTGCTGTCCTGGCCAAGCACCCAAGGGGCCACCTGGCGGTGCAGCACCTGGCAGGTGATGTCCGCGTGATAGGTCGACACCTGACCCCAGCCGGTTGCGCCGTCTTCCAGAGTAACGCGGACAAATCCCACATCTGGTGTGGTGAAGGTTTCAAGCTTGTCGATGCGGTTCATCTTCGTCCCCTATCCCTGCAGGATCATCTTGGCAGCTTTTGCGGCGACCATCAGCGTGGGTGCATTTGTATTTGCGGATGTGATGTTGGGAAAGATCGAGGCATCGACCACGCGCAGGCCGTCTACGCCATAGACCTTTAACGCAGGATCAACGACGCCTGCGTCCTCTTTGGGGGCCATGCGGCAGGTGCCGCAGGCGTGAAAGACGGTAGAGGCGCGGCTGCGAAAGTCGGACACGATCTCATCGTCAGAGGCGTTGGTTGGGGTAAAGCTGGCTGGCGCGTCGACAATGCCTTGCATCGCAGGCGTCTCCAGCATGCGTTCGATCAGACGCGCCCCGTCAATCGCAGAGGCGATGTCGTCAGGGGTGCTGAGATACCGCGGCTCGATACGGGGCGGTTGGATGGGGTCGCGGCTGGTGATGTCGATGCGCCCTTGGCTGGTGGGGCGGCACGCGCTGAAACCAAAGGCAAAGCCGGGCCACGGGTCGGGACGGGTGAGGGGGCGTTTGTTGCGCCAACTGGTCGAATAGCTAAGCGGCGTGAAATAGAGCTGGATATCGGCGCTTTGGAGACCCGGTTTGCTGCGCACCATGCCGCCCATTTGGTTCACGCTCAGCGTCAGAGGCCCGCGTCGGTGCCGCATGAACCGCAAAGCGGCGGCGATCTGGCCGGGCAAACGCCCGATGCTTTGGTTCAACGTGGGCTCGTTTGCGCGAAACAAATAGTCGATGCCCAGGTGGTCCTGCAGCCCTGCGCCGACGGCTTCGTTCACGCAGACGGGCGCGATGCCGAACGTATCCAAAAGGCGCCTGGGGCCGATGCCCGAGCGTTGCAGGATGGCGGGTGTGCCGACCGCACCTGCGGCCAAAAGAACCTCGGCCCGCGCTTTTGCGATCCTCGGCTGGCCGTTTTCGAAAAAGCGCACGCCTGACGCTTTTTTATCTGTAAATTCAATCCGGTCTACGACGATCTTCGTCTTTAACGTGAGCGTGCGGCGGGTGCGCGCTGGCTTGAGAAAGACTTTGGCAGCAGAGTCGCGGAAACCGGATCTTGTGGTGATTTTATAAGGTGCGGCGCCTTCACAAAAGTGGCTGGTGTCAGAATGCGCCTGGCCAAGTTGCGCGGCAGATGCCGAGGCGAGGAAGGCTTGGCCGATGCGATGGTAATCGTCGCTGCGATCTGCAACGCTGATCCGGCCGTTCGGAGGCGTGTCGCCTTTGCCAACCTCTTCAATCTCGTCGAAAACGGGGGCGACGTTGTCCCAGCTCCAACCGGGATTGCCTGCGTTTTCCCAATCGTCAAAGTCTTGCGGCAGTCCGCGCATCCAAACCAGGCCGTTGATCGCTGACGAGCCACCCAAAGTCTTTCCCCGCGGCCAATAGATCTCTCGGTTGTTCAGCTCTGGGTCCGGCTGGGCGTAGTAGCGCCAGTTGACGCGGGTGTCGTGGAAGGTCTTTCCATAGCCAAGCGGCAGCCGCGTCCAGGGGGTCCAGCTGCTTTGACCAGCCTCAAGCAAAAGCACCGAGTGTTTTCCGCTTTGCGTTAGACGTTCCGCCAAGACACAGCCAGCCGAGCCTGCGCCGATCACGATGAAATCAAAAGTGTCCAAGGTACCTGCCTTTCAGCATCTGATCTGACAAATGGAAAAGGCAAAGGCAATTATTACAACTTTGGCCTAAGGCATAAGAATGCTATAGTCTATGAATGACAAAGCTGCCCCCTCCCAATTGGTTGCGGACCTTCGAAGCCGCTGCACGGTTCGGCGGGTTTTCTTCAGCTGGCAAAGCCTTGGGGCTGACGCCGGTGGCGGTGAGCCAGCAGGTCAAATCGCTTGAGACCCATTTGGGCTTCAGGCTCTTTGATCGGCAGGCGCGGGGTGTGGTTCTGAACGAAATGGGCCGGGCCTATTTGCCCTCGGTGCGCCGCGCATTTGAGGACCTTGAAAGCGCGACCGAGGGGTTGTTTTGGTCTGATGAGCGCGCGCATGTCACCGTCCGTGCGCCGGTCAGCTACACGGCTCTGCGCCTTGCGCCGCGTTTGACGGATTTTCAGGATCGGTACAGCCATGTGTCTGTCCGCCTCTGTACCGAGCTTTGGGCAGGCTCTGTGGAGGGGCAAAGCGTTGATCTGGATATCTGCTATGGAAACGGCCATTGGGACGGCGCCCAAGCCGTCCGCCTGACCGAGCCGCGGTCGGTTCTTGTCTGCCCGCCGGAAACTGAATGTGGGCCGGACCACGCCAGCTTTTTGGCCGATGCGGCCACGCGCGCGATCCATGTGTCGGGCTATGAAAGCCTGTGGGCCAGGCTGGGGCGACGCTTTGGCCTAAATGCGCTGAGGGCCAGTGGCGCGATGGCGGCAGACAGCTCGCTTGTCGCGCTGGAGATGGTTGCAGCTGGTGCGGGCTCGGCTGTGATTGCGCAGGACCTTGCCGCGCAACATATCCAAGAGGGGCGCGTATCGGCCCCGGATGGTTTTGCGCTAGAGCATGAGTTTGCGCATTACCTTGTCCGGCCCGTGGCCGCGCGCGTGCCAAATCCCGGCGCGCTTTTGCTGCGGAATTGGTTGCTGGAGCAGTCAGAAACGAATGCGCGATCCTAGGGGCAGGGCCCTAGCTGTCTGAGACGGCCTTGTGCCTGCGCGCGCGATAGACGGCGGTTGCCAAGGCCGGGGCCACGCAGGCGGCGGCAACAAGCGAGAGGTTGGCAAAGCCGTGACTTTCGAACACAGGTTTGAAAATCGCCGTGCCGACGAACATCGCGGCATAGGTGACGGCGCTGTAAAGGCCCAGAATGGTTGCGCGTTTGTCACTGGAAAGGGCGGTGAGCTGTCCCACAAGAAGGTTGAGACCCAAGTGGTTCGCGGCACCCCAAACCGCGCAGACGGCCAAGAGCGCTGGCCCCGAAACAGAGCTGATCGACAGCATGACATAGGCCGAGACCAGCGCGGCAAAGACGATTGGCGCGGCTTTGGCAGAGCCATGACGGTCGATCAAGCGATCCAACGGAGCCACAATCCCAAAGCCGATCCCATAAGTCAGGGCCGCAAGGCCCGCGGTTGATGTTGAAAGGCCAAGTGCGCCGGTCATATGGCTGCCGAGAAAGGCGTAAAGCCCGTAAAAGGCGATCATATAGCAGGCCACAGCCACAAGCAGCAGCGGCAGGCCAGCAATTTGCAAAGCGGCAAGTGGTGACGTAGCCGGGGCGTTCATTGGCGCGCGGGGCTGGGGCAGGCGGTTCAGCGAGACAAGCACCAAAATCGACGCGCCACAGAGAACGGCAAAGACGAGGCGCCAGTTCAAGACATCTGCCAGGATCGCCGACAGGCTGACGCCGGCCACAAGGCTGAGCGTCCAACCGGTGAGCACTTTGCCAAGCGTTTCACTTTCGCGCCCAGCGGGGGACACTTCGGCGGAGAGGCCGTAAATCGCAGGCAAGGCGAGACCCGCCGCAATGCCGGCCAAGGCCTGCGCCACGATCAGCACCCACAGCGCCGGGGCCAAAGCGCTGATCCCAAGCGACGCCGCCAAAGCCACAAGCGCCCATCTCAGCGCCCGCATTAGGCCGATTTGGTCGGCCTTTGGGGCAAGCGCCAAGGCACTGAGCGCCGTGCCAGCCCCATAGACAGCAGAGGCCATCATGACATCAGGCGCACTGCGCGCGGGGAACGATCCCGCAACGTCTGCGGCAATGGGGCTCAGAACAAGAGAGTTCGAGCCCACGATGCCGATCGCGCACATCAATAGCCAGACTGGGTTCATGAAAAGTGGCCTCCGTGGCAATCTGTTAGACGATTGCGCTGTTGAGCGGTATGTTGTTCTTTACTTAGACCAAAACTTTGAATGGTGTTCGGAGCGACATGAAAGATACACAGGGTTTGGATCCAATCGACCGAAAGCTGTTAGGCTTACTGGCTGAAGACGCCGAGCAAAGCTATGCCGAGTTGGGCAAGGCGGTTGGCCTGTCTGCGCCTGCTGTGCATGAACGGGTCAAGCGGCACAAGGCCAGCGGGCGGATCAAAGCCATCGCGGCCCAGCTTGAACCTTCGCTTACCGGGAAGCGGTTCTTGGCCTTTATCCACGTGAATACAACGGGTTGGGGCAAGACCGAGGCTTTGATGCAAATCCAAGACCTGCCGGAAGTGGAAGAGATCCATTCAGTGACCGGCGACACGTGCATGATTCTCAAGGTGCGCATGGAAAGCACACAGGCGATGGAGGCGCTGTTGGCGCGGCTTTACGCCTTGCCAGAGGTCGTCTCTACCAAGAGTTATGTGGCCTTGTCGACGTATCTTGAGCGTCCTGTGCAGGCGGGCATATCGGCTTTGTGATGTGCCAATCCACGTGAGCTACCGCTAGGAAGCCTCTGAAAAGACGGCATTCTCGCCCAGCTCCGCGGTTGTCACAACGCCTCGGCCATAGAGGTCGATCAAATGGGCCAGGACGTTGCGCGTCGCCGCTGGCAAGAGCGCGGCAGGCGTGTCGTGGTAGATCGTCTCTGCCAAGGCCCGTGCCGTCGCAGGCCCTGTGGCGAGGGCCTGCCGTATCTGCGCCTCGCGGCCCTCTCGGTGGGCGATCAACCAAGCCAAACGTGCGGACGGTGTGTCGATGGCGGCGCCATGTCCGGGGTAAAACACCCGCCAACTCCGCTCTTGCAGTTTGCGACAAGAGGCCATGAAGTCGGTCAGATCCCCATCGGGCGGCGAAACGAGCGAGCTGGCCCACCCCATGACGTGATCGGCGGCAAAACACACATCGCCAAGCGCGAGGCAAATGTGATTGCCGATGTGGCCGGGCGTATGCAGGACCTGCATCGTCCAGCCGTCGGCGGTTATTTCGTCTCCGTCAGACACGACGCAATCCGGCGCGAATGCTGTGTCGATCCCTTCGCCGCCGCCCACCAGACCGCTTGCCGCCAGGCGATCCATGACCGAACTGCGCCCGGCCTGCGCCGGTCCAAAGGCGTAAATCGGTGCGCCGGTCAGCTGTGCCATAGGTCGGGCCAATGGCGAATGATCGACATGGGCATGCGTGACGATGATATGCGTGATGCGCTGACCAGGCCCAACCGCGTTTAAAATGGCGTCTTGGTGTGCCGGCAGGTTCGGACCGGGGTCGATGACGGCGATGTCGGTCTCTCCGACCAGATAGGTGTTTGTGCCACGGTAGGTCATGGGCGAGGGGTTGGGCGCAACGATGCGCCGAATGCTTGGCCCAAGCTGCTCTGCGACACCGATGGGCGGGTCAAAATCGTCAGGTGGCTGCATAATGCTCCTCTTTTCCCCGCGGCTTGTGATGATTAGTCTTTTGCACATGTTCTTTCGTTGGCTCAAACGCTATCTCCCGCGCGGGCTTTATGCCCGTGCCGCGATGATCTTGCTTTTGCCGGTCGTGTTTCTGCAGATCGTCGTGTCGGTTGTCTTTACGCAGCGACATTTCGAAGATGTGACGCAACAGATGACAGACACTGTTGCGCGCGAGGTCCTGCTGGTTGTTTCGGTCGCCGAAGAGCAGCCGAATGTGCAGATGGCCCGCAGCGTCGTGGAACGCGAATTGCCCCAGTTGGAGATAACGCTTTTGCCCGCCGATGCAGCCGCGCTTGCCGCAGGAGATCAAAAGAACTGGTATGACTTTTCCGGGCGGGTCATCGAACGCAGGCTGCGTGACAGCGTCGACAATGTGGCCGCGATTGATCTGACCGATGACCGCCGGGTGCGTCTGTTTATCGACAGCCAGATCGGGCCGCTTGAGCTGGCCTATGATCGGCGGCGGATGTCGGCGGCCAATCCGCACCAGCTTTTCGTGAACATGCTCTTTTTCTCGATCATCATCACAATTGTCGCCTTTATCTATTTGCGCAATCAGCTGCGTCCGATCAAACGGCTTGCCCGCGCGGCCGAAGCGTTTGGCCACGGGCGCCACGAAAGCTATACGCCCGCAGGCGCAATCGAGGTCCGCGCCGCCGGGGCGGCCTTTGTCGATATGCGCGCGCGCATCGAGCGGATGATCGAATCGCGTACCCGCATGCTCTCTGGTGTGAGCCACGACCTGCGCACGCCACTCACCCGCATGCGATTGTCTCTGTCGATGATGGAGGACGAAGAGCGCGACAGCCTCTTGCAAGATGTTGACGATATGCAGGGCATGATTGACGAGTTTCTCGCCTTTTCCAAAGGCGTGGCCGAGGGAGAGCCGGTCGAGACCGATCCGATCGCCTTGGTCAAAGAGGTCGTGGCCAATGCCGAACGCGGGCAATTGCCCGTCCGGCTGGGCGATGTGGCCGGGGCCGGGCGGGTCAATTTGCGACCGCGCGCGATCACGCGGGCCATCGACAACCTCGTCTCCAATGCGGTGCGCTATGGATCGCGCGCCGAGGTCTCCGTCGCGTTGACGCAAAAATCATTGCGATTTCGCGTCGAAGACGACGGTCCGGGCATACCTGCGGCGCTGCGCGAAGAGGCGATGCGCGCCTTTAGCCGCCTGGACGAGGCCCGCAATCAGGACGCGGGCGGCGGCGTTGGTCTGGGCCTGTCCATCGCCGAAGACATCGCCCGCGCCCACGGCGGCGTCCTACGCCTTGACCAAAGCGACCGCTTGGGCGGTTTGCAGGCAGACATCGTTCTGCCCGTGAACGTTCGGGGAAAAGTGGTAGGCCCGGCAGGACTTGAACCCGCAACCAAAGCGTTATGAGCGCTCTGCTCTAACCAATTGAGCTACAGGCCCCCGACGCCTTCGGTATGAAAGCCTGCAACCAAGGTCAAGACTTGGCGTTGCGCCCCTGGCGGTGATTGACTAAGCCAGCGGTCATATCGACGGAAGGGGCAGCCATGTCAGACGGCAAGAACGGGATCACCTACGCAGCGGCGGGGGTCGACATAGACGCGGGCAATGCGTTGGTGGATCGCATCAAGCCAGCTGCCGCGCGGACCAAGCGGGCAGGGGTTCTGAGCGGTTTGGGCGGATTTGGCGGCCTCTTTGACCTTAAGGCGGCGGGCTACAAAGACCCGATACTGGTTGCTGCGACAGATGGCGTTGGCACCAAGCTGCGGATCGCGATTGATACGGGCCTGGTGGACACGGTTGGCATCGATTTGGTGGCGATGTGTGTGAACGATCTGGTGTGCCAGGGCGCGGAGCCTTTGTTTTTCCTGGATTACTTCGCGACGGGCAAGCTGTCGGTCGATCAGGCGGCGGCGGTTGTGGATGGCATTGCCGAGGGCTGTGTCCAGTCTGGTTGCGCTTTGATCGGTGGCGAGACGGCAGAGATGCCGGGGATGTATCCCGACGGCGATTTTGACCTCGCTGGCTTTGCCGTGGGGGCGATGGAACGCGGCACGGGCTTGCCTGCAGAGGTTGCCGCGGGTGACATTCTGTTGGGATTGGCCTCAAACGGGGTGCATTCCAACGGGTATTCGTTGGTCCGCAAGCTGGTCGAGATGTCAGGCCTTGGATGGGATGCCCCTTGTCCCTGGGGCGCAGAACAGACGTTGGGGCAGGCCCTTTTGGCGCCCACGCGGCTTTATGTAACGCAAGTCTTGGAGGCCTATCGGCAGGGTGGTGTGCATGGGTTGGCGCATATCACGGGCGGCGGCCTGACCGAAAATGTGCCGCGCGTTTTGCCGGATGGGGCCGGGGTTGAGGTCGATTTGTCCACCTGGAGCTTGCCGCCCTTGTTCAACTGGTTGCGCGACACCGGCGGGATGGACGAAGCCGAGATGCTGAAAACCTTCAACTGTGGCATCGGGATGGTCGTCGTGGTCGCGCCAGATCAGGTAGATGCGGTGGAGGCGGCGCTGTCCGAGGCGGGCGAGACCGTGCACCGGATTGGCCGGGTCACTGACGCGCCGGGCGTGCGCTATCTTGGATCGCTGACTTGACCAAACGGGTCGCGATTTTCCTGTCTGGCGGCGGGTCGAACATGCGGGCTTTGGTCAGCGCCATGCAAGAGGCCGGCCACCCCGGCACGCCTTGTGTGATCGTGTCGAATGATGCGCAGGCAGGCGGGATCGCATGGGCCAAGGAACAGGGTCTGGCGACGCTCGTCGTTGACCATCGTCCCTTTGGCAAGGACCGCGCGGCCTTTGAGGGCGACATTCTTGGCAAACTGGCCCCGTTTGCGCCAGATGTGATTTGCCTCGCGGGATTTATGCGCGTGTTGACCGAGGCCTTTGTGACGCCCTGGCAGGGCAAAATGATCAACATCCACCCCTCGTTGCTGCCCAAATACCGGGGTTTGAACACGCATGCCCGCGCCTTGGCGGCGGGCGATCAGGAACATGGCTGCACGGTTCATCTGGTCACGCCCAGCTTGGATGACGGGCCGATTTTGGGTCAGGCGCGCGTGCCGATCCTGGATGGCGACACCCCGGATCAACTGGCCGCGCGCGTTCTGGCGCAAGAGCACATTCTTTACCCAGCCGTCTTGCGCCGGTTTCTTGAGGGCCACACTGAGCCGCTTTTCCTTTAGCCGTCCCTTTCGGCGCGGGAAGAGGTGGTGTAGAGGAGTTTGATCCGTCGGGTGACATTAACAGCAAAAGAACAAACTTCGCCCATGAAAACCCTTACGACGACACAAGCGTTGTCCGAATTTTGCGCCGAAGCGCGCAGGCATCCGTATGTGACCGTGGACACCGAGTTTCTGCGGGAACGGACCTATTATTCCAAGCTTTGCCTGGTGCAACTGGCGATGCCGGGGACGTCGACGGAGAATGCCGTTTTGGTCGATCCGCTGGCTGACGGCTTGTCGCTGCAGCCGCTCTATGACCTTTTTGAGGATCTCAGCGTGGTAAAGGTTTTCCACGCGGCGCGGCAGGATCTAGAGATCTTTTTTCTGGACGCCGGTGTTTTTCCAAAGCCTTTGTTCGACACGCAGGTCGCTGCGATGGTGTGCGGCTTTGGTGAACAGGTCGGCTACGAGACGTTGGTCAAGCGCATCGCGCGTCAGGGTCTCGACAAGTCTTCACGCTTTACCGATTGGTCGCGCCGCCCGCTGAGCGAGGCGCAGATGTCTTATGCGATTGGCGACGTCACGCATTTGCGTCAAATCTACGAATATCTTGCGCAAAATCTGCAAGAGAGTGGCCGCAGCCATTGGGTCGAGGAAGAGCTGGAAATCTTGCTGAGCCCCGAGACCTATCGCATCACGCCGCAGGATGCTTGGAAGCGCGTCAAGACGCGCACGCATTCACCAAGATACCTTGCCATTGTGCGCGAGTTGGCGGCTTTTCGAGAGCATATTGCGCAAAGCCAGAACATCCCGCGGAACCGCGTCTTCAAAGACGACGCTTTGGTCGAACTTGCCTCGAGCAAGCCGAAATCGATGGAAGATCTGGGGCGCTCGCGGCTTTTGCTCAGAGAAGCGCGCAAGGGCGATATTGCCAAAGGTATCCTTGAGGCGGTTGCCCGCGGTGTCGCGGCACCTGGGGATGATCTGCCAAAGCCCGACAAGTCGAGAGACAAGCTGCAGGTCAACCCGGCGCTGGCGGATCTGTTGCGTGTGCTGTTGAAAGCCAAGACCGAGAGCGTTGGGGTGGCCGCCAAGCTGGTTGCGCCGTCCTCTGATCTGGACGCGATTGCAGCGGGCATGCGCGATGTGCCCGCTTTGAAAGGGTGGCGCAAAGAGGTGTTTGGCCGTGATGCCCTGCGTCTTTGCGACGGAGAGATCGCGCTGGCCGCGAATGGGCAGAACGTCGAGATTGTGCCGCGCGGCTGATCAGCGGCGGCGCGTGACTTGCGCGTTTGTGCGCCCTTCAACACGGATCACGCGCACTTGGCTGAGTTCTTGTTCCGTCAATTGCCGTCCCGCATAGACTTCGCGCAGGCGCGTATCCCCACCGGGAACCGCGTTTTCGGTAATCACACCTTCCAGGCGATAGGTCAGCACGCCGTCGACGGGCATTTCGTCTTCGTTTTCGGGTGTCAAGCGAATGTCATAGACATCCCGGCTGATCGCGACGCCGGTTGCGCGGATCAGCGCGCCACCGGGCACACGCTCGATCACCAGGCTGGTGACTTGTTCCACGGGAACGCCCAGATAAATCTCTTGCTGGGCACGCGCGCGATTAAAAAGGCCCGTGCGTTGCGGGATCAACGGGTTGATCTCTTCGGGTGCCTCTGCGCTGGCCTCGATGGCCTCGGACTGAGATGCTCCGAACCAATTCAGCGGGTTCAGGCGGCTTTGGCCAAAGCCGCAGGCCGTTACAATGCAAATGCTGCACAAAAGGATGGCTGTTTTGATCTGCATGGTTGAGCGCCCGTTCCAATTTTTCCTTTTGGTAGCTCAAGCCGGCCGTGTTGAAAAGGATCGGTTTGACGAAGTCTGCTGGCTTGAATAGGGGATGACGAGCACGCAGGAGGCCGCAATGGCGACGACAGACTTTGAAGAAATCGTGGATGATTTCTCTTTCCTCGACGATTGGGAAGATCGCTATCGTTATGTGATCGAGCAGGGAAAGGCGATGGCGCCGCTGGATGACAGCCTAAAGGTTCCGGCCACAAAGGTGGATGGATGCGCCAGCCAGGTGTGGCTGCACCCATCGATTGACGGCGGCGTTTTTCATTTCGACGGCGAAAGCGACGCGATGATCGTGCGCGGCCTGATCGCGGTTTTGCGTAAGCTTTACAACGGATTGCCCGTTGCAGACGTCCTGAAAGTGGACGCAGCGGCCGAAATGGCCCGGCTGGGATTAAACGATCATCTGTCCGCGCAGCGGTCAAACGGGTTGCGCGCGATGATCGAGCGTATTCGCCTGGTCGCGCAGCAAGCGGCCTAGTTTCGCAAATTCGCGAGCGCGGTGTGCAAATCTCCGTAGCCGGTGAAGCGACGTTCAAAGCGTAGGCCCAACCGTTCGGCGCAGTCCTTGGCCTTTTCGGTCAGCGCAGGATCGTCGGTTTGTGCCTGGTAGACAAGCTTTTCGTAATTTCCGAACATCATGTCCCGCAGCTCGGGGTGACGGTCGAGGCCCATCGGCTTCCAGACGAATGCGTCAAATTGCTTGACTAGGAAGTCTGTCAGATAAAAGGCCGTCATCTCATCTTCGGCCAGGTCTTCGAATGCGGAATTGCCTTCGAAAAAGCTGTAGCAATGAGGGCCGGCAATCATCTCGACCCCAAGGTCCTGGCACTTTTTCTCAAGCAGGCCGCCGGTGCCGCAATCGGCATAGGCCACAAAGATGGACTGATAATCAGGCCGGTGTTTTTCAACGGCCTCTTCAACCGCGGTGACGATCTGTTCGGGGTACAGGTGCAGTTTGGCGGGCAGGCATGTCAGGGTCATATGCGACCACTGGTTCTGATCGATCAGCGCCAAAATCTCGCGCGCGAGCGCGCCGCAGGCCAGGATGAGGACACGGCCCGCGCCAATGCTGGTAAGACCGCTTTCGGTTAACTGAGCATCGTCGAGCACGGTCATGACCGGGGTGCTCCTGCGATTGGTTTGCTGCGATTATCCGGTGCCGATGTCGCTTTGGGCGCGTCGGTCGCGCGATGCGCCGCATGACCATCGGGCGCATCGCATAAGCTGGTTGCGTTTAGCCAGCCGCAAGCTGGTTGTGCTTGCGCGCAACGAATTCCTTGGCCGTTTCAACGGCCACGGCTGCGTCACGGCAATAGGCGTCCGCACCGATTGCTTTGCCGAATTCCTCGTTCAACGGAGCGCCGCCAACCAGGACGATGTAATCGTCGCGCTTGCCTTGTTCGACCATCGTGTCGATGACGACCTTCATGTAAGGCATCGTGGTTGTCAAAAGTGCGGACATGCCCAGAATATCAGGCTCTTCCTGTTCCAGCGCTTCGATGTAGTTTTCGACCGGGTTGTTGATCCCAAGATCGACAACTTCGAAACCGGCGCCTTCCATCATCATCGAGACGAGGTTCTTACCGATGTCGTGAATGTCGCCCTTCACGGTGCCGATCACCATTTTGCCGACGCGGGGGGCGCCTGTCTCGGCCAGCAGTGGTTT
>CAZYQC010000074.1:0-13177 GCA_964649815.1 uncultured Rhodobacterales bacterium | reverse complement strand
ACTGGTCGACGCCACCTTTGCCGATACGGTGTTTTTCACCAATTCCGGCACCGAGTCCTGTGAGCTGGCCGTCAAGATGGCGCGGAAGTATTGGTACGAAAAGGGCAAGCCCGACAAGGTTGATATCATCACCTTCTCAGGCTCTTTTCATGGCAGGTCTTCTGCGGGCATTGCGGCGGCTGGTTCTGAGAAGATGACCAAAGGCTTTGGCCCGTTGTTGCCCGGTTTTGTGCATTTGCCCTGGGCCGATCACGACGCCCTAACGGCGGCGATCAATGAGCAAACGGCAGCGATTTTGATCGAACCCGTGCAAGGCGAGGGCGGTATTGTACCTCTGCCAGACCAATGCCTCAAAGGATTGCGGGATGTCTGCGACATACATGGTATTCTGCTGATCCTGGACGAGGTTCAGTGCGGTGTCGGACGGACGGGCAAGCTCTTTGCGCATGAATGGGCGGGCATTTCGCCTGACATCATGATGGTCGCAAAGGGCATTGGCGGTGGTTTTCCACTTGGCGCCGTTTTGGCGACCGAAGAGGCGGCGTCCGGTATGACGGCGGGCACGCATGGCTCAACATATGGCGGCAACCCCCTCGGTTGCGCGGTTGGCTGCGCGGTTCTGGACGAAGTCAGTGCGCCTGAATTCTTGGACGAGGTGTCACGCAAAGCAGGCACCTTGCGCCAAAAGCTCGAAGGGCTGGTCGCGGCGCATCCCGATGTATACGAGGCTGTCCGCGGCTCTGGCCTGATGATGGGCTTGAAATGCAAGGCGACAAACACCGATGTCGTGTCGGCAGGGTATGACGCCTTGGTTCTCACCGTACCTGCGGCGGATAATGTTGTTCGTCTGTTGCCGCCTCTCACCATCTCTGATGATGAAATCGCCGAAGCGGTTTCGCGGTTGGACGCTGCGGCGACGGCCCTTTCTTCAAAAGCTGCGTAACGCGCATTCAAACCAATCACGGTGGATGTGCCTGTCTCGCACATCCATCCACCACATGAGACGGTCATCATGGACTTTCTAGACATTCACCACACCGACAAATCCGATTTGCGGCACATCATAGATTCCGCCCAAGTCATGAAGGACGCGCGCAAAGGGTTGCCCAAAGCGACCCCTGATGCCGAGCAGCCACTCAAAAACCACATGGTCGCGCTTATCTTTGAGAAGCCTTCCACGCGGACCCGCGTTTCCTTTGATCTGGGTGTGCGCCAACTGGGCGGACAGACGATGGTTTTATCCGGCTCTGAAATGCAGCTTGGTCACGGAGAAACGATCGCCGACACCGCGCGCGTTCTAAGCCGCTATGTCGATCTGATCATGATCCGAACGTTTGAAGAGGCTACTCTGCTCGAAATGGCCGAATTCGCGGACGTTCCGGTGATCAATGGCCTGACAAACAGAACGCATCCCTGTCAGATCATGGCAGACGTGATGACGTTCGAAGAACATCGCGGGCCGATCAAGGGCAAGAAAGTTGTTTGGTCAGGTGACGGCAACAACGTCTTTGCCTCCTTTGCGCATGCCGCTCAGCAGTTCGATTTTGATTTGGTTTTCACGGGGCCAGAACCACTGGACCCGGAGCCGGCGCTGAACGGCATGTATGCCACCGAGCGAGATCCACACAAAGCCGTAGAAGGCGCAGACCTTGTCGTGACAGACACATGGGTTTCGATGCACGACCCACAATCCGCAAGGGAAAGGCGCCATAACCAGCTGCGCGGGTACCAAGTCAACGAAGAGCTTATGTCCAAGGCCAAGTCAGATGCGCTGTTCATGCATTGTTTGCCCGCCCATCGGGACGACGAAGCAACCTCCGCAGTCATGGACGGGCCGCATTCTGTCATTTTTGATGAAGCCGAAAACCGGTTGCATGCGCAAAAGGCGATCATGCGCTGGTGTTTGGGGCGATGAGCATCAAAGAAGGTATCTGCAATGACTAAAATCGCCATCGCGGGGGCGGGCAGTATCGGATGTTTTGTAGGCGGTGTACTGGCGAAGGCCGGACATGACGTATGCTTTCTGGCGCGCCCACGCATCGTCAAGGCGGTTGCGTCAGAGGGGCTTACTCTGACGGATTACGAAGGTCTCCAAGCGCATTTGACAGGGCTTGAGATGACCGAGGATCCATCCGTTCTGGCCCAAGCGGACATCGTACTTGTTTGCGTGAAATCCGCTGCTACCGCCGAAATCGCCACCGAAGTCGCAGCGCACGCCCCGGATCACGCCATCGTTGTGAGTTTGCAAAACGGTGTGCGCAACGCGGATATCCTGCGCGCAGCTTTGCCCAACCACGATGTGCGTGCAGGCATGGTTCCGTTCAACGTGGTTCCAAAGGGACCAACCGCCTTTCACCGCGGGACGTCTGGGAACATCCTGGTAGAGGCAGGGCCATTGCCCGACCTATCGACCAAAGCGGTCGGTTGGGAGCAGGTGAGCGATATCAAGGGGATACAATGGGGTAAGCTCTTGATCAATTTGGGCAATGCAATCAACGCGCTAAGCGACTTGCCGCTCTTGCAAACGCTCCAAGATCGCGCGTGGCGCAGGTTGATGGCCGACCAGATGAGTGAGGCGCTTGGCATTATGAAGGCCAATGGCATCACGCCTGCAAAAACGACGGCTGCGCCGCCAAAACTGGTGCCGTTCATTCTACGTCTGCCGACGCCCCTGTTCAAACGGGTTGCGGCCCAGATGCTCACGATTGACGCAGAGGCCAGGTCGTCCATGTGGGATGACCTGACCCAACGTCGCCCGACCGAGGTCGACGCCTTGCAAGGTGAAATCATCAGGCTCGCGGAACAGCAAAACCTCCAAGCGCCGCTAAACAGCCGATTGAGACAATTGATCAAATCGGCCGAAGCCAAGGGCGACGGCCCGCCCGGTCTGAGCGTGAAGGACATTCGCGGCTAAGGGGACACTCGCCCAAGGCTTGCATTGGCCTTGCGACCGCTCGTGCGCAGCCTATGGTGCTTAGTGCGCGATAGATTGCGGGGGGCGAAATGGAAAAAGCGGACATCGGGGTCTATGGCCTTGGCACAATGGGCAGTGCGCTGGCGCTGAACCTTGCCGAAAAAGGCTTTCGGGTGGCCGTTACAAATCGCGAGCCGGACTGGATCGCGCCATTTCTGGCCGAGGCTGGCCCACTCGCCGAGCGATTGGACGGCCAGGCAACGCTGGAGGATTTCGTTGCATCGCTAAAGACCCCGCGCACAATTCTGTTCATGATCCCATCGACCAAACCGATGGACGATATGATCGCGACCATCTCTCCTCTTTTGTCCGAGGGAGACACGCTTATCGACGGCGGTAACGCTGATTTTAACGATACACGCCGCCGATCGGCGCAGGTGCAAGACAGCGGCCTACATTTTGTCGGGATGGGCGTGTCAGGCGGCGAAGCGGGCGCACGCAACGGACCATCCATGATGGTCGGCGGAACAGCCCATTCGTGGGCGCAGTTCAAGCCAATGGCGACAGCGATAGCCGCCAAATTCGACGGAAGCCCATGTGTTGACCACCTTGGCCCTGACGGGGCAGGGCATTTCGTCAAGACAATGCACAACGGTATCGAATACGCCGATATGCAAATGATCTCAGAGGTGTATGGGATCATGCGCGATCTGGGGGGCATGCCGACGGCTGATATGGCCGCTGTCTTTCGATCCTGGGCGGACGGTCCGCTTGCATCCTATTTGATCGAAATCACGGGCGACATTCTGGCCAGCGAGGACGCAAAAAGCGGACGGCCTTTGGTTGATGTCATTCGGGATCAAGCGGGCCAAAAGGGGACCGGGCGCTGGACGTTGATCGAGGCGCTCAAGTTGGGGATATCGGCCTCTTCGATCGAAGCTGCCGTTGGTGCGCGCAGTTGGTCTTCGGAGCGGCAAACGCGGATCGCGGCGGAGTCGTTGTTGCCGGGCCAATCCGCGGGCACCCAGATGCCGTCGACGCAAGACATGCACGATGCCTTGCTGGCTGGGCGGATCATCAGTCATGCGCAGGGTTTTCGACTGATGGCCGCTGCAAGCGAGGATTTTCAATGGTCGCTTGATCTGTCGCGTGTCGCCGAAATCTGGCGGGCAGGGTGCATCATTCGGTCGGCCATGTTGGACGATATCTCGGCCGCGGTTGCGCAGGGTTTGCCGGAAGGGCACCTCATTCTCGCGCCGTCAATGCGCAGTGTTCTTCAGCGTGCGTTGCCGGGGCTGCGGCGCGTGATCGGCGCTGCTGTGTCAGCTGGACAGCCGGTTCCGTCTTTGTCTGCGGGCTTGGCGTGGCTCGATACGATGATCAAGGCCCGTGGAACGGCGAATATGATCCAAGCCCAACGGGATTACTTTGGGGCACACGGATTTGAGCGTCTCGATCAAGAGGGCAAGCATCACGGTGATTGGGTGCGAAGCTGACGGGCCACCTGTCAGGGTTTTCGTTTCTTTGCACGCAAGGTTGGGTCCGCTTCGGTCGGGTCCTCGGGCCAAGGATGCTTTGGATAGCGCCCGCGCATGTCTTCGCGCACGTCTGCATAAGAGCTTGTCCAAAATCCAGGAAGGTCCAACGTGGTTTGCACGGGCCGCTGTGCGGGCGACAACAAGGTGATTTTGAGCGGTTTGCGCCCGACCATCGGATGCTGCGTAACGCCGAAAAGCTCTTGTAGGCGTAGGGAAATCTCTGGGTGCTCGCCTTTGTAATCGATGGGGATCTTCCGTCCGAGAGGCGTTGTGAAGTGCGGTGGGACATCTGCGTCCAATCGGCGCTTTTTATCAAAGCCGATATGCGCCTCCAAGGCCGGTAGGATGTCGAAGCCTTTCCAATCGGCCGCGCTGCGTATGTTGTCGAGATAGGGCAGCAACCACTCGTCCAGGGATGCCATCAATCCGTCCTCGCTCAGATCCGGCAGGCTTGGGTCTGATGACAATGCTGCGCGCGCCATCAAACGGCGTACGGCGTTGGACGGGTTCAGGCCAAGCTGGCGAATGCCATCCAGCATCGCGCGCGACGCCGCCTCGGTCGGGGCGTCTTTCCAGGCGCGGTCGTTCAGGCTCAAGGCGCCAAAACATTCCTGTTGGCGCGCCAGAACCCGTCCGTCGCGTTTGGACCAGACACACGTATACTGCCACTGGATTTGATCATCAAAGAGGGTCCGCAGATCACTTTCTGAGATGGCCGAAGCCTGCCGAATGCGCGCTTCTCGTGGGTCGCCGTCAAGATCGGTGGCCACGATCAAGCGCTGTCCCACGAGCGCGCTTTCCGCTGACAGAACGGCCCCTTTTCCGCCTGACAAAAGGTACCTTGAGCCATCGCCGGGGCGCTTTAACCCGATCCGGTCAGGGTAGGCCAAAGCGGCCATCGCGCCGGGGCTCAGCTCTGGTTTGTCGGGCAAGCGTTTTGAAAGGCGCTTTGCCTCGGCGCGGATACGGTGCAGAGCGGCGTGATCCACGTTGGGCTGGTCTTTGCTATGCCCGCCGATTGCGCGCAATCGCAAGGCCAAATCCGCCGGCTGCCCGCGCAGCGGATCTTTGTCAGCCAACAGTGCGGCAAGGGGGGCCGACCGGCGACCGGCGGTTTCGACCATATGGGCCAGCCGCGCATGCAGGGGGTGCTTGACCAGGGCGTGCCCGTGTTGAGTTATGCGGTCTTGAGCGTCCAGCGCGCCCAACATCCGCAACAGCGCGCGTGCTTCGGCCAGACGGCCCGCATGCGGCGCTGTGACAAACTTCAGATCAGTTTCAGAGCCGCCCCACACAGCAAGCTCAAGCGCCAAACCGGTCAGGTCGCCAGAAAGAATTTCAGGCGGCGGGAAGGCGGCCAATGCGCCGTCTTCCCCCTTGGTCCATAACTTGAAGGCGGTGCCTGGTTTAACCCGCCCCGCGCGGCCTGCGCGCTGGAGAGCCTCTGCGCGGGTGACGCGTTCAGTGATCAGGCGAGACATGCCCGAACTTGGATCAAACAGAGCCCGTCGCGCGCGGCCTGCGTCCACGACGACTTCGATGTCGGGCAATGTCAGCGAGGTCTCTGCGATCGAGGTTGCCAAGACCACCTTGCGCCGGTTTTGCACCGGCCGAATGGCCGCTTGTTGCGCTGCGAAATCCATCGCGCCGAACAAGGGGGCAATCATGTGATCGCTGTTCAGCCGCTGTTTCAGCAGGCCCTCAACCCGCCGAATTTCCCCTTCACCGGGCAAAAAAGCCAACAGCGCGCCATCTGTTTTGGACAAAGCCGTTTCGATCAAATCAGCTGTCGCCTGTTCGAGGGATATGCCTTTTTTCAGAGGCGTCGGCAGGAACTCTGACGAAACCGGAAAGCTGCGTCCTTCGGACGTAATCAAAGCGGCCTCCATCAATTCGGCGATGGGTGCGGCGTCGAGCGTTGCTGACATCACAATCAAATGCAGATCGTCCCGCAACGCCTCGGCAATTTCCAGCGAGAGTGCCAAGCCGATATCTGCGTTGAGTGAGCGTTCGTGGAATTCGTCAAAGATGATTGCGCCGATGCCGGACAGCTCTGGGTCTGACTGAATTTGGCGCGTCAGGATGCCTTCGGTCACCACTTCGATCTTGGTGGCTTTGCCAATCTTGCTTTCGCCCCTGATCCGATACCCGACCGTTTCGCCAATGTTTTCGTTAAGGGTTTCGGCCATGCGCGCCGCGGCCGCGCGGGCAGCTAGTCTGCGGGGCTCCAGCATGATGATTTTGCCTGGGATTATGCCGGCCTCTCGCAAGACCAGCGGCACGCGCGTCGTTTTACCGGCACCTGGCGGGGCTTGTAAGACAATGCGGCGGCGTTCGCGAAGCGTCGCGACAACCTCGTCCAGCACGTCGTCAATGGGCAGCGATTGATCCATGCCGTCTTATCCGCCAAAGCCGTGACCGTGCCAATGCGTTTGCGCAATTGTGGTCAAGGTGGCTGGACAGCAGATCAGTCGCGCGCGAAAACGCCTGCCAAGAACAAGGAGACCACCATGCATCCAGCAGAGCTCGCGAAACAGGTTGCTGACGGGCAACGGCGCGCGCTGGCCCGTGCAATCACGCTGGTGGAAAGTGGTCGCGAAGATCATCGCGCGCAAGCGGTCGCGTTGTTGAGTGCGCTGCCCAAAGATCGGCAGGCCCTTCGCATTGGTCTTTCTGGAACGCCGGGTGTTGGCAAATCCACGTTCATCGAGAGCTTTGGTATGATGCTGATCGGCTTGGGCCTGCGCGTCGCCGTGTTGGCGGTCGATCCATCATCTGCGCGCTCGGGCGGGTCGATCCTGGGCGACAAGACGCGGATGGACCGATTAAGCCGCGAACCTTGCGCCTTTATCCGACCTTCACCCAGTCAGACCCATTTGGGCGGAGTGGCGCGGCGCACGCGCGAAGCAGTCGCAGTGTGCGAAGGCGCTGGGTTTGACGTCATCCTCATTGAAACGGTTGGCGTTGGGCAGTCGGAAACTGTTGTGGCGCAAATGTCTGACCTGTTCATCTTGTTGATCGCCCCAGCCGGGGGTGACGAATTGCAAGGTGTGAAGCGCGGGATAATGGAAATGGCAGATATGATCCTGGTCAACAAAGCCGACGGAGACCTGAAAGCCGCTGCCACCAGAACCTGTGCAGATTATGCTGGCGCATTGCGGCTTATGCGAAAACGCCCGCAAGACCCCGATGGCTTCCCCAAGGCGATGATGGTGTCAGCCTTGCAAGAAGACGGGTTGAACAACGCCTGGCAAGAGATGCAGCATCTTAGCCACTGGCGGCGGGAAAACGGCCATTTCGACGGGACCCGCACCGCGCAGGCACAATATTGGTTCCTCGACACCGTACGCAGCACGCTGTTGGCGCAACTTGAAACACCTGAGGCGCAATCTGACTTGCGTTCGTTAGGCACAGCGGTGGCGCAAGGCGCGCTGGAGCCTGCGCAAGCGGCGGAAGAGATGCTAAAACGTCTAAAAACGCGTTAGGGCCAGCGGCACATTCGGACGGCGCGCCTAGGCGGCATGCATCGTCAAAATGTGCCCTTCCTTCGGATCGATCCGGTTGTGCAACAGATCTTGGAACTTTGCTTGAACTGCGGCAGGGCCCACGCCCGTCGTAATTTCGACCCAGTCTTCGGCGCCGCCAATGACAGAGCCCCAAGCCGCGCCTAACCTTTGTTGAAACCCTTCGCGACCCCATTCCGCGATCCGTTCCTGAGCGTATGTGGGGGCGAAGAAAAACGCGGGCTTTGGTCCGCCTTTGAGACCTTCGACGAAATTGGAGGTTGTTTGCCAATGTGTGAGGCCGACCCGGCAGCTGTTCATGAGTTGATCATCGAAATGGCCGTGTATCTTGATCAGCAGATCGGCAGAGCCCGCCATGTCTACAAAGGCAGATGGTGTTCGCTCGATGCTCTCGACCGCGTCATAGGTCAGGACACTGTCGTAAATGCCAAGGCTCTGGGTAAAGCCCAGGTTGCCAGCACTGGTTAGCCCCATGATTTCCACACCGTCCATGCGGTTGGCGTTCATGATGGCCGCCATACCAATCGCGGTCTTGGAAGAGGCTGATGACAAAATCACCCTCTGCGCCCCAAAGGCATCGTTGCGCCGATGAAAGTCATCCAGCAAGAACGACGTTGTGAACAGCGGCCGGAACAGGCTGATCAGGCCTTCTTTATCCGGGCTATAGCCGGGGTCCTTTGCGGTGATGCTGTATTGATTGTAAAGCACCGCCATCGGTTGCCTGTGCTCGGCTTTATCAAGAAATCCGTAAGGTGAGACGCGATCGGGTTCGATTTCCAGATGTGTCGCCATCGGCAGATACCCGTATACCCGCGTGCCGACAGGCAAATCCGGGTGGCCTGATGCCACAACATCCGCAAAGCCCCACACCGGAACCTGGCCCCATCCCTCTTTTTCAACCGGGAAAAAGTTCCAATAGCCGATCACGTCAGGTGCGACGGCATAGGTGATGTTGTTTGCGGTCAGGCTGAAACTGTCGATCTTCAATACCGCCTTGCCCGGGCTTGGGTCGTCGATGCTCAGAGGCACCACTTCGGTCTCCTCGAGATTGCTGCGGTTGATGTGTAAAGCGTGGCCTGAGAATGGCATGAACGAACCTCCCGATGATCGTTTGTGCATGGTGATCACGTGGGCGGTGGCATGACAAGGCAAAGCCAATGTGCCGTTGCGGCGTTTGTCTGCCCTAAGACGGTTGACGCTGTGGCTGATTCCGCCTAAAGGCACCAGACGAAATTCTGGCGCGCCGCCCCTCGCGGCGCTGCTGTCGTTTTAGGGGCTAACCGGTCCCGCGACGACGCGCAAGAAAAGAGGATGAACCCATGTCGCGTGTGTGCGAATTGACTGGCAAAGGCCCAATGACTGGCAACAACGTCAGCCATGCGAACAACAAAACCAAGCGGCGTTTCTTGCCGAACCTGAACGACGTGACGCTGCAGTCTGAAACGTTGGGTCGCGGTATCAAACTGCGTATCTCTGCTGCTGCTCTGCGCTCTGTTGACCACCGTGGCGGTCTGGATGCGTTTTTGGCAAAGGCCAAAGACGCAGAGCTGTCTCCAGCGGCGTTGAAAGTCAAAAAAGAGATCGCGAAGGCCCAAGCCGCAAACGCTTGATCCTTTCGACTGACGATGTGAGGCCCCACGACTTGTCGCTGGGGCCTTTGTCGTTTTTGCGTTGCCGTCTTTGAGGACGCACGTTTCGGTGAGCCGGCCGATCTGGGCGGCCACAAAGCTGGTCTACGTCTTTGCCCGGCAGGCGCACGCCTTTGCGATGCGTTACTTGAGGCCCAGCACCTCATCCACCCAAACTGGCACTGTCTCGGACGCGCGGCCAAAGTGGGTTTCTTCAAACTGAGATACCACTTGAGACGGCTCCAAGTTCAATTCGACAGTATGCGCGCCGACCGCGCGGGCGAATTGCACGAATCCAGCAGCGGGATAAACATGACCTGACGTGCCAATGGCGGCAAAGATGTCCGCGCGCGCAATCGCAGCTTCGATTGCGTCCATTTGGTAGGGGATTTCTCCGAACCAGACGACATCCGGGCGTGCGGCGGGCGCTTGGCATTGCGGGCAGGTGTCGCCCACGCGCATCACGAGGTCGGCCTCCCACCGATGTCCGCAATTGGCGCACAACGCCGTTGCAAGCGCGCCGTGCATGTGGATCACATTCTTGCTGCCGGCCTTTTCATGCAGATCGTCTACATTTTGCGTCACGATCAAGGTTTGGCCGTGGTTTTCAGCCTCTAGCCTTGCGAGGGCGGAATGGGCTGGATTGTGCTTTGCCTCTGCCGCCTGTGCGCGACGTGCGTTGTAGAAGTTAACCACAAGCTCTGGATCGCGCGCATAGCCTTCGGGTGTGGCCACATCTTCGATCCGGTGTTGTGCCCAAAGGCCATCTTCGTCCCGAAATGTGCCCAATCCGCTCTCCGCGGAAATACCTGCGCCAGTAAGGATGACAATATTCGTCATTTCGTCTCCGGTGTCTGTTTGGCATTGTCTTACCGGGAAAAGAGGGTTCGAACCATGCGCGTTTTGTTTGTTTGTCTGGGTAACATTTGCCGCTCACCGTCGGCTGAGGCTGTGGCGCGGAAGGTGTTGCCGGATTGGCAGTTCGACAGCGCTGGAACGGCCGGATGGCATGTGGGTAAGCCGCCTTATGCCAACATGCTGCACACGGTCGAGGCGAAAGGCTTTCCGATGGGGGATCTGCGCGCGCGCCAAATTTCAGCGTCCGACTTTTCCGCTTTCGATCTGATCATTGCGATGGATGCCGACAATCTGCGGGATATCGAAGCGTTGCGCCCCGCCTGGAATGATACACCAGTCAAACTGATGACCGCCTGGGGCGAGGGGCAAGATGTGCCGGACCCCTATTACACACGCGACTTTGACGGGGCCCTCACGCTGATTGAACGGTCCGTGCATCAGTTGGGCCAAGCCTACTGACCCAGCGCGCGCATAAGTTCAGGCGTCGATCAGACGCATGTCACCTGCCATCCACGGCAAATGCGCAATGGCGGGTTCTATCATTTGCGATCTGATCAGCCGCCGCATTGTGGCTGCAATGTTCTGCGGCACCTCACCAGCCCAATCCGCAGAGGCAAACAGGCTGATCGTGCGTGCGAATGGCGTTGTCGGGACGGGGAACGCTTCGACCTTGTCGTGAAAGCGGGCCGCACGCATATAGCCCATCGGCGTCGTTATGACCCAGCCAATCCCAAGCGCCACCATAGCCATCAACGCCAAATGGCTGCTGACTTCAAATCGTTCGGCGAATTGGAGTTGTTCTCGCGCCAGATGCGCTTCGATCTGACGCGCGATCAATTGCTCTTTTTGGTATCTTAGAAACGGCAGACCTTGCAGATCTTCGAGAGCGTTGCCCGTTACCTGACCTTTCGGCGCCACCAGGATGAATGGGTCGCGCGCAAGAGGGTATTCCAGGATGCCGTCGTGCATCATCCCGTCGCTGGCGGAGATCGCGATATGCAGACGTTTCTCGGTCAGATCGGCCAGAATGTTGTGGCTGTAAGCTGTTACGAGTTTGAATTTGCATTGGGTCAAACTGTCGGCGAGGACCGTCACCAAACGGGGTGTCAAATCGTTGTCAAAGTCGTCGATCAGCCCGATCGACAGCTCGGGCAAATGGGCGAAGTCCATGACCATGAGCTCGGATTGAGCTTGGCGCAATTGGGACAGCGCGATCTCGGCACGACCCAGGTAAGCGTGCCCTGCAGGCGTGAGACGCATGGGCCGTTTGCCGTGATCGATCAAGCTTGTGTCGAGTGCGTTTTCCAGATTGCGCAATTGTTGACTGACCGCTGGTTGGCTCAGCCCCGTCAACTCGGCTGCTTGAGCGACAGACCCTGTCGAAGCGAGCGCTTCGAACACTTCTAGCCCACGTAAAGTTACGCCTTTGGTCAGCATGACACACCCGTTACCTTTCGGTTTTCTTAAACCTGCTGCGCCAAACGTCAATGATTTTGGCAGCACTGCCCCTGTCTATTCAAACTTTTCGAAAGTGACCGTCGCACCCCAGGCATCGCGTGACTTACTCCTTTCGCCGCAGTATGACACCGCAAGCCTGGAGGATATCCGCATGAAAGTTGCCACATCCGCGTACCCTTTGGATGCGCTTTCATCCTGGGCGCAATACGAAGATAAAATCAGTGACTGGGTTGCCCGAGCTGCCGCAGAAAAGGCAGAGCTTTTGGTTTTCCCCGAATATGCCGCGATGGAATTGGCAACGCTGGACGGAAAAGACGTGGCGGGTGATTTGGAGGCGTCGCTTTTTGCGGTCAGCGGACGATTGCCAGAGGCAGACGCGCTGCACGCGCGCTTGGCGCAGGACTTTGGTGTGCATATCCTCGCCGGTTCTGGCCCGGCCGCTTACGACCTGCCGGAGGGGGTCGTGCGACCGGTCAATCGCGCCCGGCTATTTGCGCCTTGTGGCGCGATTGGCGTCCAAGACAAACAGATCATGACCCGTTTTGAGGCCGAAGACTGGGGCGTTGCCCCTGGCGGGCCGTTGCAATTGTTTGAAACGACGATTGGCAAAATCGGGGTCTTGATCTGTTACGATAGCGAGTTTCCCTTGCTGGGCCGCGCGTTGGCTGAGGCGGACATCATCCTTGTGCCATCTGTCACAGAAGCTCTGTCAGGCTATAGCCGTGTCCACATCGGTGCGCGCGCGCGGGCCCTGGAAAACCAGTGCGTTACGATCATGTCGTCGGTCGTAGGCCAAGCCGACTGGTCCGAAGCCGTTGACGTCTCGGTCGGGGCAGGGGGCGTTTTTGGGCCACCTGACCGCGGCTTTCCAGAGACTGGCGTCCTTGCACAAGGAGAGCTGAATGCGCCTGGTTGGACGTTTGCAGAGGTCGATTTAGAGGCAATTCAAGCGGTGCGGCAGGATGGTGGCGTGCTCAATCGTCGGGATTGGCAACACCAGATCGGCCGTGACGAGACGGTCACAATCACGCCTCTGACGCCGAATTAGGCTTGAAAATCAGGGATTCGCGGCGCATGTAGCTCTCCATCCGCTATTTTAGGCGGAAAACAGATCAGGAGAGACCATGGCCAAGGAAGATACGCTCGAATTTCCCGGTGTCGTTAAGGAACTCCTGCCAAACGCGACATTTCGGGTCGAGCTAGAGAACGGCCATGAGATCATCGCACATACGGCAGGCAAGATGCGCAAGAACCGTA
>CAZYQC010000073.1:0-14145 GCA_964649815.1 uncultured Rhodobacterales bacterium | reverse complement strand
GTTGATGAGCTGGTAACGAAACTCAAAGAAGCAGGAGCAGTCTGATGGCAGTACTTCTTTTGGGCGAAGTGAACGACGGCGAACTGGCGATGGACGCCACAGCCAAGGCTGTGACCGCAGCGTCGGCGCTGGGTGATGTGCACGTTCTTTGTGCAGGCGGTTCCGCCGCAAAAGCGGGCGAAGCAGCCGCAACAATCGACGGCGTCGCAAAGGTCATGGTCGCAGAAGGCGACGCATTGGGCCACCGTCTGGCCGAAGGCACAGCAGACCTGATCGTTGGTCTGGCAGGCGCGTACGACCACATCGTTGCGCCGGCGACGACGGACGCGAAAAACGTCATGCCACGCGTTGCCGCCATGCTGGACGTTATGGTCGTGTCCGACGCAACAGCAGTTGTAGACGCAGAAACGTTCGAACGCCCAATCTATGCGGGCAACGCGATCCAGACCGTCAAGTCTACGGATGCGAAAAAGGTCATCACCTTCCGCACCTCTACATTTGACGCAGCCGGTACCGGCAACTCGGCGCCTGTGGAAACCGTTGGTGCGCCTGACGCAAGCGGCCTTTCCTCTTGGGTTGAGGACAAAGTTGCAGCAAGCGACCGCCCAGAGCTGACCTCCGCTGGTGTTGTTGTATCTGGTGGCCGCGGCGTTGGGTCTGAAGAAGACTTTAAACTGATCGAATCCTTGGCGGACAAGCTGGGCGCTGCCGTTGGTGCATCCCGTGCCGCGGTCGACTCGGGCTATGCGCCAAACGATTGGCAGGTTGGTCAGACGGGCAAAGTTGTTGCGCCTGATCTCTATGTTGCCGTTGGTATTTCTGGCGCGATCCAGCACCTTGCTGGCATGAAGGACAGCAAGGTCATCGTGGCAATTAACAAAGACGAAGAAGCGCCGATTTTCCAGGTTGCGGACTTTGGCCTAGTCGCAGACCTTTTCGACGCCGTTCCCGAGCTGATCGAAAAAGTCTGAGCCAGACACCAATGAATTTGGAAAGGCCTGCGCCATTGTTGCGCGGGCCTTTTTCATTACAACAATGGCTCAATCGCTGCGGTCAAGCTTTCTGCCGCCTCTTCATGCGCGGTTGGCCCCAGCATCATGCGCGCAATCGCCCGTTCCGTGTCCGCATGCACCATACCTTGAAGACCTGCCGCCTGCGCCTCTCGTGATGGGACGATTTTGACGAAATCAGTGATCAACGGCCGTAGCTCCTCGATCATACCGCTGGTGACAAACCAGGGATCGTCGCCAAACGCCTCGTTCGATTGGGGCGAACGTTTGGAAAACCAGTAGAGCACGACCGGCCCCGATATCTGTGACAGGAAGAACCGCATCCGCGCCGACCATGCCATTTGCAGCTCTTCGATGACCGAGCGGAACCGTTTGGGGTCTTGGGTATGCAACTTGATCAACAGGTGCCGGGTAAAGGCAATCTCAGAAAAGTCGATGTCAGGATAGAGCGCCTTAAGAAAGGGGGAGGGTTTTACAAACCTGTCGTTCCGCAAAGGGTGCACGGAATAGAACCGATTATTCATATTTCGCGGGCTAAGCACCTGTATCGCGGTCACGCGCGCGTCCATCGCCGCTTGCCGCAATGTTGGTTCCTGTAGGAACAGGTCGATCCCTGCGTTCAAACTCCCAAAATTGACGCACGGAAAGCGTAAAAGGCTTTCGACTTGTTGCGGGAAAGGCCGTTCGACAAACTTGCCATAGGTTTGGGTCCCCCCCATGAAGGCCACAAAAGGTTTGTCCAAACGCCGAGCAGGCCCACGAAACTGGACCTTAGAATTGCCGTATCGGCACGGTTGGTAATCCAATCGGCTTCGACCGACCAAATTGATGCTCATGTGACCCACATTGCGCTGTTCCCCGGCGCGCAATATCGGAGGGAGGAGCTACCAATCGGTTAAAGATAAAATTGATTTCGCTTCGCACCGCTTGGCACCGCCCCTTGCCGGACATATGGTCAAACAGGCAGCCACAGAGGGCAGAGACAGCATGGACGTCAAAACAATTGGGATCGTTGGCGCAGGGCAAATGGGCAATGGTATTGCGCATGTAATGGCCTTGGCTGGCTATGATGTGATCTTGAACGACATCAGCGCCGATGCTCTGTCCGGCGCGGTGGCCCTGATCGACAAAAACCTGTCGCGGCAGGTAGGTCGGGGCAAAATCGACGAGGCTGACAAAGACAATGCGATGAGCCGTATCGCGACCACCCAAAAACTCTCAGACGTGGGTCAGAGCGATCTGGTGATCGAGGCCGCGACCGAACGGGAAACGATCAAACAGGCTATTTTCGAAGACCTGATCCCTCACCTCAAATCCGAAACGATCCTGACGTCGAACACGTCGTCCATCTCGATCACGCGCCTGGCCAGCCGGACGGACCGACCAGAACGTTTTATGGGGTTCCACTTTATGAACCCTGTGCCGGTGATGCAGCTTGTCGAATTGATCCGCGGCATTGCGACAGACCAGGCAACCTTTGAGACCTGCAAAACAGTTGTCGATCGTTTGGGCAAAACCTCGGCCAGTGCCGAAGACTTTCCCGCTTTCATCGTGAACCGCATCCTCATGCCGATGATTAACGAAGCGGTTTATACATTGTACGAAGGCGTTGGCTCGGTCCAGTCGATCGACTCGTCCATGAAGCTGGGTGCCAATCACCCGATGGGCCCGCTCGAACTGGCCGATTTCATTGGCTTGGACACATGTTTGGCCATCATGAACGTTTTGCATGACGGATTGGCAGACACCAAGTACCGGCCCTGCCCTCTGTTGACGAAATATGTTGAGGCCGGCTGGCTGGGGCGGAAAACGGACCGTGGGTTCTATGACTACCGGGGCGACGTCCCTGTCCCCACCCGCTGACAGCCCAACTTAGTCTTTCAACGCCATCGTGTGATCGCGCAGCCAGGCCATAAACCCGCGCGGATCGTCGGCCATGCCATCAACGGTTTCCTGCGGGATCGGGTGGCCCACCACAGGCGATTGTGGCTTGTTCAGCGCATGCACGATCTCATGCAGCAACAGGCCCTGGCGCAGCATTGGCGAAATCTGGTTCGCAATTTGGTAGGCGCGGCTGTTTTGACCGGGAAACCGCATCGGAACAACGGTCGCACCAGACCGGCGGATAAGCTTGGCGGTAAAGACGTTCCACTCGGCCTCAATCGCAGGACCAAACCAGCTCTCTGACGAGGCGACGACGCCTGACGGGAAAAGCGCGACAACGCCACCCTCTGCCAAATGCTTCATCGCGTTTGCGCGCATCTCAACGCCTTTGCGTTGCGCGTCTTTGTCATGCGGGAATGGCACCGGGATCATATAGCTGCCTGCGACCTCATCGATCACGGTCAGCAGCGACCGGGTCAAAATTCGGTAATCGTTGCGAACGCGCCCGATCAAATCGGCAAAGATCATGCCATCGACCATCCCATGCGGATGGTTCGCTACAACAATAACTGGCCCAGTCTTGGGAATGCGGGCCAGCTGTTCGTCGGGTGTCAAAAGATCGATCCCCATGACATCCAGACAAGCCCGCCAAAACGCCTGCCCTGTGGGTGCGCCCTGTTGCTCGAATTTCCGAACAAGCCGCAGGATGGTCAGCTTGCCTGTAAGCGCTTCCATTACACGAATGACAGCCGCCTTGTATGGGTCTTCAAAGGTGGAGGCATAGCTGATCGCCCGCCGGTCGTATTTGGTGAAAGAGACCGGTTCGGGCTGTGTTTCAGCCCCAATCGAGTCATGTGTCGAATCTACCAACGGATCATCCCCATAATTCCGATCTGGCGCGCAGCATATTACGCATCTTCTCCGAACCGATCCGCAACAAGTGTTTCCAGCGCGTCTGCCAGAGCCTCGGCGTCTGGCCCGGAGGTTTCAATGTCAATAGAACTTCCCATCGAAGCTGCCAACATTAAAAGCCCCATAATGCTGTCGCCCGAGGCGCTGAGGCCGTCTTTGCTGACCTCACACGTGGCGTCAAACGCCTCAACGACCTCGACCAATTTAGCAGACGCGCGCGCGTGCAGGCCTTTTCGATTGACGATTTGAAGGGTTTTTGTCGGCATAATAGAAAGAAATCCGGCTATTGGTCCGACGTCACATTGTGACTGTCTATGTATTTCTTGCCCGCGGTCATTGCGGCGCGGACAGCTTCTGGAACAGGCATATGGCGGGACTTGGCCAGTTTCAGCAACATGGGCAAATTGGCGCCATATAGGATGCGCCGGTCATGCGGCTGGCAGGCCCGCAGGCTGAGATTGCTGGGTGATCCACCGAACAAATCTGTGACAATGACGACACCGTCACCGCGATCGACCTCGTCAGCTGCGGCACATATCTCAGATTGCTTGGTATCCCGGTCGTGGTCAGCTTCGATCGTAATCGCTCGTATGCCGGGCTGTGCGCCCATGACGTGTTCCACGGCGGACATATATTCCGTCGCAAGACCGCCATGTGCCACGATCACGATCCCGATCATGCTGCCGCCTCATCCCATTTCCGACGATCCAAGTCGCGGTGCTTTATTGACACTTGCCAGCCCGCGTCCGCAAGGGCTGCGGCGTGTCTTTCTGCAACTGTAACGGAACGGTGTTGCCCCCCGGTACACCCAAAAGCAACCGTGAGGTGCGATTTCCCTTCATCCGCGAATGCGGGCAGCAAGGACAGAACCAGATCATCTGTCCGCCGCGCAAAATCAGCAAACTTGTCGTCCGCACACACATAGTCCTGCACAGCCTGATCCACACCGGACATCGCGCGTAGGTCAGGCACCCAATAAGGGTTGCTCAAGAAACGGCAGTCAAAAACCATATCGACAGATCTGGGCACGCCGCGCTTGTACGAGAAGCTTTGCACAGAAACGTTAATCGTCCGGCTCACGCCAGGAGAAAACCAAGCGTCGATCGATGCGCGCAAATCGTGAACGTTCAACTCCGACGTATCAATCAACACACCGGCCCGCGCCCTCAAGGGCGCCAGCAGCGATTTTTCCGCCTCAATCGCGGCCTCGACCGGGACGTCGCCTGCAAGCGGGTGCCGCCGCCGCGTCTCGGAAAAGCGGTTGAGCAGCACCGGCGTGGCGCAGTCCAAGTACAAAAGCTCAACAGAGGCTCGGGACGCCTCTGGCGCCGCATTGAGCAGATCCAAAACCGTATTCGTCGAAAACTCGCGGTTCCGCGGATCGATCCCCAACGCGGTGCCCAGCCCTTTTCCGGGATCTTTCATAAGCGCGCCAACCAGACGCAGCGGGACGTTGTCGATCGCTTCGAACCCAAGATCCTCCAAGGCGCGCAGGCAGGTTTGGCGGCCTGCGCCTGCTGGGCCCGTCACGAAAACGATGCGTGGAGACGGTTGATCAGTCGACATGGTGTGTGTCCGGGTCAATGCGTTGCCCCATCAGATAGAGGAATATCGCCTCTGGCCAAGATGGATTTGTGGATTGGTAAAGGCAGGGTACAGTCACGCCCAAAATGTCCTGATAGCGCAGTGGCGGCAGGCGTTCGGTTTCTTCCTGAGTCAAATCGATGATCAGATCGATTTTGGTTTCTTCGACGTAAGGCACCGACAACAGCCCGACGCCACGCGCTTCGATAAGGCCACGCATTGCCTTAACCGGCTGCGCGCTCAGACGCCCGTCCTGCGTTGCCAGGGCAACTTGATCGTCCCCAACAAGCGTCCCGCCCAAAGCAATGAGGCGCAAAGCCAGCGAAGACTTCCCGCTGCCACTGGGGCCTTGGATCAATGCGCCTTTGTTGTTGATTTGGATCGCTGTTGCATGCAGGCGCAGAGGCCCTTGCCCAGCCATCCCAAGGTCAGACCGGCAAACCTACGACGAAACGAGCGCCCAGCGGCTCAGACGTCGCATCAGCATCCGTTGGACGAATGTTCTCTGCCCAGATCACGCCGCCATGCGCTTCGACAATTTGCTTGGAAATCGCAAGGCCTAGGCCGGAGTTGTTGCCAAAATGCTCTTCGGGACGCTGGGAATAGAAGCGTTTGAAGATTTTCGTCAAAGCCTGATCCGGGATGCCGGGGCCAGTGTCTTCGACAACGACCAACACACGGTTCTCTCTCTTGCGGACCCAGACCCGGATCGCATCGCCGCTTTCACAAAATGAAATTGCGTTGGTGATCAGGTTAACAAAGACCTGTGCCAAACGGGCCTCGAGGCCTTGGACAACAATCGGATTGTCCGGCAGGTCCGAGATAAAGTCGATCCCCTTGGACCCCGCGTCTTCGCCGAGATACTGCGCGAGGTTGGTGATCATCGTCAAAAGATCGAAGGCTTCTTCTTCTTCCTTGACCAGCTCGCTGTCCAAACGGGATGCGTTGGAGATATCGCTGACCAAGCGGTCGAGCCGGCGCACGTCATGCTCAATCACCTCCAGCAGTTTTTCCCGCTGGTCATCACGCTTGACCATCCGCAACGTGCCGACGGCAGAACGTAGCGAAGCAAGTGGGTTCTTGATCTCATGCGCAACGTCCGCCGCGAATTGCTCGTTGCCATCAATGCGGTTGTAGAGGGCCGCGATCATCCCGCGAAGGGCGCCGGACAGCCGGCCAACTTCGTCTGGGCGCGCCGTCAGGTCGGGGATTTTCACCCGACCAGGGTTCACATTGCGCATATTCCGGTCGCGCCCGATTTCGGCGGCTTCGGCCAAATCGGCCAACGGGTTGGCAATCGTTGAGGCCAAGACCAGCGAAAGACCAATCGAAACCAGAGTCGCCACGACAAACATCTGCAACACGCGCTCACGCTCGGCGGCAACCAATTTGTCGATCTCACCCGCGGGGCTTATCAACGCGACCATGCCGACGGCTGTTGCGTTTTGCTCGATCGGGGACCCAACCTGAAAAAGCGTCGCGCCCTCTGCGGTCCGCCCGGTCTGAGACGCTGTTCCACTGGCCAAGACGCGGTCGACCAGCGCCTGCATTTGGTCTTCTTCGGTCTGGCCACGATCCGAACTTTGCGGAACAAGCATGGAAATTCCAGACCAAACCCACGATAGACCATCGGTGAGCCACGTCACCGCCTCATCTTCGGCAGTCGCGTTCTCAATTGGCCGGCGGCCGATATCCTGCGCGACTTGCGCACCGGTCGTGTCAAACACACGGACTTCGAGGCCTTCGCGCAGATCCAAACCCGCGATTGCGTCAGAGACGTCAACTCCGTCACCCGTTGCGAAATTGACCGGAGCACCGGCTGGCAGACGTGCTTCGATTACGTCCGAGACCAGCTCGGCCTGCGCGATCAGAGCGTCCATCCGTTGAACGGCGAGGCTGTCGCGGCTGGAGTTCAGGTACAATATACCCGCCGCCAGAACATTGAGAGCGATCAGGTTAAACGTAATGATCTTACGTGTGATCGGAGACCGCCGAAGCGACAACAGACCGCGACGGGCCCGGCGCTCGTTCAACTCGCCGGTTGTCGCGCTTTCTGGGCCGACCCAGTCCTCGCCTAGGACAACGTCGCCGTCTCTTATCGGTATTTCGGTCGTGTCACGCACGCCAGCTCTCCTGTCACAGGCCGGACAGTTTATTCCTCGTTGTACCGATACCCGATGCCATACAGCGTCTCAATCGCCGAGAATTCCTCGTCCGCGCTGCGCATTTTCTTGCGCAGACGCTTGATGTGACTGTCGATGGTCCGGTCGTCGACATAGACCTGATCATCATAGGCCACGTCCATCAATTGATCGCGCGACTTCACAAAGCCCGGCCGCTGCGCCAATGCCTGCAGCAACAGGAACTCAGTGACCGTCAGCGACACATCATTGCCTTTCCAAGTGACAGCATGGCGCAACGGGTCCATCCGCAAATGCCCGCGCTCCATCACCTTGGTGTCTTCGGTTTCTGGCACCACGTCACCGGACACCGCCTCTTGGCGGCGCAGCAAGGCGCGAATGCGCTCGACCAACAGACGCTGCGAGAATGGCTTTTTGACATAGTCGTCAGCGCCCATGCGCAGGCCCAAGACCTCGTCGATTTCGTCGTCTTTGGACGTCAGGAAGATAACCGGCATCGAGGATTTCTGCCGCAGCCGTTGCAACAGGTCCATCCCGTCCATCCGGGGCATCTTGATATCAAGAACCGCCATGTCCGGCATCTTTTTGTTGAAGGCATCAAGCGCAGCTTGGCCATCATTATACGTGTCTACCTCGAAGCCTTCCGCCTCCAGAGTCATCGAGACTGACGTCAGGATATTCCTGTCGTCGTCCACCAGTGCAATCTTTGACATTGCCCGTATCCTTGTACTGCTCTGTTTGTTTTGTTTTCTTGCAATTTCCCTTTTTTCGGTGCGCGAATCAATCAAGAAGTGCGATTCGAGCGCCTCAATTGCCTTATTCAGGCCACAATTTGGTTAAGTCTGGCTAAATTGCCGCACCAAAATCACGTCAAAAGCCACACTCACTCATTTGAAAAGAAAAAGATGATCGTGATGGCGCTAACTGTGGCAACGTCACCTGTTCTTTTCCAAAAGGCCCATGTTAAGACCGCCGAACACGCGCTCGATAGCGCTTTTTGGCTAGTTTTGGTCGCGTTTCAACCGCGGCTTATCGCGATACAGGAGAGTTGCGATGACCAATGGACGGGTTAACCCAGACTTCCGACTTGAACATCAGGGCATCGAGGGGTTGGGCTCCGTCTATTACAACTTGATCGAGCCTGCGTTGATCGAAACCGCATTGGCGCGTGGAGAAGGCACCCTGGGCAAAGGCGGCACGTTCCTCGTGACCACCGGCAAGTTCACGGGACGCTCGCCAAAGGACAAACATGTCGTCAAAACCGCCTCGGTCGCCGACACGATCTGGTGGGAGAATAATGCCGAAATGTCGCCCGAAGGCTTTGACGCCCTCTACGACGATATGCTCGCGCATATGAAAGGTCGCGACTATTTTGTGCAAGATTTGGTCGGCGGCGCCGATCCAGCCTATGCAATCAACGTGCGCATGGTGACCGAGATGGCGTGGCATGGCCTTTTCATTCGCCACCTGCTGCGCCGCCCGGATCGGCAGGATCTTGACGATTTTGTTGCCGACTTCACGATCATCAACTGCCCGTCTTTCCAAGCGGACCCTGCCAAGCACAATTGCCGCAGCGAAACCGTGATCGCCCTGAATTTTGACCGCAAGATGATCCTGATCGGCGGAACTGAATACGCGGGAGAGAACAAAAAGTCCGTCTTTACTCTGCTGAACTATCTCCTGCCCGACCGCGGCGTCATGCCGATGCATTGCTCTGCCAACCACGCCAAGGGCAATCCGGTCGACACAGCCGTTTTCTTCGGCCTGTCCGGCACCGGCAAGACGACGCTTTCTGCTGATCCTGATCGGACCCTGATCGGTGACGATGAACACGGCTGGTCAGACCGCGGCACGTTCAATTTCGAAGGCGGCTGCTATGCCAAGACGATCAACCTTAGCCAGGAAGCCGAGCCAGAGATTTACGCCACCACGGAAAAGTTTGGCACCGTGATCGAGAACATGGTTTTCGATCCTGAAACCAAAGACCTGGATTTTGACGACGATAGCCTGACAGCGAACATGCGCTGCGCGTACCCGTTGCATTACATCTCGAATGCGTCGAGCTCGGCCTTGGGCGGGCATCCCAAGAATATCATCATGCTTACATGTGATGCGTTTGGCGTTTTGCCTCCGATCTCTCGGTTGTCGCCAGCGCAGGCCATGTACCACTTCTTGTCCGGCTTCACGTCGAAAGTGGCGGGCACCGAACGCGGCGTGACCGAGCCTGAGCCGACATTCTCCACCTGTTTTGGCGCACCTTTCATGCCGCGCCGGCCAGAGGTTTACGGCCGCTTGCTGCGCGAAAAGATCGCACAGCATGGCGCGACGTGCTGGTTGGTTAACACAGGCTGGACCGGCGGCGCATATGGCACCGGCAGCCGGATGCCGATCAAAGCGACCCGCGCGCTTTTGACTGCTGCGTTGGATGGATCGCTGGCCAAATCGGATTTCCGCAAAGATCCGAACTTTGGCTTTGAAGTTCCGGTGAGCGTGTCTGGCGTGCCTGATCTGCTGCTCGACCCGCGCCGCACATGGGGCGACACAGCCGCCTACGACGCGCAGGCCGCAAAACTGGTCGAGATGTTCTCAAACAACTTTGCGCAGTATCTGCCGTTCATCGACGACGATGTGCGCGCCGCTGCTATCGGTTGAATCTTCAACCTGCAGGCGGCTATGCCGCCTGCAACTCTAAGTCGCTCATTGGAAGCTCTAGGATATACCGCAAATCCTCGCGACCCATGTAAACGAGGAACCCTTCCAGCGCATCAACCCGATCTTTGACGTACCACCGCAATGCGCCGGGCTCGCAATGCATATAGCCATGCCGGGCCATAAAGCCCTTGTGCGCGACCGGCTTGGCCATGAAGCCAAAGATGTAATCCGGGTCCCACGTGCGCAGCGCCAATAGGAACGCCATGCGCCCCAAAAGCGCCGACCAGCCTTCGCCTCGAAACGGTCCCTCGGGGCTGATCCAATACTCGCCATGATAGCAGATCGTCCCAGCCATGCGTCGACTGCCAGGGCCGCCGCGAAAACGGGATCGTTCGTAATCTATGTCCAATGTTGGCGGAGGGAACTTTTTGAACCCGTGCCGGAGATAATCTCCGAGGGTTTGCTCCTCAAGAGGCAGCACACGCATCGCCTGGGTGTGCATTATATTGCCCTCTTCATTCCGACCAATTAACCAAAACGCGTTTGTCGCGTTCATTTCGTGCAACTTTGGATTAAACGGATCTCCTACCGTGTACTCAGGACGGCCCACTGAAAGCTGGGCGCAATACTCGTCAAAATCGGATCCAAAACTCAACGAAACGCCTGCACGGTGCAGGACATCCATGCCTGCGGCATAGAAACGATCCGCTGGTTCCAGCGTAAGAATCGACATTTTGACCCCCGGATAGTCAAATCACTACCTAGGGATGTTAACCTATCTTTCGAACATGTGCATAAATTTAGGCGATAATGAGCCATCCGGGATGATGACGTCGTCTGGAATAGGCTCCAAAAACGTCTCATCGACGCCAGGAATGTCTATTTCATTGGTATATTCTGCCACTGACATCATGGCAAAGCTGCCATCAGGAAGCTGCCCCCCCAGTAGCAAGCGTTGATAAGTCGCAACTTGAGGCGGCGAATCTTTGCTTCTCGGCACCAGGGTGTGGATATGATCAAGCCGAATCCCGTGTGACGAGCGTACTTCTTCAAAGGGTTGAAGCAACAATCGCGCGAATCCCCCCCCGCCTGGCAATTCTCCGATTGGGCGCCCGATACTGGACCGCGCTTGCGCCCAACCGAACCACAAAACAAATGAACTGAACTCTCCCAGTTCGATACAGGTCCACCCCAGAGGTGTCTCTCGGTAGACGATTAAGTGGGGGCGGATATGGTCCATCGCGGGGTGTTCGATCTGCCCGCCGCTCATGGACCAAGCCCGAATTGTCTCGCTCACCAGGGGTGATTTGCTGTTCCAGGCGCGCTGCAGCGGTTGCTGTTTTAAGTAAAACCTCCAGCCTTGCTCGTCACTCTGTGCAAGATATTGCAGCCCCCCAATCTCGCTCGTTTGGCCCAGAGACCACGTCTCAATTCGTGCCAGAACATCATAGGCAGTTGGCAAGGCGGCCTTGCCTTCGTCGGTCAATTCATACCGCCGATCTTGCACGAAAAAGAGCTCCGCCCCGCGGACCTCTTCCAACCCAGAGATGTGGCGACGCAACGTTTGGCGCGTGATCCCAAGCTCGTTGACAGCGCGCGTCAGATTTAACGTCCGCGCAAGCGTCGTGTAAGAGCGGATCATCTCATACAAAAGCGCTGGATAGCGCTGCGCCGCTGCGTTCAACTCTGCTGTTCCGTCGGCCATTTTTCCCACTGTATGATTTATTGACCAACATGGTTACATAAATAATACGTTAATGCAATATCTATGGTTGTATGAGGGTGTAAATTCAATGAATTGTAGAGAATCGCGATTCTCGGAATCTTACCACCAGACAACCGGAGGTAAGTATTTATGGCGCACCCAGTAGATGTGCACGTTGGACGCAGACTCAAGCAAATCCGCACCACTCGGCGGATGTCGCAAACAGATGTCGCGAAACAACTCGATCTGTCGTTCCAGCAGATCCAGAAATATGAAATTGGTTCAAACAGAATTGCTGCAAGCCGTTTGTACGAGTTGAGTCGAATTTTGGACGTTTCGACAAGTTACTTTTTTGAAGGCTTGCAGGAAGAGGACATGACAGCTGCCGCAGGTCGCACTGACATTATGTCCGCAGTCGCGTCCATCAAAGACGAGTCTGTTCGTTCACGCATTGTATCGTTGATTGAAGATGTAAGTGGTATGCGTGTTGCGCGTCAGGCGTAATTTGCGGCGCCCTGTCTGACAGGACGAGTTGTTTGGTTTTAGTGTTTGTTAACCAGACAGGGCCCGCAACACTGGTCTAACGACCAAAAAGAATGGCCTCCGATGGTGTTCGGGGGCCATTCTTTTTTGTATTATTCGGTTTCGACACTCTACGACGCACTTGGTCAACCTGAAGGGGGTCGCGCAATAATCGATCAAACTGACGCACCTGTTTGAATTTATGTTGTGCTGCACCTGCAAACGCACTACCTCCGACCGGACACGAAAAAGGGATGTATCTCATGGCTCATGACGGACAGACACTGCACGCGCAAACGCCGGTCCTGCTCGACGACTTGCTGGACCTGACAGGCGCAGCTGTTGGTCCAGTAGACGGGATCCTCGAGCTGGCGACCCAGAAACTGCGGGATATGGTTTCTAAGGACGGCCGCATTTCCAATGCTCTGGTTGAAGAACACCAAACCGCCGCTCACGGGTTGGCTTGGCTCGCGACCTATGCGCAATCGCTGCGCGAGATGCACAAATGGGCGACGGCCCTATCTGCCGAAGGCAAGTTCGGTGAGGTCGAAGCGCTCATCTTACAGATCTCCTTTGGCGAGTACCTGTGGCAGATCTACGGCGGCATCCAGATGAATCAGGGCGAGGTGCTGCGGCTTCACGACATTGGCCTGAGCCAAGAAGACATGCGCGGTATGATGGAACCCGCGATTCAAACGCTGACCCAGATGGGCAACACCCAGGCCGCACGCATTCGCCTGGTCGCTTTGATGGAAGAACAGTCCGCCAACATCACGGTTGGCGCCTCTGGTTTGGACGAAGAGCTGGAGATGATCCGCGAACAGTTCCGCCGCTACGCCGTCGAAAAAGTTGAACCCTTTGCGCATGACTGGCACCTCAAGGATGAGCTTATCCCGATGGAGGTCATCGAGGAGCTGGCGGAAATGGGTGTGTTCGGCCTGACCATCCCAGAAGAATACGGCGGTTTTGGGCTTTCGAAAGCATCCATGTGCGTCGTCTCAGAAGAGCTGTCGCGAGGATACATTGGCGTCGGTTCTCTGGGCACCCGTTCAGAAATCGCGGCAGAGCTGATCATCGCAGGTGGCACGGATGAGCAAAAGGCAAAATGGTTGCCTGCGCTGGCATCCGCGGAAAAGCTGCCGACCGCTGTCTTTACCGAGCCAAACACCGGCTCTGACCTCGGGTCGCTGCGAACACGTGCCGTGAAGGGCGAAAATGGCGATTACAGCATCACAGGGAACAAAACCTGGATCACCCACGCCGCCCGCACCCATGTCATGACATTGTTGGCTCGTACGGATCCTGAGACGTCAGACTATAAAGGTTTGTCGATGTTCCTGGCGGAAAAGACACCAGGCACCGATGAGCATCCGTTTCCAACCGATGGCATGACCGGCGGCGAAATCGAAGTACTCGGCTATCGCGGCATGAAGGAATACGAACTCGGGTTCGACAATTTCCACGTCAAGGGCGAAAACCTTTTGGGTGGCGAAGAGGGCAAAGGTTTTAAGCAGCTGATGGAGACCTTCGAATCGGCGCGCATTCAAACTGCGGCCCGCGCCATCGGCGTGGCCCAATCTGCGCTCGATGTGTCGATGCAATATGCGCAAGACCGCAAGCAATTTGGCAAATCGCTGATCAACTTCCCGCGCGTCGCCAACAAGCTGGCGATGATGGCGGTCGAGATCATGCGGGCCCGCCACCTCACCTACTTCTCAGCCTTTGACCACGACCC
>CAZYQC010000072.1:0-14570 GCA_964649815.1 uncultured Rhodobacterales bacterium | reverse complement strand
AGTTCACGACCTTTGGTATGGTCGTGCGCGCAGGCATGGCCGACCGCGAGACGGTGCAGCTCTTGGGTATCAACATCGACAAGCGGTTCACGTTGATGTTCGGCCTTGCGGCGGCTGTCGCAGGACTTGCCGGGGTGATGTACACTCCGATCAACTCACCCAATTACCACATGGGCATGGACTTTCTTGTCCTCAGCTTCGTTGTGGTTGTTGTCGGCGGCATGGGGTCCCTGCCCGGTGCTGTTCTGGCCGGCTTTGTCTTGGGTATTCTGGAAAGCTTTGCATCGATGGGGGCCGTTCTCGAAGTGCTCCCTGGGATCAACCAAATCATCATCTACCTGGTTGCAATTGTCATCTTGTTGACCCGCCCACGTGGCCTGATGGGTCGCAAAGGCGTGATGGAGGAATAAGCACATGTTTGGTCTCGACAAAAAAGACACCCGCCTCCTGTTCATCGTCGCTGCTTTGGTGGCACTGGCGCCCTTCATCCTGAACCCGTTTCCCGAAGGCTCAGCGATGGCGCAGTTCAACGCTGGCTACCCGGATTTGATGCAGCGTTTTGTGATCTTTGGCATCTTTGCCATCGGATTTAACATCCTCTTCGGTCTGACAGGCTATCTCTCGTTCGGCCACGCCGCCTTTTTGGGTGTGGGCAGCTATGCCGCGATCTGGATGATGAAGCTGCTGACCATGAATGTGGTCCCCGCCATCATCCTGTCGGTCGTCTTCGCGGGCCTCTTCAGCCTGATTGTTGGCTGGATCTCGCTGCGCCGCTCGGGGATTTACTTTTCGATCTTGACGCTTGCCTTTGCGCAAATGTCCTATGCCTTGGCTTATTCTGTTTTGACGCCGATCACCGGCGGAGAAACAGGCCTGCAGCCCAAGGTTAGCGACCCTCGTATCCTGGATGGCGCATTGCCAAACGGAGCGACCCCCAAAGCCAACCTCTTTGGCCTGGAAATGGGGGCGAGCTATGAGCTCGAAATCGGCAACTGGCTGTTCACGATCAATGCTGGTTACTACATCGCCGCGATCCTGATGCTCCTGAGCTTTTACCTCGCGATCCGCATCTTCCGGTCGCCCTTTGGCCTGATGCTGCGTGCGGTGAAATCAAACCAACAGCGGATGAATTACACCGGCCTGAACTCAAAGCCCTATACGCTCGCGGCATTCGTCATCTCTGGCATGTACGCCGGTTTGGCCGGCGGCCTGATGGTGGCGATGGACACGCAAGCCGGGCCAGAGCGTATGTTCTGGACCGTTGGCGGCGAGGTCGTTCTGATGACCATCCTGGGCGGCGCTGGCACCTTGATCGGGCCGGTACTTGGCGCGGGCATGATCAAGTACATGGAAAACATCATCTCCAAGATCAACTCAAAGATCCTTCACGAATGGTTTGCCTTCATGCCAGACGGGCTCGAGGATTTTGTTGTGAACATCATGTACCCGTTCATCGGGAAAGGATGGCACCTCACGCTTGGCTTGATCTTTATGGCTGTGGTTATCTTCTTGCCCGGCGGATTGGTCGAAGGTGGTCAACGCATCGCGCGCCTCTTCTCTCGCAAGAAACCGGTCGAGGGCGATACGCCTTCTGGCAAAACGACACCCGCGGAATAAGGAAGACACGATATGGGAATCCTTGAAGTCAAAAACGTGGGCAAACGCTTTGGCGGCCTGCAAGCCCTGAGCGAAGTGAACCTGAGCGTCAAAGAGAACTCGGTCCACGCGATTATCGGACCGAATGGCGCAGGCAAATCCACCTTGTTGAACTGTCTGGTCGGCAAATTGATCCCTGACACGGGCTCTGTGATGTTCGACGGGCAATCGGTCTTGGGCCGCAAGCCGTTCGAGATCAACCAAATGGGCATCAGCCGCGTGTTTCAGACACCGGAGATTTTCGGAGACCTGACGGTTCTGGAAAACATGATGATCCCGTGCTTTGCCAGCCGCGATGGTTCCTTCACCCCCAATGCTTACGCAGACATGATGAAGGACAATGACATTGTCGGGCGCGCCGAGAACATGTTGGAAGAGATGAACATGGCCGATCAGCGCAACATGCACGCGGCAGCTTTGTCACGCGGTGACAAACGGCGGCTCGAGATTGGGATGTGCTTGTCACAGCAACCGCGCCTGCTGTTGCTTGACGAACCAACTGCGGGCATGGCGCGTGCGGACACCAACAACACGATCGACCTGCTTAAGCAAATCAACGACGAGCGCGACATCACCATCGCGATTATCGAACACGACATGCACGTGGTCTTTTCTTTGGCCCAACGCATCACGGTTCTGGCGCAAGGCACACCACTTGTCGAAGACGTTCCAGACAACATCAAAGGCCATCCAAAGGTGCGCGAAGCGTATCTTGGTGAAGCCGCCGCCGCGTAAGCCAGGTTGGGAGAAACACAATGAACACGAAACCCGATTTTGCATCTGGCAAGAACCAGGCAGCAACCGCACCGGCCTTTTTGTCCGTGTGGGATATGCACGCCTATTACGGCGAGAGCTATATCGTTCAGGGCATCAGCTTTAACGTCCACGAAGGCGAGATCCTTGCGCTTTTGGGACGAAACGGCGCGGGCAAGACATCGACGCTGCGGTCCATTGCGCGCATCGGTGAGCCAGAAGTGACCCACGGTGAGATCTGGCTGGACCACCAGCCGCTTCACAAAATGTCGAGCCACGAAGCCTCGACCGCGGGTCTTGGCCTGGTTCCAGAGGATCGCCGCATCATCCCAGGGTTGACGGTTGAGGAAAACCTCAAGCTTGCACAGATCGCGCCGCCGATCGGCTGGTCGATTGAACGGCTCTATGGCCTCTTTCCGCGCTTGGGCGAGCGGCGCAATCAAGAGGGCGTCACATTGTCTGGCGGAGAACAGCAAATGCTCTCTATCGCGCGCGCCTTGGCCCGCGACATCAAGGTTCTTTTGCTGGATGAGCCGTACGAAGGCCTGGCCCCAGTTATCGTGGACGAGATCGAAAAGACGCTGAGCATCATCAAAGAACAGGGCATCACGACGATCCTGGTTGAGCAAAACGCCGTTCGCGCGCTTAAGCTTGCCGATCGTGCGATCATTCTGGACACCGGCGGCATCGTCTTTGACGGCACAGCGCAAGAAGTTCTCGATAACGCCGAGCTTCGAGCAGAATATCTGGCGATCTGAGCCGCCAACAATCCTCCACCCTCTAAGGCGGCGCGCAGAAATCTGTGTGCCGCCCTTCGTTTTGCGGGCCAATCCTGGCACATCGCGCCGCAGTTTCCCTTCCCCAAGGTCACAGCTTGGCCTATAGACGGATGCAATCAGGCCCGTGCCGCCCTATATGCGGCCCGACACGAAGACCGTTTGAGGATTTTATGACCCAAGACACCCATGATGCTGATGTGGCTTTTATCAAAGCCCTGGCCGAGCTTTTGCGCGAGAATGATTTGACCGAATTGCAGGTCAAGCGAGAGTATGGCGAAGACGACAGCTTGAATGTCCGGGTGTCCCGCCAAACCGCCGTGGCCGCTGCTATTCCGCAGCAAGTCACAGTGGCGGCCCCCGCTGCGGCTGCACCTGCCGCGGCACCAGCGGCAGCCCCCGCGGACGCCCCAGCTTCATCCGACCCTGCCGCCGATCCCGGCGCGGTGACGTCGCCAATGGTTGGCACAGTCTATATGCAAGCGGAACCCGGCGCGCCGTCCTTCATCAAGGTTGGCCAGGCGGTCAACGAAGGCGATACGCTTTTGATTGTCGAAGCCATGAAGACCATGAACCATATCCCAGCGCCTCAATCCGGGACGATCAAACGCATTCTGGTCGACGACGGATCAGCGGTGGAATTCGGCACCCCACTCGTGATCATCGGCTGACATGTTTCAGAAGATCCTTATCGCCAACAGAGGTGAAATCGCCCTACGCGTCATTCGCGCTTGCCGCGAGATGGGCATCGCATCGGTTGCTGTGCATTCGACCGCGGATGCGGACGCCATGCATGTGCGCATGGCCGACGAAAGCGTCTGCATTGGCCCCCCGTCATCGGCCCAGAGCTACCTCAATTTTCCCGCGATCATCTCTGCTTGTGAGATCACGGGGGCCGAGGCAATCCATCCCGGCTATGGCTTTTTGTCGGAAAACGCGAACTTTGTACAGGTTGTCGAAGACCATGATCTGACGTTCATTGGCCCCTCTGCCGAACATATCCGCGTCATGGGCGACAAGATCACCGCCAAAGACACGATGAAAGAGCTGGGCGTGCCCTGCGTTCCCGGCTCTGACGGCGGCGTACCGGATTTGGCCGCAGCCAAAGAGATCGGCGAGGCGATTGGCTATCCCGTCATTGTGAAGGCCACAGCAGGCGGCGGCGGGCGTGGCATGAAAGTCGCGCAAACGGCTGCGGACATGGAAACTGCCTTTGGCACGGCGCGGTCCGAGGCGAAAGCAGCCTTTGGCAATGACGAAGTCTATATCGAAAAGTACCTCACAACGCCACGACACATCGAGATTCAGGTCTTTGGCGATGGCCGAGGCAACGCGATCCACCTGGGCGAACGCGACTGCTCGCTCCAGCGCCGTCACCAGAAGGTCTTTGAAGAAGCACCGGGGCCAGCGATCTCTGCAGAAGAGCGCGCCGAAATCGGCCGTATCTGCGCCGATGCCGTTGCCAAAATCAACTATATCGGCGCTGGCACGATCGAATTCCTATACGAGAATGGTGAGTTCTATTTCATCGAAATGAACACACGCCTTCAGGTCGAGCATCCAGTAACCGAAGCGATCTTTGGCGTGGACTTGGTGCGCGAGCAAATCAACGTCGCCGCCGGACTGCCGATGAGCTTCCGTCAAGAGGACCTGAGCATCAACGGCCACGCGATCGAAGTGCGGATCAATGCAGAAACGCTGCCGAACTTCACGCCGTCGCCCGGAACCATCAGCGCCTATCACGCCCCAGGCGGATTGGGTGTCCGAATGGACAGCGCGCTGTACCAAGGGTACCGAATTCCACCATTCTACGACAGCTTGATTGGCAAGCTGATCGTGCATGGGCGAGACCGCGCAGAGGCCTTGGCGCGCCTTGATCGTGCATTGGGCGAATTGATCGTGGACGGTGTTGATACGACCGTGCCGCTTTTCCACGCATTGCTCAGCGAGCCTGACATTCATGCCGGTGCTTACAACATTCATTGGCTGGAAGGTTGGCTAGACCGACAAGGCAGCTGATGGAAGACCGGATCACCCCGGAACTCTTGTTGCACGCCTACACGATTGGCGTTTTTCCGATGGCCGAAACGCGCAACGACCCAGAGATTTTCTGGGTCGATCCGCGGCACAGGGGCGTGCTGCCACTGGACCGGTTTCACCTGTCAAAAAGCTTGCGTCGCGCGATGCGCAAAAGCACATGGCGCGTCGCCATCAATACGGATTTCGAGGGGGTCGTCGAGGGCTGCGCAGATCGCTCAGAAACCTGGATCAACGATGAAATCAAATCCCTGTACCTGACCCTCTTTCAGCGCGGCAACGCCCATTCCGTCGAGATTTGGGAGGGCGAGGCGTTGGTCGGCGGTGTTTATGGGGTCACCAAAGGCGGAGCTTTTTTCGGTGAAAGTATGTTTTCCCGCCGCACCAATGCGTCAAAAATGGCGCTTGCCGCCTGTGTCGACAGGCTTGTCCGCGCTGGCTTTACATTATTTGATACGCAATTCGTCACCGACCATTTGGTGTCACTTGGCGCGGAAGAGATTTCTCGGGATCGCTATCACGCGCTTCTGCGCGCGGCACTCGGTGTGAGTGCCAGCTTTACCAATCCCCCGGCAAAGTCGCTTTATGAATTGGCGCAGCGCAGTACCCAGATGTCATAACGCGGATGTTCCATCGCGCTAAGTGCCGGCGATGAGGCAACCATCCAGCCCTGGAACAGAACCTCTTCTTTCGCGGGATCGGTGATTTCCAAGCCCGCATAGGCATTGCCGGCCGGGTTGCCTTCTGGAAAGCGGCAATCGGTCAGGGTGATTGTCAAAGGGCCGAACTGGGTGCTGGATCGAGAGGGGATCAAGATATCAACGACATCCCCGCTGAACTTATCGAGCGCTCTCAACACGGCGCCGTCAGCGGATTGCGTTGCCACTTGGGCCAGAGATGCTGTGGCACAGATAAACGAGATCAAGCCAACCCAAAAAAGGCGCAGCATCAATTCCCGTCTCCGGTCACGAACTTCAAAAGCAAGGAAATGAGGCTCACGGCGCCTTGTGTGTCGGTAATTTCATCCCCGGCTTCAAAGTAAAACGGGCTGCCACCGGGCATAATCTCTACAAAATTTCCGCCCAACAGCCCTTCGGAACTGACAACGATTGCGCTGTCGTCCGGAATTTGTGTCTGGGCATCCAAGGTGACCGTTGTCTGTGCCCGGTACGTGTCTTGGTTCAGCTCGATACCCGTCACGGATCCGATTTTGACACCGGCCAGGCGGACGTCGGTCCCGACATTTACGCCTTCGAGGCTGCGAAAGCTGGCTTGCAAATCATAGCTGTCGGCGGTGCCGCTGCTCACGCCAGAGACTTGGGCAGCATAAACACCAAAGCCGATAGCGCCTGCCAAAACCGCCGCACCGACCAATGTTTCCAACGTGGTGGAGGACATCGCCTATTCTGGGCTCCAGGCCTCATAATCCGATCTGGGCGCTGGATCGGACCGGCGGATCGATCCGCCAGGTGCATAGGCCATCGCCGTTCCGGTCAGATTTTCTTGGTGTGGTTTTTCCCAAGACTTGCGCGCCAACGGACGTTCGGTTGGTGGCTCTTGCCAGGTGCGGTGCAACCACCCATGCCATTCTGGGTCCACGCGACTGGCCTCGGCCTCGCCATTGTAAATGACCCAGCGTTTGCTGTCGTCTGCATTGCGATAAAAGACATTGCCTTGGCTATCTTCGCCGACCTTCTCCCCCTTTCGCCAGGTAAAGAACTGGGTGTTCAGCGTGGAGCCATGCCACCAGGTTGCCGCTCGAAGAAGTGTATTGAGAATGCCCATAGCCAATCCCCTATCGTTTGCACCGATATGCCCGGTATAGCGCTCAACGTCCAGAGGGCTGAACGTCTCAGGGGGCGTTTCAGCGCAACGCCGCTGTGACTTCGATTTCTATGCGAAACTTCGGATCAATCAGATCGGCCACGAACATTGTCGCCGCCGGTGGGTTCTCGCCAAAGGCTGCGCGCAAAACATCCCAACAGGGCTCAAACTCGGACCGGTCTGGCAAAATGTAGTGAACGCGCACGACATCTGACATTGAACTACCCGCCTCGTTCAAGGCGTTTTCGATGATCGCTAACGCTGATTTGCATTGCGCAACGACATCTTCACCTTCGGCACATGTGCCTGCAACATGCACAAACCCACCCGCCACAACGGCGCGGCAATACCCAATCTTTTGCTCAAACGGGCTGCCTGAATGGATGCGGTAAATGTCGGCCATGAAATTCTCCCAAAAAAATTCGGGCAGAGCTGGCCCCTGCCCGAGTATCAAAAAATATTGGCCCCTGCGGATGCCGCAAGGGCCCAAGCCCTTACATTTTGCAATCGGCTCCGTAAACGTCCTGATGGTCAACCGAAGCAACGCCCAGAGTTTTGTTCGTCACGATGTCACCTTCTTTGACGACTTCGCGCATCACAATGTTCTGGATTGGATGATGATTGTCGGCAAATTTGAAGGCCCCACGAACAGACTGGAAATCCGCGGCTTTCAACGCGGCGCGGAAGGCATCTGCGTCTTCGGGGCTCGCAGATTTTGCCGCTGACGCCAAAAGCAGGCCAGTGTCATAGCCTTGCGCGGCGTAGACCGAAGGCAAACGCCCGTATTCCGCCTGGAAGGCTTCGACAAATTCAGCATTGCCTGGAACGTCCAAATCTTTGGACCAATGCGCCGTGTTTTTGACGCCCAAAGCGGCCTCACCAATCGCACCCAAGATGCCCTGATCAAAGGAAAAGGCCGGTCCCATCACCGTTTTGTCGATACCTGATCCAGCGAATTGCTTCATGAACGAGATCCCCATGCCACCCGGCAGGAAGAAATAGACCGTGTCGGCATCGCTGGCGCGGATCTGGGCGATCTCGGCCGCGTAATCTGTTTGACCAAGCTTGGTATAAACTTCGGCTGCAACACCGCCTTCGTAATAGCGCTTAAAGCCTGCCATCATGTCCTGACCGGCGGGATAATTGGGCGCCATCAAAAAGACGTTGTCGATGCCGTTGTCTTTGGCCCAGGCGCCAGCGGCTTCGCTAAAGGCATCGTTCTGCCAGGACACGTTGAAATAGTTCTGATGACAGCCCTTACCCGCCAGCGCCGATGGCCCCGCATTGGGCGAGAGGTAGAATTTGCCTTGCGCCGTCACGGCAGGCACGACCGCCATCGCGAGGTTCGACCAAATGATACCCGTCAGTACGTCAACCTTTTCCGACTGAACCAACTTGTCAGCAAGTTGCACAGCGATGTCGGGCTTGCGCTGGTCATCTTCGATCACCAGTTCGATGTGGTCGTTGCCTTTGACCGCCAGCAAAAAGCCGTCGCGCACGTCAATACCCAGACCGGCGCCGCCACCGGACAAGGTGGTGATCATGCCAACTTTTACGTCATTGGAATGTCCGCCTGCAAAGCCCGCCGAAGCGGCGGCAGCCATCCCCGCTGCCAAGAGCAGTGATTTGAGTTTCATGGTAGTCTCCCTTTGTGTATCGTTTGAGGGTTTTGCCCCTCTTTTCCTTGTCTCTCAGAGTGTTGAGCGACGAAGTTATGTCAAGTTTTTATGTGACACGATTGCGCGTTTGGTACTGCGGCTGTTCGTACAGCTTTTCTGACATCACGACTTTTATATGCGCCACAGCCGCGTCTATGTCGCCTTCGTCAAGGTAGAGCGGCGTGAAGCCAAATCGCATAACGTTTGGCGCACGGAAGTCTCCGATGACCCCGCGTGCAATCAGCGCCTGCATGGCTGCGTATCCTTCTGGGTGCGCGAACGACACTTGGCTGCCACGCTCTGAAGGCTCACGCGGGCTGACCAGCTCGAGATCCGGGGCCACCTGTTCAACGCCAGCGATGAAACGCTCTTGCAAGGCCAGGGACGCTTTGCGCAGATCGTGCATGTCAACGTCGTCCCATGCATCCAATGCCGCTTCGAGTGCTGTCATCTGCAAAACCGGTGGGGTGCCGACCCGCATTCTTTCGATCCCAGGTGCGGGGTGGTACGTCAGATCAAACTCAAACGGCGCCCGATGCCCAAGCCACCCGGCAAGCGCCGGTTCAACGGTGTCTGACAAGTCATTGCGAACATAGATAAAGGCGGGCGCGCCCGGTCCGCCGTTAAGGTATTTGTATGTGCAGCCCACTGCGAATTCACAATGTGACGCAGCAATATCGACCGGGAGCGCACCAGCGGAATGCGCCAGATCCCAGATCATGACGGCCCCCGCCGCATGTGCGGCGCGGGTGATCTTTTCCATGTCGTGCAGGCGGCCTGTGCGATAATCAACCTGCGTCAGCATCACGACCGCCACGTCATCGCCGATCGCCGCTTCGACCGCTTCTGGGTCCACGATTTTCAATTCATGCCCGTGCTTTAGCGTCTCAAGCAAACCCTCGGCCATATATAGGTCGGTTGGAAAGTTGCCGTTGTCGCTCAGAACAACTTTACGCTCCGGGCGCATGCGCAAAGCGGCGGCCAGAGCCTGATAGACTTTGATCGACAGCGTATCGCCCATGACGACACTGCCCGCAGGCGCGCCAATCAGGCGCCCGACGCGATCGCCGACGCGCGAAGGCTGCGCCATCCATCCCGCGCCGTTCCAACCACGAATAAGCTGACCGCCCCATTCGGCCGTAATGGCGTCGGATACGCGCGCAGACACCGCCTTTGGCAAAGGTCCCAAAGAGTTGCCATCGAGATAGATGACACCTTCTGGCAGATGAAAAAGATCTTTCTTTGGCAGCATGTTACAGAACCTTCCTCACGTTCCACAGCTCTGGCGATAGCGCGACTTGGGGCATGTTGCGAGGGGGCTGTGCCCGCGACGGGCCAGGCCCAGACCAAAATCGCGCTCTCGCCCGTGCTGTGTGCCCATGCCCAAGCCTCCTACAGGTCAAGCGCGCGGTGCTATCGGTGTTTCGATTTCGGCCAAGCCATCAACGCCACCGCGGATGATGTCGCCGGGGACAACCGCGCCGACGCCTGCGGGCGTGCCAGTCATGATCAAATCGCCCGGACACAGCCGCATCGACCGCGACAAGATCGACACATGCTCGTTCACCGACCAGATAAGATCGGCGATATCGGCGTCTTGGCGGATCTCATCGTTCACCGACAGCCAAATGCGCCCTGATGTCAGGCTTGGAACGTCGGCGATTGGAACCAGCGCAGCCATCGGCGCCGAGTTGTCAAAGGCTTTGCCCCAGTCCCAAGGGCGACCCATCTTTTTGGCTTGGCCTTGCAGATCCCGGCGCGTCAGGTCGATGCCGACGGTGGCGCCCCAGATATGCTGCGGCACGTCTTGCTCTGCGATGTTTACCCCGCCTGTTCCGATGGCGACGACCAGTTCAATTTCGTGATGCAAATCATTGGTTTCTGGCGGATACGGCACGGCTTGCCCGTTTTCCACCACAGCATCAGCAGGCTTGGTAAAGAAAAACGGCGGCTCGCGATCTGGGTCGTTTCCCATTTCCCGCGCATGCGCCTCGTAATTCCGCCCAACGCAAAAGATACGCCGCACGGGGAAACGATCGTCGCTGCCGCGAACGGCTATGCTGGCCTGCTGTGGCGGCTCAATGACCCAATTCATTCTGTGTTACCTCTGCGCTCTCTGAACAGGCCCAGCTTTTCCTGGATCGGACGATCACTATAGGAAAAGAGCACGGCCTCTTCGCTGACGTTATGGACAATCTCGCTCCACGATGGGGCGACAAAGACATCCTTTGGCCTCCAATGGAATTCCTGGTCGCCGATGCGCGACATGCCCTGCCCCTCGACGCATACGAACACGGTCGCATCCGTCGACCGATAACCGACCGTCTGAAAGCCTTTGGGCAGCAGTTGGAGACAGGTGCCAATCGTGGGCATGGCCCAATCACCGTTGATTGGGTTGGTGTATTTCATCTTGAGCCCGTGGCATGGGTCCCAGGCGGCATCGGTTTTCATCCGCTCCAAGGCGGCGCGGGATCTTTCATAAGGGTAGTTGAAGATCGGAGAGCTGGGCACGCTGCGCTCATAACCCAATGGCATCATATTCGCGCCATACCGCGCCGCAGAGTCGCCCTCGGGTTTGGTGATGGGCTGCTGATCTTCGCCATAGCCTTCCGCAAAAGACGCATCGAGGAACTGGACAACCGGAATGTCCAGCCCGTCCAACCAAAAGATCGGCGCATCCGTCGTGTTGCCGTGATCATGCCATTCCCAATTCGGTGTAATGACAAAATCACCAAACTTCATTTCGGTTTTCTCGCCGCCAACTGCCGTAAAGCCCCCTTCGCTCTCCAACACAAACCGCAGGGCCGATTGGGTGTGCCGGTGGGCGGGCGCGACTTCGCCAGGCATAACGAGTTGGACACCGCAATAAAGGCTTGTGGTGATTTTGGATGATCCCTTAAGGCCAGGATTTTCCAGGATGAGAACCCGGCGTTCAGCTTCTTTGGCGGTGATGAGGTCGGCCGCCTCTAATAGGCGCGCGCGGACGGCCTCGTAGGACCACATGAACGGACGACAATCCGATTTCGGCTCGGGCGTGATGATGCCCGACATCACGGACCACAAAGCCCGCATGCTTTCGGGTTCAATCGCATCATAAAAGGCTTCGCGTTCGGCAGAGCTGGCTGGTGGATGTTCCATCGGTGATCCCCATTTCGTGAGCCCACGCAGAAGACCTGCTTTCCCAGCAAGCTTCAAGGGAGTGATTACGATTTGGTTTAGTCCAATGCAGGACCCGGTATGATGCCCAGCACCGGTCCCAAGATTCGCAACGCTGTGTCTTGCATGCGCAGCCCACCCTAAGAGCGAGAGAAATGCCCCAAGACGACCTTTCCGAAACCCAAGCGCCGCTTGCCCAAGGGCCAGAGGGCACATGGCGCGCAGAGTTTTCGGAAGGGCGCGATATAGATGCGGTGGATGTTCCGGGCGACAGTTCCACCTTCGTGACACTTCCTATCGGAGGCAGCTACGCAAGCACGATCAACAACACCGGCGACGTCGATTGGTTCGCGGTGGCCCTGGTCCAAGACGAAAGCTATGCGATCTCTTTGGACAGCGCCGGAGACGATGGGCTGCGCGATCCGTTTCTGAGACTTTATGCACCCGGCTCTGACAACCGGCTGACGGGTCAGCTGTTGGCCGCCGATGATGACGGCGGATCGCTTTTGAACGCGCGCATCGCGTTCACGGCCGAGGCCACGGGCATTTATTACATCGATGCAAGCGCCTATAACGACACAAGCGTCGGCGGGTATCGCGTTTCCATCGACACCTCCACCCCGCCAGACAACAGCCTCTTTTGGTCGCGCGCCGACATCGCTGCATATTTGCAGTCGGGATATTGGCAAGCATCAGGTCAAAGCGCGCGGGCATTTGACGTGGGCGCGGACCGAACGCTCAGCGTCAACATCGACGGTTTGGCCAACGCGCCTGGGTTCGAAGATATGGCCGTTGCGGCCCTTCAGACGTGGTCAGATCTGACCGGTCTCGTCTTTGACATCACTTCGGCTTCTGGCGCTGATATTGTCTATACCACGGCGGGCCCGCTGGCGAATAACCAGTCCCAGCTGTCTGGTGGCTCAATCCAACAGTCGATCATCACAATCCCCGCCGATTGGGGCCCGCCAGAAAGCTTGCTGCACACGTTTATCCACGAAACAGGTCACGCCTTGGGGCTTGGGCACGGCGGGCCGTACAACAACTCTGCCATTTACGGCATTGATAACATTTACGGAAACGACAGCTGGCAAGCGTCGGTTATGTCCTATTTCAGCCAGTCGGAAAACACGGCCATCGCAGGCACCGAAGCCTGGCTATCGACGCCGATGCCCGCAGACATCCTGGCGATCCGCGCTCTTTACGGTGACACAACAACCATTCGCGGGTCGGACACGGTCTATGGTTACAACACCAACACGCAAAGCCGATTTGGCCCCGACATATTGGACGGCACAAACGGACCGGTTGGCCTCACAATCGTTGACGATGCAGGCGTCGATACAATCGACCTGTCAGGCTCTTCCCGCAACAACCGGATCGATCTGCGCGCAGGCGCTGTATCCGATACCGGAGGCTCGATCGGGACACTCGCCATAGGCCCCGCGACAACCATCGAAAATGCAATCGGCGGCAGCGGCAACGACACGATCACCGGAAACGCGGAAGAAAATGTGCTGACCGGCGGGCTGGGCGTCGATCTGGTTGACGGCGGCGGCGGCTTCGACACCGCCGTCCTGAGCGGAGATATGAACACGCACACCCTGCGCTTTGGGCCCCAAATGGCTGCCGAGCTTGTTGACCGCGCCATCGCGCCGAGCGTCGCAGATTACCTGACCGCGATTGAATTTCTTGATTTCGATACGCCGATTGACCTCTTTGGCAATCAACCTTTCCCGTATCACCTTCTTGACGGCGCGGCGCAAGTCACTGCAGCGGATTTCGCCTTGATTGCAGAGCTTTACATCGCCTACTTCAACCGCGCGCCTGACGCGATTGGCCTTTACTTTTGGGCAGATCAGTTCGCGCAAGGCTACAGCCTCACCGACATGGCCGAGCGGTTTTTTGAGCAGCCTGAAACCCAAGACACCTATCAAACCGTGATCGAGACAGCCCCCGATGGCTCTGTCGTGCTCAGCGATATCCCCGCCTTTGTCGCCGCCGTCTACACCAACGTCTTGGGGCGAGACTATGATCAAGAGGGCTTTGATTTCTGGGTGAATGTTCTGACCACCAGCCTAACGGTCACGCCTGCGAATTTCATCCTCGCAATCTTGGAAGGCGCGAACAATCCCGTTGATCCAACCCCTCAGCGGCTTTTGGATCAGGCGTATCTTCAGACGAAAACGGACCTCGGCCTCAGTTTCGCGGCCACAAGAGGAATGTCTGATGTCGACGCAGCACAGGATTTGGCTTTGTTTGACGGCTCAGCCGAAAGCGTCAGTCAAACTCTGGCGGCCTTTGACGGTCACTATGAGACTGCGAACCAATCTGAGGATGGCGCGTTTTTGATGCAATTGATCGGCATCTTTAACGACCCGTTTATGAGCACATAAAAAAGCCGCGGCACCCATGTACCGCGGCTTTCTGAAGAAACAGCAAAGTAAGTCGCGTTTGACTTAGTTCTTCGCGTAGAATTCGACGACCAGGTTCGGTTCCATCATGACCGGATACGGCACGTCACCCAATCCTGGTGTGCGCACAAATGTGGCTGACATCTTGGAGTGATCGACATCCATGTAGTCTGGCACGTCGCGCTCGGGCAGCTGGGCTGCTTCCAAAACCAGTGCAAGTTGCTTGGAGCGGTCACGCACTTCGATGACGTCACCTTCTTTCACACGATAAGACGGGATGTTCACCTTTTTGCCGTTCA
>CAZYQC010000071.1:0-14950 GCA_964649815.1 uncultured Rhodobacterales bacterium | reverse complement strand
GCAAAAAACGCCGCGTGGCGATCGCGCGGGATGACTTGTGTGCTGATTGGCTCGGGCGTCAGACCCAACTGCGCGCAGACATGCTCTTCGACCTGTGGATCGATATTGGCGAAGGTGCCCACCGCGCCGCTGATCGCGCCGGTGGCAATCTCGGCGCGCGCTGTCCGCATCCGGCTCAGGTTGCGATCCATCTCGGCATAAAAACGGGCAAAGGTCAGACCCATTGTTGTTGGCTCGGCGTGAATGCCGTGGCTACGGCCAATGCGCACCGTGTCTTTGTGTTCGTACGCGCGCCGTTTCAGCGCCGCCAAAAGCGCTTCGAGATCGGCAATCAAAATGTCCGCAGCGCGCGTCAGCTGAATGTTCAGCGTCGTGTCCAGGACGTCCGAACTCGTCATGCCCTGGTGCACAAAGCGCGCCTCGTCACTGCCCACGATCTCGGCCAGATGTGTGAGAAAGGCGATCACGTCATGCTTGGTCACCGCTTCGATTTCATCGATCCGGGCGACGTCGAATTCGACATCCTTCGCCTTCCAGACGGCTTCGGCATTTGCCTTTGGGATCACACCAAGCTCCGCCATCGCATCGCAGGCATGGGCCTCGATCTCGAACCAAATGCGGAACTTTGTCGCTGGCTCCCAAATTTGAACCATGTCGGGGCGAGAATAGCGGGGGATCATGCGCACACCTGTTTGTGTCTGGTCAGCTTTCGGAGGCGTCCTTAGACTGCGGCGCATGTCTTCACAACCCGATGGGATGTCATGAAACGCCTTCTTCTGATTGCAGCACTGCTCTTTCCGGCCAGTGCACAGGCCGAAACCTGGACAAAACTGTCCGGCCCGGAAATCCAAGCCGCGCTGGAAGGGCATACGCTGCAATACAAAAACGCCTGGCAAGATTTTCGCGCCTCTGGGCGCACGCTCTATAACGCGGGGCGCGACTCTTGGGGGTATTGGAACGTGCGTGACGACCAATATTGTTCCATGTGGCCGCCATCTGACTTATGGGCCTGCTACGACATGGAACGCTATGCGGATAGACTGAGGTTTGTCGGTGACAACAACGACATCACGGAAGCTATTTACAAAGACTGACTGCCCGAGCCTTGCGGCCCTCTGTGCGGGGCCTTGGGATCTGCACCGCAGCATTGCGCATGCCGACGGCACCCAAGCAACCTTTACAGGCAAGGCCACGTGGACGATGACGGGGCAGGGCAGGCGCGCGCGCTGCGAAGAGGTTGGCACGCTCGAGATCGCAAACAGCGCCCCGGTGACTGCGCACCAAACCTATATCTGGGACAAAGATCTGAATGTCTATTTCCAGGACGGCCGCTTTTTCCATCAGGTGCCGCGGCACGGTGGGCCGGTTTTGCATGATTGTCCGCCCGATACCTATTGCGGAAGCTACACCTTTGCGGATGCCACCTGCTTTGTCGTTGAATGGCAGGTCAACGGACCGCGCAAGTCCTACCTCATGCATTCCCGTTACAGCCGATCCCTGACGCCGGGCCCAAGCCTGTAGCCCGCACCACAGATTGCCCCTTTTTGCACTTGCAGAAAATTCAGGGCCTTGGCACAACGACGCCTCGTTCTCATTCTGTGACTAGGGGAAAACATGCAGAAAACAATGAATAACAGCGTTCTAGCGGACGTATTGGGCCAGGATGCAGGCGTGGCGCTGCGCGTCAAACAGGCGGTTTTGGTCCTGGTTGGGATCGCGATCCTTGCAGTTGCAGCAAAAATTCAAGTGCCGATGTGGCCGGTGCCGATCACAATGGGAACCTTCGCCGTATTGACCCTGGGCGCCGCTTACGGACCTGCTTTGGGCTTTGTCACCATCATCGGCTATATGATCGTGGGCCTTTTGGGCTTTAACGTCTTTGCAGGCTCTTCCGCCGAAAACTACGGTCTGGCCTACATGATGGGCGGCACGGGCGGATATCTTGTGGGATACGTTTTGGCCACGCTCGCGCTGGGCGCTTTGGCCCGCCGCGGCTGGGACCGCTCTTTCGTCTGTATGGCGCTGGCCATGCTGATCGGAAACGTGCTGATCTATGTGCCGGGCCTCTTGTGGCTGGGCGCGCTTTATGGCTGGGACAAGCCGATCCTGCAGTGGGGCCTGACGCCATTCCTTGTCGGGGACGCCATCAAGCTTGCCCTGGCTGCGCTGATTTTGCCGGCCGTCTGGACCCTTGTCGGACGCGCCCGCGGCTAAACCAGTTCCGTGTGCACCGTGCTGGATCGTTCCAACGTGCGGTGCACCGGACATTTGTCGGCGATTTCCAACAATCGCTGACGCTGGGCGGCATCCAAATCCCCGGTCAGCGTGATTTTCCGCAGCCATTGATCGATCTTGTCGCCCGCACCGGTTTCGGCGTCTTGCGCATGCACTTTGTCGTGGTTCACATCCACACTCACATGCGTCAGCGGCCAGCCTTTGCGCCGCGCATACATGCGAATGGTCATTGACGTGCAGGCCGCCAAACCCGCTGACAAAAAGCCGTAAGGCGACAACCCCTTGTTGGTGCCCCCATAGGCCTGCGGTTCATCGGCAAGGACATGGTGGTGCGGCCCGTGCAAAATGTCCTGCAGAAATCCGCTGGCATCCGCCTCGGATGATCGCACAATGCCTTCTGGCGCACCGGGGGGCGGCGCAGGCGGGGCGAGCTCGAGATAGCGCGAGGACCAAGAGGCAATCACATCGGCGGCGTATTCCGCATCATCTGCGCGTGTGATCAGGTGGTCGGCATCGTCCAGCGTTACAAAGCTTTTGGGATGTTTGGCCGCCAGAAAAATGTGCGATGCATTGTCGACCGAGACAATCGCATCCCGTGGCGCATGCAGCACTAGAAGGGCGGCGTTCATCTTGGCGATCGAGGCTGCCAAACTGACTGCGCGCACATCATCGACAAAGGTTTTGCCAATCTTGAAAGGCCGCCCGCCCAGCGAAACCTCGGCAACGCCGTGCGCCTCAATGTCAGGCAAAGCAGTTTCGAAATTGTGCGTGACATGGCCGGGATCAAAGGGTGCCCCCAGTGTGACAACGGCCTTGACGCCGCTCAGCTCTGCCGCAGCCTTCAACACCGCAGCCCCGCCAAGAGAATGGCCAATCAACATCGTCGGCGCCATGCCGCGCGCGCTTAGGTAGCGGTTCGCTGCCAAAAGATCATCAACGTTCGAGGTAAAGTTCGTGTTGGCAAACTCGCCATCCGAATGGCCCAAACCGGTGAAATCAAATCGCAAAACCGCGATGCCTTGCCCGGCCAAACGGGCCGCGATCCGGCGTGCGGCCGGGATGTCTTTGCCGCAGGTAAAACAATGGGCAAAAAGGGCCGTGGCCAAATGGGGGCCATCCGGCATGTCCAGTCGCGCCGACAATGGAGCGCCGGAATGTCCAGGAAATGTAATTCGCTCGGTCGGCATGCGCTCACTCCTTTTCGGGTCTTGCGTCAAAGGATGGGGACAAAGGCGCGCGGCGATAAGAGGTGTTACACCTCAGGAACGCGAAGGTGATCAAAGGCGCAGCGCCTGAAACTCTTGTCTTGCGCATTTTGCGCCGCTCAAACACCTTTGCACGAGGCACAGACCAAACCGGAGGCACCAATGTCGGCAGACAAGACATCGCGTTTCATGGCCATGAAGGGCGCAGGCTATTATTCCAAAGCAACCCGTGGTGCCAAAAACGTCATGGACAATGCCGCAACCCTTGTTCTGGACGCGGTGGATCGCATGCAGCCCGCGGATGATGGTTCGGTGTTTCGCGTGACCGACATGGGCGCAGCCGATGGTGGCACGTCGCTGGCGATGTGGGGCAGGGTCCTGAGCAAGGTACGCAGCACTGTGCCCTCGCGCCCGATCGAGATCGTCTATACCGATCTGCCCCGCAACGACTTTAGCCAGACCTTTCAGAACGCGCATGGCCTGACAGGCGAAGACACGTATCTGGGCCGCGTACCGGATGTGCATGTTCTTGCCTCTGCGACTTCGTTTCACGACGCGATCCTGCCGCCTGCCACGCTCGACCTTGGGTTCTCCGCAACCGCTTCGCATTACGTCACGGCTGTGCCCTGCCACATTGCCGATCATGTCCATATGGTTGGCGCCGCACCGGCAGAACGCGCCGCCTACGAGGCCCGCGGCGCCGAGGATTGGGAACGTATGTTGCTTGCCCGCGCGCGCGAGATGAAACCCGGCGCGCGCCTGTGCCTCTTTAACTTTGGCATCGATGAACAGGGGCGTTATCTTGGCAATACCGGCGGCATCAACATGTTCGACACATTTGCCGAGCTTTGGGCAGGCCTGCGTGATGACGGCACGCTCACCGCCGAGGAATTCGCCGCAACGAACTTTCCACAATGCTACCGAACCCAAGCGCAATTCACCGCACCGTTTCTCGACGAAACCGGCCCGGTTTACCAAGCTGGGTTGCGGATCGAACATGTCGAGGCGCGCGTCGTGCGTTGCCCGTTTGAACAGGCCTTTACCGAAACCGGTGGCGCGCCCGCAGACTTCGCCCGCGACTATATCCCAACGCTGCGATCCTGGTCAGAGCCGACCTTTGTGAACGGCCTGAACCCGGACCGCTCGGAAGAGGACAAGGCCCACATCATCGACACATTCTATGGCCGCTACCAAGACCGCGTGGCCGCAGCCCCAGAAGGGCATGCGATGGATTATGTCCACATCTACCTGGTCTGCCGCAAAGAAGGCTAGGCGCAGCCACCCGCGCCATCGCCCGTCGGTAAATGCGGGCTACTGACCCAGCAACCGCGCATCAAAGGGATAGGTCGTGAGATTTTCGTATCCATCCTCGGTGATCAACACCTGATCTTCGAGCTTGATGGAAAAGTCTCCGCCAACCTCGCCGACCAGAACCTCAACACAAAGCGTCATGCCTGGTTCAAGCGGATAGTCGAACGCGCCCTCGACGGCTTTGTCGGGATAGGCCACCAACGGCCATTCATCGCACAGGCCGACGCCATGCATGAAACAGCCGTACTTTTGCTGTTGGTACTTCTCAGGCAGCTTGTGGCAATTCGCGACAAGATCAGGGATCATCACGCCCGGCTTCAACATCTCCATGTTGGTCTGGATATGTTCGACCGAGACTTTCATCGCTTCGATCATATCCGGGCGTGGGTCTTGATCTCCGATCCACCAAGTGCGCGAAATGTCGACGCAAATGCCGTAGCTGCCCACCAAATCGGTATCAAAGGCCAGAATCTCGTTCTTTTGCGTGATCCGGGGTCCACATTCCTGAAACCACGGGTTTGTGCGCTGACCGGTGCTCAGCAGGCGCGTTTCGATCCATTCTCCGCCGCGCCGGATATTCTCGGCATGCAGAACCGCCCACACGTCATCTTCGGTGGTTTTGCCGTCGCCCACATTGGCGCGCGCGAAATCCTCCATCGCGCGGCACGATGCTTCGCACGCATTTGAGGCACAGCGCATCGCCTTGATCTCTTCTGGCCCTTTGACGGAACGGGATTTCTCGGTGACCTCTTCGCCTTCCATGACCGTGAACCCAACCCGTTCGAGCGAGCGCAGCCCGTGAAGCATGATTTTGTCGACAGCCAAACGCATGTTTCCGCCGCCGTGTTCGCGGATCAACTCGGCAACCTCATGGGCGAGGTTGTCCGCAGCCGGGCCGATCTTGTCGCCGCGATCAAAGTAAAAGAGATCCGCCCCGGATCGTTGCTCGCGGACCAGCGGATTGAACTTCGACAGAAACGGCGAGTTCTTGTAGTCCCACATGACCATGTACCCGTCCGCACACAGCAAACAGGCTCGGAAGGGGTTATGCGTGTTCCACAGCTGCATATTGGTGCTGTCGGTCGCGTAACGAATGTTGAGCGGATCAAACATCAACAGCCCGCCGTAGTTCCGATCGACAATATGCTGTGTCAGCCGCGCCCAGCGAAAGCGGCGCATTTCCTCTAGGTTCGGCAATTCCAAACCTGCGGCGGCCCATTCATCAAAGGCCAGCTGCGTCGGTCCAATCTCGATCCGGTCGTTGTCGTTGGGGGTGCCATCACCCAAAGTGGCGCCGCGGTTTGGATCGATCTTGCGTGTCTCGCGGAAATGCGTGTTCATAATCCAGGCCTCCCAAAGTTTTGCCCTAGGCTGCGGCGGTTTTGGCTGGCTGACTTTTCAATTAGCGACCTCTTGGCCGGTCGTTTTTTGCAGATGAGGACGAAATGCAGGTTTTGCAGGCGGCATTGCCGCCAGAGCTATGTGGATCGATGCGCTTGCCCGGTGTTGCGCCGGTTCAGGGCAATTGGCTGCATGTCGACGATGCCTACAGCGCTCAGATGGCGCGGCGCGCAGAGGTTTTGGCAGAGCATCCAGATCAGGTGATCTACGGCGAAGGCAGCCCAGCCGCGCAAGAGATGTTCGAGGTCGCACTCGCTGCCGCCGCAGATCTGGGGTTTCAGCACCTGGGGGACAGCGTGCGCCGACCCGATGGCGTGCACGTTCAGATTGGCGCGCCGCTTTTGACCCTTGGGCATCTGTTTCAAAACGACTTTGTGCTGATGGAGGCCGGTCCAGACGGGCATGTGTTGTCAGCTGCCGTGTTGTGTTTTCCGGCCAGTTGGACGCTGGCGGAAAAGGCCGGTCGGCCTTTGGACATCATCCACGACCCGGTCGAGGAATATGACGACCAACTTGCCCGACGGGTGCAACGTCTCTTTGATGGCGTGCAGGTTGGGCGCCCTTTGTGGCGGTTCAATCGCTTGTGGTATGCGGATGCCGAACTCTATCAACCGCGCTCACACGCAGCACGCCGCGACATCCCTGCAACGCCATCCAAGGCGAATTTCGTGCGCTCAGAGCGGCAGACAATAGTGCGCCTGCGGCGCACCGGGGCGGTGGTCTTTGCCATTCACACATATGTCGTGGATGGCCCAACCGCACTTGCGCAATTGGGCGAGGCGTGATCAGGCCGCGGCGACTTCCTGAACGTGGCGCAACACCGAATAGGTCAGCATCGCAACCCCCATAACCGGTGTCACAAAGACAAAGGCCCCCGAAAGCGCATAGGCGCTGAGCTTCATCTGCATGCTTGGCGGGTCTTCCTCGATCGCGATCGCCGCGCGCAAATCGGCCAGCACATCATCTTTGGGCGTCGGTTTGGAGGCCCGGCGCGGCTGTATCGGCGTGCGCTGTGGGGCCCGCAAAGGCGCGACCGAAATCGGCCCACTGACCAATGGATCGGCCAATTGCCGCTGCGGCGGAACCGGGGGCACGTGGCTGTCTTCGAGATGTTCTGCCACTTGGTCCAGCAAATCCTGGTTCAACTTGCCTTCCAGTGTTTGCCACAAGACCGTCTCTGATGCGGCGCCAAGGGCGATCACCTTGATCAACGCCCGCGCGAACACCTCATTGGCCGCAGAACTGTGGTGGAACGGAACCACATCAGGATGCGCCCCCAACGCCAGGATCAGGAAAGACTGCTGGGGCAAAGCCACCCAAGACAATCCGACCCGAATTCCATCGTGGTCAAAGAACATGAGGTCATCGCCATCCTGAATACAGGCACGACGCTGAGCTGGCATGCGATTTAACGCAGCGTCCAGCCGGGCTGTTGCACGCGCATATGCCTGCGGATCGTTCCGATCTACGGGCAAGCTTGCAATAAGAATGTCTGTTTTCCGTTCCATAAGCATGGATTAGCCCTCGATTGTGGCCAAACGACGGATTAGGTGGGAAAAGTTGACGAAATCTTAACCACATTCCCGCCTAAATTGAGGCCAATTCGGCCCTTCTTGACCGTTTGGCCATAGTCTTTTGGTCTGCCAAAGCAGGTCAGGGCGGCATGATCCGCGCAGGCTTGGGGGCGATATGCGCCATGCAGGGGACGACCGAAATCGACCCCTGTCAGGACATACGCTTGAAACGCTGCTTCTTATTGAAGAACACCTGCCAGGGCGGTGCTTGCATTGGTGCCTGCGATGAACACGGTCAAAGCCAGTGCCTGTGTCGCAAGGCGGAAATCCTCACCTTTTAAGAGGTTTACGATCGCCAGGGCTGCGGCGGCTGGAAAGGCCACCAATGCCAAAAGCGCTGTCATGAACCAAACGGACGCACGGCGGACATTGGGTTCTGGAACGGCGTCTTCGCCAAACTCGTCTGCCAATTCTTGCAGTGTCGGTTCGTGACGGAGCGCCAGAGCGAGCGGATCGTCTTTTTGTTCGGCAGCAGGGGCAACATGCTTCTGCATATCGCTGGAACAATGGTCCCTGTGTCCGGACGGGCGCGCGTGCCGGCTGGCCGTATCCATCTGGACACGACGCGGCGCGGGCGCTGTTAATGTATGTTTGAATTCTGACGCACTCAGCAAGGCGGAGGGGCTCAGCCATGCGATGCATTCCGGTGTCATTGTGCTCAGCACCGTGAACACCACTTGCGCCAGTCGGCTTTCCGCGAGGAATTGACCGTTTTGCTGCTCCGCCGGGCGAACCCCCAGCGTGAGCCAGGTGATGTCACCTTTTGCAACGATTTCCAGATGGATGGAACAATCGTCACAGGACAGATGGCCTTTGTTGTCTTCTTCGCAAGGCAGCGGCCAGTTATCATGACCTTCGTCGCTCAGAAGGTTGGACAAGTGAGCGACAACACTCGCCGTATCCAGCGTTTCCCCTGGCAGGAGGAAAGCCAATCCAGCGCGTGGCATGGAGCCTGAAGCTTTAAACGGTGCGTTTTGATCGGACATCGCAGCAATGATCCTCATCGGTTTTCCCCACCCGATGACATCACGCTAAGGATCACTTGTGTTCAGATTGCGACCGGTTCTTGAAAAGTGCGGGCCGTTCCAAAGGCAATGAAAAGACCCGCATTAGGCGAAAATTGGACGCGATTGGGACGGATCAGCCGTCAATCTGGGCGCCCATGATGGCAATAGCCTGTTGGTAGACCCCGGCGGCATTCCATTGCTGGATCACTTTGAAATTGGGCTCGCCCTTTTGATAGCCGCGGCCTTTCTTCCATCCCTTTTTGCGCAGAAAGTTCGCGGTCGAGGCCAAAGCATCCGTTTGATTGTAAAGATCAACGCGCCCGTCGCCATTGGCATCCACACCATAGGTCAAAGCATTCCCCGGCAGGAATTGCGTGTGGCCCAATTCACCATGTTTGGCGCCTTTGGTCGCGCCCGTGATCGATCCCCGATCCACCAGTTGCAACGCGCCAATGGCATGCGGTTTGAAAAAGTCACTGCGACGGCAATCGTAGGTCAGTGTTACAATGGCCGACACGACCGATGAATTGCCCATGAACCCGCCAAAGGCCGTTTCCATGCCGTGAATGGCGATGAGCACGCCAGCGGGCACGCCATATTGCTTTTCCAGTGCCTGATAAAAGGCCGGGTTCGCCGCTTTGCGCTTGCGCCCCTGCGCCACAATCGTGGGCGCCCCACGGATTTCCATGAATTTGTCGAGGCTATAGCGGAACGACTTTTGGTTGCGGTCGGCGGCAATCGTGCTGGTGGCGTATTGCGCCTGCGCCAAGGCCGCCAGACCTTTGGTCTTCACGCCGTTGCGCCGCGCCTCTTGTGCGAAATCCGTTTTCCAGGCGTTAAAGCCTGCGCTTGTGTTGCCGCAACTGGCCGCGTGGACAACCGACGCCCCCGCAACCGCCAGAACAAATCCCAAAACCCCCTGCCGCAACGCACCGAACATACGCACCTCCCTCCGCTTTACGCCTAAAAGCTTAGCCCTGATCGGGCAGATCGCTCAAACCCAAATGCATCAAAGTGATGTGAAAGATTTTTGACGCTTGCGCCTAGCGGCTTTCAAGCGTCTTGCGCGCGGCCTCTTTCAGGCCGTCCAAGTTGATCGAGGTTGCAATCGAATTGGCCAATTGCCGCTGTCCGGCCTCGCTGGCCCAAAACTGGCCTTCGGCCTGGCTCATGGTGCCTGCGTTCAAGCGGATTGTGACGCCGTCGACGTCCGAGCGCGCGCTTTGGCGTGCGGCGTCGCGGGTCGGGCCATTGGCAATCACCATGCCCCGCACCGCGTCCGCGGCGGATTGAAAGCTGCTGGCATTCTGTTGATAGACCATCGTTCCCATGAACGCGGCCACGGGCAAAGCAACGACCGCCAAAAGGGCAAAGACCAAACCAGTCTGGCGGCCACCACCGCCGCCGCCAGATCCACCTGCGCCGCCCGAGCCCCTTGCGGGCGCCTGAGGCGGTACGGTCGGCTGCTGCGGACGGCCATGTTTGGCTTCTAATCTCGCCAGCCTGTCTTGGAATTCCTTATTCGCCATATCGAAGCCTCATCGCGCATCTGAGTTGAGGGCAAAATTCCCGAGAAGTAAGGCAACCGATGGGAGGAAACGCGGCAGATTTGAGGAACCGCGCGGGCGACGAAAAAAGGCGCCCCGCAAGAGGGGCGCCTTGAAAGTGAACTGCTGTCTGGGAGGCGATTAGCAGCTGTAGTACATGCCGAACTCCACCGGGTGAGGTGTGTGTTCGTATGTTTCGATCTCTTCCATCTTGAGCTCGATGTAGCCTTCGATCTGGTCTTTGGTGAAGACGTCACCGGCCAGCAAAAAGTCCATGTCGGCTTCCAGCTCTTCGATGGCTTCGCGCAGCGAACCACAGACTGTTGGGATACCGGCCAGCTCTTCTGCAGGCAGATCGTACAAGTTCTTGTCCATCGCTTCGCCTGGATCGATCTTGTTCTGGATGCCGTCAAGGCCAGCCATCAACAGGGCTGCAAAGCACAGATATGGGTTTGCAGATGGGTCAGGGAAACGTGCTTCGACGCGCTTGGCCTTTGGGCTTTCGGTCCAAGGAATACGGACACAACCCGAGCGGTTGCGCGCGGAATAGGCACGCAGAACTGGCGCTTCAAAACCTGGGATCAAACGCTTGTAAGAGTTTGTCGACGGGTTTGTGAAGGCGTTCAGCGCTTTGGCGTGCTTCAGGATGCCACCGATGTAATACAGCGCTTCCTGAGACAGATCCGCGTATTTGTCGCCCGCAAAGAGAGGCTTGCCATCTTTCCAGATCGACATGTTGCAGTGCATGCCTGTGCCGTTGTCGCCTGCGATTGGCTTTGGCATGAACGTGGCCGACTTGCCGTATGCTGCCGCAACGTTGTGGATGACATACTTGTATTTCCGCAGCTCGTCGGCCTGCGTGGTCAGGCTGTCAAAGATCAGGCCCAGCTCGTGCTGACAAGACGCAACCTCGTGGTGGTGCTTGTCGACCTTCATGCCCATGCGCTTCATGGTCGACAGCATCTCAGAGCGCAGGTCCATCGCTTCGTCCGTTGGGTTCACGGGGAAGTAACCGCCCTTGACGCCAGGGCGGTGGCCCATGTTGCCCATCTCGTATTCGGTGTCTGTGTTCCAGGACGCGTCTGTCGCGTCGACTTCGTAGGACACTTTGTTGATGGAATTCGAGAAACGCACATCGTCAAAGAGGAAGAATTCCGCCTCTGGGCCAAAGAACGCAACATCACCCACGCCGGATGACTTCAGATACGCTTCGGCTTTCTGGGCTGTCGAACGTGGGTCACGCTCATAGGCCTCGCCCGTGTCAGGCTCAACGATCGAGCAGTGCAGGCAGATCGTCTTTTCTGCATAGAACGGATCAACATAGGCGCTGTCCTGATCTGGCATCAGCTTCATGTCAGACGCTTCGATGGATTTCCAACCCGCGATGGAGGAGCCGTCGAACATGAACCCTTCTTCGAGGAAGTCCGCATCAACCTGATCGGACATAACTGTCACGTGTTGCAGTTTGCCGCGTGGGTCCGTGAAGCGAATATCGACGTAGGCCGCTTCCTCCTCCGCGATCATCTTGAGAACATCTTTGCTCATCTTCTGTTGGTCCTTCCTGAGTGGGAATATTTAGATGGGTTAGAGAGCGTCCGAACCGGATTCACCGGTGCGAATGCGAATGGCTTGTTGAACATCAGACACAAAGATCTTGCCGTCGCCGATCTTTTCTGTCTTTGCCGCTGCGATGATGGCCGACACGGCCGCGTCCGCCTGATCGTCGTCCAGAACGACTTCGATTTTCACTTTGGGCAGGAAATCCACGACATATTCTGCGCCACGGTACAGCTCTGTGTGACCTTTCTGACGGCCAAATCCTTTGACCTCGATCACGCTAAGACCCTGAACGCCGACTTCCTGAAGCGCTTCCTTCACTTCGTCGAGTTTGAAGGGTTTGATGATCGCCTCGATCTTTTTCATGGTGGCCTCCTCGCCTGGCTTGCCTTGAGGTTGAGAACATTGCCGGTTTTGGGCGTCCATCCGATAGCCTATGGTTGACCCAATCGCCGCAGCATTCCAAATCGGAACGCGCAAAAAATATGCATAATGCACAAAAAATAGTCAAAACTGAATCGGGTGAGCCCTCGGAATGGATTTGATCACCGCCGACCAAATGCGCCGGATTGAACAAGCGGCCATAGACTCAGGCGCCGTCACCGGCCTCGCGTTGATGGAGCGCGCCGGGGCAGGGGTTGTGCAAGCCATCGCAGAGGAGGTCCCAACGCTGAACCCAAAGCGCGCCGCCGTGCTGTGCGGCCCCGGCAACAATGGCGGCGACGGCTTTGTCATTGCCCGCCTGCTGCACGACCAAGGCTGGCAGGTCGCGGTTTATGCGTTCGGCGATCAGAACCGGCTGCCCCCGGATGCCCGCCAGAACGCCGCGCGGTGGTCTGAACGCGGACCCGTGCACAGCTATGATGACGCGGCCTTTGTGGCCGCTTTGCGCGATCCGAACGCGCCCAAGGTCACGCTTTTGATTGATGCATTCCTGGGCATCGGCCTGTCGCGCCCCGCCACCTTTTGCAGCGCGTTGATGCGGCACTGCGCGGAACGGCGTCACAGCGGCGCCGCGATGCCAAAAATCGTGGCTGTCGATATTCCAACAGGGTTGAATTCAGACACGGGGAAAGTGCATGACTCAGATCAGAGCATCGAAACACAGGCGTTGGCCGCTGATCTGACCGTGACATTCCACCAAGCCAAACGGGGCCATAAACTGGCGCATGGCCCTGCGCTTTGTGGGCAGGTCATCGTCAAAGACATCGGTTTGTGACAGCGGACGCAAAAGACAAAAGCAAGGAAACCACGTGTCAGACAATCTGATCACCAAAGATAACCTCCCGCCTTTGGGCAAGGACCGAGAGCACAAGTATGATCACGGCCACGCGCTGATCATCACCGGCGGGCCGGGCCGGACCGGCGCCGCGCGGCTTGCTGCGCGGGGCGCTTTGCGCATTGGTGCGGGCCTTGTGACGCTGGGCGTGCCTGCGCGCGCGCATCGCGAAATCGCCAATCAAATCTCGGCGCTCATGGCCACGCCAATCTCGGACGCCAGCGCCTTGGCCGTTGTGCTTGCCGACGACCGGATCAACGCGATCTGCATCGGGCCGGGCCTTGGCCTCTCGACCGAGGCCGAAGAGATGGTGGCCGCTGTGCTGGATGGGCTGGACCAAAATCCCGCCCGCTCTGCCGTTTTTGATGCGGATGCCCTCACCATCCTTGCACAGCGCAAGGATCTTTTTGACCGCCTGACCTCGCGCTGTGTTCTGACACCGCATGGCGGCGAATTCGCGCGCCTCTTTCCGGGCCTGATGCAGCGTCTGAAAATGGCCGAAGACGGCGCGCCGCTTGCGCAAAAGGAAAATGTCTCGGGCATTGCCGCGGAACGCAGCAAAGCGGTCTTGGTGTTCAAAGGGTCTCAAACCGTCATTGCTCACCCGGACGGGGATATCGCCGTCAGCCTTGCACAGGGGGACAGGGCCGTACCTTGGCTTGCGACGGCGGGCGCGGGCGATGTCTTGGCTGGCTTTATCACAGGCCTTCTGGCGCGGGGCTATGGGCCGACCCAGGCCGCAGCCGCTGGCGTATGGTTGCACGTCGAGTGCGCGCGCGCTTTTGGACCGGGTCTCATCGCAGAAGATTTGCCCGAAATGCTGCCCAAAGTCTTTCGCGACCTGGGGCTCTAAACCGCTTTAGCGGGCTCCGCGAAATTCGGCGCGGTAATGCGGAATAGCAACCTCGATGCCATCTGCGTAAATGATCTGCGGCTCTTCAAAGTCGAGGCTGATCAAGATCATCACCCGGCGCCCCAGATCCCGGATCGAATGACCATCGATCAGCTCTGAAATCGTGACAACCGATGCGGTTTGACCGCCGTTGGGCCGCGCACGGTCATCGCGAACCAAAACGGTTTGCCCCACCGGCAGCAACGCCGACGTGCCCGGGCTGCCGTGCCCCAGCGCGCCTGGCTCGATCGCCGCGACCCGCGTTTTGACAAGGGCCGAGCGCACATCCTTAACGACCGCCATCCCTTGATTGCGGCTGACGATCCGGTCGCCGGGGTTAAGGTATTCTGCGGGCAGCTCTCCATCGGCCATCAAGATCAATGTCCCCGAGGCCAATCCGGTTTTGGTCGTGTGAACCCGCCCGCGCGCGGTCTGCTGAGGCTGTGTATAGCCGCTCAGTTGCCATTCCATGAGCGTGCTGCCCTGTTCGGTCTGTTTCTTACTCTTCACAATCATAGGTCACCACCGGGTTTGTGTCTCATTAAATTCAATTTGAGTGTTTTCAATCTGACCGGGCATTGTCCCCCAAGAGCGACGGCATATGGGCAAGAAGGTGACAGGCGAGAAACCGCCCGTTCCTGTTTTGGAAACAACCGATCGACGGACCAGCGGGATCTGCAACCGATCCACCTCAGCCCGCGTCCACGCCACGTCACCCAGGTCAGCGCGGCAAAAAAAAGCGTGCGCTGCCTCGAAAATCCCCTCGCATCCCCCGAACGCCTTTGCTATCGGATGTCGACCTGATCGTGCGGGTGTGGCGAAATTGGTAGACGCACCAGATTTAGGTTCTGGCGCCGCAAGGCGTGGGGGTTCAAGTCCCTCCACCCGCACCATTCTTTATCTCACGGCGCGTGGCGGCTCTGATGGGACGGCCTGGCCAGC
>CAZYQC010000070.1:0-15196 GCA_964649815.1 uncultured Rhodobacterales bacterium | reverse complement strand
TCCGACATGCCACGCCATTTCAAAGTGATGGGGTGGGTCCCACAGTGTGATTTCCGCCCAAGGCTGTGTCGTTCCATCTGCCAGCGTTTCAAGGATCTTTCCGCCCAACCGGGGTTCAAACAGCACGTGTTCAGGCACGGCCCCTGTTCCCGCCGACAAAGAATGCGTCTCCAACGGCCACCATGTCGGCAATCGGGTGGTAAAAAGTTCAAAGGCGCGATCGGGGCTAAGCGGCACACATACGGATTTGCGAATAGGCGGGATTGTGGTCATAGCGCGTCCTTTGCGGCCTCTGATCGTGCGGCTTGGGCAAAGGCGTCAAGTGCGTCGTCCCACAGCTGGTCGAGATAGCCGCGCAAAGCGGAAAGCCCCTTGGGATCAAGGGCGTAAATGTTGCGTGTGCCCTCGGGGGTAACGGACACCAAACCTGCATCGCTGAGCACTTGGAGATGCTGCGACACAGCCGGACGGCTCACTGGCAGTGCTGTGGCCAAGGCTCCGACAGGCTTAGGTGCGTCCTTCAAGCTCAGAAGGATCGCGCGGCGCGTTTCGCTGGCAAGGGCTGTAAAGGCTATATCGTAAGTCATGGCTTACCGTAAGAGATTTCTTACATTCATGCAACCGTAACGGCACCTCTTGCAGCCGGTTGGGGCCAGGACTAAGATTCTATCAACAGCTTTGCGGGTATGGTCCTGCATCGCCAAGACCGAGGCAGACATTATGCATGATCCCGTTGAAACCTACATGAACCTCGTTCCTATGGTGGTTGAACAAACCAGCCGTGGGGAACGCGCATACGACATCTTTTCGCGCCTTCTGAAAGAGCGCATTATTTTCCTCAATGGCCCTGTGCATGACGGCATGTCATCACTGATCGTGGCGCAGCTTTTGCACCTTGAGGCGGAGAACCCGAAAAAAGAAATCAGCATGTACATCAACTCGCCCGGCGGCGTGGTGACATCTGGTTTGTCGATCTATGACACGATGCAATACATCAAACCCAAAGTTTCGACCCTGGTGATCGGGCAGGCGGCTTCGATGGGCTCGCTTTTGCTGACGGCGGGTGAGGCGGGGATGCGGTTCTCGCTGCCAAACAGCCGGGTTATGGTGCACCAGCCATCTGGCGGCTATCAGGGGCAGGCGACGGACATTATGATCCACGCCGAAGAAACGCTGAAGCTAAAGACGCGCCTCAACGAAATTTACGTCAAACATACTGGCCAGGACCTCAAAACCGTCGAAGCGGCGCTTGAGCGGGACAACTTTATGTCACCTGAGGACGCCAAAGAATGGGGTTTGATTGACGAAATTGTTGAAAACCGTGGCAAATCTGACGACGACGACAGCTAAGTCCAGCATCGCGGCCCAAGCCGTTTGATTTTGCGATTGTAGACCTGCCGGGGCTGTCTTAGACTTGGTCAACCTTGGCAGGGCGGGTCTTTGTACCCGCATGACAAAAAGGCGCTAGAGCCAGAAAGGTGCGACATGGCGAACAGTTCGAGCGGTGATAGCAAGAATACCCTCTACTGCAGCTTTTGTGGAAAGTCGCAGCATGAGGTGCGTAAGCTGATTGCTGGCCCGACCGTATTCATCTGTGATGAATGCGTTGAATTGTGCATGGACATCATCCGCGAAGAAACCAAGGCTTCTGGCCTTAAGGCAACGGACGGAGTGCCGACGCCCAAAGACATCTGCGAAGTTCTGGACGATTACGTGATCGGTCAGGCGATGGCAAAGCGTGTGCTGTCGGTCGCGGTGCACAACCACTACAAACGCTTGAACCACGCCCAAAAGGGTGGGGATATCGAACTGGCAAAGTCCAATATCCTGCTGATTGGTCCAACCGGCTGTGGTAAAACGCTTTTGGCACAGACACTTGCCCGGATCCTGGATGTGCCGTTTACAATGGCCGATGCCACCACGCTGACCGAGGCGGGCTATGTTGGCGAGGATGTCGAAAACATAATCCTCAAACTGTTGCAGGCGTCTGAATATAACGTGGAGCGCGCGCAGCGCGGCATCGTTTACATCGACGAGGTCGACAAGATTACGCGCAAGTCCGAGAACCCGTCCATCACGCGCGACGTATCGGGCGAGGGCGTGCAGCAAGCATTGCTCAAGCTCATGGAAGGGACTGTTGCCTCTGTCCCGCCACAGGGTGGCCGGAAACATCCGCAGCAGGAATTCCTGCAAGTGGACACAACAAACATCCTTTTCATTTGTGGTGGCGCGTTCGCTGGCTTGGACAAAATCATCGCGCAGCGCGGCAAAGGCTCTGCTATGGGCTTTGGCGCGGATGTACGCGACGTGGACGAGCGTGGTGTCGGCGAAATCTTTGGCGATCTGGAGCCGGAAGATTTGTTGAAATTCGGTCTGATCCCCGAATTCGTCGGACGTCTGCCTGTGTTGGCGACGTTGGAAGATCTGGACGAAGACGCGCTGGTGACAATCCTGACGCAGCCCAAGAACGCTTTGGTCAAGCAATACCAGCGCCTGTTCGAGCTGGAAGACACTGCGTTGACCTTCACCGATGATGCGCTCAGCGCCATTGCCAAGCGGGCGATTGAGCGCAAGACAGGCGCACGTGGTTTGCGGTCGATCCTAGAGGACATCCTGCTGGACACAATGTTCGATCTGCCGGGCATGGACAGCGTGACCGAGGTTGTGGTGAACGAAGAGGCTGTTGCCTCTGACACAGCGCCGCTGATGATCCACGCCGACGCAGAGAAAGAGCCCGCAACCGCCGGGTAAATCCAAGCGATATCAAAGTCTTGCAAGGCCGCGCCTCTCTGGTGCGGCCTTTTTCGTTTACGGCTTGGCGGCGGTTTCACCCGACCAGAGGCGTTCGTAAATCTCGGCGATCCCTTCCGCCTCGTGCCGCGCGCTGAACGACGCAGAGATCAAGGCGCGCCCTGCCTCTACCGAGGCTGCATAACGCTCAGGGCGCAGCATGTCCGTGATGGCTTGGGCAATGGTTGCGGGCTTTGCGCCAACGGGCAGGACAGTCCCGGTTTTGCCCTGGAGCGACAGTTCTTTGTAATAGCCGGCTTCGGTTCCGATGAACGGTGTCGCACTTGCCATGCCTTCCAGCGGCACAACGCCAAAGCCCTCATGGCGGGGCAATTGAACGATCAACGACACAGCGCGCACGATTTCCGGCAACCGGTCAGATGGCAGATCACCCAAAAACAGGATGCGGTCCGATAGGCCCGCCGCAGCGACGCGGGCGCGTAGGCTGTCTTCGAACTTTTTGTGCTGCGGGGCGGTGCGTCCGGTCATAAGCGCAACGGCCTCTGGCATCTGGGGCAACAGCGTGATCATCGTGTCGACAAAGGTATCCGTGCCTTTCTCAGGCCGGATACGCCCCATCGACGCAAACCCGATTTCACCGCCATAGCCCAGCTTTGCCCAAGCCTGTGCCCGATCCTCTGCGGGAAAAAACCGATCGGTGTTGATGCCATGCGGAATTGTTGCCCAGACATTTGGAACCACGCGGGCGGCTTGCTCGGAGGTTGCGATGACAGCGTCCATGCGCGAAATCAGCCAGCGCGGAAAAGCCGAGTGTCGTTTCTGTCCAGCTGACGTGAACACGATCTTGATGGGCAGGCGCAACACATCGCGCGCCCAGATCGCTGCGCGCATTTCTGTGTTCCGGCGGACGTGCCAGATGCTGAACGGCCGGTCGTTCGTCGGCGTCTTTGACAGCATCCGCGCGGCCGCCAGAGTGATCGGAGCAGGCGCATTCGGCAGAGCCTGCCCGACAAGATGCACATCGTGCATGCTCACCTGTTCTTTGATCACATTGTCTGTGGTGGAAGACACACCGGTGTAATTTCGGTTGAAATTGGTGACTAAGACTTCAGCCATTGGGCGTCTCCAAAGCGGTGCGCAACATCGTTTTCAGCGCAGAAAGCGCGTCATCTTGTTTCTCAACAACCGAGAACGACGCGGATCGGGCGCTATCAAGGGCTGTGGGGTCCTGCAAGTAGGCAATGACGCGCTGCGCGAGTGCGTCGGCAGTGTGGACGATGTCGCAGGCATCGGCTGCGCGAAAGAGGTCGTAGGTTTCTTCAAAGTTGCTGACATGCGGGCCAGACAGGATCGCAGCCCGCGCCTGCGCAACCTCGAATGGGTTATGGCCACCGATTGGCAACAAGGAACCGCCCAAAAAGACAACCGGGCCGAGGGCATACCAAAGGCCCATTTCCCCCAACGTATCTGCCAAATAGACCTGCGTATCCGCCGTTGCGTTGGCTGAACGTTGGGAGGACGAAAAGCTATATTTGCCAATAAGATCCAGAACGTTCTTCGCGCGCTCTGGATGGCGGGGGACAAGGATCAGTTTGGCCGTTGGCATGGCGTTTATCACCACCTGATGTGCGCTCAAAACGATCTCTTCCTCACCAGGATGCGTGGACGCCGCCACCCAGACCGGCCTATCCGCAAAGGCGGGCTGTAGCGCTTGCAAATCCGCGGCTTCAACAGGAAGCGGTTCGGCAAAAGCCTTGAGATTGCCGCTGATGGTAATCCGTGGCGCCTCGATCCCAAGTGCGCCCAAGGCCGCAGCCATTTTGTCATTCTGTGCGGCAAAGAGGCGAATGTTGCGTGTGAGGAACCGAAAAAGCGTTGCGCGTTTGCCCCAGCCACGCAACGACCGCGCGGACATGCGCGCGCCAACAAGGGCCGTTGGCACACCTGTTGCCGCAGTCCGGGCAAGAAGGTTTGGCCAGATCTCACTCTCGACCAGGATCAGCGCATCCGGCCGCCAATGCGCGAGAAACCGATCGATACACCGCGGAGAATCGAGCGGTGCGAATTGATGCTGGCAATTGCCGGGCATGCGCGCAGCCAAAAGCCGGGCTGACGTGGGCGTGCCAGATGTTATCAGGACCGAAAGGGCCGGGTCGTTGGCTCGCAAGGCTTTGACAAGCGGGAGGATCGACAAACTCTCGCCGACACTTGCGGCGTGAAACCAATAGAGTTTGCCTTGTGGGCGGTCTTGGGTGGCGTAGCCCAGTACTTCGCGTGCCCGCTTCGCATCGACGCCATCGGACATCAGTCGTTTGCGGCGTTGGCGCCACAGCAATGGCAACGCCAACATCGTCGCGACGCGGTAGGCGCGAAGAAGAAGCGGAGCATTTGGCATTGGAAACCCGATTAGCCGCCGGTGTGGCTCATGTGGCGGCTCATTTGGCCGTCAAGACGCTGGCGCGAATAGTCAAAATCGTGCCCTTTGGGCTTGGCTGCAATGGCGGCCCGGATCGCGTCTTCCAAAGGCGCATCATCATGCGGATGCGCCCGCAAGGGCGCCCGCAGATCGGCCATATCCTCTTGCCCCAGGCACATGTAGATCTCGCCTGTGCATGTGATCCGAACACGGTTACAGCTTTCGCAGAAATTGTGGCTTAGCGGCGTGATAAAGCCGATTTTTTGCTGTGTTTCTTCCAGCCGGACATAGCGCGCAGGGCCTCCTGTGCGTTCCAAAAGGTCCGTGACCGTATAGTTGCCCTCATAGGCGCTGCGCACGTCTTTGAGAGACCAATATTGCCCAATGCGGTTTTCGTTTCCGATATCACCCATTGGCATGACCTCGATCCAGGTTAGATCGTGTCCTTGATCCGCGCACCATTCTGTGATCCGCGGCAGCTCGTCTTCGTTGAAGTCTTTCAATGCAACGGCATTGATCTTGATGCGCATCCCGGCGCGTTGGGCGGCTTCGATTCCTCTCAGGACCTGAGGCAAACGGCCCCAACGGGTCACATCCGCGAATTTCTGTTCATCCAGCGTGTCGAGCGAGACGTTGATACGACGCACGCCCGCTGCATAAAGTTGATCTGCGAACCGCTCGAGCTGTGATCCATTGGTGGTCAAAGTCAGCTCTTCGAGTGCGCCGCTTTCCAGGTGGCGGCCCATCGCATTGAAAAACGTCATGATATCGCGCCGAACCAACGGCTCGCCGCCCGTAATCCGAAGCTTTTTCACGCCCAACCCCACGAAAGCGGAACACATGCGGTCCAGCTCTTCGAGCGTCAAAAGCTCCTTTTTGGGCAGGAAATTCATGTTCTCTGACATGCAATAGACACATCGGAAATCGCACCGATCCGTGACAGAGACGCGCAGATACGTAATCGCGCGCGCAAATGGGTCTATGAGTGGTGCCGAAGTCATGAAAGATAGCTAAGTCGCGCAGCCCAGATGAGCAAGAGGGTTTGACGTCTGTCACACGGGTCGGCACCATAGCGTTATGACAAAAGTGATGATCAGCCTGTCACTCTTTGCGCTGCTGGCTGGCTGCGCGGGCCTTCCGTTTTTGCAACGCGGCCCGTCCGCGCCTCCCGTTGTAGCAGAAGAGGGCGCCAGCGCCGCACAAAGCGGGGAGGGCCAACAACGCCCCATTCTGAGGCCAGTGCAGTCAGAGGCCACGCCAAGTGCCGCCTCAGGGCCGCTCGGAACCACGATCGCCAGCCTTGGATCGCCAGCAGAGACGGGCCTTTGGCTCAAAACACCATTGGTGGCACAAACCGGCCCAGGGCGGGTGCAGGCGGCATCGGGCGCATCCGTGAATGTCACGTTGATACCGATTGACGGCGCAAACACGGCCGGCAGCCGGATGTCTCTTCAGGCGATGCAGGCGTTGGGCTTACCGCTCACTGATTTGGCCGAAGTTTCGGTCTTTGCGGGCTAAAAGGCCAGGTATTTCGCCGCTTCTTTGCGTGCGAACGGTTTCATATCGTCGCCGTGGGCTTGCAAGAACGCCTCCACGCGATCCGCGTCATGTTTCGACAATTCTCGCAACCACCAGGCAATTGCCTTTTGGATGAACCAGTCGCGATCCGGTACATAGCCAGCGGCCCAGCCAAGGATTTGATCACGAATTCTGAGATCTTCTGGCGACGGATGGTTCTGTTTGGTCCAGGGCAGGGTGATCACCAGGGCTGCGCGGCGCGTCCACATGTGGTCCGACGTGGTCCAATGCGCCACCTGATCCACGCGCGACGGATCCGCGACGAGCCGTTTTTGCCCCGCCATACAGGCATGGTCCGCAATCGCCCAACTGTCAAAATCCGGCGTCCAACTGGCGATCAATGCCCATGCTGCGCTGTCGTCGGGGCGCAAACGCGCTTGGGTCAGCAGTTTGGCCGCTGCCAGTCGGGCTTCGTAAATGTCTGTCAACCACAAGGCGCGGGACAGTTCCACGCGGCTTTCCACATCCATCATGCGCCGCCATTCCTTGGTCAGGTCGTTCAGAACTGGATTGGGAATGCCCAGGTATCGTCGGTCGACCTTGTGATAGGCTTTCGCACCTGCTGCCCGTTCGTGGTCGGCGAGGGCTTCGATGGTCGCGAGCGCGCTTTCCGGGGTCATTCGACAGTCACGGATTTTGCGAGGTTTCGCGGCTGATCCACGTCTGTGCCCTTGGTGACGGCGGTGTGATACGCCAAAAGCTGCGCCGGAATTGCGTAAAGGATCGGTGTCAGGATCTCTGGGCAGTCGGGCATTTCGAACGACAGCCAGACGTCATCGGCCACTTGCTCTAATCCTTGACCATCCGAGATCAGGACGACCTTGCCTTTGCGAGCCATCACCTCTTGCATGTTCGAGATCGTCTTGTCGTAGAGCGTGTCCGACGGGGCCATGACCACGACAGGAACGAATTGATCGACCAGGGCAATTGGGCCGTGTTTTAGTTCACCTGATGCATAAGCTTCGGCGTGTATATAGCTGATTTCTTTCAGTTTAAGTGCGCCTTCGAGGGCGAGCGGGTAGAGGCGCCCGCGCCCGATAAACAGAATGTCGCGCGCATCGGCCAGCGACCTCGAAATCTCGATCAGCTTTTCGTCTTGGTCCAGAACCTGACGCACAAGCTGTGGCAGGCTGCGCAAGCCAGAGAGGATGTCGGAGACGTCGTTTTCGTCCAAAGACGCCCGTTGGCGCGCAGCATGTAGGACCAGCGTTAGCAGGACCATCAGCTGGCAGGTGAAGGCTTTGGTCGACGCGACCCCAACTTCGACGCCTGCCCAAATGGGCAAAACAACGTCGCTCTCTCTGGCGATTGAGCTTTCGGGCACATTGACGACCGCGACGATCTTGTCAGCCTTTTCCTGGCAATACCGCAGTGCGGCCAGCGTGTCTGCAGTCTCTCCCGACTGAGACACAAAGATCGCCAGGGTGCGGGGCGGGATGGGCGGTTCGCGATAGCGGAATTCGGATGCAACGTCGACTTCGACGGGCAGACGCGCAAGCTGTTCGAACCAATATTTTGCCGTGAGGCAAGCATAAGACGCGGTTCCACAAGCCACCATCAGAACGCGGTCAAACTGCGAAAAATCAAGGCTGTCATCTGGCAGAGAAATGTCGCCCTGCGCCGAGATATAATGGGTCATGGCATCGCCCAGCACACCAGGCTGTTCCGCGATTTCTTTGCCCATGAAATGTTTGTAGCCGGCCTTATCGATATTGGTGGATTGCGCCGAGATGGTGCGCGTCTCCCGGTTTGCGAGCGCCCCGTTTTTGTCCCAGATTTCAGCGCCTTGGCGTGTGATAACCGCGCGGTCCCCATCGTCGAGATAGGTCACGCGGTCCGTCAATGGCGCCAAGGCGATCGCGTCAGAGCCCACAAACATCTCGCCGTCTCCGTGGCCAATGGCCAGCGGTGGACCTTTTCGACCGGCAATGATCAGATCATCTTCGCCATCGAACAAAAACGCGAGCGCAAAGGCACCTTCGAGGCGGTCCAACGTGGCAAAGGCCGCGTCCGTGGGGCTAAAGCCCGATTGCATGAAGTGATTGGTCAAAAGCGCCACGGTTTCCGTGTCGGTCTCGGTTTCAAATGGCACACCGTACGAGGCCAGCTCGCTGCGCAATTCGCGGTAATTCTCGATAATTCCGTTATGCACAACGGCCACCGGCCCCGCTTTGTGAGGGTGCGCATTCGCTTCGGTTGGGCTGCCGTGGGTTGCCCAGCGGGTGTGCCCAATGCCAGCCTTACCGGCCAGCGGACGATGCACCAACACATCGCTGAGGTTCACCAGCTTGCCCACCGCGCGACGCCGGTCCAACCGACCCTCGTCGATCGTGGCCAGGCCAGCACTGTCGTAGCCGCGATATTCCAGCCGTTTCAGCGCCTCAACAAGGATCGGGGCGGCTTCGTGATTGCCGAGGATACCTACAATTCCACACATTACTGACGATCCTTGTCGCGTTTGGCCTTCTTGGATTTTAACAATTCGAACATTTTGCGGGCAAGGCCCGGTTTCGTCTCTTGACGCGCCCGCGCAAGGGCCAGCGCGTCGTCTGGTACATCAGATGTGATGACAGAACCGCTTCCTGTCATGGCGCCTGCACCAATGGAAACCGGCGCCACGAGCATTGTGTTCGATCCAATGAATGCGCCCGGTCCGATGTCGGTGTGATGCTTCATCACGCCGTCGTAATTACAGGTGATTGTGCCAGCGCCGATGTTGGCTTTGGCCCCGATTGTGGCATCTCCGACATAGCTGAGGTGGTTTACCTTGGCGCCATTGTCGATCTGCGCGTTCTTGACCTCGACAAAGTTGCCAATCTTGACGTCTTCGGCCAGTTCCGCGCCGGGGCGCAGCCGTGCATAGGGGCCAACCACCGCGCCGCGCGAGACATGGGCGCCCTCCAGGTGCGAAAACGCGCGGATCGTTGCGCCGCTTTCAACGGTGACACCGGGCCCAAAGACGACGTTGGGTTCGATCACGCTGTCGCGGCCAACAACGGTGTCCAGAGAAAGGAACACGGTTTCAGGCGCCTGCAACGTCACACCAGTGTCCAAAAGTGCTGCGCGTGCGGTGTTTTGAAAGATCGCCTCCGCGTTGGCGAGGTCTGCGCGCGAATCCACGCCGAGCGTTTCGGCTTCGTCGCATTTGACGGCCGTGACGGACAGCCCGCGTGCATTGGCGAGGGCCGCGACTTCGGTCAGGTAATATTCGCCCGAGGCGTTGTCGTTGCCAAGTTCAGCAATCAAGTCGAACAGCACTTTGGCGTCACAGGCCAACAGACCGCTGTTGGTGAACCTGATCTGACGTTCTTGCGGCGTTGCGTCCTTGTATTCCACAATGCGCAGCAATCGATCTCCGTCCATGATCAGGCGTCCATAGCGCGGCTGAACCTCTGCAATGTCAAAGCCAAGTACCACAACGTCGTGATCGGCGCGCGCTGCTTCTAGGTTTTTCAGGGTCTCAGGCGTGACAAAAGGCGTGTCGCCAAAAAGAACGATGACGTTGCCGTCAAAGCCATCCAGCGCGCGGCGCGCCTGATCGACCGCATGGCCAGTGCCAAGCTGTTCGGTTTGCAGCACCACCTCGGCCGTTGGATCCCAGGCGCGCGCAGCTTTGGTCACTAGATCTCCGCCATGACCCGCAACGACGATCGTGCGCGCAGGCGACAGGCTTTGGCCCGCGCGCATCGCATGGTGCAGCATTGGTGCGCCGGCCAAGGGGTGTAGCACTTTGGGAAGCTCTGAGTTCATCCGCGTGCCTTTGCCAGCCGCAAGGATGATTAGCGCCGTGTTCATGCGGTTTCTCTTTGTAATCTGCTTGTCGTCGTTTTATCCGCAAGCGCAAAAGGCGCAAGCGATAGACGCATCAAAGTTGATTGCCGCCTGCAACATAATGGGGCGGGCTTTCGCCGAGGGGGCAGCATGACGTCAGTGATTTTCGATTTGGATGGGACTTTGGCTGATACGTCTGGTGATTTGCTAGCCGCTGCGAATGTGTGTTTTCAGGATATGGGCCTCGGGAACATTTTGGGCCCAGAGGACGCCGGCGTCGCGTTGCGCGGCGGGCGTCGGATGTTAACCATTGGGCTTGAGCGGGTCGGGCGTTTTGACGAGGCGTTGGTTCAGCAATATTACCCCGTGCTTCTTGAGGCCTATGGCGCCGCGATTGCCCGGCACACCACCCTGTTTCCCGGCGCAATGGACGCGGTGGACGCCTTGAAAACGCATGGGTTCGGGGTTGGCATTTGCACCAACAAGCCAGAGGGTCTCGCCGATCAATTGCTGCGCGAGCTGGGCGTTTTGGACGCCTTTCAGTCATTGGTGGGCGCCGACACCTTGCCCGTGCGCAAACCGGATCCAGCGCCACTGCGCGAGGCGGTGCTGCGCTTGGGGGGCGATCCTGCGCGCTGTCTTTTGGTCGGAGACAGCGACACAGATCGCTATACCGCGCGCAATGCAGGCGTGCCGTCGGTGTTGGTGACGTTTGGCCCATCTGGCGAAGACATGCCCGCGTTGGAGCCAGAGGCGCTGTTGGATGACTTTGGCGACCTGTTAGAGCTGTCCCAGCGTTTGCTTCGGTCGTGAAGGCTGCGCAATTTGCCGCGCTGCCGAGAGACTTGACGGCTCGGATCACGCCCTACAAAACTGCCGTATGACAGAGATTTTCACAGGGTCTTTCACCCAGCAGGAACCGATCCCAGAGGACGGCATCGCAGCCGCGATGAACGTGCTCCAGCATGGGCGCCTGCACCGCTATAACACGGCGTCGGGCGAAGTGTCAGAAGCCGCCTATCTGGAAGAAGAGTTTGCGCAAACCGTGGGCGCGCGGTTTTGCCTGGCGGTCGCTTCTGGCGGTTATGCTATGTCGACCGCATTGCGGGCGCTTGGGGTTCGGCCGGGTGACAAGGTTCTGTCGAACGCATTCACGCTGGCGCCCGTGCCAGGGGCCATCGCATCTGTCGGCGCCGAGCCTGTCTATGTCGGCGTGACCGAGGCGCTGACGATCGACCTTGAGGATCTGGAAGCCAAGCTGAACCAGGCCAAAGTCCTGCTGCTTAGTCACATGCGCGGCCATATCGTCGACATGGACCGCCTGATGCAGCTGTGTGATGCCGCAGGCGTCAAAGTCGTCGAAGATTGCGCACATACAATGGGGGCGGCGTGGCGCGACACGCCGTCGGGTCGCTTTGGTGCGGTCGGGTGCTATTCCTGTCAGACCTACAAACACGTGAATTCGGGCGAAGGTGGTTTTCTTGTCACCGACGACGAAGAGATCGCCGCCCGGGCCGTCATGCTCTCTGGCAGCTACATGCTTTATGAACGCCACCGGGCCGCCCCTGCGCCCGAGGTCTTTGAGCGCGTGAAATACGTAACCCCCAACATCTCTGGCCGCATGGACAATTTGCGCGCCGCGATCTTGCGCCCCCAAATCGCCGATCTCGCACGGCAATGCGCGCGATGGACAGATCGGTACAACGTGATCGAAGCAGGTCTGCGAGACACGCCCGGGCTGACGGTCATCGAACGCCCGCCACAAGAGACGGTGGTCGGCTCGTCCATTCAGTTTCTGTTGCTGGACTGGGCTGCCGACCGGATCGGAGAGGTTTTGCGCCGTTGCGCCGATCGCGGGGTAGAGCTGAAATGGTTTGGCGGAAAAGAACCAACAGCCTTCACCAGCCGATACGATTCCTGGCGCTATGCCCCGACGCCCGCATTGCCCAAGAGCGATCGAATACTCCACGGCATCGTGGATATGCGCGTCCCTTTGACGTTCTCGCTTGATGATTGCGCCCTGATTGCCCGGATTATCCGGGCCGAGGTCGGGGCCGTTTATCAATCTTCAATTTAAGCGTGTTTATCGCCGCGCGGCATTGACCGGGGCAAATCTGCGACCTATTAATGAACAAGCGTTCATTAAAGCAAGGACGAGGCATGTTCACGCATTCTATGAATTTCGATCTGGGCGAGGATGTCGCGGCTCTGCGCGATTTGGTGCACCGCTGGGCGCAAGAGCGGATCAAGCCGATGGCCCAAGACATCGACGCCTCGAACGTGTTTCCCGCAGAATTGTGGACCGAGATGGGTGAGCTTGGATTGCTTGGCATCACTGTCGAAGAAGACTACGGCGGCACTGGTTTGACGTATCTTGCGCATATCGTTGCCGTCGAAGAGATCGCCCGTGCGTCAGCCTCGGTCGCCTTGTCATACGGCGCGCATTCGAACCTCTGCGTGAACCAGATCAAATTGAACGGCACGCCCGAGCAAAAGGCCCAATATCTGCCAAAGCTCTCTTCGGGCGAGCATATTGGCGCTTTGGCGATGTCCGAGGCTGGCGCCGGGTCCGATGTGGTCTCTATGAAATTGCAGGCGGAAAAGCGCAACGATCACTACCGATTGAACGGCACCAAATATTGGATCACCAATGGCCCCGACGCGGATACGCTGGTTGTCTATGCGAAAACCGATCCCGAGGCTGGCCCACGGGGGATCACCGCGTTCATTGTCGAACGCGAGATGAAAGGCTTTTCCACCTCGCCGCATTTCGACAAGCTTGGCATGCGCGGCTCAAACACCGGCGAGTTGATTTTCGAAGATGTCGAAATCCCGTTCGAAAACGTCCTGGGCGAAGAGGGCAAAGGCGTTGCCGTTTTGATGTCCGGTCTGGACTACGAACGGGTTGTCCTGTCGGGTATCGGCACCGGCATCATGGCCGCTTGCATGGACGAGGTGATGCCGTACATGATCGAACGCAAACAGTTCGGCCAACCGATTGGTGCGTTTCAGCTGATGCAGGGCAAAATTGCGGATATGTATACGGCGATGAACTCGGCCCGCGCCTATTGCTACGAGGCCGCCAAAGCCTGCGACCGTGGCCAGGTCACCCGCCAGGATGCAGCAGCATGCGTTTTGTATGCGTCCGAACAGGCCATGAACGTGGCCCATCAGGCGGTCCAAGCCTTTGGGGGCGCTGGGTTTTTGCAAGATGCGCCCGTTGCACGGCTGTTCCGTGACGCAAAGCTGATGGAAATCGGTGCCGGGACCTCTGAAATCCGCCGCATGCTCACGGGGCGCGAACTCGTCGCGGCGATGGGGTGACGGGGTGCCTCCCAGTGTCCGCCGAACCATCGTGGCTCTTTGTGTTGTCGCAGCACTTGGCGGCCTCTGGCTCGGCTCGGCGCAACACGAGGTCACCGAAAGCGACGCGATCGCACGGGCCGCAGCGGCCTATGAAGCGGCGACCGGCGACACGTCCAAACCATGTGTGGCGGTGCCGGGCGAGGCCGACGGCGTCTGGATCGAGGTCCGATGCGGCTTTGGTGCAGAACAGCGGCGCTATGCCCTCGACCACCGGGGCCGCATTCTGCAAGATGTCTTTCAGACCGACACGTAGGGTATTGATTTAAAATGAAACTGTCTTCAAACATCCTGCCGTCTTCCGAAAGCTTCCGCAAAAACGTCAAAGCGCATGAGGCCGCCCTCGCCGAAGTCGCGGACGCCGCCAACCAAGCCGCCGCGGGCGGTGGGCCAAAGGCGCGTGATCGCCATCTCAGCCGTGGCAAAATGCTCCCACGCGAGCGTGTCGCCAACCTTCTCGACCCAGGCAGCCCCTTTTTGGAAATCGGCGCTGTTGCGGCACATGGGCTTTACGACGGCGCAGCCCCCTGCGCCGGGGTGGTCGCCGGTATCGGGCAGGTCAACGGCCAGGACGTGATGGTCATCTGCAACGACGCGACCGTAAAGGGCGGCACCTATTACCCGATGACCGTCAAAAAACATCTCCGCGCCCAGGAAATTGCCGAAGAAAATCACCTCCCATGTATCTATCTTGTGGACAGCGGCGGCGCCAATCTGCCCAACCAGGATGAGGTCTTCCCAGACCGGGATCACTTCGGCCGGATCTTCTTTAACCAAGCGCAAATGAGCGCCAAGGGCATCCCTCAAATCGCCGTGGTCATGGGCTCTTGCACCGCGGGCGGCGCCTATGTGCCCGCCATGTCGGACGTCACAATCATCGTGAAAAACCAGGGCACGATCTTTCTCGCAGGCCCCCCTCTGGTCAAGGCCGCAACGGGCGAAGTGGTCAGCAGCGAAGATCTGGGCGGCGGGGACGTTCACACACGCCTCTCAGGTGTGGCGGACTATCTGGCCGAAGACGACGCCCATGCGCTCGCAATGGCACGCCGTGCCGTCTCACACCTGAACCGCGCCAAGCCCAAAACCGTGGATTGGGCAAGCCCCGAAGACCCGGCCTACGATCCAGACGAAATCCTGGGCGCCGTGCCCGCAGACCTGCGCACGCCGTATGACATCCGCGAAGTCATAGCGCGCCTTGTTGATGGCTCGCGCTTTGATGAGTTCAAATCCCGCTTTGGCGAAACACTTGTCTGCGGCTTTGCCCATGTCCAAGGCTGCCCTATCGGCCTCATCGCCAACAACGGCGTTCTCTTATCC
>CAZYQC010000069.1:0-15481 GCA_964649815.1 uncultured Rhodobacterales bacterium | reverse complement strand
TTGTCGCACAAGATCCCCTTGGCGCCAAAGGCTTCGGCCAGCTTTACAAAGTCGGGCAGGGCTTCGGACCAGGAATGCGAATAGCGCTCGCCATGCAACAACTCTTGCCACTGGCGCACCATGCCCAAACGCTCGTTGTTGAGGATGAACTGCTTGACCGGCAGGCGGTATTGAATCGCGGTGCCCATCTCTTGCATGTTCATCAGCCACGAGGCTTCGCCCGCAACGTTGATCACCAACGCGTCCGGGTGGCCCATCTGAACACCGATCGAGGCCGGAAACCCGTAGCCCATTGTACCAAGGCCACCAGATGTCATCCAGCGGTTCGGATCGTTAAAGCCAAGGTATTGCGCGGCCCACATCTGGTGCTGGCCGACCTCGGTACAGATATAGCGGTCGTGGTCTTTGGTCAGCGCTTCCAAACGCTCAAGCGCGTATTGCGGTTTGATGGTCGTGCCGATCTGGTTGAAGCTCAGGCAATTGACCGCGCGCCAATCTTCGATCTTTTGCCACCACTTCGTCACCGCCTCGGCATTTGTTTTGCGCCCGCGGGACTTCCAGATTTTCAGCACATCTTCCAGAACATGCCCAACATCGCCCACGATCGGAATATCCACGCGGATGACCTTGTTGATCGATGACGGGTCGATATCGATATGCGCTTTCTTGGATTTCGGGCTGAAGGCGTCGATGCGGCCGGTGATCCGGTCGTCGAAACGGGCGCCGACGTTGATCATCAGATCGCAATCGTGCATCGCCATGTTGGCCTCGTAGAGACCGTGCATTCCCAGCATGCCAAGCCAGTTCTTCCCATTCGCCGGATAGCATCCAAGACCCATCAGCGTTGAGGTGATCGGAAAGCCGGTGGCGTCGACCAACTCGCGCAAGAGCTGGCTTGCGCCGGGGCCCGAATTGATCACGCCGCCGCCGGTGTAAAAGATCGGGCGCTTTGCCGTTTCCAAAGCGGCGACCAATTCGTTGATCGCATCCATGTCGCCTTTGACCTGGGGCTTGTAGCGCGAGGCCGAAGGTTTCGGGCCTGTGTACGCACCGGTGGCGAATTGAACGTCTTTTGGGATGTCGATCAAGACAGGGCCAGGGCGGCCCGAGGTCGCGACGTGAAAGGCCTCGTGCATAACGCCCGAGAGGTGATCGGTCTCTTTCACAAGCCAATTGTGTTTCGTGCAGGGCCGCGTGATGCCAACGGTGTCGGCCTCTTGGAAGGCGTCCGAGCCGATCATAAAGGTCGGAACCTGACCGGTCAGAACGATGATCGGGATCGAATCCATCAGCGCGTCTGTCAGGCCGGTCACCGCATTGGTTGCGCCGGGGCCGGATGTCACAAGAACAACGCCAGGCTTGCCCGTGGCCCGCGCATAGCCTTCGGCGGCATGCACAGCCCCTTGTTCGTGACGCACCAGAACGTGTTTGATCGCGTTTTGCTGAAAAACTTCGTCGTAAATCGGTAGCACGGCGCCACCGGGATAGCCGAACACTGTGTCCACACCCTGATCGATCAAGGCTTGGACGACCATTTTCGCTCCGGTCATTTGGCGTGTCATGTGTGTGCTCCCTCAAGCGTTACATCAGCGCAAAAAAAAACCCCCGGTCTTTTCGGGGGCGCATGGGTCTCAATCTGGATTTCCGTTACCGGCCCATGCGCTGTCCTACTAGAATGACGACACGTGTTGTCATAGTGAAAGTTCCTTTTGCGAGCGCGACACTATGAGCGGCGCAAAGAGGCGTCAACCGCGAAAAAGTGTCTTGAGAAAGAAAATTTTTGAAATTTTCTTACGTTCAGGCGGAATTTCTGGTCAGAAATGGAAATTCGAGGGCGAATTCGCCTGAGGTTGGCGGTTACAGGTCTTGTCCGGTGCCTTGCAGGACACCGTGTTCCATCGCATAGCGCGTCAATCCGGCGGTCGACGAGATGCCAAGCTTGCGTTTGATGTTCTTGCGATGGGTTTCAACCGTGCGCACCGAGATATCCAGGATCTGCGCGACTTCTTTGTTGGATTGCCCTTGCGCCAGTTGCAGCAGGATCGTCTGTTCGCGTCCGGTCAAAGCCTCTCGGGCGGCGGGCGCGTCCTTGGGCGCGATCGAGACTTTGGCGCCGGTGCACAGATATTGCTTGCCCGCCATAACGGCGTCGATGGCGTCTTTGATCTCTTCGGTGGGAACATCTTTCAGGATATAGCCCATCGCGCCGTGGTTCAGCGCGGTCGAGATGTATTCGGGGCTGTCATGCATCGACAGAACCAGGACGCGCGTCTGTGGGCGTTGTTCCAAAACGATTTCCGTCGCCGTCAAACCGCCCATGCCAGGCATGTTGAGGTCCATCAAGACCACGTCGGGGGCAAAAACATCAAGCTGTGCGACCACGTCATTGCCGTTGTGCAGCATGCCAACCACGTCAATGTCGTCGTAATCAGACAAAACCGACTGCACGCCTTGGGCGACCATCGGGTGATCGTCGACAATTAACACTTTGGTTTTGGTTGCGCTCATGCTTTGCGCCTCGGAGGGTCTTGATGCGTTTCGTCCGGTGGCAACATATGCGTCAAAGGAACGGTGGCTTCAATAATGGTGCCACGCTTTTCTCCGCGCGTGGACAGGATGCGCAGCGATCCTCCCAGCTGTTCCATACGTTCTTGCATGTTGCGCAGGCCCAGGCCGCTGGTTGTTTTGGTGGTGGAATAGACACCAACGCCATCATCGGCGATCCGCAGCGTGGCGCCGCGTTTGTGACCCCGCAGATCGACGCGCACGTTTTCGGCCTGTGCATGACGCTCAATATTCGTCAGCGCCTCTTGGGCAATCCGGTAAAGCGCGATCTTGGCGTCTTGATTGATCCGGTTGCGAAACACGACGGTCGAGAAAGACGTGCGTACGCCGGTGCGCTTTTCAAAATCTTCCACCAGCGCCTTGACCGCGGGTCCCAGGCCCAGGTCATCCAGCACGCCGGGGCGGAGGTCGCGGCTGATCCGGCGCACTTCTGAAATCGCGCTGCCAAGCTGTTCAATGCCCTGGTGCAGCGGTTGGCGCACATCGCCGTGACCCCGATCCAAGCGCCGCCGTGCGCTGTCGAGCGTATAGCGAATGCCGACAAGGATTTGGCTGATGCCGTCATGCAATTCGCGCGCCACGCGCCCGCGTTCTTCTTCTTGGGCGTCAAAGACACGTTCGGTCAGCTTTTTGAGTTTGGCATCCGCCAGGCGGCGTTCGCGCAGGTTCAAAAAGAGGCCGGCAAAAAAGACCAACAGCAACGCAGCCAGCGAAATCGCCATGATGTAGACAAAGGTGCGCCGCACGCGGTCTTCTACATCTGCGCGGGCTGCGGCGACAGTTGCCAGGACATCGTCGATGAACACGCCCGTGCCAACGGCCCATCGCCAATCCTGAAAGCCCAGCACGAATGAGATCATGCGCTCTTCTTCGCCGGTTGTTGGCTTCGGCCAAAGATGCGTGAGATACCCCGAGCCCTGGCGGGCCAGGCGGATGAATTCTTCGACGACGGGCGTGCCTTCGCTGTCGCGCAGGCCGCGCCAGTTGTTGTTGATCATCTCGGTTTGTCGGGGGCTGACAAGGTTGGTGCCGTCGTAATCGTAGACAAAGAAAAAGCCTTCTTCGCCATAGATCATCGCCGACAGGATTTGGGCGACCTGGCGTTTGGCGTCTTCGTCGTCGGGGGCGGCGCGTCCGTAGACAAAGTAAAAGCCATTGCGCGCTTGGGTGACGTAATTGCGCAGCTCGGCCTTTTTGGCTTCGATCAGCTGGGTTTCCAAGGCGGCGATTTCCCGTTCGGCCAGGGCGCGCGACTGGACGGTCACAAGGGCTGCAATCGCGGCGACCGCCAGGATCAGGGGGATCGTGGCGACCAGAGACAGTTTTTGCGCATAGCTAGGGCGCGGAAGATTGCGGAGCCGTTGCATAGGCGAATCGTTACGCGCAACGGCGCGCGAATCAAAGCCTGTGCAGCCAAGAATCTCTCTGACCCGCCCAGCAAAAAGTAACGAAAACCGCAAAAACCTTGAAGAAAAGGACAGATTCGCCCGACTTCTACGCAGTAGTAGGTATTTTCTTAACGCGCCTGATCGCTCAGGGTGCGCCCACTCGAAACGATCCGTTCGCATTGGGAGTGGTGCGGGCATCGACAAAATGGGAGGAGTATCTCTATGGATCGTCGTTCTTTTCTAAAGAATTCGGCACTGGGTGGCGGCGCAGCCGCGGCCACAGCACTGGCAGCGCCAGCATACGCACAAGGCAACCGCACGCTGACGATGGTAACATCGTGGGGCCGTGGCCTTGCAGGCGTTTTTGACGCGGCTGTTAAGTTCGCAGACAACGTCAACAACATGTCCGGCGGCTCGCTGACCATCGACGTGAAAGCGGCGGGCGAACTCGTTGGCGCGTTCGAAGTGTTTGACGCTGTGACCTCTGGTCAGGCGGACATCTACCACGCGGCTGACTATTACTTTATCAACCAGCACCCAGCTTTCGCATTCTACACAGGCGTGCCATTCGGCATGACAGCGACCGAGCTGAACAACTGGTATTACCACGGCGGTGGTAAGGCCATGCACCACGAGCTGGGTGAAATCTTTGGTCTGAAATCCTTCCTGGCGGGTAACACCGGTACACAGGCGGGCGGCTGGTTCCGCAAGGAAATCACAGGTCCAGAAGACTTCAACGGCCTCAAGTTCCGTATGCCAGGCCTGGGCGGCCGCGTGCTGGGCGAAATGGGCGCATCTGTACAGAACCTGCCAGGCGCAGAAGTGTATCAGGCGCTGGCCTCTGGCGCGATTGACGGAACCGAGTGGATCGGTCCTTGGGCGGATGAAAAGGCTGGTTTCCAGGAAATCACCAAGTTCTACTACACCGCCGGTATGCACGAGCCAGCAGCGGGTCTGTCCGCGGCGTGTAACCTCGACGTGTTCAACGATCTGACACCAGAGCAGCAGACAATGATCGAAGTTGCGGCGTCTGATGCGAACATCTGGAACTTGTCTCAGTACCTCAACAACAACGGTGCCGCGCTCAAGCGTCTGCAGGCCGGTGGCGTTCAGGTTCTGGAATTCCCAGACAGCGTTTGGGATGCGATGTTCGAAGCGTCCAAAGCCGTTTACGCGGAGTTCATGGACGACGAGATCTTTAAGAAGACAAGCGACGCTTACTTTGCCTCGATGGACGAAAGCTCTGGCTGGCTGACAGATTCCGTTGGCGCATACCGCGCACAGCGTGACCGCGTCCGCGGCTAAGTCGCTTAGCACGCCATTGTAAAACGTGTTCGGGCGGGCCTTTGATGCCACGCCCGAACACCCGCGTGACAGGCGCGCTGCGCCTGTCCCAGCCAAAATTTGGGGGCAGACACGATGCTTGACGGTATCATCTGGATCATCAGCAACATTGGAATGGCTTATGTGAACGTCATAACGGCGCTTGCCAATGCGCCGATGTGGCTGGATTGGTCCGACAACCAGGCCATTCAGCGCTTTGTATATTACGGCGGTTCTGTTGAGTTCTTCTTTGTGTGCTTTACCGTCTTCCTGACGATCACCATCCTTGGGTTCTTTTTCCGCGACTTTCTGTGGCGCGTGACAGTCGGGACCGAGTGGATCGCCAACACCGTTGGCCGCATCTTTGTGTGGGCGGGCCTGTTGATGGTGTTGCAGCAGATCCTGATCGTCATATTGCAGCGCGTTTTTGCGGTGGCCCAGATCTCGATCGGCGTCGGCAAGACTGTCACTTATGACGTCAGCTGGTGGGCGGAAGAGCTCAAGCTTTATAACGCCATTATCGTGTGCTTGTGCTGTACCTACACCTTTGTCCAGGGCGGGCACGTTCGGGTGGACCTGGTCTATTCGGCGGTCCGGTTCCGCACGAAAAAGGTGATCGACATGTTCGGCAGCCTTTTGTTCATGATGCCGATGGCGGTCATCACGTGGATGTATGGCTGGTATTTCCTGTGGCGGCACCTTGTGGTGCCAAAACCATCGGCCTCGGACACGTTGGAGCGTTTGCTGGCCAAGTCGCGGGCGCTGCGTTGGAATGTAGAGACCATCGGCTTTAGCCCGAACGGATTTAACGCCTACTTCCTCTTCAAAGTTCTGCTCGTGGCCTTTGCTGGCCTGGTCTTCCTGCATGCCTGCGCGTTCTTCTGGCGCAGCTACCTTGAATGGAAGGAAGGCGAAGAGAGCGCGAACAAATACCTCGACAAAGACACGCTCGGCGACGGCGAAGAAGCCTTCGAAGGCACGCATTAAGGGACTGCGAGACAATGCTTTTCGGATTAGACGGCGTCGAAATCGGCCTCATCATTGTATTCATCTGCCTCTTCGGAGGCATCCTGTCCGGCTTTCCTGTGGCCTTTGCCATCGGGGGTGCTGGGGTCATCAGCTTTGCGATCATCGCGGCCCTGGATTCAGCGGGGTTGCTGATCCACCAGGCGATTGACACCTCAAGCGACGCCTATCGCGCGCTTATTGCGGAAGGGGTCCGACAAGACGCGATCTCGATCTTCCGATACCCGGATTTGCCGCGATATGGGGAACCTGTCTTCCCGCGTGGCTGGGAAGTCGCCCTGGACCGGAACGTCTCCTTTATCGTGAACCGCATCAACGAACGTGTGCTTGCGGGGCAGTCCATCGAAACGCTGCTTGCTGTTTTGATGTTCGTCATGATGGGCATCACGCTGGAACGCTCCAAGATCGCGAACGATCTGCTGACCACGATGGCGCGCGTCTTTGGTCCGCTGCCGGGTGGTCTGGCGGTGTCGATTGTTGTGGTGGGCGCGTTCCTGGCGGCCTCGACCGGGATCGTGGGCGCGACGGTTGTGACGATGGGTCTCTTGGCGTTGCCGACCATGTTGCGCAACAATTACTCGCCCGAGATTGCGACCGGTGTGATCGCGGCCTCTGGCACCTTGGGCCAGATCATTCCGCCGTCGATCGTGATTGTTCTTTTGGGCACATTGGCGGGGGATTTGTATTCCGCAGCGCAAGAAGAGCGCGCGCAGGCCGCTGGCTGTTCTGATGCGCTGACCTTCCTGGGCGAGCCGGCTGTTGTCTCGGTGGGGACATTGTTCCAGGCCGCCTTGTTGCCGGGCATCATGTTGGCCTTGCTCTATGCGCTTTATGCCTTTGGCTATGCGCTGCTGAACCCCGACAAAGCGCCGGCCGTTGAGATGGGCAGCACCAATTCCGAGCCAGTGACGCGCAACGAAGCCTTTACCTGGTTCCTTGGTGTGCCATTGGCCTTGGTTGTCGGGTCTGTCCTGCTGGGCAATCTGAACGTCATCGGAACGCAGTCGATCACCGTCTCGTCCTTCTCCGAAGCAGGAGAGACCGCGACCCTGCGCACGAATGTGGGAGAAGAATGTCAGGCCTCGATGATCGAGTTGCATGGTCAAGAGGCCTGGGATGCGGCCCTGGCACAGCAGGCCGAGATCGATGCCGCGGGCGGCGTTCAGCAGGCCGAAAAGCTGACCGAGGAAGAACAGGCGCAAGCGGTTCTTGATCGGATTGCAAACGCGGCCCCCATTGGCACAGGCACGGCTGTTATGCTGGTGCTGGCGGGCCTTATCCTGTCGGTGGGCCGTGGTGTATCGCCATCGGCGGATGCCCGACCACTGATTGTGGGCGGGGCCGGGATTGTCCTGGCTTTGCTGGCCGATATCGTGATCGTGGGCGCGGATATGTCGCCGCTGACCTATATCCTGGTCATGGCGATCCCGTTTGCATTGATCATCTTTGGCGTGATCACGGCGATGGGGCTTTGCGCGAAAAACGAGCTGATCCGCGTGGTCTTCCCACCCTTGGTTCTGATCGTGGCTGTGCTTGGCTCAATCCTGGGCGGCATCACCAACCCGACGCCTGCTGCGGCTTTGGGGGCGGGTGGCGCGATCATGCTGGCGGCGTACCGCAAGCTGAGTGATCAGGACCGGAGCCCGAAGATCATCATCTGGTCAACGCTGGCGGTTGTGATCTGTATCCTGATCGGGGTGAACTTTGACCTTCGGATCAACACCGATGGTGTGAGCCTGGAGAACTGGATTGCCTTCCTGGCGGCCTATGCTGCGTATCTCTATGCGTTCTTCGGTCTCTTGTTCTCGTGCTGGATCCTCTATTCCTCGGGCGTGTTGACCCCGGTGGTGCGGGAAACGGCCAAGGTCACATCGATGGTCTTTACCATTCTCATCGGCTCTCAGCTGTTGAACCTTGTGGTGATTTCCTTTGGTGGCGAGCATTACATTCAGCAATTCCTCAAGAGCTTTGACAACGAATTCACGGTCTTTTTGATCGTGATGCTGGTGCTCTTTATCCTGGGGTTCGTGCTCGACTTTCTGGAGATCATCTACATCGTCATCCCGATTGTGGGACCGGTGATTTATGGCGGGACCTTTGATCCGAAATGGGTGACGATCATGGTGGCTGTGAACTTGCAGACCTCGTTCCTGACGCCGCCCTTTGGATTTGCGCTGTTCTACCTGCGGGGCGTTGCGCCCAAAGAGGTGACGACGGGGCATATCTATCGCGGGATCATTCCCTTTGTTCTGATCCAGGTGGTGGGGCTTGCTATTTTGTGGTCCTTCCCGTCGATCGTGACGATTGTACCTGATCTGTTGAATTAAGATCTTTTGAATTAAGATCTTTAGGATCGGATCGCTGGCGCGATCCGATCCGGGCGGGGGCGCTGCCCCCGCGCCCCCGGGATATTTCCAGCCAAAAGAAAACCTGACCGGGTCAGGAGAATGCGGGGCGCAGAAGCGCGTCGTCGTAGCTGGTGAGTTCCAGGCGATTGCCATCGGGATCGGTGAAGTAGAGCGACCAGGACATTTGGTGGTCGACCACGTCGGCGCGTGTGAGAGCGCGGCCGTCGGGGCGGTTGAGCGTGTCTAGGGGCAGGCGGTCGCAAAAGGCGAGGAAGGCGGGGCCGTCCGTGCGAAAGGCGATTGTGGTGTCGCGGGAGATCGGGCGGGGCGGACGGGCGAAGAGCGACAGGCACGGTGCGCCGTCTTTGGTTTGGAGGATGAGGGGGCTTTTGGGATCCTCGGCCCAGGTGGCGAGATCGGGCGCGGGGCTGAGGTCTAGGATACGGGCATACCAGGCGGCGGCGGTGTGGCGGTCGGCCACTTCGAGGTGGACGTGATCGATGCGCTGGACGGTCATTTCGGGCCTTTGGGGCGGGCGTGGATCGGGTCAGCTAATAACAAGGGCTGTGAGAAGGCAAGCGCGCAAGCGGCAAGGCCCACAGGCGGCCTTTTTGGGGGCCCTGCGGGTCTTGCCGGTGGGTTTGGCGTAAGCGTGAAGCGGCGCCGCCTCTTTGGACACCGGTTTTTCTTGGGTTTTTGCGGGTGTCCCCGTCCTGATCCTAGGGTTTTCGAAGGACGGGGGGCATCGGCCCCGCATGGCCCGAGAAAATCCAATGTCCCCAGGCGTTGCGGCGTCACGGCGCGGCCTGGGTGCTAGCGGGGGAATGTTTAGGGGATGGCGGGTTCACGAAGGCTTAAGCCTGCGCGCGGTGCATTTTAGAAATCCTGCGCCAAGGCCTGCAGGGAATAGCGCGTGCGCAGGGGCAGGCTGGGGTCTTCGACAAATCTGGGATCAACCGCGAGGCAGGCGGGGCCACAGATCAGGCGGACCTCTTTGGCGCGGGCATCAACAAACCAGAGCCGCCCGCCTGGTGTGCTGACATAGCCGTCGATGCCGTCTTCGATATCGGTGCGCAGGTCATCATAGGACGGCACTTCGGTTTCGTATTCCGGTTGGTAGCCGCCGTGGGTGTGGTAGCTGGCGATGATGGTCAGACCGGGCGCGTCAGCGGGCGGCAGGCAAGAGGCTTGGCGGCCCCGGCGTGCGCTGGTGGCGGCGAAGGCGCCATCGGCGGTGAGGCCGATCAGGCCGCAGAACTCGCGGTCTTGGGCAAAAGACGCGGCTTGGAGCGCGCCGAGGGTGTCTGCGGCAAAGTCGATTTCCGCCTGGCTCCAAGGCAGGGGGCGGGGCGGGACGGCAAGCGTGGCGGGGTCTTCTGCGCAGGCGGCGACAAGGGCAAGAAGCAGGGGGATCTGGCGCAGCAACATGAGAGCCAGAGTGCCGCGTTGCCGGGGCGCTGTCTAGCGCGGGGTGATCCGCACCAAAGTGCCGTCGCCATCGGTGGCGGCGATCAAGGCGCCATCCTGAGCGACCATCACATCACGGACGCGGCCCAGATTGCGCAAGAGGCGTTCCTCTTCGATGATTGTGTCGCCTTGCAGGCGCAGGCGGACGATGCCGCGTCCGGCAAGGGCTGCGATGAAGAGATCGCCTTGCCAAGCGTCAAACAGGGTGCCGTCGTAGAAGGTCATGCCGCCGGGGGCGATGACCGGATCCCAATAATAGCGGGGCTCGGCAAAGCCGTTGCCGGCGTGATCGGAGATACCGTTGCCAATGGACGCGCCATTGTAGTTTTCGCCGTAGCTGACGATGGGCCAGCCGTAGTTCTGGCCAGGGGTGATCAGGTTCAGCTCGTCTCCGCCTTTGGGCCCGTGTTCGATCGTCCACAATTGGCCGGTTCCGGGGCGGATGGCAGCGCCTTGGACGTTGCGATGGCCAAAGGTGTAGAGCTGAGGCAGGGCCTTGGGATCGTCGAAAGAGGGGTTGTCGGGCGGGACCGTGCCATCTGGTGTGACGCGGATGACTTTGCCGTGTGATTTGTCGACATGCTGGGCAAAGCGGCGTTCTTGCCGAGAGGAATGTTCGCCTGTTGTGACAAAGACATTGCCATCCGGGGCAAAGAGGACGCGCGAGCCGTAATGCATCGGGCTGGGCGAGGCGGGGCCGCCGACAAAGATATCGCGGACATCCTCCAGACGCCGGTGATCTTGGGACAGCCGGCCCCGGGCGGCGGCGATGGTGGTGCGGCCGGATCCCATCGGTTTGGAATAGGTCAGAAACACCAACCGGTCAGAGGCGAAATCCGGGGATAAGGTAACGTCAAGCAGCCCGCCTTGGCGCTGTGCGACCAGCTCGGGCAGGCCAGCAATCGGATCAGAGAGCGTGCCGTCAGGGGCGACATGGCGCAGGCGGCCCGGGCGTTCGGTGACGATCAGGCTGCCGTCTGGCAACTGATCAACACCCCAAGGGCGCACCAAATCGGTGGCCAGCACCTCGACCCGCAGACCCATACCGCTGTCGGTTAACGGCGCGCGGGTTTGTTCGGGAAAGGCGGGCGAAAATTCAGGCACGTTCGGGGTGCCGTAAGTAAAGCTTTGAGCGGCAAGGGCGGAGGGCAACAAAAGGGCAGAGAGGGCGAGGGCGCGGAGCATCGGACGGGCCTTTCAAAGCGGTGGGTCCCATCAAAGATAGGGCGCGCTTGGGAGAATGCACGGGCTGGGCGGCGGCGGCGGGCCACGCCCCACCGCGAAGGCGGCTGGACACAAAGGCCCTTTCGCTTGGGCCGCGTTTCTATATGCTTTGACGCATGTGGCGCTTGGCGGATGGGTTTCCGCCGGTGGCACCTCTTTTCCCCCAAATCTTTATCTCGGAGATGTGATGATGATCTCAATCGACTATTGCAACGTGATGGCCCGCTATAACGTTTGGCAAAACCGGTCATTGGTGCGCGCGGCAGATGGTCTGGGTGATGCGGCGCGTTGGAGGGATCGCGGGGCGTTTTTCAAATCGATTGCGGCGACGTTGAACCATTTGGTCTGGGCCGATGCGCTGATCCTAGAGCGGCTGAAGGGCAACGAGCGCCCGCAGGATCACGTAACACATTCGCTGGACGCGCCACGCGATTGGGGCGCCTACAAGGCCCTGCGGGCGCATCGTGATGCAGAGATCTTGGCCTGGGCGGGTGATCTGACGGCCGAGGATATGCAGCGCGTGGTGCGTTGGGTTCCGCTGGATGGTGGGGATCGGGTCGAGATGGCCTTTGGTCTCAAGGCGATGACGCTGTTCAATCACCAGACACACCATCGCGGGCAAATACACGGGATGCTAACGGCGGCGGGAGCCTCGCCCGAGCCTACGGATTTGCCCCTGATGCCTGCGGACGTCGGTGTTGACGCCTAAGGCGGGGCACGAAAAAACCGCGCCCGATGCAGGGGCGCGGTTTCTGAAATGTCATACAAGTGGATCGGTTGTGATCAGCTTGGCGTTTCTTCTTCGGAAGGGGCGTCCGCTGCGTCGTCTTCTGCGCGCGGCGCTGCCTCTTCGAGCTCATCAAGCTGAGCTGCGCCGATGTCGTCGAAGAGCTCCTGAATTTCGAATTCAGCTTGTGCTTCTTCTTCTGCGGCGAGTTCCTGAATGGATTTGCCGGATGCTTGCAGCTCGGCTTCTTCTTCGGAACGGGCCACATTCAGCGCGATGCTGACGGACACTTCTGGGTGAAGGTTCACTTCGATGTCGTGCAGGCCAAGTTCTTTGATCGGCTGGCGGATGACCACCTGCTTGCGATCCAGAGAGAACCCTTCGGCTGTTGCGACTTCGGCTGCGTCACGTGTGGTGACCGAACCATAGAGGCTGCCTGCGTCAGAGGCCTGGCGAATCACGATGAACTGCTGGCCGTCCAGACGTTCACCCATAGCTTCGGCTTCTTTGCGGGTTTCGAGGTTGCGCGCTTCGAGTTGCGCCTTTTGCGTTTCAAACGCGGCGATGTTCTCTTTGGACGCAGTCAGTGCCTTGCCCTGCAGCAACAGATAGTTGCGTGCGTAGCCTGGTTTGACGTCAACAACGTCGCCCATCTGGCCCAGCTTTGCGACACGCTCAAGAAGGATAACTTGCATTGCTCAGATCTCCTTACTTGACGGCGTAAGGCAGCAAAGCAAGGAAGCGCGCGCGCTTGATGGCACGGGCGAGTTCACGCTGCTTTTTTGCCGAAACGGCTGTGATGCGGGACGGCACGATTTTGCCGCGCTCAGAGATGTAGCGCTGCAACAGGCGAGAGTCTTTGTAGTCGATCTTTGGCGCGTTCTCACCAGAGAACGGGCAGACCTTGCGACGGCGGAAAAATGGTTTTGCAGCCATGATTTAGCTCCTTTTCCTGACCTTAGCGACGCTCGCGGCGTTCGCCACGGTCGTCACGTTTTTGCATCTGGACGGATGGGCCTTCGGCATGTTCGTCGACCTTGATCGTCAACACGCGCATGACATCGTCATTCAGGCGCATCAGGCGTTCCATCTCTTGCACGGCAGGGGCCGGCGCATTGGTGCGCAGAAAACCAAAGTGGCCTTTGCGGTTTTTGTTGATTTTGTAGGCGAGGGTTTTGACACCCCAGTATTCGCTGTCCACCAGCGAACCACCATTGTCAGTGAGCACAGCTGTAAAGTGCTCCATCAACCCTTCGGCCTGCTGGTTGGACAGGTCCTGACGGGCGATCATCACATGCTCATACAAAGGCATGCTATCTCCACTTCTATCAAGGCGCATTTCAAAGCCGGGCCATATCACCCTGCGGCCACGACACGAGAGACTGCGCGGAAAGGTTTGGTGCAGGGACGCGCTCGTATACACCGCTGAGCCGGTGGCGCAAGGGGCTTGCCGTAGGTCTTGGCCAAAAGGTCACGCGGCCGCCGGATCGGCGCCTTAGGAAAGCCAGACTTGGCCGTCTAGATCGCTGCAAAAGCAGTCCACCAACCAAGCAGGCCCTTTATGACACCAGCAACCGCAAGCCGCAGCCATACGTCCCTTCAGACCTCGACGGGGGCCGTTTTGGAAATGGATGGGGCGGTGATGCTGGGGCGATTTGCGCAAAGGGCCGGTGGGGCCGGTTTGATCTTTGCGGCCTTGGGGCTTTGGGTCTTTGGGACGGCCAATTGGGAACCAGACATCGCGATGCTCAAGCTCTTGCTGAGCCTGGCGATGGTCTATGCCGGCATCGCCTTTCTGCAAGAGGGGCGGATGGCGCGTATTCCAGAGGTCGAAGTTGATCTTATTGCCCGCGAGGTGCGTTTGTTGCGCCGCTCGGGCGAGGCGACATCCTTGATCCAGACGCATCGGTTCGAAGACCTTGGCACAGCAGAAGAAACCGCGCGCGGGCTCGTGCTGCGGGCGCCTGATGGTGCGATGCTGGCAGAGGTTGAGATCGACCAGCCCAAGGTGCGTCTGGCGCTCTATTCTGCGCTTGAGGACGCGGGAAAGCTGATTATTCGATCACGAAGTGTTCACTGACGCGCAAAGTCTGTGGAGGCTTTCAGGATTGTCTCACCGGTCATCTGCGCCATGTCTAAGGCACCTGCATGACCAATTTGGAGACATTCCATGAAATCCTTTCTGATCGCCGCTGCGCTTTCCACGACGGCGACTGCCGCACTGGCTGCTGCGGAAAAATACAGCGTTGACGCCAGCCACGCGCAAATCGTTTTCAGCTATGACCATTTGGGCTATTCAACCAACTGGGGCATGTTCTCGGGCTTTGAAGGCGAGATCATGTTTGACAAAGACGCGCCTGCGAATTCGTCAGTGACCGTGTCGATGCCCGCACGGTCGATGTTCACTGGATGGGAAGCGCGCTTTAACCACTTTATGTCCGGCGACTTTTTCGGAGCGGCAGACGACAGCGAGCTGATCTCCTTTACCTCGACCGGCATCGAAGTCACGGGCGAGAACACAGCGTTGATCACAGGCGATCTGACCGTGAATGAGACAACCAAGTCCATCGTCTTGGACGCGGTTTTGAACAACAGCGGCCCATTCCCCTTCGGTCCCAACCAGGGCAAAGACTGGGCCGGGTTCACCGCGACAACGACGCTGATGCGCTCGGATTTCGGGCTGGGCGCCTTTGCTCCGGCAGTCAGCGATGAGATCCAGGTACAGATGTCGCTCGAGGCGATGAAGGTCGATTAAGACCTGGCACCTGCCACAAGGATCGCCGGGTTCCGCCCCGGCACTGAAAAACAGCCGTCCGCTTTGCGGGCGGCTTTTTTCGTGGCTGCCGTGGGCGCTGTGGCGCCTCGGTTGAGGCGGGCGGACCATCGGGCGCGGCGCGTTGGGGGCTTGGGGAAACGACGAAAAAAGCCCCGGTCCAGCGACCGGGGCTTTTCTTGTGTTTGCGATGCACTGCGGCTTAGTGCGCGTGCTTGTTGTCCCATTCTTCCTGTTTAGGAAGCTGTTCGAACGTGTGCTCTGGTGGAGGGGACGGAAGTGTCCATTCCAGCGTGTCTGCATATTCGTTCCAAGGGTTCTTTTGCTTGGCTTCTGCGCCGCGCAAGAGCGACCAGGCGATGACGCCAAAGAAGAACAGGAACGAAGCAAAGGACAGGAACGCGCCCCACGAGGACCAGGCATTCCAGTAAGCAAAGGCCTCTGGATAGTCGATGTAACGACGTGGCATGCCCTGACGGCCCAGGAAGTGCTGTGGGAAGAACGTGATGTTCGCGCCGATGAACATTGTCCAGAAGTGCAGCTTGCCCGCCCATTCCGGGTACATCTTGCCGGTCATCTTCGGGAAGTAGAAGTAGATACCCGCAAAGATACAGAAGACCGCGCCCAAGCTCATCACATA
>CAZYQC010000068.1:10990-15518 GCA_964649815.1 uncultured Rhodobacterales bacterium | reverse complement strand
GGACCGAGCCCAGGAACGTATAGAGAAAGAACTTGAAGCTCGCGTAGATGCGGTTCGCGCCGCCCCAAATTCCGATGATCAGGAACATCGGGATCAGGCCTGCCTCGAAGAAGAGGTAAAAGAGCACCAGATCCAGCGCCACGAACACGCCCAGCATGAGCGTTTCCAGCAGCAAGAAGGCGATCATGTATTCTTTGACGCGATCCTTCACATCCCAAGAGGCCGCGATCACAAGCGGCATCATAAAGGTCGTGAGCATCACAAAAAGAACGCTGATCCCGTCGACGCCAAGCTTATATTGCAGACCCAAAAGCCATTCGGCCTCTTCTACAAACTGAAAACCTGTGTCGTTGGGATCAAACCCAGCCAGGATAAAGAGCGACACCAGAAACGTCACGCTGGTGGCGAACATCGCGACCCATTTGGCGTTGCGCTGCGCGGCTTCGTCCTCTCCCCGCAGAAAGATGGCAAGGATCACCGCGGCGGCGGCGGGGATGAAGGTGACAATGGAAAGAAGGTTGTCCATCAGTTTGCTCCTCCGCCGAGCGTCATCCAGGTGATCAAAACGGCAAGGCCGATCACCATGGCGAAGGCATAGGTAAAGATATAGCCGGATTGCGCCCGCCCGGCGAGGCGCGTGAAGAAGGGCACAACACCCATCGACACGCCGTTGATTGTGCCGTCAATGACATTGCCGTCGCCGCGTTTCCAGAACTGGCGCCCAATCCACAAAGCGGGCTGAACAAAGATCACGTCGTAAATCTCGTCAAAGTACCACTTGTTCTTGAGAAACAGGTACAGAGGCCGTTGGTTTTCGGCCAGACGCTTGGGCAGCGAGGGGTTCACAATGTAGAACAAGAAGGCCACGCCAAGACCAATCAACATCGCAACAAAGGGCGAGAGCTTGACCCAGGTCGGGACGTAATGCGCCTCGTGCAGTACGGTGTTTTCCGGCGCCATATAAATCGCAGCCTCGCCCGGGCCGTCTTCCATGACGTACTTCAGCTCTGAGGCTTTCGGGCTGCGTTCGGCCACTTCGGCTTTGAGGTCTTTGCTTGGCGCCTCGTAATGGCCGCCAAAGAACTTGATGACTTCGTTGGTTTTGCCAAAGAAGGACGAATACCAGATCGCACCGGCAAAGATCGCACCCACCGCCAAGACGCCAAGAGGGATCAGCATGACCATCGGGCTTTCATGCGCGTGATCATGCGTGTGTTTGTCGCCGCGCGCCTCTCCGTAAAAGGTGAGGAACATCAACCGCCAGGAATAGAATGACGTAAACAGCGCCGCGATGACAAGCGCCCAGAAGGCAAAGCCGTTCGGCCCCGCCGCATAGGCGCTTTCGATCACCGCGTCTTTGGAGGCAAAGCCCGCAAAGCCAATCCAGCCGGTCAGCGGAATACCAACCCCAGTGATGGCCAGCGTGCCAATCATCATCGCCCAGAACGTGTAGGGGATCTTTTTACGCAGGCCGCCATAGTTCATCATGTCCTGCTCATGGTGCATCGCATGAATGACCGAGCCCGCGCCCAGGAACAACATCGCCTTGAAGAACGCATGCGTAAAGAGGTGGAACATCGCGACTGAGTACACACCCACGCCGGCGGCGACGAACATATAGCCCAGCTGTGAACAGGTCGAATACGCGATCACACGTTTGATGTCGGTCTGCACCAGGCCCACTGTCGCGGCAAAAAAGGCCGTGGCAGCACCCAGGAATGTGACAAAGGCCATCGCTTCGGGCGCGAATTCCATGATGGGCGACATCCGGCACACCAGGAAAACACCGGCCGTCACCATCGTCGCCGCGTGGATGAGGGCCGACACAGGCGTCGGGCCTTCCATCGCGTCGGGCAACCAGGTGTGCAGGATCAACTGCGCCGATTTGCCCATAGCCCCGATGAACAACAGGAACGCGATCAAATTCGCGGCGTTCCATTCGCTCCATAAAAAGGTGACCTGCGTCTCGGCAAGCGTTGGCGCGGCGGCGAAGACCACGTCGAAGGTGATCCCATCCGTCAGGAAAAAGAGCGCAAAGATACCAAGCGCAAAGCCAAAGTCGCCGACGCGGTTAACAACAAAGGCCTTGATAGCCGCGGCATTTGCACTGGGCTTGCGATAGTAAAAGCCGATCAGAAGATACGAGGCAACGCCCACGCCTTCCCAGCCAAAGAACATCTGGGCCAGGTTGTCCGATGTCACCAGCATCAACATCGCAAAGGTGAAAAAGCTCAGATAAGCGAAAAAGCGCGGCTTATAGACTTCGCCTTCGCGCCATTGTGGATCGTGATCCATGTAGCCAAAGCTGTAGAGATGCACGAGCGCCGAGACCGTCGTTACAACGATCAGCATGATGGCGGTCAGACGGTCAAGGCGAATGGCCCAATCCGTGCTTAAGCTGCCGCTTTCAATCCAGCGCAGGACCTGGATCTGTTCGGTCGTTCCGTCAAAGGTCAGGAAGACAATCCAGCTGAGGATCGCGGCCAGGAACAACAAGCCCGTCGCGATCCACATCGCCGCTGTTTCACCAAACAGACGCCAACCAAAGCCACACAGCAGCGCGCCAACCAGCGGGGCAAAGAGGATGATGGTTTCCATATCGCGACTTAACCCTTCATGACATTCGCATCTTCGACCGCGATCGTGCCACGATTGCGGAAGAAGCAGACAAGGATGGCGAGGCCGATGGCGGCCTCGGCGGCGGCGACGGTCAGAACGAACAGCGTGAACACCTGCCCGACCAAATCTCCCAGAAAGCTGGAAAAGGCGACGAGGTTGATGTTCACGGCCAAAAGCATCAGCTCGATGCTCATCAGCAGGATGATGATGTTCTTGCGGTTCAGGAACAGACCGAAAATCCCGATCACGAACAGCGTCGCTGCGACTGTCAAATAATGTTCAAGTCCGATCATGCGTCGTCCCATTTCTTTGGTGTAAAGGGGTGTCCGGCCCAGAGATCATCCGGCGCGGTCCCGTTTGCCGCCTTTTGGTCCCGGTCCAAGACCCGGACATGCGTTTTGGCTGGCGCAGTCATTGGCGCGCCTCCATGACCGAGGCGCTGTCAAAGGCCGATTTGTCGCCGCGCAGCTCGGGGTAAAGGGCCGCGCAGGCGCAGGATTGATCTGCGACAATTGTCAGCCGTGCGTCGCGGGCTCTGTATCCCAAGGCATCAACCAAACGCGGCAGCGTCGCAAAGAGGCGGGCGCCTTGGTGATGGTCGGCCACAACTTTGAGCGCGTCTTGTGTGCGGTCAAACGGCAAACGATCCGAGATGTTTTCTTCTGCGGTGCGAAAGCTCAGCGTCTCGCCCGAGCCACACTCCATCACAAAGACGTCCGTCGACGTGCCTTCCTGGGACCACCAGCGCTGCCACATCACGCGCCCTTCGCTAAGGTCCTGATGCGAGGTTTCGCCCGCATGAGAGATATGCGTCGTGCGATCGCATGCCGCGAGCGTCAGAGCCGACGCCGCGCTGCCCGCTAGGGTAAGCCCAAGTATGAGGAACGCCCGGATCACAAGCCCTGCCCTGGTTTGACGTCTTTAAGCTCCATCGCCTGCGCCGGATCACGATAGATTTGCGCCAATACATCCTGCCGCTTGACGTCCTGGCGGTGGCGCAGGGTCAGAACGATTGCACCAATCATCGCAACCAACAGGATCAAACCCGCAAGCTGGAACAACAGGAAGTATTGATCATAAAGAATGAGGCCCAATGCCTCGGTGTTGTGGCGATCGACCGGGATGGCCTGTGCGCGCAAGCTCTCTGCGGCGGCGTTCGATTCCCAAGCACCAAAGGCCAAGGCGAATTGCATCAAGATCACCACGCCGATCAGCAAAGCCAACGGCATATAGCGCGCCATTTCCGCTTTGAGTTCCGCGAAATCCACGTCCAGCATCATCACCACGAAGAGGAACAGAACCGCAACCGCGCCCACGTAGACGATGATCAGCAACATCGCGACGAATTCAGCGCCCAACAGCACGAAAAGCCCAGCGGCGCTGAGAAATGACAGGATCAGCCACAAAACCGAATGCACCGGGTTGCGGCTGATCACAGTGAAAAGCCCTCCGGTGATCACGCTGATCGCGAAGAGGTAAAAGGCAAAGACGGTCATGCGTCGTCCCCTTCCTTGTCCATTGCTTCTTTGGCCATTTCCATAGCCCGTGTCATCGCGGGGACCCCGGCAAACATCGACATCATGCCAATCGTTTCGATGACCTGTTGTTCTGTCGCGCCTGCCTCGATGGCGTGGCGCACCGTTTGGCGCACGGCCGTGCCACTTTGCGCGCCCTGCATGGTCAATCCACACAAGGTGATCAAAAGCCGCGTCTTGGCGTCCAAGCCGTTTTCGTTGATCTTGTTGCCAAAAAAGACTTCCATCAGCTCTTTTGGAACGACCGGGATCATGGCCTCAAAGGCCTTGGGGTCGAATGTCTTGGGATCAAAGGCATTCATCGCGGGAAACACCTTGGCCATATCCTGCACTTGATTGAGCATCGCGGCCCAGGGATTTTTGGGATCAGTCAT
>CAZYQC010000068.1:0-10890 GCA_964649815.1 uncultured Rhodobacterales bacterium | reverse complement strand
CCATATCCTGCACTTGATTGAGCATCGCGGCCCAGGGATTTTTGGGATCAGTCATCGGTAAGGCGCGTCAATCTCGAGGTTACGGGCAATCTCTGCTTCCCAGCGTTCACCGTTGGCCAAGAGCTTTTCTTTGTCGTAGAACAGCTCTTCGCGAGTTTCGGTCGAGAATTCAAAGTTGGGGCCTTCGACGATGGCATCCACTGGACAGGCTTCCTGACAAAAGCCGCAGTAGATGCATTTGGTCATGTCGATGTCATAGCGCGTGGTCCGGCGCGATCCGTCTTCGCGCGGCTCGGCGTCAATGGTGATGGCCTGCGCGGGGCAAACGGCCTCGCACAATTTGCAAGCGATGCAGCGCTCTTCACCGTTTGGATAGCGGCGCAGCGCGTGCTCACCCCGGAAACGCGGGCTAAGCGGGCCTTTTTCATGCGGGTAATTCAAGGTGGCTTTCGGGGCGAAGAAATACTTCATCCCAAGCTTGAACCCCTGCCAGATATCGCTGAGCAGAAAGTACTTGGCCGCGCGTGTGTAGTCGATCTGTGTCATGTTCAGCCTCCGATTGCCCAACGTGCATAGATGCCCCAGAACCAGCCAAACTTGGCAGCAAAGGCGACGAAGACGACCCAGGCCAGCGAGAACGGCAGGAAGACTTTCCAACCCAAGCGCATCAATTGGTCATAGCGGAACCGCGGGACGATTGCCTTGACCATCGCGAAGAGGAAGAAGAAGAAGCCCATCTTGGCCACCATCCAAAGCGCACCATCTGGCAGGCCCGGAATTGGCGACAGCCAGCCACCGAAAAAGAGCAGCGAGCACAGGGCGCACATCAGGAAAATGGCGATATATTCGCCTGCCATGAACAACAGGAATGGCGTCGAGGAATATTCCACCTGATAGCCGGCAACGAGCTCGGATTCCGCCTCGGGCAGGTCAAATGGGGGACGGTTCGTTTCCGCCAAAGCGGAGATAAAGAACAGGAACACCATCGGCAGATGCGGCAACCAGTACCAGCCAAAGAAGCCATAGGCCGTATCCTGAGACGACACGATGGCGCCAAAGTTCATGCTGCCTGCTGAAATAATGACACCGATGATGATCAGGCCAATCGAAACCTCGTAAGAGATCATCTGCGCAGCTGAACGCAAAGATCCGAGGAACGGATACTTTGAGTTCGACGCCCAACCGCCCATGATCACGCCATAAACCTCAAGCGAGGACACGGCGAAAACAAACAGGATCGCCACGTTGATGTTGGAAATCACCCAGCTTTCGTTGAACGGGATGACGACCCACGCCAGCATAGCCAGAGCAAAGGACACGACGGGGGCTATGAAAAAGACGGCCTTGTCCGCGCCTGCGGGCACGACGATCTCTTTCAAGACCAGCTTGAGCATGTCGGCCAGCGATTGCAGCAATCCAAACGCACCCACGACGTTCGGTCCGCGCCGCATTTGAACCGCAGCCCAAATCTTGCGGTCTGCGTAAAGGATGAAATACGCCGATAGCAGCAAGAACACCGCCATCAACAAACACTGCGCCAAAATGATGACGAACGTGCCCAATCCTGTCGAGAAAAACTCAGCCATGGCCCCTCACACCGTCGGTATCCCTTTTTCAGCGCAAGACGAAGCTACGACTTCCGCGTCTATCGTTTTTTGCCCCTCGGGCAGCGCACGCGAGATCGTGTAGATCGCATCGCCTCTCCATACGCCCGCCTCTTCGACCACATTCGTCCGCAAATGCCGCGCAAAGCCCCAGCCGCGAATGATCGTGTAACCGGCCGCAGCACATTCGGCGTAGTCTTCGACATCAGCCGCCGTCAACGCATTGGTCATGGCCACGTTGAACTGCACCAGGTCATTGTCCAAAAGCCGCGTTTCTACCCCTTGGTAGTCCGGGATCAAACGCTCTGCTGTCGGAGCGGCGTCCGTGCAGGCCAAGAGCGTGATCAAGGGGAGGAAACCGGTCACTTTCACGTCACTCCGCCGCCAGTTTGCTGCTCGCGCGGGCTTTGGCGTCCGCAGATAGCTGCGCCATGACTTCGCTGGCCCGCGCAATAGGGTTGGTCAGATAGTAATCGGTGATCAGCTCAGCGAACGGAGCGTCACCAATGACGCCACCCTTAGGCACCACCCAGTCGTTTTCCGCGACCTCATCAACACCCGCCAGATGCGGCACAGCAGCGAAAAGCGCCTGACGCAGCTGAGCAAGGTTGTCCCAGGGCTGAACCGCGTCCAACTGAGCGCTGAGCGCACGCAGGATCGCCCAGTTCTCTTTGGCGTCACCTGGCGCAAACCCGGCACGCATCGCCAATTGAGGGCGGCCTTCGGTGTTCACGAACAGTCCGTTTTCCTCGGTATATGCCGCGCCTGGCAAAATCACATCCGCACGGTGCGCGCCGCGGTCGCCGTGGCTGCCTTGGTAGATGACAAACGCGCCCTGCTCGATTTCGATCTCGTCGGCGCCAAGGTTGTAGATGACGTTCGCGGCACTCACCGCGTTCATGCCACCATCGTTCACCGCGCCGACATCCAAGGCACCAACGCGCCCGGCGGCAGTGTGCAGGACCAGGAATTTGGATTTGGTCGATTCAGCCAGCTTCATCGCGGCGCTCAGAACGGCTGCGCCATCGGGCCGTTGCAAGGCTGCCTGACCCACGATGATGACCGAATTCTTTTCGCCCACCTCGGTGTGATCACGCTCAAGCAGTGCGTCAATCACCTTTGGACCGTCGCCGATGTGATTGAAATCATAGGTCAAATCGACCGCCCGCCCGATCACGCCAACATTCGCGCCGCGCGTCCAGGCTTTGCGGATGCGCGCGTTCAAGACGGGCGCCTCATTGCGCGGGTTCGACCCAATCAACATGATCGCTTCGGCCGTATCGATATCCTCGATCGACGCCGTGCCCACATAGGCCGCGCGATTGTCTGCAGGCAAATGCGCGCCGTCAGTGCGGCATTCAACAACGCCACCTTGCCCTTCGATCAAAGTCTTGAGCGCAAAGGCCGCTTCGACGGGCGCCAGATCACCCACAACGCCTGCGAGTTTCTCGGCCCCCTGAATGGCCTCTGCCGCTTTGGCCAACGCCTCGCCCCAACTGGCCGGGCGTAACTTGCCGCTTTCGCGGACGTAAGGCTTGTCAAGGCGCTGGCGGCGCAAACCGTCCCACACAAAGCGCGACTTGTCTGCGATCCATTCTTCGTTCACGCCATCATGGTTGCGGGGCAAAAACCGCATGACTTCGCGGCCTTTGGTATCGACGCGGATATTAGAGCCCAGCGCATCCATGACATCGATGGATTCTGTTTTCGTCAGCTCCCACGGGCGGGCGGTAAAGGCGTAAGGCTTGGACACCAGCGCGCCCACTGGGCAGAGGTCAATGATGTTGCCCTGCAGGTTACTGTCGAGCGTTTCTCCAAGATAGGCGGTGATTTCGGCATCTTCGCCGCGGCCAGTTTGGCCCATTTGGGTGATGCCGGCGACTTCGGTGGTAAAGCGCACGCACCGTGTGCAGGAAATGCAGCGCGTCATATGCGTTTCGACAAGCGGGCCAAGGTCCAGATCGTCGACCGCCCGCTTCGGTTCGCGGTAGCGCGAGAAATCTACACCATAGGCCATCGCCTGATCCTGCAGATCGCATTCGCCGCCCTGATCGCAGATCGGACAATCAAGCGGGTGGTTGATGAGCAAAAACTCCATCACCCCTTCGCGGGCCTTTTTGACCATCGGAGAATTCGTTTTCACAACGGGCGGCTGGCCTTCGGGGCCGGGACGCAGGTCTTTGACCTGCATCGCGCAAGAGGCCGCGGGTTTGGGCGGGCCGCCCACAACCTCGACCAGGCACATCCGGCAATTGCCAGCAATCGAGAGGCGCTCATGGTAGCAAAACCGCGGAATTTCGATCCCTGCCACTTCGCAGGCCTGGATCAAAGTCATGGCCCCTTCGACTTCTACCTCGTTCCCATCGATGACAATTTTGCGTAGGTCGCTCATGCGTCAATTCACCCTGAGTAAAGCACCGATTTGGCTTTGTTTTTTGATCTCATTCTGCCCTGCAGCGCAATACGTTTCTGGGGCTGATTTGTCGACCCCATTTGCGCTTAACCAAGCATCGCCTTCAGCGCGCAATCTGGCCTTTTCCTCGGTCGAACTGCGGTAGGCTTTTATCTCGTCTTCGGAATAACCCAGCTCTTGCGCACGGCTTTGCAAACCTTGCACAAAACTCAGCGCTTTGAGCATCCGAGCCGAGATTGTCGGGCAATTTTTTCGAATGTCATCCGCCAGACCAACTGCAAGCAAAGCGTCGTCAATCTCGGCCACATCCCGCAACGGCGGCTTGGCCAGCGCAACATGCGAGGTCAGTGAGAAAACAAGCAAAATTCCAAGTGCGCGCATCTGTTCGCTCCCCTTGTGTCAGACGTGACAATTCTGGGATCGCGTTGGTTCGTTATGCAATATCATGTGGTTTGTGCAAGGCCGAACCGACATTTTGTGAAAGACTTTGGCGCTTATGGTGCGCACATGCCCTCTAAAGTCAGCGTATCCTTCTCGATCGCCAAGTTTTCTTCCTCGGCATCCGGGCTTGCGACCCACTCGATATTCGACGTGCCATAGTTTTCGATGCAATAGCGCGTGGCTTCATATAGCCCCGCTTCGCGCGCGCCCTGAAGGCTTGCACTGACCGGGCGGACAGTGACGCTGATGTGCTCTTTGTTTTTGTCGATCACCTTAGTGTCCGAGCGGAAAAATTGGCCGTCAAAGGGCAACCGGTCTTCGCGACGGTCACAGGCCGCAAGGATCAACGCCAAGAGGATCATCGCGCCACATAAGACCACGAGCCGGTTGTGCCGAACCGACGCCGCGACCGCTTGGGCCTGCCGAGATTTTTGCTGCTTCATGTGTCCCCCGTTTGATCTGGCCCTAGCTGGCGCGGGCCACGGTCTTTTTGGCATATGACCAGCCAAAGGCAAAGTCCGTGTCGCCGTGCTTTTGCAGATGATCAAACCGCACGACCGCTTCTTCAACGGTTGGCTTATGGCCATCGGGCACCCACCACAACGCCATGCGCAAGCCCTGGTGCGGATCAAACCATTCGCCAGACCGGTCTAAGAACCGCTTGTGGACCGTGTTCCAGACAAAATGTTCCAGCGAAGCAAGATCGCGCCAAACCGAAAGCGTGGAGGCCGTTCTGGGATTGCCACCCAACGGGCCGTTTGCATCTGTTTGCGCGGCGTCCATGCTGGCTTCGTCCAGCGTCCAGACAAAACCATCTGCCCGCCGGGCCACGCCATTCACGAAATCCAGATTGTCCGCGAAATCCGCGATGCGCGGGTCATCCCAATCGTATTTGAGGACGCCTTTGTTGAACTCGGCCAGCTGCATCAGATCGATCCGAGCGGGGCGCACCGCCTCTGGCCTTTAATGTGTCGGGCCCGTCTTCTCTCCTCTTGCGCCACAGCGTGATTGGCGCGCCTAGAGAAAGCCGGGCCGAGCATCATCACTCAGCCGCCACTGCCGCCGCGCGTTTGTGCTTGATCCGATCTTCGATTTCATCGCGGAAGTTGCGGATCAGACCCTGGATTGGCCAAGCCGCCGCATCACCCAAAGCACAGATCGTGTGACCCTCGACCTGCTTGGTGACGTCAAACAGCATATCGATTTCTTCGACGCTGGCGTCACCTTTGACCAAGCGATCCATCACGCGCATCATCCAACCGGTGCCTTCGCGGCAGGGCGTACATTGGCCACAGCTTTCGTGCTTGTAGAATTTTGACAGACGCCAGATCGCTTTGATGATGTCCGTCGACTGATCCATCACAATCACCGCCGCTGTACCCAGGCCTGATCCCAAATCACCGCGCAGGTAATCGAAATCCATGATCGCGTCTTTCATCTTTTCGCCGCGCACGCATGGCACAGATGATCCGCCTGGAATGACCGCTTTGAGGTTGTCCCAACCGCCGCGGATGCCGCCGCAATGCTTTTCGATCAGCTCTTCGAAGGTGATCGACATCGCCTCTTCGACGACACATGGATTGTTGACGTGGCCGGAAATCGCAAAGAGCTTGGTGCCAGCGTTGTTTTGCCGTCCAAAGCCCGCAAACCAAGAGGCGCCACGCCGCAAGATCGTCGGGACGACCGCGATGGATTCGACATTGTTCACCGTTGTCGGACAGCCATAGAGACCCGCGCCCGCAGGGAAAGGCGGCTTCATCCGCGGCATGCCTTTTTTGCCCTCAAGGCTTTCGATCAGAGCAGTTTCTTCACCACAGATATAGGCCCCTGCCCCGTGATGCAGATAGAGGTCGAAATCCCAACCCGAACCCGCGGCATTGGCGCCCAAAAGGCCTGCGTCATAGGCTTCGTCAATGGCGGCTTGCAGCGCTTCTTTCTCGCGGATGTATTCGCCGCGGATATAGATATAGCAGGCATTCGCATTCATCGCGAAGCTTGCGATCAAGCATCCTTCGATCAACGTATGCGGATCGTGGCGCATGATTTCGCGGTCTTTGCAGGTGCCGGGTTCAGATTCGTCTGCGTTGACCACAAGATAGGCCGGGCGCCCGTCGCTTTCTTTTGGCATGAACGACCATTTGAGACCTGTGGGGAAGCCCGCGCCGCCGCGACCGCGCAGCCCGCTGTCTTTCATTTCCTGAATGATCCAGTCCCGGCCCTTTTGGATCAAACCGGCAGTGCCGTCCCAATGCCCTCTGGCCTTGGCCCCTGCCAAAGTCCGGTCATGCATCCCATAGATGTTGGTAAAAATGCGATCTTTATCGTCCAGCATCAGCGCACCTGTCTGTCGGTCAGAACCATCGTTTAGCACTTAATCTACGTCCAAAAGGACAAACGCAATAGTCTCTATGCGCAAACCGCAGTGCCAAGCGGTAACCATTTGAAATGTCTTCTATTTCTTGTCCATTTGCTTGCGCATTTGTTTGAGCTTTCGCAAATGCGTGCCCTTATAGACATAAGACGCCGCAACAGGCGCGATTTCATGTTCCAAAAGCCTGGGATCAACCACTGCGCCGTCACGCGCAAAAATGAGGACATTTTGCTTGAACCACCCAAAGGCATCTTCATGCGCAGCCATTTTCCGACGAACCGCATCATAGCATTTGTAACCATGTCCTGCGAATTGATCCGCCCACCAATCCTGCCATTGCAGATGGATGTGGCCCGACCCACGTTGCCCGGGTATGGCAGCTGAAAAGAGAACCACGTCTGACAAACCACACAGGTCAGCAACGAAACTTGCGCCGCGCTCTGGTTTCAGATGCTCCGCAACTTCCAGTGACACTGCCAGATCGTACCTGGTAGAGGTGTCGATGGGCTGGTTGAGATCGGCAAAGGTGTACTGATCTTTTTCAATCTCGGTTTCCAAAGGAACCACCCAATCGGCATCCAGACCGTGCACCTTTGCACCACGACGCGCCATTGCGGCGAGGAAAAAACCCAAGCCACATCCGACGTCGATCACAGTTTTTGGGCTCATATATCCGCTGATGATCTCAGCGAGGTATTCGCCATTTTGTTGGCGTTGCGCTTTTTGACGGTCATGCGCGGCGAACATGCTGTCGTAAGTCTGGTTCATGATTGGCTCTCTTGCTCGATGACCCGCATCATTTGCGGTTGCGCCACAAATCTACTGCGCGCCAGATGGCCCATGCAAAGAGGGCCAGAACGGACAGATCGATCAAAGCGCGGATGCGGTTGGACAGGCCCAGTTGGCTGCCGATCACATTGGCGAGCACCCAAAAGATGCCGACGCCTGCAATGACCAGCGCAAGGCGCTGGCCATCCTTTTGTTGCGGTGGTTTTGAATTAGCCACGGCGCTCGACGTTCACTTAGTAAACGTCGCCTTTGTCGACTTTCTTAGAGAACTCGGTCGATCCGCCAGACGCGAGGATCTGGGCCTGCTCGACCCAATTGTCGCGGCTCACACGGCCTTTGAAACCTTGCAAATTCTGATCGACCCAAGCGACCTCTTCAGGTCCCCAGGCAGCGACCTGATCAAAGTGGTAAAAGCCCATCGAATGCAACAGCGCCTCCAGCTTTGGACCAACGCCTTTGATCGATTTCAGATCATCCGGCCCGCCGTCGCGCGCCGCTTCGAGGGTTTCCGGCTTGGTGCCCGGCCCTTCGGCGGCAACGACTGGCGCGGCAGCGGCGGGTGCGGGTTTGGCGGCCGGCGCGCTTGGCTCAGCCTCGTATTTCCAAGACCCCTTACGCTCGGCCAGTTCGGCTTCGCCTGGCAAAGGCGTGCTGGGTTTGATCTCTGCGACCGGCGCGCTGGCCGGAGCGGCGGCCGCGGGCGCGGGCGCGCTTTTCGCAGCGGGTGTCGCCTCTGGTTTGGCCGCAGTTGCCTGCGCCTCACCCGGAGCTGGCAAAGGCCGGCAAAGCAGCCAGAGCAGCAATGCACCGCCAACACCAGCGACAAGCAATCCCATAAATGCAGCTTGAATGAACAGCCAATCTTCGCCCAGCATCAACAGCAGAGCAACCGTCAGGATGCCGCCCGCAACGCCCACAAGACAGCACCAGATGGCGCAGCTAAACGTGCCTTCATTTGAACTCATAGGTGTCCCTCTCCCATGCCAGTAGTCACTTAGGACTTATATATATCGTCCTTTTTGGCACGTTTGGAGAATTCTGTCTCTGCCCCAGTTGCAAGAGCGGTTGCTTGCGTGACCCAGTTGTCACGGGTGACGCGCCCTTTGAAGCCTTCGAGGTTCTGATCGACCCAAGCCACTTCGGCCTCGGTCCAGGCAGCGACTTGATCAAAATGGTAAAAGCCCAGCTCGTGCAACAGTGCCTCTAGCTTGGGACCAACACCTTTGATCATCTTAAGATCGTCAGCTTTCCCCGCGCGTGGGGCATCCAGGCTCTGAGGTTTTGTGCCAGGATCGGCTGGTGTTTCGGTCTTTGGTTTCGGCGCGGGCTTGGCTTTGGCGGCCTTCTTGGGCGCTGCGGGCTTGGACGATGGGCCCATCAGGTCATCGCGCGCCGGCGTCGCGTCTTTGCTGCCTTTGCCTTGCCAAGGTGCGATCAAAGGCACTTCGGTGCCGTCGATCCGCTTGACCGTGTCTCCGATATCTGTCGCCAGTTGCACACTGGCGTTGAACTGCGTGTGGCCGCTGTCGAATTCCTTGAGCGAGGTCAAACCTGACAAAGGCTCTGCCGCATAGCGTCCGTTCTGCGGGCCGGGTGTTGGCACTTTTCCAGCGGCGAATTCGTCGATCATCTCCGCAAATCGCGCGGCGGTCAGATCTTCGTAATAATCCTTGCCAATCTGGGCCATCGGTGCGTTTGCACACGAACCGAGGCATTCGACCTCTTCCCAGGAAAACTTGCCGTCTTCGGAAATCTGATGCGGCTTTGGCGCGATCTTTTCCTTGCACACGCCGATAAGGTCTTCGGCCCCGCAGATCATGCAAGAGGTCGTGCCGCACACCTGGATATGTGCAACCGAACCGACGGGCTGCAGCTGGAACATAAAGTAAAACGACGCAACCTCGAGCGCGCGGATATAGGCCATACCCAGCATCTCTGCGACTTTTTCAATCGCCGGGCGGGTCAGCCAGCCCTCTTGCTCTTGCGCGCGCCACAACAGCGGAATGATCGCAGAGGCCTGACGCCCCTCGGGGTATTTGGTGATTTGTGCCTCGGCCCAGGCCAAATTGGCTGGTGTGAAGTCAAAGCTGTCTGGTTGTTCTGGATGAAGACGACGGAGCATCGGTCAGACCTTTGGTATTTTGAGTTCGCCAACCGCCTTATGCGCAAAGCCTGGGTGGCGGAAAGAGGTAACAATAGGAGCGGTCATAGCGACAATCACACCCCCGCGTTCATGTAGTAAAGCGTGACGCCAAGCCCCAAAAGAGCGAGCACGCCAGAGCTTGTGTGCTTGATATGCGGGTGGCCGGCGCGCGCATAGATCAGCCCGTCGCCCAGCCCCATAATGGCCCCCGCAATGCAAAAGATCGCGACCATTTCCAGATTGCCGAAAAAGATCAGGCCGATCTGAAGGACGCCCACCGCAACATAGCGGTCCACCATCACCAGCGGCAATTGTTCGAGCCGATGCGTCGCTTGAGCCATGCCTTTTTGCGGATCGCTGTAGAATGCCCACGCCAAAAGCAGGACCATCGCCGCCCCAACAAGCAGCAAGACAACGATCAGGATCGGCAGGCTTGTCACCGATCCACCTCTCCGAACACGATGTCCATCGTACCGATGATCGCGGCAACGTCGGCGAGCTGGTGGCCCGTGGCCACGTAATCCATCGCCTGCAGGTGCAAAAAGCCCGGCGCGCGCAGTTTGGCGCGGTAGGGTTTGTTCGTGCCATCTGCGACCAGATACACGCCGAATTCTCCTTTGGGCGCTTCCACGGCCGCGTAGACCTCGCCCTCGGGGACGTGGAAACCTTCGGTATAAAGCTTGAAGTGATGGATCAGCGATTCCATCGACGTTTTCATGTCGGTGCGCGAGGGCGGTGTGATCTTGCCCCGTGCGAGGATGTCGCCGGTCGCTTCTCGCAGCTTGGCCACGGCCTGTTTCATGATGCAGACCGACTGGCGCATCTCTTCCATCCTGACGAGGTAGCGGTCATAGCAGTCGCCGTTCTTGCCGACCGGAATCTGGAAGTCGAATTCGTCGTAGCATTCGTAGGGCTGACTGCGGCGCAAATCCCACGCGAGGCCGCTGCCCCGCACCATCACGCCGGAAAAGCCGTATTTCTGGATGTCATCCTCGGTCACCACGCCGATATCGGCATTGCGCTGTTTGAAGATACGGTTTTCGGTCAGCAGCCCGTCGATGTCGTCCAGCAGGGCTGGGAATTCATGGCACCACTGTTCGATATCGTCCAGCAAATCGTCGGGCAGATC
>CAZYQC010000067.1:0-15757 GCA_964649815.1 uncultured Rhodobacterales bacterium | reverse complement strand
AAAACGTCTGGCGCTTGGATCGTCGCTTGGGTTCGCCGAATAGAACCCATCCACATCCGACAACAGCACAAGTGTGTCGGCCCCGATGGTCGCCGCGATCTGTGCGCCCAGGCGATCATTGTCGCCAAACCGGATTTCATCGGTCGCAATCGTGTCGTTTTCATTCACGATCGGCACCGCGCTGAACGAAATCAATTGCTCTAGCGTGGCGCGCGAATTCAGATAGCGCCGCCTGTCGCGGCTGTCTTCCAACGTCATCAACACCTGCGCTGTCGTGATGCCGTGCAAGGCCAGCGCATCCTCATAGGCACGCGCCAGCCGGATTTGGCCAACCGCAGCCGCCGCCTGAGACTGTTCCAGCGCCAAATCAGCGCCAGGCAATCCAAGCGCGCCGCGCCCGAGGGCGATCGAGCCGGAAGAGACCAGCACAACCTGCACGCCCGCCCCCATCAGCCAGGCAACATCGTCGGCCAGCGCCTTGAGCCAATCCGCGCGCAATGTCCCGCTGGCGCGATCCACCAGCAGGGCCGAGCCGATTTTGACGACCAGACGTCGGGATGCGGTTAAGGATGCCATGCCTTCGGCTCTTTCGCGGGTCGCTGACGCAACCGATCTTCGTCGATCTGCGCGCGCAAAGCGCGCAGCACATCGGTTGTTCCGGTCTTTGCCACGCCCGACATGGTCATGACCGGCGCGCCACAGGCCTCTTCCAAGGCCTCCTTTTGCATCGCGATCAGATCTTCATCCAACGCATCAATTTTGTTGAGCACCGTCACCCGCGGCTTGTCTGCGAGCGCACCGCCATAGGCCTCAAGCTCGGTTATGATCGTCCGGTAATCCGCCGCCACATCGTCGGCGGTGCCATCGACGAGGTGCAACAACACTGCACACCGCTCGACATGGCCCAAAAACCGATCACCAATGCCTTTGCCATCCGACGCACCTTCGATCAGGCCCGGAATATCGGCAACAACAAATTCCGTGTTGTCCACCCCCACGACCCCCAGGTTCGGGTGCAGCGTGGTAAAGGGATAATCCGCGATTTTGGGCCGTGCATTCGATGTGGCCGCCAGAAAGGTCGATTTGCCCGCATTGGGCAGACCCAACAACCCGACATCCGCAATCAGCTTGAGCCGCAGCCAGATCGTCCGCTCGACCCCCGGCTGACCCGGGTTTGCCCGGCGCGGTGCCTGATTGGTCGCGGATTTAAAGTGCAAGTTACCCCAACCGCCATTGCCGCCACGCGCCAGGAACACAGTGTCTCCGACGGTGGTCAAATCAGCGATCAGCGTTTCCTGGTCTTCTTCCAGGATTTCGGTGCCTTCGGGAACGCGCAAGACGATGTCATCGCCGGTTTTCCCGGTGCGCTGACGCCCCATCCCCGGCTGGCCGTTCTTGGCAAAGTAATGCTGCTGATAGCGGAAATCGATCAGCGTATTGAGGCCTTCGACGGCCTCGGCGATCACATTGCCACCATTGCCGCCGTCGCCGCCATCCGGGCCGCCGAACTCGATGTATTTCTCACGGCGAAACGAGATACATCCGTTACCGCCTGCGCCAGAGCGGATGTAAACCTTTGCCAAATCAAGGAACTTCATGAGGCTCTCCTAGTGCCCCGGTCCGCTGCGCGCAATCAGAGTTTGCGCAAATACGTCCAGGTGGGCACCGACGCATCGCGGGCGACCGAGAAACTCTCGGCATCCCCAAGATAATCGAAGCCGCAATGTGTCAGCACCCGCGCCGAGGCGGGGTTGTCCTGAAAGACGGAGGCGAAGATGGTCGCATTGGCCAGTGGATTTGCCTGCACCAGCGCCTGCACAGCATCAGAGGCGAGCCCCGTGTTCCAGAAGGGAGGCGCCACCCAATAGCCGATCTCGGATTGGTTGCGGTCCATTCTTTCCAGCGAAATCAGGCCCATGACCTCTGCGCCATCAGCCTTTGTGCCGTCGATGGCCCAGACGTCTTCTTCGCGCGTGTCTTGCATGGCGCGCGCAACAAAGGCCTCGGTGCAGCCCGGCGGCACCGGATGCGGGATCGACGTGGTCATCCGCGCAACCCGCTCATCCGAGGCGTAATGTTCGATCAGGCCCTGGTCGGACTTGCGCAAGGGGCGCAAGTCAAAGCGGCTGGTTTCGATCGACATCTGTGTCACGATCTTTCCGAGTTCCATTGTCATGCTCCTCCTCCGAACAAAACAAAGAGCACAGAGGCGACGGTCAATCCGGCCAATGTGTACATCAAATAAGGTTCCGCCGCCGTTCCTGCGAGGCGTGCCGCGATCCGATCCCCTGCCAGCGTCCACAAAGGGTGCAGGATGGTCTGGCACAAGAGCAAAACGGCCGCGATGGTCAATGTGGCTTGCAATGCGGGGGTGTCAGGCGCGGTAAAGCCCGTAAATCCCGCAACGATCATGGCCCAAGCCTTTGGGTTGAGCGGATGCACGATCAGACCCGCTGCAAAACCCGGGGCGCCGGTCGATTGTGCAGTCGTGCCAAGGCGCAGGTTCGCGACCTTCCAAGCAAGCCAAATAATATAGGCCGCAGACATCCACTTGAGCGCCGCAAAGACGCGCGGCGCCTGTTCGGCCAACTCCATCAAGCCAAAGCCAATCGGCCAAATGATCAGTTGTTTGCCCAAGGCAACGCCCGCAACGAACGGCAACGCCGCGCGAAAACCAAATCGCGCGCCGGTCGCCATCAAGGCCATGTTGGCAGGCCCCGGCGTGCCGACTTGGCTTGCCGCAAACACGGCAAACGAGGTAACAGCGACACTCATGACGCGCCCCTCCCGTTTGCTGCAGGCGATGCGTTTGGCGACCAGGTCATGCGGCGACCCGCCCGTATTCGCTGGCCAATAGCCCCATCATCAGGTCGTCATGCCAGTTTTGCCCAACCCGCGCAGCCTCGCGCTGACGTCCCTCGACAACAAACCCGACCTTTTCGTAGGCGCGAATGGCGCGGGCGTTGTAATCGAGAACGCGCAGATCGACGCGGTGCAGCCCAAGCACATCAAAGGCATGCGCCACCATCAAATGCAGCGCGCGTGTGCCATAGCCTTTGCCCAACGCATTCGCGTCAAGAATGCCCAATGCCACACTGGCCCGTTGGTCGAGGTGATCAACCGAATGCAAACGGCCTGCACCGATCAAGCGGTCCTGCACCTCGATGATCCAGCCGAACGGCGCGTGTTCCTGCGTTTTAACCCAAGCCTCTGCGGCCTCTTGGGTGAGCGGACGCACGGTCGATGGGTCGGCCCCGAACATGTGATGGATTTCAGGTGTGTTTCCAAGCTTGAGCCGCGCGGCCACGTCGCCGGGTTTCGGCGCGCGCAGGACAACACAGCCGTCCGTAAGGATCGGGAGCTTTTTCTTGTCTGACATGGCACGCCTCCTTTGCGCTTTTGTGGGCGGGGCTGGCGGGGCCGGTCTTAAACGAAGAAGGGGACCGGCTACCGCCGATCCCCTTTTTGGTGTGATATGCCTATTCGGGTTTCGGCTTATTCTGCTGCCTCTGCGACCGGCAGCACGGAAATATACGTGCGACCTTTGAGGCCCTTACGGAAATTCACTGCGCCCGGGACGGTCGCAAAGATCGTATGGTCTTTGCCCATGCCCACGCCTTCGCCCGGCCAAAACTTGGTGCCGCGCTGACGCACGATGATGTTTCCAGGGATGGCCGCCTGGCCACCATAAAGCTTAACGCCAAGACGACGGCCCGCGGAGTCGCGACCGTTGCGTGAGGAACCGCCTGCTTTTTTATGTGCCATTCTCTCTCTCCTTAGCCTTTGGTCTTTTCTTTGGCCTGTTCGATCCAGCCTTCACGCTCGATCCGGCCTTTGAAAGACAGCTTCTCGTCCATAGCAGCGACGTCTTCTTCCGTCCATGCTGCAATTTGCGCAAAGGTTGTTACGCCCGCGTCGTGCAACTTTTTCTCAAGTGCTGGTCCGACACCGGACAGCTCTTTGAGGTCATCCGCACCTGCGGCCGCAGCCTTTGGCGCTTCTTTTGGAGCTTCGGCCTTCTTTTCAGCCTTTGGCGCAGCTTTCTTCTCTGCCTTCGGAGCAGGTGCTGCCGCAACAACGGCACCGGCAGACGCCGCACCAACAGCCGCCATGACGCCAGACTTGTCCGCGCCGGATGACAGAATGTCTGTCACACGCAACAGCGTGAGTTGCTGGCGATGACCCTTCGTGCGCTTGGAAGAGTGCTTACGGCGACGCTTGACGAAGTTGATCGTCTTTTCGCCTTTGATCTGTTCGATCACTTCTGCTTGGACACCTGCGTCTGCGACGAAGGGTGTACCAACGGCAGGCGCATCGCCGCCCAGCATCAGAATATCGTTGAATTGAACTTTGTCTCCGGCTGCAGCTGCCAGCTTTTCGACGCGCAAAACGTCGCCAGACTGGACCTTATACTGTTTGCCGCCGGTCTTGAGTACCGCGAACATCGGGTCTTCCTTTTCTCACCGCGTCATGTGGCCCCGTAAAACGGTGTTTCGACCGAAGTCGCCTCAGACAGCGCGCCCGTCCTAGGGGCGTAAAACCAAAATCCGGGCGCATTGCTGCACCCGGCGACGCGGCTTATGGCTGTAAGGCTGTGAACTGTCAACGGGGTCTAGTCAGAAAATACCACCGTATCGGGCAAAACAGAGCGCAAAAACGCGGCTGTCACATCATGCGCGCGCGTGGCTTCGTCCACAAAGCCAACGTAATTGTAAAAGGCGTGGATCATTCCGGGAAACACATGCTCTTGAACCGGCACACCCGCAGCAGAGAGCTTTTGCCCAAAGGCGCGGCCCTCGTCGACCAGCACGTCGCATTCCGCCAGGATAAGCAGCGTCGCCGGGAGATCATGCAGCTTGGCATTTATCGGCACCGCGCGCCAATCGTCGCGCGCGCTTGCGTCAGGCAGGTAGTGATCCCGAAACCAGGCGACGGTGTCACCCTCAAGCGGGCCATAGCCCGCGCCAAAGCGTGCATAGGATGCGGTGCCGCCGCGATAATCAATCACCGGATAAACCAAAACCTGCGCCGCAAGCGGCAACGCGCCCGCATCACGCGCCATCAATGCGACAACTGCCGCCAGGTTCCCGCCGGCACTGTCGCCGCCCACGGCGATGGCGCGTGCGTCCACGCCCAGGGCTTCGGCGGTGTCATGGACCGACCGCAAGACATCAAAGCTGTCGTTGACGGCTGCGGGAAACACGTGCTCGGGCGCCATACGGTAATCCGCTGAGACGACCAGGATGCCTGCCCGTTTGGCCAAGCTGCGCGCGACACCATCATGCGAGTCCAACCCGCCCAGCACATGCCCCCCGCCGTGGTAATAGACCAGACACGGCTTGCGCCGATCAGGGGCCGGATCATAAATCCTGACGGGCACATGGCCATAGCCAGCCCCGGTCGACGTGGTGACGACACGGGCAATGTCCACGAACGGGGCAAGCTGGCGCAACCGCGCGGTGTTCTGATTGAATTGGCGCCGCGCCGCCTGCGGCGACAAATCTTGTATCTTGGGCAGCCCAGCCTCGGCCGCTTTTTGCAAAAGCATGGCAATCTGCGGATCCAATTCGGATGTCATGCGCGCCTCTCCCCTTCTTGGTTTGCAGGCCTCACAGCTCTTGGCTTGGCCGCAGATCGGCCATTGCCTGCGCCAAAGCCTCAAACCGGTTGGCCATGATCTCGAACTGAACCGCATTCATCAGATCATAGACCTGGCGCATAACTGGATGCTCCAGCGCCTCGGCATAGGCAAGAACTTCGGCATCGGAAAAAGCTTGATAGGTATAGGCGGCGCCTTCCAGGCCACCTTCTTTGATCGTCTCGCGCAATTCATCCTCGCCCGCGGCCAAAGCGTCGCGCATATCGCCTTCATCCATATTCAACTGGATCACACCAGCCGCAGCCGCTGCCAAATAGAACCGCACCTGGATTTCCTGAAGCGCTCGGATCGACGTGCCTGCGCTGTCCGAGGCGGCATTCATCCGCGCGTAATAGGCCACACGCGGGCTGTCGATCTGACGCAGCGCCGCCAACAACGCCGCCCCGCTTTCATCCTTGAGCCCCTCATCTTGATGGAGATGCGAGGCATTTTCCGCCTCGACCAGACGCGCGCCCAGATCAGAAGCATAGAAGGTCGCCGCGTGCGACAGCATATCGTCGCTCAAGGTTTCTTCCAGAATGTCCAAGGCCATGTCGTGCATTTGCGCGACGTCGAAAACCTTGTCAGACAATCGGAGCCATTCGGACCCAAAGTCCTGCGCGCTGATCCCCAACATCTCGGGCGCGCTGCCCGCCGCAAGCTTGATGCTTTCCAAAGCGACATCAAAGCCGGTGACTTCCAAAAACGCCTCAAGCCGGGCCCGATCGGCGGCGACGGCCATCGACACCGTCAAAGCCAGCCACATCAAGGTCGCGGTACAGAGTTTCAAGATCGCGCGCATAATCCATCTCCGTGTTGTGTTTGCTTCAGGGTAGTGGTTCTGGGTCTGGCGTCCAATAACTTGCTTTTGATTGTCGCAGAAAACTGCCCCGCACCCCGCGCCACATCGTGCGCCGCCCGGTAATTTGCCGGTATCAGCACCGAAACGCTCTTGCATGGCCGCGTGGGAATGCCTAGTGAACCCAAACGCGGAGAGGTGCCGGAGTGGTCGAACGGGGCGGTCTCGAAAACCGTTGTACCTTCACGGGTACCCAGGGTTCGAATCCCTGTCTCTCCGCCACAAGCCCTATGCAAAGCGAACCGCCAACAGCCTCTGGAAACAAGAGTTGGGCGGCCGTCGTTTCAAAGAAGCGATGAGGGCATCCGCCCTTCCCGCCACGTGGTCGACCAGCGTCCGCCTCCCACACTCCGCCGTGTCACCGCCTCTTCCCCAAACCGCCTGGGCGGACGGGTCATTCGGCGGGTTGCAGGGCGGGTTCGCGCTGGCGGATGAAGAAAATGAAGTACAAGACGGGAGCTGCAACCAAGGTGAGGATGGAGGCAAAGGCCAAGCCGCCCATGATCGTCACCGCCATCGATTGAAAGAACGCGTCCCAGATCAGCGGCAGCATGCCCAGGATCGTCGTGGCCGCCGCCAAAATGACCGGTCGCATCCGCGAGGTTGAGGCCATCACGATCGCGTCGTCCAAGGCCATCGCTGGATTTTCGCGTCGCACGATGTCGATCTCTTCCACCAGAACAATGCCGTTCTTGATCAGCATCCCCGACAAAGACAAAAGCCCAAGCAGCGCCGTAAAGGTAAAGGGCAAACCCGTTCCCAAGAGCGCCAAGCTCACGCCATTGGCGGACATCGGCACGAGCAGCCAAATGATCAGCGGTTGGCGCAGCGCGTTAAAGAGCAGGATGGAAATCAACACCATGATCAAGAGGCTGGCTGGCAATTGTTGCGCCAGGCTGGCGTGCGCGTCGCTTGAACTTTCGTATTCGCCGCCCCATTCCATCTTGTAACCCGCAGGCAGCGGCATCGTGTCGATCGTGTCTTGCACCTGCGACTGAACTTGCGCCGCGGTCAAACCGCTGGTGATGTCAGCGCCCACCGTGATCGTCAAAACACGGTCGCGACGCATCACAAGAGTGTTCTGAGATTCAAAGATCATGCCTTCGATCACCTGTTCCATCGGCACAAAGGTCTGTCCGCTTTGGGAATAGATGATGTGATCTGTCAGCGCGAGATCCGCCTCGGGATTGGCGCGCAGGATAATCGGAATGCGCCGCTCACCTTCGCGGAAGACGCCGGCATCGATGCCGATTGTCGCAAAGCGGAACGCATTGGTGATGTCGTCGCGGGTAATGCCGGCCTCTTGCGCGCGGTCGGTCGCATAGACGGGGCGCAGCACCTGCTCCATCTCGCGCCAATCAACGCGCGGGGCGATGATGTCGTCAGAGGCATCAAGCAGCCGCTGCATCGCAACATCTGCTAGATCGCGCAGGACGGTTGGATCAGGACCAGAGAACCGGACCTGGATCGGATCGCCTCCGCCCGGCCCAAACGCGAGCCTTTTTGCGCGAAACTCGCCTTGCGGCAGGTTCAGCGCGGCAAAGCTCTCCATGCGTTCGATAAGCGGGGCAATCTGGTCGGTATTGCTGGTTCTGACGATGATGTGGCCGTAGCTCGGGTTTGGATCTTCGGCTTGATACGTCAGCATAAACCGCGCGGCCCCTTGCCCGGAAAAGGACGTCGCGGCGACAACGTCTTCTTGCGCCGCAAGCCAATCCTCTAACACAGCCAGATCGCGAGAAACCTCATGTATCGAGGCCCCTTGCGCCAATTTGTAATGCGCAAAAAAGAGCGGTGTGTTGCTGTCGGGAAAGAACTGCTGCTTGATCTGCCCAAAGAGCGCGAAACACACGACCGTGATCGCGATCAGGCCGGGGATGACCAGCCACCAGAGTTTAAGGCACAACCGCAGCAACCCTGCATAGGCGCGAAAGGCGAACCCGTCATAGCCACCATCTGCGTCTTCGGAACCTTGCTTGAAAAAGTAGTGCCCCAGCAGCGGCGTCACAGTTAACGCAAGCACCCAAGACAAGATCAGCGAGATGGCAATCACGGCAAAGAGAGAGAACAAAAACTCGCCCGTCGCATCATTGCTGAGCCCGATGCCCGCAAAGGCCATAATCCCAATCACAGTCGCCCCAAGGAGCGGGATTTGCGTTTTGCCTGCGGCCTCTTCGGCGGCTTTGCGGGATGTTTTGCCTCTTTGCATCGACATCTGCATGCCTTCGGCAACAACGATGGCATTGTCGACCAGCATCCCCATCGCGATGATCAGCGCCCCAAGCGAGATCCGCTCCATCTCGATTGAAAACATCGCCATGAAGAACAAGGTGCCGACCACGGTCAGCAAGAGTGTTGACCCAACAACGACCGCAGCCCGAGGCCCCATGAACAAGGCCAGCACGATCACCACGATGCCGACTGACATGGCCAAGTTGACCAGGAAATCATCAGAGGCTTCTTCTACAACGACATGCTGTTGGTAGATCGGGTGGAATTCGACCCCAAGTGGGATCAGAGGCGCAAGGGCCGCCAATTTCGCGTCCACACGTTTGCCAACGTCCACGATGTTCTCGCTGGCAGATCCGGCGACGCCAATGGTGAAGGCATCCTCGCCATCGTGGCGGATCAAGAGCCCCGGATTTTGTTCGCGTTCCCGTTTGACCGTGGAAAAGTCGAACAGGTTCAACACCTCGCCGCCGACACCCACGGTGAGACCGGCAATATCCTGAACCGTGTCATCCCCGCGCGGCCCCTGGATAACCGTCCGGCCGTTTTCCGATTGGATCGATCCCCCATCGACCACAGAATTGGCATTTGCCAACGCATTCTGAATGGCGGCGGGTGGCACGTTTTGATTGGTCGAGATGACGAGATCAGGTTCAACAAAAATGACCTCATTCGGCACGCCCAGCAAACTGACATCGGCAACACCTGAAACGGTCAGCAACTCGCGTCGCAAAAAGGTGGAAAGGTCATAGATTTCGGAATTCGAATACCCCGGAGCCGTCACAGCATAGTAGATGCCAAAGACATCGCCGAACCCATCGTTGACCGAGGGCGGGTTGGCCCCGTCGGGCAGCCGCGCGGCGTTCACGCGGTTGCGCAGTTTGGTCCAGATCTCGGGCAATTCAGAGCCGTCGTACTGATCCTTCATGTCGACCGTAATCCAGGACAAACCTGGTTGGTTCATCGATCGAACTTCTTTGAGCTCCGCCATCTTTTGGATCTCGGATTCAATCGGCTCAGACACTTCGCGGGCGACCTGTTCGGCATCGGCGCCCGGATATTGCGTGACAACAACGGCCGTTTTGATCGTAAAGGCCGGGTCTTCCAAACGCCCCAGCGAAAAGAAGCCCCAGATGCCGCCCAACAAACATCCAAGCAAGATCAGCCAGGTGATGATGGGGCGCTCGATAGATCCGCGTGCGATACTCATGGCCGCAAACTCAGTTTGAATAGCCGGTGAAGCGGCGCACCGCGTCACCATCGGACAGTTGATTGGCGCCGCTGGCGACAATTTCCTGACCGTCCTCCAAGCCCCCCAACACCATCACCTCGCCACGCGCCGATGGCTCAATTTTGACCTCCACGGCGGCAACTGTCCCGGCCTCGGCCCCGGTTGGGGAAAAGACCATGACTTGTGCGTTGCCGTTGTTGTCCGCAATCACCGCGGATCGCGGGATAATGATCGGCGCGCCGTCGCCGCGCAATGTCGCGAAGACGGTGACAGATGAGCCCGGCAGCACCACCAGATTGTCTGGCGGCGCCATGCCCAGCGTGATTTGGAACGTCTGGCCCACTTGCGATGTTTCGGCATTGAATTCACGCACCTCTAGCGGAAACATGCGCTCACTGGATGGGAATTGCGCGAAAAGGGAGACGTCGGGGTTTTCACCAGCTTGCTGAAACAAGACCTCTGGCACGTCGATCTCGATCCTCAGCTCTGACATATCGTGCAACCGCGCGATGGGCGCGCCAGCATTGATCGTGGTAAAATTGGCCACGTTGCGGGCTGCTACGACCGCATCGAACGGAGCAAGCAAACGCGCATTGCGCAACGATCTTTCCGCGTCGCGCACCGATATTTCGGCCAGTTGGAACTGTGTCTCGGCCTCTTCGACGTTGACCTTGCTGACCGCGCCCCCCTCAAGGCGCTTGAGACGATCAAAGGTGCGCTGCGCCTGATCCCGCTGGACGCGCGCCCGATCCAGGGCAAGCTCGAACGGTTCAAGATCCAACTCACCGATCACACTGCCTTTTGGGACGGTGTCGCCTTCTACGATGGGCAGTTCGACAATCTGGCCGCTGACCTGAAAGGCCAAATCGACCGTTTCCTTTGCAACCACATGGCCAAAGAACTGTCGGGTCAATTCGGCGGCTGTTGCACGCACTTCGGTCAATTTGACCAAAGGCGCCGCAGTATCCTGCGCGCGGCTTTCGGTCGAAAGGGTCGCGGTCAGACCAAAAACGGCTGTGGCGCAGAGCAGGGATTTGAAACTATCGAACACGTCGGCCTCATCAAATTGTCGGCCTGCCGTTCAACGAATCGAACGCGGGTGGCCGGGGGTCTGGAAAAGACCTTTGCATGAGGGGGTTACAGAAACAAAACACTGCTTTGGGAAAGCCGCTTGGCAACGGCTCTGTTTCGCGGCCTTCGGTTTTGGGCGCGATACGACATCGTGATCGGTTTTGCCTTCGGCAACAGTTGGATTGGCCCGGAAAAATCCTATTTCTGACGAGACCACGAAGCGGAGCCCACTCATGCCAAGCCACCCCCTGACACGCAGAGATCTTTTGCAGCGCGCCACGGTCATAGGGGCCGCAGCCTCTGCCGGGTTTGTGACGGGCGCACAGGCCTCTGGCTTTGCGGCGACGCCCTCCATGCGCGGCGGCGCGAACAATTATCGCCCCGGCGCCCCCATCGTCGAACGCATCGGCGGCGGCGGGTTTTGGATGACCGGCACCGTGCGGCGCGCAGGCGACGGCATGCCCCTGCCCGGTCAGCGTATTCAGATTTGGGCGCATACCACCGAAGGTCACGAACGTGATCCGCAAAGCCACGGCGCGACGCTCACCGACGAAAACGGCATCTTCCGTCTAGAGATGCCACAGATCGTGCCTGCCTTTGGCCAACCCCACGGGCATCTGGCCTATGACAGCGGCGCGTTTGAAACAGTGTTCCTGCGACCCGTCATGCAAAGCGCGCGCGACAAAACCTTGGCCGCGCATTTCGTGCTACAGCCCGTGTAAGTGCCTGGCCCGCTGTCACAGGTCGCCGTGCCGCGCGCTGTCCTGATATGGGGCGTCTTGTTACTGGTCGCGGGCGTGCCCCTGATCCTATCGACCTTTAGCCCCCTGCTGGCCTGGCGCGACCCGATCTATATCATCGCGGGCGCTGCGGGCGTTGCAGGCCTGTCGTTGATGGTGTTCCAACCTGTGCTGGCCGCTGGCGCCCTTCCTGGTGTGGGGTTTGCCGCGTCCCGCCGCGCGCATCGCTGGGTGGCAACGGCTCTGGTTGGGGCCGTCATTGTGCATGTCGGTGGGCTTTGGCTGACCAGTCCGCCGGATGTGATCGATGCGTTGCTCTTTCGATCGCCGACGCCTTTTGCCGTTTGGGGGGTTCTGGCCCTGATCGCAATCGGCGCGAGCGCGGTCATCGCGCTCTGCCGACGCCCCCTGCGCATCCGCTGGAAGACATGGCGGTGGGTGCATTCCTGCCTCGCATTCACCTTGGTTTTGGGCACAATTCTACACGCAATCCTGATCCAGGGCACGATGGAGCCCATCAGCAAAGCCCTGATCTGCGGATTCGTCTTCCTCGTCACGGTTATTGTGCTTTTGAAGCCATTAACAAATTTCCCCAAAAACTAGACTTTTCTCGTTTTCGAGGCGTTGAAATCAACCAATCCGTGTCCGTTATCGCTATCACTTTCGCTAAGCTTGCCAGATGCAAGCCGAAGTGTCAGTTAGCGGCCGTTAACCAAGCCAGCCGACGAGACTATCACCTTGAATTTGAACGACCACGTCGGCTTTAACCTGCGCAAAGCCTACCAGCGCCATGTCTCTATCTTTTCGCGCAACATCGTTGGCCTGACGCCAACCCAGTTTGCGGCGTTAACCCGGATCGACGAAGAGGGCGAGATCTCGCAGAACCGGCTTGGGCGGGAAACGGCGATGGATTCTGCCACGATCAAAGGCGTTGTCGAACGGTTGCACGCCAAGGGCCTTGTGCATTTTCAGCCTGCCGAGCACGATCAACGCCTGCGGATGGTCAGTCTGACCCCGGCCGGGCAAACGACGCTGTCCTATGCCTCTGAACAAGCCAAGACCGCCCGCCAGGAAACGCTGGCCCCGCTCACCCCCGAGGAAACCCGGCAGTTTGAGCGCCTGCTGTCCAAGTTGGTCTAACGCTTTACCACGCCTTTCCAAAACAATCCGCACCTGTCGAGGACACCGATGCCTGTCGCGAAACAATGGCGACATTTATCCAAAAGTTTGCCTTAATTTTGGCGCGAGGACACGTGACCTTGATCGGCGGGGCGTAAGAGAAACGAGTTCGAGCGTGTCGCAATCAAACTTTCTATCGGGCAAGCGCAGCCGCCTTTTCGATCTGATGAAACAGGATCATCTGTCGCAGGTTGTTGCCGACAAAATCAACCGGATCACAATGTGCAATTCTCTGTCAGATCACGAGATGGTCTTGCTGCGAAGCACGGTGATCTCGTCGCTGCATCAGCGGTCCGCACCGCCGCGGTAACCAATCGCCACGACAAACTTTTCCGAACTGTCTGCCCGTGAGGCAGGCGGTTTGACATTCGCCACTTTGTCAAACTTTTGCTTCAAAAGCTTTTGCAGCTCGGCCTCTGCGCCGCCTGCCAAAACCTTGGCAACAAAGGTGCCGCCGTCTTCCAGCACGTCAAAGGCAAAATAGGCCGCCGCTTCACACAGCGCGATGATCCGCAAGTGATCCGTCTGTTTGTGGCCCGATGACGCTGCGGCCATGTCGGACATGACAACATCAGCCTTGCCGTCCAGCCATCCTTTGACCTTTTCGTCGGCGTCGTCTTCCATAAAATCCAACTGGTGCAATTCGACACCTGCGATTGGTTCAACCTCTTGCAGGTCGACACCGATGATGCGCCCGATGGCCTTGCCGGATTTTTGCCCCAGCGCATTTGTGCGGGCGACGGCCACCTGGCACCAGCCGCCCGGCGCACAGCCCAAGTCAACCACACGCGCGCCCGGCACCAAAAAGCGGTATTTGTCGTCCAGCTCTAAAATCTTATACGCCGCGCGCCCGCGATAACCGTCCGCTTTGGCGCGTTTGACATAGGGGTCGTTCAACTGACGTTGCAGCCAGCGCGTCGAACTCAGCTTTCGTCCGCGCGCTGATTTGACCTTGACCTTGAGATCCCGCTGACCACGGCCCGAAGTATTTTTGCCCGCGCGGCGGCCTGGGCCTTTGGGTGGTGTGCTCACGTTGCGCCCTCTTCTTCCAAAACGCCATCCGCACTCATCTGCGCGTAAAGCAATCCCTCGCGCAAACCGCGATCCGCGACCGACAGCCGATCTGTCGGCCAGCAGCGCATCAGCGCCTGCAATATGGCCGCGCCAGACATGATCAACGCATGCCGGTCCGACCCAATGCGCGGATCGTCGCGCCGCCCGTTTGGCCCCATGTTGAGGTAACTTTGAATGACCCTGTCGATCTGGTCTGACGACATCCGAAGACCATCCACCTTGGTGCGATCATAGCGCTTGAGCCCCAGATGGCTTGCCGCGACGGTCGTGACCGTGCCGGATGTCCCGACAATCTGAAAGCGGTCTGCGGGCAAAGTGTTATGATAAGGTGAAAAATCCGACAGGTTTTCTTCGAAATACCAGCTCATCAAGGCAAATCGCGCGGCATCGTCTTCGACATCATCAAACTGATCCCGTAGCGTGGCCACGCCCAGGGGGACACTGATCCAATCGACGATCTTGGCCTGATCCAAATCCGACCGCGCCTGGGTAAAGTCACGCCGCAGATGCATGATCGCATGCGACCGTTTCTTTTGCGGCACATCCGACAAATCGATCCACACAAGCTCGGTCGAGCCGCCGCCGATATCAACGACCAGCAGGTTTTCGGTCTTGCGATTGACCAAGGGCGCACAGGAGATGACGGCCAGACGGGCCTCTTCCTGGGGTGGAATGATCTCAAGCCGCAATCCGGTTTCGCGATGCACACGGTTGATGAACTCATCCGCATTCTGCGCCCGACGACACGCCTCGGTTGCGACCAAACGCATGTGGCGCACCTGATGACGCTTCAGCTTTTGCTGGCAAATGCGCAGGGCTTGCACAGTCCGGGTCATCGAACTGCGCGACAGACGGCCCGATTGTTCCAGACCAAGACCCAGTTGAACGGATTTGGAAAAGCTATCAACAACTTGAAATCCCGGCCCTTTTGGGGCCGCGATCAGCATACGGCAAGAGTTGGTGCCCAGATCCAGCGCCGCATACAACGCGGGCGATCCATGAGCACCGGGCGCAGGGGCCTCGGCCGGTTTCCGTTCGAGCGCGCCCGCACCATTGGGACGCTTTGGCGCCATAACTGTGCGCCTTTCATATCGGGTTACCATGACGATAGGCGCTGTGCTTGGCCCACGCAAGACCGTCCAGCGACATTGCTCGTCGCAACTATCGTCGGATTTGTCGAAAACGTGCCGTGGCAAGGGCCTTTGGGCGCGTATTCAGTGCATCCAGAACCAATGAGGAATCAGATGCCCGACGTGACTATCGTTTATTGGCGCGACATCCCGGCCCAGGTGATTGTCGGCAAAGGCCGCCGCGGCGCGAAACGCCAATTGTCCGAACGGTTCGAACAGGCCATCGATATGGCCGCGATGCGTGTTGGTGCGCGCGACACCGATTCCTATCTCGCAGAGTGGCGCAAAGCGGCCCCTGTCGAGATGGACGGCGCGCCCGAAGAGATTGTGGAAGCTGAGGCCGCGAGACTTGAGGCCGAATATGATGCGGATCGACTGAAAGCGTTGATTCAAAACGAAGGGCGCGACTGACGCGCGATGCGAGCGAGGCTTGTGGTATGGCATTGTTGAATTTCAAAAAGTCGGAAGGCCCGCAGGCGGGCAGCTTGGGCCAAGAGGTCGAGGCGTTTTTGCAAGGCTACTCGATCGAGGTGATGCCCCGCACGGCAGAGAAAGTTGACGATTTCCGCGCCATTCTTCCTGCTGGCACCCGCGTCTACATCGCGC
>CAZYQC010000066.1:0-17380 GCA_964649815.1 uncultured Rhodobacterales bacterium | reverse complement strand
CCCGAGGCGATGGTGATCGATGATGACATGTGCGGCGCCATTTTGCGTTCTGTACGCGGGGTGGAAGTCTCTGATGCCGCCCTCGATCTTGCGGCGATTGAGCGGGTCGTGATCCAAGATGGCCACTATCTTGGCGAGGCGGAAACGCTCAAACGGATGAAATCTGATTACTACTACCCCAGCCTTGCAGACCGGCAGAGCGTGTCCGATTGGCTGGAAGATGGCGCTCAGTCCATTTGGGACCGCGCATGTGCGCGGGTAGCTGACATACGCGGGATGCCTGCGCCATCGCATCTCGACCCAAGCGCAGAACGGGACATCCGGGCGCGCTTTCCCATCCATTTGAAAACCTAAAGGGACAAAGATGCATGTTTTTCGCAGCATGGTGATTGATGCCGAAATCACCCGCGTGTGGCAGGCGGTGCGCGCTTTTGACGGCGTTGCGGCCTGGAACCCAGGCGTGTCACAGGCCGATCTGGAAAACGGCGCACCAACGGCGACAGGCACGGTGCGCAAATTGCAAGTTCCTGATGGGACGTCGTTCCGCGAAACGCTGCTCGCGCATTCCGACAGAGAGTTCTTTTATACCTACGACATTCTGGACAGCCCGTTGCCAGTATCGGGATACGTCTCCACCCATCGCTTTGTTCCCATTACCCACAGCGGTCAGACCCTTGGGATCTGGGAAAGCTGGTTTGACTGCTCAGCCGATGTCGCAAACGAGATGGACAGTATCGTGGGCGACACAATCTACATTGGGGGAATGACCGGTCTGAACCAGTATTTGAAGGAGAGCTAATATGGCTGACACCCTCGCGCCGCGTGCGATTATCGGTGTTATGACACCGGCGATGAACACAGTTGTTCAGCCCGAGCTCGAGCTTTTGCGCCCCGACGGTGTCACCAATCAAATGCAGCGGTTTCGCCTCGGCGGCGACGCGGTATCCGACGATCTGCCCGAGGAAGCCGCCAAGCTGATGGATTGCAATCCCGCCGTCATTGCCGTTGGCTTGACCACCGATGCGGGCCCAGGCGGCCCGGACAAGTTGGCGGCACGCTGTGCCCAGGTCTCGGCAGAGGTCGGTGTGCCCGTGTTGGGCGCCTCCCAGGCAGATTACGAAGCTTTGCGCGCGTTGGGCGCGCAGCGGCTTGGGATCGTCACACCGTTCAATGCCCAAGTGGACGCAGTGGTCAAAGCAAATACCGAAGCCGCCGGGTTCGACGTGGTTGCTATCAAAGGCACAAGTGCCCCTTCCTTGCCGGAAATTTGTGAGACACCGCTTGATGACATTCGTGCGGTCTTTGCCGAGATCGCCGCGTCGCCATGCGACGTGATGCTGCAGGTCGGCACAGCGTTGCCGGTGGTCGCCATGATCGCAGAACTCGAGGCGCGCCATTCGAAACCAATCGTTGCTTGCAACGCAGCCGTTTACTGGCAGGCCCTCCGCCGTATCGGCATAGTTGATCCGATCCCCGGCTACGGAACCTTGTTGGAGGCCCATTAGATGCCGGATCACGCGCAAGTCGCCATAATCGGCGGCGGTGCCGTCGGTGCGGCCATCCTGTATCATTTGGCCAAAGCCGGGATCTCTGATGTTGTCTTGCTCGAAAAAAACGAGCTTACGGCTGGGTCCACGTGGCACGCGGCGGGCAACATACCGACCTATGCAAACTCGTGGTTGGGTATGCGCTCAGGAAATTACGCCTGGGACCTCTACAAAGACCTCGCCAAAGATCCTGATGCGCCGATCACCTACCGGCACACCAAAGCAATCTGGCCTGCTCACACGCCCGAGCGTATGCAGCTTTTTCAGCACCTGTGCGGGGTGTCGCGGTCTGCGGGCTTTGACCTGGCGATAGTCTCGCCCGCCGAGATCGAGGCGATGCATCCCTATTGGACCGCCGGAAGCAGTGTTCTGGGTGGTATTCTCGATCCCTACGAAGGCGACATAGACCCAAGCCAGCTGACGCAGGCGTTGGCCAAACATGCGCGCGACCTTGGGGCAGAGGTGCGCCGGTTCACACGCGTGACCGGGCTGCAGCAGCAAAGTGACGGCACCTGGAAGCTCGACACGCCCAATGGATCGCTTGTCGCAGAGACAGTGATTAATGCAGCCGGATCAAGTGGCGCGCATATCGCGGCAATGGCGGGCTTAAAGCTGCCCGTGGTCACGCTCGAGCATCAATACATGGTGACGACGGCCTTGCCTCAGCTTGAGGCGGATACGGCCTTGTTCCCGTTGATCCGCGATCCAGACCTGCGCTTTTATCTGCGCCGCGAGCGAAACGCATTCTTGCTGGGCTCTTACGCGCATGAAGGGCGCCCGGCCTGGTCTGACGGCGTGCCAGAGAACTTTGATCACCAGCTCTTTCCCGATGATGTCGAAGGTATGATGGCCGTTTTTGAGGCGGCAGCAAGCCACGTGCCGATCTTGGAAGCAGCGGGGGCGCAGCGATTTGTGAATGGACCAATCCCTTACGCGCCAGATGCGCTGCCGCTTGTTGGCCCTGCGGCCGGGGTGCGCAACTTTTATCACGCAACTGGCGTTCAAATCGGCATCACGCATTCCGCAGCGATTGGCAAAGCGATGGCGGAATGGTTGACCCAAGGCGAAACGGAATGGGATCTCAGCGCATGGGACCCGCGGCGTTTTGGGGATTGGGCCACGGCGGATTACGCGGCACGTCGCGCGTCTGAACACTACGATCTACAATATGCAATCCCCTATCCGCACCGCATCATGCCGTCGGGCCGCCCCGTCAACACGACCCCACTTTACAACAGGCTCGTCGGGCAGGGCGCAGTTATGGGGCAAGTTGGCGGCTGGGAAAGGGCGTTCTGGTTTGACCCAGACTATGACGCGGCCACGTCCAAGCTCAGCTTTGGCGAAGAGGCTTGGGTCGGACCTGTGCGCGCTGAATGCGAAGCCGTCCGGGATGCCGTTGGGATTATGGATCACGGGGGCTTTACGAAATACCTCATGACTGGGCCCGATGCGGCAACTGTGTTGGAGCGGGTCTTTTGCGGCAGCTTGCCGACGGTTGGCCGCGTGCGTTTGTCCTATATGCTGACGCCCCAAGGGAAAATCTGGTCCGAGGCGACAATTGCGCGGCTTGCCAAAGATCGCTTTCTGCTTTGCGGCCCGACGCTTGCGGTTGATCGCGATTATGATTGGATAGCCGCCCAAATTGGCGACGCGGATGTCCAATTTGCAAAAGGCTACGAACAAGATGGCGCGCTGTTGGTCATGGGCCCCAAGTCGCGGGATCTGTTGTCGCCGCTTTGTGACGATGACCTATTGCAGCCGTGGATGAGCGTGGTTGAAACGTTCATCGCCGGGGTGCCGGTGACAGCTTTGCGCGTCAGCTATGTGGGCGAGCTTGGGTGGGAGCTGCACGTCGCATCGAGTGATCTTCAGACGCTATATAATGCAATCTGGGGCGCTGGACAGCCGCTGGGTATGCGTAACTTTGGCTCTTACGCATTGAATGCGATGCGGGTGGAGAAAGGCTATCACGGGTGGGGCGCGGACTTTGGCACCGAATATACTTTGGCCGAGGCGGGGCTTGCTAAGTTTGCAAACTTGGCCAACACCACATTCACCGGGCGCGACGCTGTCATCGAACAGCAAAACTCTGACCCAACCTGGGAATTTGTCGGGCTGAGGATAACCGACTCCGGGCCCGAACCGCTGCCGTCTGATCCCATTGTGATGGGCGATCGTGTCATCGGCTTTTTGACCTCTGTTTCGATGGGCTATCGCACCGGGCAACTGGTCGCGCTGGGTTATGTCGAGGCCGGTACGCTGCGTCTTGGGGAAAATTGCAGCGTTCAAGCCTTTGGCGCGTATCGCGCAGCACAGAGGCACAGCCACCATGTCTATGATCCGCAAAATGAGCGGCTGCGCAGTTAAGACGACAAGGGCCAGCTGCGTTACTGGCTGTCTTCCGTAGGCTGCATGGACAGGCCTGCCATCTCAGAGAGACACTTTTGCAGCAGCGCGCGCTCTGCTGCGCTGAACTGTGACATAAGCAGCGCGTCGAATTGAGCAGCCTCATTCTTAAGGTCCTCAAACACACGCCCTCCGACGCGCGTTAGGCTGAGCGTTTCGCTCCGACGATCTTCTTCAACCTCTGTGCGGACCAAATAGCGTTTCTTTTCCAGCGCCGAAACTGCACGGCTGACCTTTGTTTTGTGCAACCGCGCCCGTGCGCTGATGTCTTTTGCGGTCATGGCGCCATATTGGCCAAGGTGAAACAGCACCCGCCATTCGGTGCGCAGCATACCGTAACGGTCTTTGTAATATTTCTGGAACCCAACACTCGACGCTTCTGCCGCGAGGGTCAGCAAATACGGGGTGAATGTTCTGAGGTCAAAATTAGTCACAAACGCAACTTAATGCGTTGTTAGTTACAAAATCAACCAATAGATATGCCAAACCGCGAGGAGGAGGTTGGTCATGAACAAGCAAACATCCACGTCTGGTTTGACGCAAGCCATCAGCCCGGTTGGCACGCATCCCGGCTACATGCCTGGGTTTGGCAATGATTTCGAAACCGAAGTCCTGCCAGGCGCGTTGCCTCAGGGCATGAACAGCCCGCAGAAAGTGAACTATGGCCTCTACGGAGAGCAGCTGTCCGGCACGGCCTTTACAGCGCCGAGCCACCAAAACGAACGGACCTGGTGCTATCGCATCCGACCCTCCGTCAAGCACACGCACCGATTTGAGAAAATCGATTTGCCCTATTGGAAATCGGCGCCGCATGTCCTTGCCGATGTGACATCGCTTGGCCAATACCGTTGGGATCCAGTGCCGCATGCGGATCAGGGGCTGACCTGGCTCACAGGGATGCGCACCATGACGACCGCTGGTGACGTCAACACCCAGGTCGGCATGGCAAGCCATATCTATCTCGTCACCGAAAGCATGGTCGACGCCTATTTCTACTCGGCCGATTCCGAAATGCTGGTGGTGCCACAAGAAGGCCGTCTTCGGTTTTGTACCGAGCTTGGGGTCATAGAGCTTGAGCCGCAGGAAATCGCCATTCTGCCGCGGGGTCTGGTCTATCGTGTCGAAGTGATCGACGGCCCGTGCCGTGGGTTCGTGTGCGAGAACTATGGACAGAAATTCGATCTGCCCGGGCGCGGCCCCATCGGGGCGAACTGCATGGCAAACCGGCGTGACTTTAAGACCCCTGTTGCCGCCTTTGAGGATCGTGAAACGCCGTCAACGGTTACCGTGAAATGGGCAGGCCAGTTTCATGAAACCAAGATTGGCCACAGCCCGCTGGATGTCGTGGCGTGGCACGGGAATTACGCGCCCTGCAAATACGACTTGCGCACCTATTGCCCGGTGGGCGCAATCCTGTTTGATCACCCGGACCCGTCGATCTTTACCGTTCTTACCGCGCCGTCTGGCGTTGAAGGCACCGCAAACATCGACTTTGTACTCTTTCGGGATCGTTGGATGGTCGCCGAAGACACGTTCCGCCCGCCGTGGTACCACAAGAACGTGATGTCGGAACTTATGGGCAATATCCACGGCGTCTATGACGCAAAGCCGCAGGGCTTTGTTCCGGGCGGAATGAGCCTGCATAACATGATGCTGCCGCACGGGCCGGACAAAAACGCCTTTGAAGGCGCGTCCAACGCGGAGCTCGCGCCAGAGTTCTTGGCCAATACCATGAGCTTTATGTTCGAAACACGGTTCCCGCAGCATCTCACCAGTTTCGCCGCGACCGAAGCACCACTGCAAGACGACTACATCGATTGCTGGTCCGATCTTGAGAAAAAGTTCGACGGCACGCCTGGCAAGAAATAGGAAAACACATCTATGTCTTTGATGAAAAGCTGGGTTGGTTCGGCCAACTCACCGACGACGCCCTTTCCCTTAAACAACCTGCCATATGGAGTGTTTTCGGTGGGCGATAGCGCGCCGCGGTGCGGGGTCGCGATTGGCGACATGATCCTTGACCTCGCTGCTGCCGAAGCTGCTGGTCTCGTCTCTGTCACCGCAGGCCTCGTCTTTGACGCTGGCGATTGGAACGGGTTCATGGCGCTTGGGCCTGATGCCTGGGCCGATTTGCGAGCGCAGGTGATGGCCCTCTTGGGAGAGGCCGGCGACACGAGCGCGCCATTGGTCGCGCAGGCGGATGCACAGATGCATTTGCCAATAACGGTCGCTGAATACACGGATTTCTACGCTGGCCGCCACCACGCCACCAACGTGGGAACGATGTTCCGCGGGCCAGAGAATGCCCTGCCACCAAACTGGCTACATATTCCGATCGGTTACAACGGCAGAGCATCCTCGGTCGTGGTGTCTGGAACCGACATACGCCGCCCGTGGGGCCAACTCAAAGCGCCCACCGAGGATGTCCCGCGTTGGGGCCCGTCGCAACGGTTCGACATCGAGCTTGAGATGGGCGCAATTGTCGGCACTGCTTCGGGCGGTCCCATCAGCGTTGATCAAGCCGACGCGAACATCTTTGGCTATGTTCTGTTGAACGACTGGTCTGCGCGCGACATCCAGGCCTGGGAATATCAGCCGCTTGGACCGTTCCAAGCCAAAGCAACAGCGACATCGATCAGCCCGTGGATCGTCACCAAAGCGGCCCTAGAGCCGTTCCGCTGCGCCACGCCTGCCCGAGAATACGAGCTGCTGCCGCATCTGCGCGATACAGGCCCGATGCTCTATGATATCGCGCTGGATGTCTCGCTGAACGGGCACACGATCTGCGAAACGAACTACAACGAGATGTACTATTCCGCCGCGCAACAACTCGCGCATCACACGACCAGTGGCTGCCCTATGCGGGTTGGTGACTTGCTGGGCTCGGGCACGATCTCGGGCCCCGAAAAACACCAACGCGGAAGCCTTCTAGAACTGAGCTGGGGTGGAAAAGAACCTCTGAGCCTGCCGGATGGCACGACGCGCAGCTTTATCGAAGACGGAGACACCCTCGTCCTGCACGGCGCTGCCAAAGGGGACGGATACCAAATCGGCTTTGGGGCGTGCGCCGGCACCTTGCTGCCCGCCCTCGAAGACCCGCTGAAAGGATAACAACATGGCAAAGGCTTTTGCATCGCAAGGCGATCTAACGGAAAAAACGATTACATTTGATGAGGTCGGGCGCGACCTCTGGGCTTTTACCGCTGAAGGGGACCCAAACTCGGGCGTCATCATCGGCGACGACAGCGTGATGGTCGTCGAGGCCCAAGCGACGCCGCGTCTGGCCGAAAAGGTGATCGAACGCGTGCGTTCGGTGACAGACAAGCCCATCAGCCATCTTGTGCTGACGCATTACCACGCCGTTCGCGTGCTTGGCGCGAGCGCGTATGGTGCGCAGCAAATCATCATGTCCGACGTCGCCCGTTCGATGGTTGAAGAACGCGGGCAAGAAGATTGGGACAGCGAATTCCAACGCTTTCCACGCCTTTTCGAAGGCCACGAAAGTATTCCAGGTCTGACCTATCCAACAACGACCTTCAGCGACAGTATGACAATCTACCTCGGCAAGCGCCGCGTGGACATTCGTCACATCGGACGGGCGCACACGGCCGGAGACGCGATCATTCACGTGCCAGATGAGAACGTGATGTTTACCGGCGATATCGTAGAAGACCACTCCGCCTGTTACTGCGGCGACGGCTATTTTGGCGATTGGGGCGGGACACTCGACCGGATCAAATCCTATGATGTGGATGCGATCGCCCCGGGGCGTGGTGGGGCGCTTGTGGGCAAAGCTGCGGTCGAACGCGCCATCGAAAGCACGCGAGACTTTGTGGCCAGCACATATGCGCCTGCCGCCCGCGTCGCCGCCCGCGGTGGCAGCTTGAAAGAAGCGTGGGACGCCGTGCGCGCAGAATGCGATCCAAAGTTCAAGGACTACGCGATCTATGAGCATTGCCTGCCCTTCAACGTCTCTCGTGCCTATGACGAGGCGCGCGGCATCGCGCATCCGCGGATCTGGACAGACAAACGCGATCTAGAAATGTGGGAGGCCTTGCAAGGCTAACCCCTTCATCGGAGGCTGAATTATGGTGACACCCCGTTACGAAACCGCCGTCACGCTCTATCCCTATCAAAAGGTGCCCGACCAAACGGCAGGCACCTCGCGCCACCCGGTCGTTATCGTTGGCGGGGGGCCTGTTGGGCTCGCTCTGGCGTTGGATCTTGGGCAAAAAGGCACGCCTGCTTTGGTCTTGGATGACCACGAAGGTGCGGGCATGGGCAGCAAAGCCATTTGCTTTGCCAAACGTACTTTAGACATTGCACATCGCCTTGGTGCCGCACAGCCGATGGTCGACAAAGGCGTCGTGTGGAATGTGGGCCGCGTGTTCCACAAAGATGGCCAGCTCTTTAACTTTGACCTTTTGCCAGAAGACGGGCATCGAAACCCCGCCTTTATCAATCTGCAGCAACCCTACTTTGAACAATACCTGGTCGAAGCAATCCATCGGGCGCAAGCCCAGGGCGCGCCAATTGAAATCCGTGGCGGCAACCGGGTCACGAATATCGACGTCGACGATAAACGCGCGACCCTTGATGTAGATACGCCAGACGGCCCTTACAGGATTGAGGCAGACTATCTGGTCGCCTGTGATGGTGCTCGCAGCACCATTCGCGATCTCATGGGCCTGTCGTTCGAGGGCCGTGTTTTCGAGGACAACTTTCTGATCGCCGATGTGCGTATGACGGCCGATTTCCCGACCGAGCGTTGGTTCTGGTTTGAGCCGCCGTTCGAGGATGCCGGACAATCTGCGCTGCTGCACAAACAGCCAGACAACGTCTGGCGCATCGATTTCCAACTCGGCTGGGACATCGATCGCGAAAAAGAGCTGCGCGAAGATCGTATTCGCGCGCGCGTCGACGCCATGCTCTCCAGCCAGACAGGTGAAGTGCCGGAATACGAGTTGGTCTGGACGTCGATTTACACCTTCCAGTGCCGAAGGATGAAGCAATTCCGGCACGGCCCTGTGTTCTTTGCAGGCGACAGCGCGCATCAGGTGTCACCCTTTGGTGCCCGCGGGGCCAATTCCGGCGTGCAAGACGCTGAAAATCTGGCCTGGAAGCTTGACCTCGTTCTCAAAGGTCTGGCGCCGCAGCATCTCTTGGACAGCTATCACGCAGAACGCGCCTTTGGCGCGGATGAGAATATTCTGAATTCGGCCCGTGCGACGGACTTTATGACGCCGAAATCAGAAATCAGCGCGGTCTTTCGCAATGCGGTTCTGGACCTCGCCAACAGGCACGCCTTTGCCCGCCCGTTTGTGAACTCGGGTCGTTTGTCGGTGCCTTGCGTCTATGACGACTTGCCGAACTTTGGCCCCGATGGGTTAACCGATGGCCCCGTCGCAACCCGTCCCGGCGCTGCATGCTCGGACGCGCCAATGGAGGCTGGCTTTTTGCTGGATCATCTGTCTGGGCAATTCACGCTTTTGGTCTTGGGCGACGAGGCCGAATTGCCAAGCCTGAAAATCACGCCCAGCGTTCAGGTGTTGCACGTGCCAAACCCGTCAAAAGAGCTGCGCACCAGATACCTTGGGCCCAATGGCAAAGCGTATTACGTGATCCGGCCCGATCAACACATCGTTGCCCGCTGGCATGGCTATGATGCCCAAGCCGTTCAAAACGCCGTGTCCACCGCCATCGGGCAGGAGGTCCTATGATGCTTACGCTTACGCCAAACATTCCCGATCCTGACGGCTTTTATGACGAACTGCTCGCCAGTCACGAAGACCTCAGCAAGGCTGACAGTGATGCGTTCAACGCCCGCCTCATCCTTGTTTTAGCCAACCACATTGGCGACCGGGATGTCCTGCGGGCGGCGTTAGAGGCCGCCAAATGACCGAGATCGTGTTGTGGGACTACCCGAAGTCCTCTGCCAGCTACCGCGTCAGAATTGCGCTGAACCTTTTGGGCGTGCCGTATCGGATCGAACAGGTCAATTTGCTGGATGCAGAGCATAAGTCGCCAGAACACCTGCAACGAAACCCGCAAGGCCTGGTTCCGGTGCTTGATATCGATGGCCAACGCCTGACCCAGTCGCTCGCAATCCTCGAATATCTCGACCAAAGCCGCGGCATGGGGCTTTTGCCGCAAGACCCTGTCGCCCGGGCAATGGATCGCGCCTTGGCCTATGCCATTGCGGTCGATCTTCATCCCGTTTGCAATCTCTCGGTCATGCGCCACGCAACCGGCGGGCAAGAGCCGGAGAGAACCGAATGGATGAAGCACTTTATCGGCCCCGCCCTCGCGGCGTTTGAGGAACTGATGCAAGGCCGATCACTGGCGCCGTTTATTGGCGGAGCCAACCCAGGCTTTGTCGATCTGTGCCTCATACCACAGCTTTACAACGCAAACCGGTGGGGCGTTGATTACAGCCAATGCTCGCAAATTCGGGCGGTCGAAGCGGCCTGCGCAGAGCATCCTGCCTTTTCGGCTGCTTACCCGGATTGATCAGGCCGACCGCGCGGCCTGATCCTCATCAGTGTTGCAGCGCCTTGACGGCCACATCCCCTTCCAACTGCGCCTGAATGGCCTGAACGGCGGCGTGGGCGCTTGCAGCTGTGGTGAAATAGGGGATTTTATCGAACAGAGCGATGGATCGGATCGACTTTGAATCCTCAACCGCCTGCGCGCCCTCGGTGGTGTTGATCACCAATTGCACGCCACCGTCCTTCATCGTGTCGGTCACGTCAGGACGCCCTTCATAGACCTTGTTGACGACAGAGCAGGCGATACCTGCCTCGTTCAGCCAAGCTGTCGTGCCGCGCGTCGCGATCAGGGTAAATCCTATGTCTGTCAACGTCTTGGCCGTATCCAGCATCTCGGACGTTTTGTCGTCATCCCGGATCGAGATGAAGGCGCAACCGCTCGACGGTAGCTTCATCCCTGCGCCCATCTGCGCCTTTAGAAACGCCCGCGGGAAATCGCGATCCCAGCCCATGACCTCGCCGGTCGAGCGCATCTCGGGCCCAAGTATCGTGTCAACGCCGGGGAAACGGGCAAACGGCATGACGGCTTCTTTGACCGAGAACCACGGCATGTTCGGGTCGGCCAGCGTCATCGGATCGGCCAGCGGCAAAACTGTGTCATAGCTCGCATCGGCGTCATAAGCCGGGCGATGTGGGAAAGCAGAGAGCTTTTCGCCCGCCATAATCCGCGCCGCGATCGACGCAATTGCACTGTCTGTTGACTTGGCTACAAAGGGCACCGTCCGAGAGGCCCTAGGATTGACCTCGATCAGGTAGATATCGCCGTTTTGCACGGCAAACTGAACATTCATCAGACCAACAACATGCAGCGCCTTGGCCAAAGCATGCGTCTGGCGCTCGATTTCGGCGATTGTGTCCTTGCTCAGCGAATAGGGCGGCAAGGAACACGCGCTGTCGCCGGAATGCACGCCCGCCTCTTCGATATGTTGCATGATGCCGGAGACATGGACGTCATCGCCGTCACACAGCGCATCGACGTCCAGCTCAACCGCGCCCGCGAGATAGCTGTCCAGCAGAACCGGGCTGTCACCAGAGACGACCACCGCCTCTGAGATATAGCGCTCCAATTGCGCTTGATCCCGAACGATCTCCATCGCGCGACCGCCCAGAACATATGATGGCCGAATGACCAGCGGGAACCCGATGTCCTCTGCAATGGCGAGTGCTTCTTCGTCGGAATGCGCGATGCCGTTCTTTGGCTGCTTGAGGCCCAAATCGTTTACCAGCTTTTGAAACCGCTCGCGGTCTTCCGCCAGGTCAATCGCATCTGGCGTGGTGCCAAGGATCGGGATACCTGCATCATGCAGCGCATTGGCCAGCTTAAGCGGGGTTTGACCACCAAACTGAACAATGACGCCGTGCAACGTGCCGCTTTCCTGCTCTTTCGTCAGGATTTCCATCACGTGTTCAAATGTAAGCGGCTCGAAATAGAGGCGGTCCGATGTGTCATAATCTGTCGATACGGTCTCGGGGTTACAATTGACCATGATGGTCTCGTAACCGGCATCCGTTAGGGCAAAACACGCGTGACAGCAGCAATAGTCAAATTCGATACCCTGACCAATCCGGTTGGGTCCTCCGCCAAGAATGACAACCTTTTTGCGATCCGATGGGCGGGCTTCGCATTCCACTTCGCCAAAGACGGGGGTTTCGTAGGTTGAATACATGTAAGGCGTTTGCGCCTCAAATTCGGCGGCGCAGGTGTCGATGCGTTTGTAAACCGCCGTGACGCCCAGGGCGATCCGTGCGGCGCGCACGTCCGTCTCGGATTGGGACGTCAGCTTGGCCAAACGCGCATCCGTAAAGCCCATCATTTTGAGCCCGCGCATCCCGTCTGCATCGCCTGGCAACCCTGTGGCGATGATGTCTGCCTCGGTCTCGATGATCTCGCGGATCCGCGCCAGGAACCAAGGGTCGAACTTGGTGACGCCGAAAATCTCGTCGTCGCTTAGCCCGTGGCGCATCGCCTGTGCGATCACCCGCAGCCTGTCTGGCGTTTGACGCGACAGCGCTTTGACCAAAGCAGCGCGCTCTGCTTCGTTCAACGTGCCCTGCCCCGAAGAAGAGACGCCCGCGATATCGATCTCGTCAAAGCCGGTTAGGCCTGTCTCCATCGAAGCCAGAGCCTTTTGCAGTGACTCGTGGATCGTTCGACCGATCGACATCGCCTCGCCCACAGACTTCATCGCCGTGGTCAAATAGGGCTCAGAGCCAGGGAATTTCTCAAAAGCAAAGCGCGGAATTTTCGTCACAACATAGTCGATGGTCGGCTCGAACGAGGCAGGCGTCACTTTGGTGATGTCGTTGTCCAACTCGTCCAACGTGTAGCCGACCGCAAGCTTTGCCGCGATCTTGGCGATCGGAAAACCTGTGGCTTTCGAGGCAAGCGCCGAGGATCTAGACACCCGCGGGTTCATCTCGATCACAACCATCCGGCCATCGTCCGGGTTGATCGCCCATTGAACGTTGGACCCGCCCGTTTCGACGCCAATCTCACGCAGAACGGCGATCGAGCCATTCCGCATGATCTGATATTCTTTGTCCGTCAACGTCAGCGCCGGCGCCACAGTGATCGAGTCGCCCGTGTGCACGCCCATTGGATCCACGTTTTCGATGGAACAGACGATGATCGCGTTGTCCGCTTTGTCGCGGACAACTTCCATCTCGAATTCTTTCCAACCCAAAAGGCTCTCGTCCACAAGGATCTGTCCAACCGGGCTCGCGTCCATGCCAGAGCGGCAAATGTGAATATAATCGTCGCGATTATAGGCGACGCCGCCGCCGGTTCCCCCAAGGGTAAAGGCCGGTCTGATGATGGCCGGCAATCCAATCTCGGGCAGGGTATCGAGGGCAATCTGCACGCCCGCATCCAGATCGAAATGACCGTTCTCGTCCTTAGGAGCGGTCACAATCGTGGCTCTGGGGTTCTCCAGCCCGAGCCGATCCATCGCTTCACGAAAGAGCTTGCGGTCTTCGGCCATTTCGATGGCATCGCGTTTGGCGCCGATCATCTCGACCCCAAACTTATCCAGAACCCCCATCTCTTCGAGCGCGAGCGAGGTGTTCAAACCGGTCTGGCCGCCCATCGTCGGCAAAAGCGCATCAGGGCGTTCGATTTCAATAATCCGGGCCACAACTTCGGGCGTGATCGGCTCAATGTAGGTGGCATCGGCAAGACCCGGGTCGGTCATGATCGTCGCTGGGTTCGAGTTCACAAGGATGACCCGATACCCTTCCTCGCGCAATGCCTTGCAGGCTTGTGCGCCGGAATAGTCGAATTCACACGCTTGCCCGATCACAATGGGACCAGCGCCGATGATCATGATCGATGAAATATCGGTACGTTTCGGCATAGCATCCCCCGGCTCAAATTGTCCTGCGTTATAGGCAAGGTCCCGGCGGGCGCAAGGCCCGATCTGTGACATTCCTAATGCAAATCGCTCAGCAAGCGAAAATCCAGGCTTTGGACACTATTCCGCAGCGCTTTGGGCCTGCGCTTGGTGGCCGGTGTAGAGATAATCGCGTGTCAACGGCACCGCATCGCGTTTGTGCGCCAGCTGAAACTGATAGACGCCCTGCATCTGATGCTCGAACGCGAGAATGCAGACTGTGAGATAATACCGAAACATGCGCACAAATCGCGCGTCATAGCTGCGTTCAATCTCGTCGACATGCGCCTCGAACCGCGTCCGCCAATGTCTGAGCGTCTTGGCATAGTGCAAGCGCCAGACTTCGATGTCGGTTTGCCAGAGGCCCGACTGCTCAAGCGCTGGCGCCAATTCTGAAAGGGACGGAACGTAGCCGCCGGGAAAGATATACTTGTTGATCCATTGCGAATGCGACATCGGCGGCGCAGACCGGCCGATGGTATGGATCAATGCGACGCCATCCGGCTTCAGCACGTCCGCGACCTTTTCAAAATAAGTACCATAGTTCGGGACGCCCACGTGTTCGAGCATGCCGACCGAAACAACCCGATCGTATCGCCCTGTCTCAAGCCGGTAGTCCTGCAGCTTAAAGCTCACCATCTCCGACAGTCCCGCCGCTGCAACGCGCGCCTTGGCTGTGGCAAGTTGGTTTTCGGACAAGGTGATGCCTGTCACATGGACCCCGTAATCGGCTGCAAGCGTCATCGCCATGCCGCCCCAGCCGCAGCCAATATCCAGAACATGCATGCCCGGCTGTAACGCCAGTTTGCCCGCAATCAGGGCCTTCTTGGCTTTTTGTGCCTCTTCAAGCGTCTGGCTGTCTGAGGTGAAATAGGCACAGGAATACTGCATGTCTTCATCAAGGAAGAGCCGATACAAATCGTCCGAGATATCATAATGGTGCGCGACGTTCTGCTTAGAGCGCGTGGGCGCATTTCGTTGGATAAAGCGCCGCAGCTCAAACCTAAGGCGATCGGCTGCCGTCACCCATTTGGGCAGGCGCCCTCGGTCTCGGTTCCTGATCAAAAGCTCTAGAACGCTGTCCAGATCGCTGTCGGGAAAGGCGATCGTGTCATCCATATACCCTTCGCCCATAGCCAGCTCGGGCTGGAGACATAGGGCCCGTAGTGTCTGGCTGTCCTTGATGCGGATCGCCGCATCGCGGCCCGAGCTTGGGCCATAGGTTTTTACAGTTCCAGACGGGTAGGTGACGCGCAGCTGATCGGCGACGATCATTCCCGTCAAAAAACGGTCCAACAGATTTTCCCACATAGCACCCTCCGTTTTCACAGAATGGATCACGTGCGACCGAAATATTTGCGCTGTGCTGCGTGGGCGTCAAGCCCCGGGGCGCAGGCTGTGATCTAGGAAAACCCGGACCGCGCTTTCGAAATGCCGCGGTTGTTCCGCATGGAGCCAATGCCCCGCATTTGAAAGCTTGGCAAAGCGCGCCTTGGGAAAAAGTTTTCTAATCAGAGGTTTATGGCTATCCTGCACATAGTCCGAGCCTGCGCCCGACAAAAACAAAGCGGGGCGAGAGTACCGTGCGTTGCTCATTTCGGGAAAGCTCATGATCGCGCCCATATTGGCGGCAAGCGCGTCAAGGTTGAAGATCCAGGACTGGTTCTGCACATCCAATGATTGCGTGAAAAACGCGCGCTCAACGTCTCCGACACCTTGTTCTGCCAATTGCGCCTGCGCCTCTGACCGGCGCGTTACCCGCGACAGATCAACTGCGCGCATCGCCGCGATGTTGTGCAGCTGCGTGTGCTCGTAAGGGACAGGCGCGATATCCGCAACGATCAGGGATGTGATGCGTTCCGGCGCCCGCAACGCGGCAGTCATCGCCGACTTGCCGCCCATTGAATGCCCCAGCAAACAGAACGGTCGGTCCATATGCTCCATCAAATCGATCAGATCTTGCGCCAAATCGGCATATTGGTGCGTGTCGGACCAAAAGCTTTGACCGTGGTTGCGCATATCAACCGTGACAACGTGGTACGCATCACTCAAACGCTTTGCGATGACCCGCCAATTCCGTGCAGATCCAAACAAGCCATGCGCGATCATCAACGCGGGCAGGTCGGGATCACCAAATGTCTCATGCGCCAACATACAACACCGCTAGCGCGCTTCGCCGCCGCGCACCAGCCCCGGCGGCATTGAGGCTGCGTTCTTTTGCGGATAGACCGCTGGAATGATCAGCCAAGAAGACATCGACGCCCAATCGGACCGGTTTCGCGCCGCGCTCAAGGCGACGTTCGGTGTGGGCGGATCGACGCTTTCCAAGGCTGTCAAAAGGGCAGGGCGCTTGTTGCCAAGTCACGTGCGCGCCGCTGCGCAAACCGTGATCGAGGCGGGCGCGCATGGCGGCAACCCAAAGCTCTTGCGGCAGGTTGATCCGCAATCCCTTGCCAAGGCAGAGCGCACGTTTTTCGAATTCATCGACAGCATTGACGTGGCGGACCGGCGCAAAGGCAAAATCCTCGGCGTGCTGGGCGCTATTGCGTTTAACCTGCTGTTGGTCTTGGCGTTGTTGCTTGCCTGGCTGCATTGGCGCGGCCTAAGCTAACGACCCGACACAAACGCCTGAAAAGGCCGCTTGGGTGGCCAAGCGCGCCTGATGTTGCCGGTTGTCAAAGGGGCGCGCGCTTGGCGCACGCCCCTCTGGCAGAACTTACAGGTTCGGGTACATCGGGAACCGGGCGCATAGAGCAGCAACCTCGCCGCGCACCTTTTCTTCCACGGCGCTGTTTCCGTCTTCGCCATTCGCGGCAAGACCGTCCACAACTTCGTTGATCCAGCGACCAATCTGGCGGAATTCTTCCTCACCAAAGCCGCGGGTCGTTCCCGCGGGCGAGCCGAGGCGAATACCGCTGGTGATGGTCGGCTTTTCATCGTCAAACGGCACGCCGTTCTTGTTACACGTGATATGCGCGCGACCCAAAGCTTTCTCGGTCGCGTTGCCCTTGACGCCTTTGGGGCGCAAATCGACAAGCATGACGTGGCAATCGGTGCCGCCTGTCACGATGTCCAACCCACCTTCAATAAGCTGCGCTGCCAAGGTCTGTGCATTCTTGATGACCTGCTCTTGGTAGGACTTAAAGCTTGGGTCCAGCGCTTCGCCGAAAGCGACCGCTTTGGCGGCGATCACATGCATCAACGGCCCGCCTTGGATGCCTGGGAAGATGGCGGAATTGAACTTTTTCGCCAGCGCCTCGTCGTCAGTCAGGATCATGCCGCCGCGCGGGCCGCGCAGGGTTTTGTGCGTTGTTGTCGTCGCGACGTGAACATGCGGGAACGGGTTGGGATACACGCCCGCCGCGATGAGGCCCGCGAAATGCGCGACATCGGCCAAAAGCCACGCACCAACGCTATCGGCGATTTCACGGAATTTGACAAAGTCGATGTGGCGCGGAATGGCAGAGCAGCCTGCGATGATCATCTTTGG
>CAZYQC010000065.1:0-17416 GCA_964649815.1 uncultured Rhodobacterales bacterium | reverse complement strand
CCTCAAACATAAGCTAAACTATCTAGCCCTACTAGCGAATAATTACTACCCAACAGTGTCATCATCAGCCCCGGCTATGGCATGGCTGTGGCGCAAGCGCAGCAAGGGGTGGCCGAGTTGACACGCAAGCTGCGGGCCAAGGGCAAGGAGGTGCGCTTTGCGATCCACCCGGTTGCGGGACGTTTGCCAGGCCATATGAACGTGCTTTTGGCCGAGGCGAAGGTGCCTTACGACATCGTTTTGGAAATGGACGAGATCAACGACGACTTTCCAGACACGGATGTTGCGATCGTGATTGGGTCGAACGACATTGTGAACCCAGCGGCGCAGGACGATCCGAACTCGCCCATCGCGGGGATGCCGGTTTTGGAATGTTGGAAGGCCAAGCAGGTCTTTGTGTCCAAACGCGGTCAAGGCACCGGCTACTCCGGGATCGAAAACCCGCTCTTTTTCAAAGAGAACACGCGCATGTTCTATGGTGATGCGAAAGCATCCATCGACAAGCTGTTGCCGATGATTGACTGATTTCGGATCGGCTTGGGCCGATCCGACGGGCGGGGCGGCCTTCGGCCGCCCCGTTTTTTGTTGGACCCCTTGGTTTGGGATGATCTGTGCCATGCGTGCGGCGCTTTTTGGGGGCGCGGTGGTATTGGATATTTTTAGCCAAAAGAAAGCGCAGCGTTTTGCCCCGTCGGCGACGTTGCGTTTGCTTTGACGCCGGTGGTGGCGCTTCGCAGGGTGGGACCGAGCGAGAGGGGGGGATCTGGGATGGATCAGTTGGAATTTGGGCGGCAGGTGATGGCGTCGCAGCCGTTTTCGGTGCTTTTGGGGACAGAGGTGAGTGAAATGGGTGCAGGCACGGCGACGCTGGAATTGCCATTGCGCGAGGCGTTGAAGCAGCAATACGGGTTCGCGCATGGGGGCGTGTTGAGCTATCTGGCGGACAATGCGTTGACTTATGCGGCGGGAACTGTGCTGGGGCCGGTTCTGACGATGGAAATGAAGATCAACTATGTCCGGCCTGCTTTGGGCGAACGCCTGATCGCGCGTGCGGAGGTTTTGTCACGTGGCAAGACCCAGGCCGTGTCGCAATGCAAGGTTTTTGCGGTAAAGGAGGGCGTCGAGAAGCTGTGTGCCATTGCGCAGGGTACAATTGTGCGAATGAATTCAGACTGATGCGGGCTTGGTATACAAATGTACGCCGCTAACACATTGAAATAAAACAAAAACTTGAAATCTCAGTTTCGGGGGCTGTATAAGGGCGCTGAGAAGGATTTGCCCATGCCCGCCATTCAAGATCACCCGTTGCGGTATAAACTGGCCAATGAGCTTCATGCGCGGCCATTTCCATCGATGAGCGCGCCCTGCACGGCGGCGTATCTTGCGATCAAGAAGAACACGATGGCGGCGAACCGTGACCGGTCGTTGGATCTGGCGCATTTGACCGCTTTGCTGGACCGCTATGGGGTGGCGCATCCGCAGCCTGGTGCGACGCATTACTATGGTAAAATCGGGCGGCATTGGTTGAAGTGGGAACAGCATACGGAATTCGTGACCTATACCGTCTTTTCGGACGGGCTGAGTGACCGGGTTTTTGATCCGTCGGCCTTTGAGCCGTTTCCGGTTGAATGGCTGGCCGAGGCGCCGGGCGAGCGGATCACGTCGATCCTGTTGCATATTGATAAGCGGCCAGCGGATGAGACGATTGACGCGCGACTGAACGAGTGGTTCGTGCCCGAGAGCCTCGCGGTCAGTGCTGTGCTGGATGATGGGGCGGTGATCGCGGGTGATTTTCGGATCGATACCAATGGGCATTTGCGCTTTGCGGTCTTTTGTGGGGCGCATATCGGAGAACGGCGGATTGGCCGGATCGTGCAGCGTCTGTGCGAGATCGAAACCTATAAGGCGATGTCGATGTTGGGCTTTGCGCGTGCGCGGCATTTGGGGCCTGAGCTAAACGCGCTGGATACGCGGCTGACGGAGCTTATTGGGGCGATGTCGGATGGGTCTGCGCCGGCGGAGGCGACGCTGGAGCAGCTTTTGGCGATTACGGCAGAGCTTGAGACACTTGCGGCGCAATCATCCTTTCGGTTCGGAGCGACGGGGGCCTATCGCGCGATTGTGGACGAGCGGATCGAGGCGCTGCGGGAAGAGAGGTGGCAGTCGCGGCAGAGCTTTGCCGAATTCATGATGCGCCGCTATGAGCCTGCGATGCGTACAGTGACAAGTGCGCAGGGCAGGATCGAGGCGATGTCGGGCAGAGGTGTGCGGGCGGCGGATTTGCTGCGCACGCGGGTGGATGTGGAGCGCAGTGCGCAGAACCAGGCTTTGCTGGAGAGTATGGACCGGCGGTCCGATTTGCAGCTGCGGCTGCAAAGAACCGTTGAGGGTTTGTCTGTGGTGGCGATCAGCTATTACGCGGTCTCTTTGGCGGGATATATGCTCTATCCGCTGGCCGATGCGTTGGAGATCAAGCGCGGCTGGCTGTTGGCTGGGGCGACGCCGGTTGTGGTGATCGGCGTCTTTTTGATGATCCGGTCATTGCGGAGATCAGTGGAGCGGTAGGCTTTGAAAGCGCCAGGCTGGCCTGGAGGCTCCGGGCGTTTGTCCGAGAGGCAAGGGGCGGGACTGGGGCGCTGCCCCAGACCCCGGGATATTTCCCGCCAAAAGAAGCATGTGCCTCTTTTGGGCGGGGGAGGGCGGTTTTAGCGCCCTCGGATGCGCGGGTCGAGCGCGTCGCGCAGGCCATCGCCGAGGTAATTCACCGACAAGACGGTCAGCGAAATGGCGATACCGGGGAGCATCACGCGTTCTGGGAATTGCTCCATCCTGGACACAGCGTCGGCGAGCAGCTTGCCCCAGGTGGGGAAGTCAGACGGGAAGCCAACGCCCAGGAAGGACAGCGCGCTTTCGGTGATGATGGCGGCGGCCAGGCCCAACGTGGCAGAGACCATGATGGGCGAGATGACATTGGGCAAAAGATGAGAGCGAATGATGGCGCCAGAGCGTGTGCCGATGGAGCGGGCGGCGAGGACGAATTCGCGTTCTTTGAGGGCCAGCACCTCGCCCCGCACGATGCGGGCGGTTTGCATCCATGAGGTGACGCCGATAATCCCGACGATCAGGATGAACATGCCCCCCTCGGGTCCGAAGTTGGAGACCAGAGGTTGTCGGAAGAGGGTCACCGCCACGAGTGTGATGGGCAGGATCGGCAACGACAGAACCAGGTCTGTGAGGCGCATCAAGGGGCCGTCGAGGCGGCGGAAGTAGCCTGCCGTCATGCCGATGAAGGTGCCGATGAACATTGTCAGGATCATGGCGAGCCAGCCTACCGCCATCGAGACACGCCCGCCAGCAAGCAAGTTGGCGAGGATATCGCGGCCGAGCTGGTCTGTGCCGAAGGGGCGGTGCCAGCCGACTTTGGCGTCGCCGTCCCAGAGAGAGACATAGATCGGGCGCATGTCTTTGGCGCGGATGTCGAGCTTTTGCGGGTCAACCGTCCAGACATAGGGCCCGACGATCACGGCCAGCGTGATGAAGAGCAGGAATCCGCCGCCAAAGACTGCGCCTTTGTGTTTGCGGAACTGGGTCCAAACCTCGGCCCATTGTGAGCGCGGCGGTTTGAGGGGCTCTTTGTCCTGGAGGGCGCCGTAGGTGTTGTCACTGGCCTCAGTCATAGCGGATCCTCGGGTCTAGGATGCCGTAAAGGACATCTGCAATGATGTTGAAGATGACGATCAGCACCGCGAAGATGAAGGTGAGCGTCAGGACGCCCGGCAGATCATTGGCGAACAGCCAGGTGATCAGCAATTGGCCAATTCCGTTCACCTTGAAGATCACCTCCGTGATGATGGCGCCGCCGAAGATGTTCGGCACGTTCAGCGCGATCACGGTCACAACGGGGATCATGGAGTTGCGCACGACGTGGCTGAGCACCACGGTGCGTTCCTTGAGGCCTTTGGCGCGGGCGGTTCGCACGTAGTCCTGGTTGAGGTTATCGAGCGTGGAGGCGCGCATGAAGCGGTTGAGCTGGGCTGTGATCTGGAGGGCAAGCACCATAACGGGCAGGGCCATTTGTTTCAGCTGGATGACGAAACTGTCCCAATCGCTCACTTCGTGCACGGTATTGTAGACCGAGGGCAGCCATTGCAGCTGGACGGCGAAAATCACAATCAACAGCGGGCCGGTGAAGAAGGGGGGGATCGAAAAGCCGATCATCGAAATGAATGTGCCGGCGTTGTCAAAGGCGGAATACTGACGGTAGGCGGAATAGATACCGATCGGCAAAGCGATCAGGATCGCGACGACATAGGCCACGCCCACAACCCACAATGTTTGCGGGATGCGCTGGTAGACGATGTCCATAACCGGAGAGCGGGTCTGCCAGCTGAGGATGCGCTGTTTGCCTTCGGCAAACGAGGTGCCGAACCAGTAATCGACGAGAACCTGAGGCTCGACCCAGAAGAACTGAATGAGCCATTTGTAGTAACGGATGTACCAGGGCTGTCCGAGCCCCAGTGCTTCGCGCATCTTTTCGCGCACTTCCGGCGGGATCGTCAGCGGCTGGTTGGCCATTGGATCGCCGGGGGCGAGTTCAAGCAGGAGAAAGATTGCCAGCGCGATAAACAGAAGCGTCGGAACGGATAAAACCAAACGACGAATTGTGTACGTGAGCATACGTGGCGCCTTTATGCGTCAGTCTTATTGTTTTTCTGGGCGAATGGTGCGGCAGGCTGCACCACAATGAAAAAGGCCGGGCGCTGTGAACTGCGCCCGGCCTTAGATCAGTTTAGTCGATGCGGTACCAATCGGCGATGTTCCACATCTCTGTATCCCACACGTTCAGGACAACGCCGCCGAGTGTTGTCGCATGCGCGGAGACGCGGCCACGCTGAACCAGCGGGATCATGCCGCCGTTTTCGACCATCATGTCGTTCAGCTGTTTGCCGATTTCCGCACGATCCGCGATACCCGCTGTTGTTGTCAGCTTGGCATGCAGTTCGTCGAACTCAGGCATACAGAAGCGCGAGATGTTGGAGCCCTGCCATTGTGTGTCTGGGCTTGGCGCGTTCTCGCAAAGGCCGTTGGCCAGATAGGCCTGCGGGTCTGTGCCGTTGAACGTGTTGGCGTACATCTGCACGTCAGCATAGAACTTTTGGAAGGTGTCAGGCGAACCTGGGTCACCGCCAAAGAACACGGATGCGTTGATGTTACGCAGTTCCGTTTCGATGCCGATTTCTTCCCACCATGCTTTGATCAGAGCCTGGAAGTCCTGACGAACCGCGTTTGTGGACGTCTGGTACAGGATGGAGAGTGGCACGCCGTCCTTTTCACGTACGCCGTCACCGTCGGTGTCAACGATGCCTGCTGCGTCAAGCATGGCATTCGCGCCAGCGATGTCCTGCTGGTCGCATGTGAAGGTTGTCGAGTTGAACACGTCAGGCGCTGGAACCCAGTTACAGGTCACGTTGCCTGCGTTGCCATAGCCGACTTCGACCAGCAATGGACGGTCAAGCGCCATCGACATGGCTTTGTAAACCGCTGGGTCCTGCAGGAATGGGTGCGGGTTTGCAGCAGTCGAGCGCTGGCCTTCGGGAAGGTCAGGCGATGGGTTCGTCTGGTTCAGCATGATGCGCTCAACCAGCGGGCCAAAGCCTGCGATTGGGGCGCCTTTGCCGCCTTCGGCCATCTTGGCGATGACGTCCGGTGCCAACTGGAGGTTCCAGCCGTAGTCGAATTCACCTGTTTCCATAACCGCGCGGCCGGAATCTTCGGCAGATCCGCCACCTTTAAAGGTTACGGATGCGAAGGCTGGCTTGCCTTCGAAGCGATAGTTCGGGTTCGCTTCATACGTGATCACGTCGTTGGGGCGGAATTCGGTCACGACAAAGGGGCCGGTGCCGATGGGGCCAAAGTTCTCGACCGTACATTCTGGTGCTTTTGCACCCATGCAGTTTTCGAACTGCGCTTTTTGAATGATCGGGCTTTGCTGACCAACGAACGGGCCATAAGGGTTCGGCGTTGGGCCTTCAAAGTTCACAACAACGGTAAGGGCGTCCGGTGTTTCCACGGACTTGACGCCTTCGAAGTTTGTGAGCTGCGCACAGCCGCCTTCGGGGTGCGTGCAATATTCATAGCTGAATTTCGCATCCGCGGATGTGAAATCGCTGCCGTCAGACCACTTGAGGCCTGGTGTGATTTTCCACGTGATCTGTGTCAGATCTGCAGAAACGCCGCCGTTGTCTGTGGTTGGGATCTCTTCCACCAACCAAGGCACAAGGTCGCCTTTTTCATTGTAGCGCGCCAGAGGCTCGACCACGAGCGCTGAGGCGTCACCATCCTTTGTGCCGCCCGACAGGAACGGGTTCAGGATGGATGGCGCTTGCCAATAGATGATGCTGACATTGCCGTCACGGCCACGTTCGCCTTCGTGGCCAGCGGCATAAGCCACGGACGTCAGCGCTGTGGTCGCAAGAGCTCCCATAAGCAGGGTTTTGAGTTTCATATCATACTCCATGTTGGACACTAGGTGCCATGCGAGGCAGGGTGAGTGCCTCAATTTTGTGATTCCGGGAGGAAGCGGTGCAAAGATCAAATTGGATCTCACGCACAAAAACATCCCCACGAACCCATGTCTTCATCGAAACATAACTTGGGAAAATTGCAAGCCTTGTCGGCACTTGCATTTGGCGACCTTGCGGAATGCTCAGGAAACAAGCGCAGTGCAGGCGCGTAAGATCAAACGCCGGTCCGCATGCAAAAACTGGCCTGACGGTCAAAGCGACGCTTGTCCGATAGGCATCCCGCACGCCGCGCGGTCAATTAGCGGGGGATTGCGGCTGACATAGGTTTGACAGTCCCACCGCGCCGCGCGTAGCGTCAGGGGAAAGAACAAGGGGACAACACATGCTCGACAACGCCGCGGTGACGCCGATTGCGCAAATCGATGCTCTGAGAGTTGAATTTCAGACCAAAGACGGGCCGGTCGTCGGCGTTGAAGACGTTTCATTCCATATCAACCCTGGTGAGACGGTCTGTGTTGTTGGCGAATCTGGCTCTGGCAAATCTGTGTCGTCGCTTTCGTTGATGCGTTTGGTCGAATTCGGCGGCGGCGATATTGCGAGCGGTCGGCTGTTGTTTGACCGCAAAGACGCGGATCGCATGGATTTGGCGGATGCGGATCAGGAGCTGATGCGCACCATTCGCGGCAATGAAATCGGGATGATTTTCCAAGAGCCGATGACGGCTTTGAACCCGGTTTTCACCGTCGGACGTCAATTGACCGAGGGCCTGCGTTTGCACAAGGGCCTGACCAAGGCCGAGGCCGAAGACCGCGCGCTGGAGCTTTTGAAACAAGTGCGCATCCCCGAGCCTGAACGCCGATTGCACCAATTCCCGCACGAATTGTCAGGCGGGATGCGGCAGCGGGTCGTGATCGCGATGGCCTTGGCCTGCGAGCCGCGTCTGTTGATTGCGGACGAGCCGACCACCGCCCTGGACGTGACAATCCAGGCTGAAATCCTGGCCTTGATGGATCGCTTGAAGCGCGAGACCGGCACAGCGGTTATGTTCATCACGCATGATATGGCTGTTGTTGCTCAGATGGCGGATCGGGTCGTTGTCATGTTCCGTGGCAACAAGGTCGAAGAGGGCCCGGTTGCTCAGATCTTCGAAAATCCAGAGCATCCCTATACCCAAGCGCTTTTGGCGGCGGTGCCGAAACTTGGCGAGATGTCGGGCAAGGATTTCCCCGAACCAATGAAGCTGATGGGGCGCGAGCAGACATCTGTTGCGCCGATCGAGGGCACCAACGAAGTCCTTTTGAGTGTCAAAAACCTGACGACGCGCTTTCCTGTAAAAGGTGGGTTTTTCCGGCGCACCGTCGCAAATGTCCACGCGGTCGAAGACGTGTCTTTTACCATCAACAAAGGACAAACGCTCAGCTTGGTGGGTGAATCCGGCTGCGGTAAATCCTCTGCTGGTCGCTCCATCTTGCGTCTGGTCGAGCCGCAATCAGGTGAGATCCGCCTGGGCAACACCGACATTCTGGCCCTGAATGCCCGCGATCTGCGCGAAGCGCGGCGCGACATGCAGATGATTTTCCAAGACCCCTTTGCTTCGTTGAACCCGCAGATGCAGTTGGCGGACCAAGTGGCCGAGCCGATCCACAACTTTGGAACATTGAAAGGCCAAGCCGTCACCGAACGTGTGTCGATGCTGTTTGACCGGGTAGAGCTGCCGCGCAGCTTTATGCGGCGCTATCCGCACGAATTGTCCGGCGGCCAGCGCCAGCGCGTCGCGATTGCGCGCGCTTTGGCGTTGAACCCAAAGCTGATCATCGCGGACGAGGCGGTTTCGGCCTTGGACGTATCCGTTCAGGCCCAAGTGCTTAACCTCATGATGGAATTGCAGGCCGAGATGGACCTGAGCTTTTTGTTCATCTCGCACGACATGGCCGTGGTCGAGCGTGTCAGCCACCACGTTGGCGTTATGTATTTGGGGCGTATCGTGGAAATGGGACCGCGCAAACGCGTGTTCGAAAACCCACAGCACCCCTATACGCAAGCTTTGATGAAAGCGGTTCCGATCGCGGACCCGCGGCAACGGAAAGAAGAAAAAGACCTCAACTTCAAGCCTATTCCGTCGCCGATCCACCCCGTTGATTACGCGCCCGAGCCCTCCAATTACAACGAGGTTGAACCGGGTCACTTTGTTTTGACGACAGACAGCGGATACTGATCAGAGCGCTCTGGCCCGCTCGACTTTGTGGCGGGCCACCCCATGTCGAACCAAAAGCCCAAAATCCTCAGGAGGGACACCGCTGTGACACGTTCTTTGTCGCCCGAAGACATAATGGCAAAGCTGATCAGCTTTCCAACAGTGAGCACTGAGACGAACTTGCCTTTGGTTGATTGGGTTCAAAGCTACCTCGACAGCCACGGCATCACGTCACATCGCTGGGTCGACCCGGACCAACCTCACAAAGCGGCCGTGTTCGCTCAGGTTGGGCCCTTCGAAGAAGGCGCGGTCGTGCTCTCTGGTCATACGGATGTGGTGCCCGTGACGGGGCAGGCTTGGGATACCGATCCGTTTGAATTGGTGCGCAAAGACGGCAAATACTTTGGCCGAGGCACAACGGATATGAAAGGGTTTGACGCGCTTGCCCTTTGGGCGCTGGTCGAGGCGCACCAGAAAGGCGTGCGCAAGCCTTTGCAAGTCGCACTGAGCTTTGACGAAGAGGTCGGCTGCACCGGCGCGCCGCCGATGATCGAAGCGATGCAAGATGTACTTCCCAAGGGCCGGGCCGTTATTGTGGGCGAGCCATCGACGATGCAGGCGGTGACGGGGCACAAAGGTGGCCTGGGCTTTGCAACGCATTTGGTCGGGTTCGAGGTGCATTCGTCGATTGCGTATCAAGGCGTCAGCGCAATCCACGAGGCGGCGCGCCTTATCGACTGGTCAAACCAGCGAAACGAACAATCCGCTGCTGCCACACCCTCGGAACTGGGGGCGATGTTCGATCCGCCTTACACCACCTGGCATGTTGGCAAAATCCAGGGGGGAACGGCGAACAACATCACTGCCAAGGATTGCTCTTTCGTAATGGGGTATCGCGCGGTTCCAGGCGACGATCCGGCCGCTTTGAAAGCCATGTGGCTTGATAAGGTGGCAGAGGTCGAGGCGGCAATGAAGGCCGTTCGCGAAGAGGCCGAGATCCGCATGGACATCATGTATGACGTCCCGCCGCTGACGCCAGAAGACGCAGGCCCAGCGGAAGAGCTCGCCCGGGCGCTGACCGGAGACAATGGCGTTCACGTGGTCAGTTACGGCACCGAAGCCGGGCAATTCCAAGCGGCGGGATATTCCGCCGTTGTCTGCGGTCCGGGGGATATTGCGCAGGCGCATCAGCCGAACGAATATATCTCGGTCGCTCAGTTCGAGGCTGGCCACCGCTTTATGCAGGGGCTTGTCGATCGCCTCATGACCTAGCTGCGTGCTGCGATTGATCTGTGATCAAATCCAGCGCGGGCATCATGCGCCTATGACGAAAGTATAAGGTCAGGGGCGGTGAGGGCTTGGTTTTTTGCGCGCCTTCTGGCTCATTCCAAGAATGTCTTATGAAATGGCGCCCGCCGACGTGCCGGGCATTCCGATCACCTCTCAAAGCGCTGTGCGTTTCACCGATACGCTGCCGGGCGCGGCTGATGTCGTTGTTATCGGCGGCGGTGTCATCGGCGTGTCCACAGCTTTGTTTCTGGCGCGCGCGGGCCAAAAGGTTGTCTTGATCGAGAAAGGTCGTTTGGCGGGCGAGCAATCGGGGCGAAATTGGGGGTGGATCCGACAACAAGGCCGCGATCCCGACGAATTGCCCATCATGATGGAAGCCAACACCCATTGGCAGGCCTTTGACCGCGAAACGAATGTCGACTTTGGCTTGCAGCAAACGGGCGTGACCTATCTGGCCGAGACCCAAGAGGATCTGGCCGGATACGAAGACTGGCTAACCTCTGTGAGCGGCAGCGGTGTCGACAGTCGGATTCTAAGCGCCTCTGAGGTAACCGATTTGATCCCGGGCATGTCGCGGACCTATGCCGGAGCGCTTTATACCCCAAGTGATCTCAAAGCCGAGCCGTGGAAAGCGGTTCCAGCGCTAGGCGAGATTGCGCAGCGCGAAGGGGTGGCGATCCGTGAAAACTGTGCGGCGCGCGGCTTGGATATCGTTGCGGGCCGGGTCGCTGGGGTGGTGACCGAGAATGGGCTTGTTAAGTCAGATCGGGTTGTCCTTGCTGCGGGGGCTTGGTCCTCTCTCTTTTTGCGCGCACATGGGGTGAAAATTCCGCAATTGTCCGTGCGCGCGACCGTTGCCGCAACCGAAGCCTTGCCCGCGGTCTATAAAGGCGGCGGCGCGGACAAGCGTATCGCTTTCCGGCATCGCGCTGATGGGGGCTATTCCCTTGCCGCAGGTGGGTTTCACGAGCTGTTCGTGGGGCCGGATGCCTTTCGCGCGGTGCCTAAATTCCTGACACAGCTCAAGGCCGATCCATTCGGGACACGGTTTTTTCCCTTTGCGCCGCGCGGCTTCCCTGACGCCTGGGGCACACCGCGCCGGTGGTTGCTCGATGCGGAAAGCCCGTTTGAGCGACAGCGCGTTTTGAACCCGTCGCCCAACCGGGCAAAGCTTAGGCAACTGACGCGGGATTTTGCACAGCTTTTTCCAGATTTGGGGCCAGTTCGTTTGAAAAACGCATGGGCGGGCATGATCGACACGATGCCGGATGTGGTGCCGGTGGTTGATCATGTGACAGACCTGCCGGGCCTGGTTCTGGGAACAGGGATGAGCGGTCACGGCTTTGGCATTGGCCCTGGCATGGGGCGCGTCCTCGCAGACCTTGCGTTGGGGCGCCCGGCGGGCCACGATTTGTCACGCTTTCGCTTGAAGCGATTTGTCGATGGCACGCCAATGGTGCTGGGGCCGTCGGTTTAGGAATGCGGGGCGCGCGGTGGCGGATGCCTGTTCGGTATCCGCTGTTGCTGCCAAACGAAACAAAGGGGAGGGTGTCACAGATGCCAATCAAAAACCGTCTGGCGGAGATGCATGGCGAGATCACAAAGTGGCGGCGCCATCTGCACGCGCATCCTGAACTGGGGTTCGACGTACACAACACTGCGAAATTCGTCGTCGACCGCCTCAAGGAATTTGGCATCACCGACATCACCGAAGGCATCGGGCGCACTGGGGTCGTTGCGGTGATCGAGGGACGCAGCGATACAGCCGGCCGCGTCTTAGGGCTGCGCGCGGATATGGACGCTTTGCCAATCCACGAGGCGACGGACCTTGACTATGCGTCGACCGTGCCTGGGAAAATGCACGCCTGCGGCCATGATGGGCATACGGCGATCCTGCTTGGTGCGGCGCAGTATTTGGCCGAGACCCGTAATTTCGACGGCAAGGTCGTTCTGATCTTTCAACCTGCTGAAGAGGGCGAAGGCGGCGGGCGCGAGATGGTTGCCGATGGTCTGATGGACCACTGGAATATCCAAGAGGTCTATGGCCTGCACAATGAACCTGGGCGGCCCACGGGGTCGTTTTCTATCCGGCCTGGTCCGCTGTTGGCGGCGGCGGATATGTTCACCATCGACATAACAGGCCAGGGCGGGCACGCAGCCGCACCGCACCAAGCCATCGACCCAAACGTGGCAGCCGCGCATGTTTTGCTTGGGCTTCAATCCATTGTGTCGCGCACTGTCGATCCGCTGCAATCGGCGGTCGTTTCGGTCTGCGCCGTGCATTCCGATGTCGATACGCATAACGTCATTCCGCATGTGACGCGCATGACCGGCACCGTGCGTGCGCTTGACGAAGAGGTCCGCGCGGCGGTCGAGGCGCGGGTCACGCAGGTTGCCGAGGCCACCGCAATCGCGCAAGGCTGTGTCGCAACGGTGAATTACGAGCGGGGCTATCCGCCAACGGTAAATACCGATCAGCACACCGGCTATGCGATTGATGCGGCCAAGGCGGTCTCAGCGGATGTGGTGGAAAACTGTGCGCCGATCATGGCGGCTGAGGATTTCTCCTACATGCTGAACGAGCGTCCCGGCGCCTACATCATGCTGGGCAATGGCGAGGGGCAGATGGTGCACCATCCAGAGTATCAGTTTGACGACGAGGCCATCCCAGCCGGCGCGAGTTGGTTTGCCGAAGTTGTCGAGCGGCGCATGCCGGTTGCCTGATTGCCTTAGTGGATTTGGGCTAGGTCTGATCGCAGGATATCCCAGACCTGTCGCAAGTTTGGCGATTGGCGCAGCGCCTCGTGCGCGGTAAGCCAGACAGGCAGGCTGGGCATGTCGATGCCAAGTTCCAGCTCTTGCAGGGCAGGGTCGCTTTGCCCGACGGAACGCTGGCCAAAGCCGATGCCGCATCCCGAACGCACCAAATGCCAATAGGCGGATTGGTTGTCGCACCGCACGGCAAAATCATCGGCCGAAAAGGACCAGCCCTGTGCGCGAACGTTGCGCAGGATCAAATCGTTCGTGTCATATCCGATCAAGTCATGACGCAAGAGGTCTTCTTGCGATGTCGGCATGCCGCGCCGATTGATATACGTCTTTGCAGCAAAAACGCCCGTTTGGATGTCGGTCACATGCGAGGTGACGACATCCAGTTGCTCGGGCCTGTACATTCGAATTGCAATATCGGCCTCGCGGAACAACAGGTTCTCGGTCTCGTCCGAGGCGACAAGAATGATGTGAATGTGCGGGGCCTCTGCGCGCAGCCGCGCCAAAAGCGGCGGCAGAACGAAATGCGAGATGTAGACGCTCGCTGTAATTCGAACGATGGCATTGGCTGTGGGCGCACGACCTTGGGCGGTGAGCGACAGCCGCTGCATCGCGTCGCGCATGGTTTCGGCCATCGGCAAGAGCGCCTCACCCGTTTCTGTCAGGGTCAAGCCACGTGCATGGCGCCGAAACAGCGCGACATTAAAGCTGGTTTCCAATGCCTTGATGTGACGCCCCAGGGTCGGCTGCGATTGCCCCAGCTGCGCCGCAGCCGCAGAGAGCGATCCGGTCTCAGCGACAGCCAAAAAGCTTTGAACCAGAACCCAATCGGGTGATTTATCGAGTACATCCATTCAATAATGAATACATGATCTGCGAAATTGGTCAATTTTTGGTGTGAGGCATTCATCCTAGGTTTGCTCTATCAGATTGGAGGCAAACATGACTGAAAGAGTTTTGATTTTGGGCGGGTCGGGTCGTTTCGGACGCCACGCGTCATTGGCGTTCCAGGCCAAAGGCTGGGACGTCACACATTTTGACCGCAAGACCGATACGCTCTCACAGGCGGCGAAAGGTGTCGACGTGATCGTCAACGCTTGGAACCCGGCATATCCTGACTGGGCCAAACAGGTCCCGCGGTTGCACCGCGAGGTGCAGGACGCCGCTTTGCGCAACGATTGCACCGTCATCATTCCGGGCAACGTCTATGTATTCGGCGCTGATACGCCCGCGCCCTGGGGGCCAAACACGCCGCACCGAGCGAAAAATCCCCTGGGCCGCATCCGTCAAGACATGGAAGCCAGCTATCGCCAGCGGGGTGTGCGCACCATCATTCTTCGCGCGGGTGACTTTATCGACACGCAGGCTTCGGGCAATTGGTTTGACGAAATCCTGACGGCAAAGCTCAAACGCGGGGTGTTCACCTATCCCGGAGCGCTCGACACGCCGCATGCGTGGGCCTTTCTGCCCGATTTGGCTCAGGCGGCTGTGCAATTGGCTGAAAAACGCGCCGGGCTGGACCGTTTCACAGATGTTTCTTTCCCCGGATACACGCTGACGGGCAAAGAGTTGGTCCGCGCGATCGAGGCGGCGACGGGCCGGACGGTGAAAACGAAACAGATGAACTGGGTTCCGGTGCTGGTGCTACAGCCGTTTTGGAAAATGGCACGGCACTTGGTCGAAATGCGTTACCTCTGGGACACCCCGCATCATCTTGAGAGCGAGGCGCTAACCTCGATCATCGGAGAGATGCCGCAAACGCCGGTGGCTCAAGCGATGGAAACAGCGCTTGCCGATGTCAAAACGACCGGCAGTGATCGGCAGAGTGTCGGGCAACGCGCGGTCGCGACATCCGGCTAGGTTTGCCAGCCAATTGATCAAGCATTCGCCTGTGCAGAGATGCACGGGCGGACGTGCATTCCCAAGCCGTTACATCCGAGGCTAAGTTGTCCCAAACAGGGGAGTTACTCATGCCGATCAAAAACCGCTTTGCCGAACTGCACGCTGACATCACCGAATGGCGCCGGGACATTCACGCGCATCCAGAAATTCTGTTCGAAACGCACCGGACGGCGGCTTTGGTCGCGGAAAAGCTGCGCGCCTTTGGCTGTGACGAGGTTGTCGAGGGCATCGGCCGCACCGGCGTAGTGGGCGTTATCAAGGGAAAGAGCACAGCCTCGGGCAAAGTGGTTGGTCTGCGGGCGGATATGGACGCTTTGCCGATCCACGAAGACACCGGGCTTGCATATGCGTCCAAAACACCTGGCGCCATGCACGCCTGTGGCCACGACGGCCACACAGCGATGCTGTTGGGCGCGGCTCAGTACCTTGCGGAAACGCGCAACTTTGATGGCACTGCGGTCGTCATCTTCCAACCCGCAGAAGAAGGCGGCGGCGGTGGCCGCGAAATGTGCGAAGACGGCATGATGGACCGCTGGGGCATTCAAGAGGTCTATGGCATGCACAATTGGCCAGGGCGGCCTGTCGGAACCTTTGCCATTCGCACCGGGCCTTTCTTTGCGGCAACCGATCTTTTGACCATCGAGTTCGAAGGTCTGGGAGGGCACGCCGCGAAACCGCAAGAGACTGTCGACACGACGCTTATGGCATCGCATGCGGTGACGGCGTTGCAATCCATCGTCAGCCGCAATGCAGACCCAATCGATCGGATCGTGGTCTCTATCACCGGATTCCAAACGCCGACCATGCCGTTCAACGTCATTCCGCAGACCGTCAAGTTGACCGGGACCGTTCGCACAATGTCGAATGAGATGCGCGACTTGGCGGAAAAGCGCGTCACCGAAATTTGCGAAGGGATCGCGACCACGTTCGGCGGCGTTGCTCGGGTGGACTACTTTCGGAATTACCCCGTCATGGTAAACCATGATGCGCAGACGGAATTTGCCAGCGACGTTGCGCGCAGCGTCGCTGGCGATTGCGAAGAAGCGCCGCTGGTCATGGGGGGCGAGGATTTTGCCTTTATGCTCGAAGAGCGCCCGGGCGCCTATATTCTTGTGGGCAACGGAGACACGGCGATGGTGCATCATCCAAAGTATAACTTTGACGATGACGTCATCCCGGCTGGCTGTTCGTGGTACGCCGAAGTCGTTGAACAGCGCATGCCAAATTCCGCCTAAGCGGCGCTGCTTTGGTTTGGCGCCGCGCTAAGCGGCGCTGAGCCCTTGCATCTGTCCGATCAGGGTCGGGATTTTGGCTTTGAACTTGAAAAACCCTGCGTTCGCATAGGGCCAAGCGGCTGCGTCATAGTCCCGCTGAAGGCGCGTGACTGACCGATCCTGCGCCACCCTGGCCAAGATGTCGGCGTTCGGTCCTGTCGGCGCATAAGGTGTTGCGATGTGATCGAACCCTTGCGCCCAGTCCAGGATCTCTTCGACGGTTTGGCCACGCGCAATTGTGCCAAGGCGATCTGCGTATCGTGCGGTGCAATCCTGTGCGGCGGCTTGCGAAAATGCTGTGACATGCGCCGCTGGCGAGAGCGGGGAGAGCTGATCGCGCGTGGTCAAAACAAACGTCCCCGCAACTGAGGGCATCTGATCAAGCGCAAAGGCCGGTGACAGGTCATCATCGTGCAGAATGAGGCCAATGCGCCCCGTTTGCGGTGGCGCATCAGGTGCTGCAATCGGTTGGCGGTCCGGTGGCGACGCGGCCTCAAGCGGGGGCGCAATATCGGCCAACCCTCGGGGTGAGGCAAAGCGTCCTTCGGTGTATTTTTCGATATTGGAGGCGCGGGCAAGATAGGTCTTACCGCGCGTCTGAATACCTGCGACCCACCGCCAGCCGAGCGTGTTAGAGGCAGGATCACCATCCAACAGGTGCCGCAGGAAATAGTCAGCGCCCAACTGCCAGGGCAGACCAAGTGTGAAAATCCAAATCGAGGCGAACCACATGCGGGCGTGGTTGTGCATGTACCCTGTCTCAACCAGTTCTTGCGCCCAGGCATCAAATGCCGCGATGTCGGTCTGTCCTGCGCATGCATCTTGCCAGCGCTGGCGCAAGCCACCTTGGGTCTGCAAGTCATTGAGCGCCTGGCTTAGGCCAATTTGATAATCGGACCAGACGCCTGGCCGCATTTCGAGCCAGCCCTTCCAATAGGTGCGCCAAAAGACCTCTTGGATGAATTTCTCGGCACTGGTCGGCGAAAAGCGGGCCAAAACAGTCTTTAAGACCTCTTCCTCGGTCAGTAATCGACAGCGGATGTAGGGCGAAAGTTGGCTCACATGAAGATGTTGATCCCGCCCCAGATCGTAATTCCGCCGCGCCGCATATGTTCGGCCAGCGTGGGGGAGAAAGGTTTGCAGCCGCTCTAACGCGGCGGTGCGGTTTGCTGGAAATCTGGTGAGCGGATCTGTCATGCCCGGCCACCTATCGCTGAGCCAGTTGGTTTCAAGCGCCGCCTTGCACAAACCGCGCCAACACCGGATCCCACCCGGACCGATAATTTTCGGCCGTCGATGTCGCGCTTTCCCCCAGCGCTTCAAAGCCGTCGTGGATCAGGTCGACTTGCGTTCCGGCGTCGGTGCCTTTGAACGTAACCGAGACACGTGTCGCCGCAGCGCATGCACGTCCGACATGCCACGCCATTTCAAAGTGATGGGGTGGGTCCCACAGTGTGATTTCC